>JAXGXT010000002.1:0-401450 GCA_040772665.1 Lachnospiraceae bacterium | reverse complement strand
TGACGCTTACAAATAAAAGCCGGGGTGGATAAAATCCACCCTAACGTTTATTTCAAAAATCAGGCAAGAACAAAAAACTTAAAGACTTCTGCCGCCACTTTGCTTTATAAGCCACTACCACATAGTGGCGGCATTTTAAAACCTATAGTCATACCCTTTTATAAAGCACAAAGTTTTTCTAACTCAAAACTTTAAATCCTTTTATTATAAAACTCCCAAAACCTTATCAATATCAATATTGTCAGTTTTTCCAACAAGGCAAATACTCATTTTTTTATAATCAAAAACTTCGTTTAAAACATCTTTAATATCTTCAAGGGATACTTCTTCTATCTTGTTGATTATTTCCTCCTGACTTCTAACAGAGCCTCTCAAAAGAATTGAACCTCCGTTGGAAGTCATTCTGTTTACTGTGCTTTCACTGCTTATTATAAAATTGCTTATTATTTGTTCTTTAGTTTGTGCAAGCACTTTTTCAGAAATATTATTTTTTTTCAACTCTTCAATTTCTTCAAATATAAGCTTTAATACTGTTTCAGTTTGGTTAGGGTTCATGCCTGCATACACCGCTAAAATACCTACTTCTGAATATTGTGATAAATAGCTGTAAATTGAATAAGTTAAGCCGTTGTCCTCCCTTACTTTCTGAAAAAGCAAACTGCTCATACCGCCGCCGAATATTGTATTAAAAACGGTATAAATATATTTTTTAGGGGATTCTCTTTCAATGGCAGGGAACGACAAAACAACATGAACCTGTTCAGTATCTTTTCTTTTTTTATAAATAACAGGATGATATTCTATTAAATCCTCTTTCTTTTCTTCTGCAATTTCTGTTTTCCAGCATCCAAATCTTTCTTCAATAACTTTTATAATTTCTTCTGTTTGAAAATTGCCTGTAATGGAAATCACAGTATTGTCTGTTCTATAATTATTTCTATAGTATGATAAAAGTATGTCATGATTAAAAGAAGATATTGTTTCAACTGTTCCTAAAATAGGCATCCCGATACTGTTGTTTTTCCAAATTTCTGCTTGTAAAAGTTCATGAACAAGCTCCTCGGGTGAATCTTCGTACATATTAATTTCTTCGGTTATCACATTGCATTCTTTTTTAATATCATCATTATCAAACTTAGAGTTTAAAAACATATCGCTTATTATGTCAAAGGCAATGTGAAAATGTTTGTCTAAAGTTCTTGTATGGTAACAAGTGTATTCTTTTGTTGTGTAGGCATTAATCTGGCCCCCAACAGAATCCATTTCTTCTGCAATATCTTTTGCACTTCTTTTATACGTTCCTTTAAACATCATGTGTTCTATAAAATGGGAGATTCCGCTTAATTCTTTACTTTCGTTTGCAGAACCATTTTTAACCCAAATTCCCAAGGAAATACTTCTTACATATGGAATTTCTTCCAACACCACTCTAACTCCGTTGGAAAGAGTATTTATTGTAACCATAACGTGCCTCCTTATAATGATATTGTTTGTTTAAAAAGCTTTTATGCCATAAAATTTTATTTTTTGTCAAATAATTAAATAGTTTTTACTTAATAACTATTTTGTATGTTTTAAACTTTTTAATACTATATAAAATTAAAGCGGTCACAGATTATCTCATGACCGCTTTTTATTAACCCTTAAATATTTTCTTCTTCTTTAATTGCGTCTTTGATTGAAAGATTAAGTCTTCCCTGTTTGTCAATTTCAAGCAGCTTAACCGTTACCAAGTCGCCCTCTTTAAGCACATCTTCAACTTTATTTACACGTTGTTTTGCAATTTTTGAGATATGAACAAGACCTTCTTTACTTGGAGCTATTTCAACAAAAGCTCCAAATTCCATAAGCCTTGTTACTTTTCCGTTATAAATTGCGCCTGTTTCAGGAACCATTGTGATGGCTCTTATTCTTTCAGCGGCAAGGTTCATCATTTCATCATCTTCGCCCTTAATAAATACTCTGCCGTCATCTTCTGTATCAATGGAACAGCCTGTTTCCTCAATAATCTTTTTAATTGTCTTTCCTCTTGGCCCAACAAGCTCGCCAATCTTATCAACATCAATTGTGAGAGTAAGAATTTTTGGAGCATATTTTGAAAGTTTTGTTCTTGGCTCACTTATGCACTTAAGCATTACTTCATCAAGAATGAAATCTCTTGCTCTTTTTGTCTGTTCAAGAGCCTGCTCAATCATTTTAAATGTAAGACCTTTAATTTTCATGTCCATCTGAATTGCAGTAATTCCTTCATGAGTTCCCGCAACCTTAAAGTCCATGTCTCCAAAAAAGTCTTCAAGACCTTGAATGTCTGTCATCATAATGAAATCTTCATCATTTTCGCCTGTAACAAGCCCAACGGAAATACCTGCAACAGGAGCTTTAATAGGAACTCCGGCAGCCATTAATGAAAGTGTTGAACCACAGATGCTTGCCTGACTTGTTGAACCGTTTGAGCTTAAAATGTCTGAAACAAGTCTGATTGCATATGGAAAATCTTCTTCGTTTGGAATAACTGGAAGAAGTGCTCTTTCGCCCAAAGCGCCATGACCGATTTCACGACGCCCCGGCCCTCTTGAAGTTTTTGCCTCTCCAACTGAAAAACCAGGGAAATTATAGTGATGCATATATCTTTTTGTTGTTTCTGTTGCATCAAGACCATCAAGTCTTTGAATCTCGGAAATACTTCCAAGTGTGGTTACAGTGAGGGATTGTGTTTGTCCTCTTGCAAAAAGAGCAGAACCATGAGTTCTTGGTAAAATATCAACTTCTGCGGAAAGCTTACGTATTTCTTCAATTCCTCTTCCGTCAGGTCGTTTTTTATCCTTTAAAATCATACGTCTAACTGTATTTTTTTCAAACTTGTAAATAATATCGTTAATAAGAGCTTCAATATCTTCGTCTTCATTAACTATTTCAGCAAGTTTTTCAGAAAGATTTTCTACAACTTCTTCTGTAATTTCCTTGATTTTTAAATCTCTTTCCTGTTTTAAATCTGTAAAAACAGCTTCTTCCATTCTTAAATCCGTTATATATTCACACACAAATTTATATGCATCTTCATTAATTGAATACTCTTCATAAATCTGTTTTTCTTTTCCTTCGGCTTCAACAATTGTGCTAATAAACTCAACAATTTTAATGTTTTCGTCATGTGCCAAATGAATTGCTTTCATCATAACATCGTTAGAAACAATGTTTGCCCCGGCTTCAATCATCATAACCTTGTCCGCCTTTGAAACAACTGTAAGCTGAAGGTCGGAAACTTCTCTTTGTGCAGAATCAGGGTTGACAATAAGCTCTCCGTCAATAAGCCCTATATTTGTTGAAGCAACAGGGTCTGTAAAGGGAATGTCTGAAATAGAAAGAGCAATTGATGCTCCAAGCATAGCCGCAAGTTCAGGCTGACAATCTTGATCAACAGACATAACAGTTGCAACAATTGCAACGTCATTTCTGTAATCCTTAGGAAAAAGAGGTCTTATAGGCCTATCAATACATCTTGAAGTGAGTATTGCTTTTTCAGAGGGTCTTCCCTCTCTTTTAATAAATCCTCCGGGAATTTTTCCAACGGAATAAAGTCTTTCTTCATAGTCAATGCTTAATGGGAAAAAGTCAATGCCTGCTCTTGGTTTGTCGGAGGCTGTTGCTGTAACAAGAACAACGGTTTCGCCGTATCTAATAATAGCGGCTCCGTTGGCAAGCTCTGCCACCCTGCCTATTTCCACTGATAGTTCACGACCTGCAAATTGCGTTGAGTAAGTTCTAAACATGTTTTAAATTCTCCTTTTTAAAATAAACTTTCTCTAACACCATAGATCTTCAGCTTAAAACAGAAAACAATTTCTGCCCTAAGCTAAAAACCTATAGTGTTAAAACATACATTTTTAAACCACTGCAATTGTATTTATATTAAGTTTTTGTGCTTTAAATAAATACAACAATAGAGAGGACATAAAATCCTCTCTATTATTATTGTTTGAAATTATTTTCTTAAACCTAATTCGCCAAGAAGTTCACGATATTTTACAATATCTTTTTCTTTAAGATAGTTAAGAAGACCTCTTCTTTGACCAACAAGCATTAAAAGACCTCTTCTTGAGTGGTGATCTTTTTTATGCATTTTAAGATGCTCTGTAAGAAGAGTTATTCTTGCTGTTAAAAGAGCAATCTGCACCTCAGGTGAACCTGTATCTGTAGGTGTTCTTCCATACTTTTCAATAATTTCTTGTTTGTTGATTGTTGACATTTTTAATTTCCTCCTTAAAAATAAATAGTATCCCCTGCGGCTAAGTATTGGCTGGAGTTTCCAAACACTGAGCTACGGTTCATAACTTCGTTATTCTATCATATTTCTTTTTCCATTTCAAGTAATTTAATATTTTTCACTCCAATATTTATACTCATCTGTTTTAAAATATTCTTTTGCATTGTCTGCATCTGAAATAAGCTGGTTTTGGAGTCTGTCAACACTTAAAAACTTTTCCTCATGCCTAATAAAATGAAAAACGTATGTTTTTATATATTCTCCGTAAACTACCTTTTCAAAATCAAAAAGATATGTTTCTACGATTTTAGTTTCTCCATTAACAGTAGGGTTTATTCCAATGTTTGTAACACCATAGTAAAACTTTCCGTCATAAAGACTTCTTGTGGCATAAACACCGTTTGGCGGAAAAAGCTTATCTTGATCGGCGATAATGTTAATTGTAGGAAAACCAATTGTTCTTCCAAGCTGTTTTCCCTTGACAACCTCACCGTAAATAAAATAAGGCATTGTTAAAAGTCTGTTGGCAAGGTCAATTTTTTTGTCTACTAAGGCCTGCCTTATTCTGCTGCTGCTGACTCTTTCCTTTTCATAATTGACAGAAGGAATTGAAATTACTTTCACACCATATTCATTGCCTAACTTTTTAAGTGTTTCACAGTTACCCTCTTGCCCGTAACCAAATTTATAGTTTTCACCTACAACAAGCACCTTGCAGTTTAATTTTTTAAACAAAATATCAACAGCAAACTCTTTTGCAGTTAAAGAAGCAAAGTTTTTATCAAAGGGATATTCTATATAAATATCCACACCCATTTCCTCTAACGAAAGCCTTTTTTCTTCCGGCGACATTATAAGTGCATTGTGTTTTTTATTAGAAAACACAAACATAGGATGAGGGTAAAAGGAAAAAACAACAGATTTAAGATTGTTCTTTTTTGCTTCTAACATCATTTCAGATATAAGACTTCGGTGTCCCAAATGTATACCGTCAAAATTGCCCAAGGTTACCGAAGTTTTTTCAGTTTGTTCTATATAATGGTTTGTTATGTGTTTCATAAATAATGCCCCTTTTGCTTTACAAAAGTATTTTTAAAGGCTTGATACAAACCTTTTTATCATCTTCAATTATGGTAAAAATCCCAACAAGCATACCCTTGCTGTCATAAGCTGTGACAGTTTCGCCAATTAAAATTTCCTTATCGGTTTTTTCAAAATATTGGCTGTATATTTTACATCCGTTATGAATTAATTTATCTGCTTTTTCATTTACAAAAATACGCCCGTAACTTTCAAGAGCCTTTTCCATAGGCAAAACAACTTCATTAAGCCTAGATTCCTCTTTAAGTGTTTTAAGTTTTGTAAGGGTTATGGCGTTTTCTTTTATAAAAGCACCGCTTCTTGTTCGTTCAAGGCTTGACATGTGTGCCCCAAACCCAAGTTTTTCCCCTATATCTTTACAAAGAGTTCTTATGTAAGTTCCCTTTGAGCAAGTAACAGAAATTTTTATTTTATTGGGAGGAAGAAATTCAAGAATTTCTATTTTTTTAATCTCTACTTTTCTTGTTTTTCTTTCTATTTCTTTCCCCTCTCTTGCAAGCTGATAAAGTTTTTTTCCATCAATTTTTATTGCGGAATACATTGGAGGTATCTGTTCAATTTCTCCAACAAAGCTGCCTACAGCCTTTTTTATATCTTTCTCATTAAAAACAACTTTCTTTTGTTCAAGTATATCTCCGCTGGCATCTTCAGTTGTTGTTGTAATTCCAAAAGTAACCTCTGCCAGATATTCTTTTTCTGCAGCCATTATATAGTCAGAAAGCTTAGTCCCTCTGCCTATACATATGGGAAGAACACCTGTGGCATCTGGGTCAAGGGTTCCCGTATGGCCAACCTTTTTTTGATTTATGGTTTTTCTGACAACAGCAACAACATCGTGGGAAGTAAAGCCTTTTTCTTTATAAATGTTAATTATTCCGTCCAAAAGGTTACCCCCTTAACTGTTTTTCCACTTCTTCAATAACCTTTTTAAAAACATCCTCCAAGCATCCTTGAACACTGCAGCCTGCGGCCTGTTTATGCCCTCCGCCGCCAAAGGATTGAGCAATAGCACAAACATTAAACGGAGGTTCACTTCTCATGCTTACCTTAAAAACATTGTTTTCTTTTTCGTGGAAGAAAACAGAAACAACACTTCCGCTTATGCCTTTAATATAGCTTGAAACCTCGGAAACCTCATCAATTGCCAAACCATGCTCTTGCATTTCTTTAAGGGTAATATATGAGGTTACGCATCTATCGTCAAAATGTGACTCAAGATTTATAAGTGCTTTACCCATGGCCTTTGCTTCTGTAAACTTTCTTGAATGGAAAATCGAATTATAAATACTTGTAAAATTAAAATCATATTCTAAAAGTTCAGAAACTATTGCCATTGTAACGGGTGTTGTGGAAGGATGTCTAAAACCGCCTGTATCAAATATAATTCCCGCATAAACAGCTGCGGCAATATCATTATCAATAGGGGCGTAGCCATAAAGAAATTGAAAAATAATTTCACTTGTGGAGGACGCTTCTTCATCAATATAATTTACTTTTCCATAAAGAGTGTTGCTTACATGATGGTCAATATTTACTGTATGAAGTGTTTTATCAAATAAATCTGCGTTTTTTCCAAGCCTTTCTTTATCGCCGCTATCAAGAGCTATATACAAATCAGGCAAATAATCTTCTTCGGCTTCTTTAACAAAAATGCCTCCTGTGGGAATTATTGAAAAAACCTCAGGATATTCATCTAAAATCACCTTAACATCCTTGCCCATAATTTTAAGGGCCATGGCTAAAGCTGCACATGAGCCAATAGCATCACCATCGGGGCTTATGTGCCCCGAAATGGCTATGCTGTCACTTAAGTCAATAAGTTTTCTTATTTCTTCAAAAGTTTCATTCATTATTTTCACCTTGGGAATTTGAGCCTTTTGAAATTTGGTTGATAAGACTATTCATTCTTACAGAATATTCAACAGAATCGTCAAGCTTAAAAATAAGCTCGGGAGTATTTCTCAAATTAACTCTTTCCGCAAGAAGGTGTCTTATAAAACCGCCTGCGTTTTTAAGACCTTTCATAACACTTTGCTTTTCTTCATCATTTCCAAGAACAGAAATGAATATTTTTGAATATTTAAGGTCGCTTGTTGTTTCTGCACGAATAACGCTTGTAAGAGAACCTATTCTCGGGTCTTTAACTTCCGACCTTATTATTTGGGCAATCTCTCTTTGTATTTCATCATTTATACGAATCATTCTTGTGTTGTTTTTCATTTTTTCACCTCATTATCTTGGAACTTCAACCATAATGTAGGCCTCAACTGTGTCGCCTTCCTTAAAATCGTTGAACTTTTTAATAACAAGACCACATTCATAGTTTGTGTTTACTTCCTTAACGTCATCTTTAAAACGCTTAAGGCTTTCAAGTTCTCCTGTATGAATTAAATCGTTTCCACGGAAAACCCTCACCTTGCAGCCTCGCTGAAACTTTCCGTCTGTTACATAACTTCCTGCAATAGAACCAATTCCGGAAGCTTTGAAAACCTGCCTTATTTCTGCATGACCGATAATCTTTTCTTCATAAACAGGGTCAAGCATACCCTTCATTGCAGTCATAATATCTTCTATGGCATTGTATATAACTCTGTAAAGTCTTAAATCAACTTTTTCCGTATCTGCAAATGTTTTGGCCATTGGCTCAGGGCGAACATTAAATCCGATTATTATTGCATTTGAAGCGCTTGCAAGCATAACATCACTTTCTGTTATTGTTCCAACACCGCCGTGAATTATGCGAACTCTAACCTCATCATTGGAAAGCTTTTCAAGGCTTTGTCTAACAGCCTCAACAGAACCTTGAACGTCAGCTTTAACAACAATGTTAAGCTCTTTTACGTTGCCGCTTTGAATTTGTGTAAAAAGGTCATCAAGGGAAACTTTCGGCTGTGAATTTTTAATCATATCAGTTCTGCTTTTTGCAACAACTGATTCAGCAACAGAACGTGCTTGTTTGTCGTTATCTGCCGCATAAAAAGCATCACCGGCTGTAGGAACTTCAGAAAGTCCTAAAATTTCCACAGGTGTGGAAGGACCTGCTTTTTTTACTCTTCTGCCTTTGTCGTCCATCATTGCTCTGATTTTTCCATAAGCACTTCCCGCAACAACCGGATCTCCCACAGACAATGTTCCGTCTTGAACAAGAATAGTTGCCACAGGGCCTCTGCCTTTATCAAGCTGTGCATCAATTACTGTTCCCCTTGCTTTTTTATTAGGGTTAGCTTTAAGCTCTTTCATTTCAGCAGCAAGAATAATCATTTCAAGAAGTGTGTCAATGCCTATTTTGTTTAATGCAGAAACAGGAACGCATATTGTTTCACCGCCCCAGTCTTCCGTTAAAATTCCATGTTCTGTAAGCTCTTGCTTAACTCTGTCAGGGTTTGCGCCAACTTTGTCTATTTTATTTACAGCAACAATAATTTCAACTCCTGCCGCCTTTGCATGGTTAATGGCCTCAACAGTCTGAGGCATAACACCATCGTCTGCCGCAACAACAAGAATTGCAATATCCGTAACTTGTGCTCCACGCATACGCATTGCCGTAAAAGCCTCATGCCCGGGTGTATCAAGGAAAGTAATTGGGTTGCCTTCAATTTCAACCGTATATGCACCTATGTGCTGTGTAATTCCGCCTGCCTCACCTGCTGTTACCCTTGCTTTACGTATTGCATCCAAAAGAGATGTTTTTCCGTGGTCAACATGGCCCATAACAACAACAACAGGAGGTCTTTTTGTAAGTGAAGCTTCATCATCAACTTCATCTTTAAAAGCTTCTTCAAAAATATCTTTTTCTTCTTCTATTTCAAGAATCACATTATACTCGTCAGCAATTTGTGAAGCTGTTTCAAAATCAATTTCACTGTTTATGCTAAGCATATGTCCTTTTTTAAATAAGAGTTTTACAATTTCTGCACCGCTTTTTCCTAAAACCGCAGCAAATTCTTTAACAGTTAAAACCTCTGGGATATATTTAATTTTAACTTCTTCCTCAACAGGTTCAACAGGCTTTGGAGCAGGCTGCTTTAAAGGCTCTTGTTTTTTATTGTTTCTGTTGCTTTGATTTTTTCCGTTAAAATTATTTCTGTTTTGATTAGCAGACGGTTTGTTAAAATTACTTTTTCCGCCTTTTTGCTGATTTTCTTGGGTTTTCTTTTGCTCAAAGCCTGGTTTGTTTCCGCTTTGGGGTTTATTGTTAAAAGTGTTTTTATTAAAAGTTCCTTTGTTGTTTGAAGTGGTTTTTTGTCCGCTTGATTGATTGGTGTTTTGAGGCTTTCTGTCGTTTTTAGGAGTTTCCCTTGTGTTTTGATGCTGTGACGGAGCTTTTGTTTTTTGGTTATTTTGTTTAAAGCCTTCTTTTTTCTGTGGTTCTTGCTTTGGTCTGTCTTCGGCCTTTTTAGGCTGTTGGTTTTCAAGTTTTTGAGTTTCCTTCGCAGCTTCTTTAGGCTTATAAATATTTCTTATTTTATTTGCCGTGTCTGCATCAACGGTACTCATATGGCTTGAAGCTTCAACTCCGTATTCTTTAACCTTTTCAATTATAATTTTGGAGTTTATGTTTAATTCTTTTGCAAGTTCATGTATTCTTAGTTTTGACAAAGGCTCCACCTCCTGAAATTGCTATGTCAAATGTTTTGTTCAAAAAGAGATAATATTTTTTTTGAAAAGCCCTTATCACACACAGCCAAAACTGAACGTTCCGCTTTCCCTATTGCTTTTCCCAAATCTTCTTTTTGTCCAAAAATAATTAATTTTATTTTATAAAACTCTGACGAGTTAAGAAATTTATTTTTTGTGTTTTCCGAAGCATCCTGACTTAAAATTATAAGTTCTGCCTTGCCGCTTTTTATTGCAGCCTCCGCTGAAACTTCTCCTGAGCTTAAAAGCCCTGCTCTCATACATAATCCAAGAATGGATAATATTTTATTCATCATTACTCTCCAAAAGTTCTTCCTTTAATTTTTCATATACTTCTTTGGGAACAGACGATTTAAAACTGCGTTCAAGACCTTTTGTTTTTTGCGCCTTATCAAGACACTCAACACATTTGCAAATATATGCACCTCTGCCTTGTTTTTTACCTGTTGTGTCAAGGGAAAACTCACCTTCTTCACTGCGCACAATTCTGATAAGCTCTTTTTTGTTTTTCATTTCCTGACATCCGGTGCATTTTCTAAGAGGAATTTTTTTATGCTTTATCATTCATATCTCCCCCTTTAAGGCTTATTCTTTAATATTTTCCATTTCTGAAGCGGCGTTTGTTTCTTCAATGGTTTCTGTTTTCTCACTAATTTCATCATCAAGGAAAGAAGTTTGTGCCGCCTGTGTTTCGTTTTTAATATCTATTCTCCACCCTGTAAGCTTTGCGGAAAGCCTTGCATTTTGCCCTTCTTTTCCAATGGCAAGAGAAAGCTGATGGTCGGGAACAACTATTTTTGCACTTTGTGTTTCTTCACTGATTTTAACAGCGACAACCTTAGACGGGCTTAGTGCAGCCGCAATAAACTCTTTAGGGTCTTCGCTCCAGTTGATAATGTCTATTTTTTCTCCTTGAAGCTCGCTTACAATAACATTTACTCTGTATCCGTTTTGTCCTACACAAGCTCCAACAGCGTCAACATTAGGGTCTTTGCTGTAAACAGCAATTTTTGTTCTTGAGCCTGCTTCTCTTGCAATACTTTTAATTTCAACCAACCCGTCATGGACTTCGGGAACTTCCTGTTCAAAAAGTCTTTTAACAAGCTCCGGATGTGTTCTTGAAACATAAATCTGGGGTCCTTTTGTTGTTTGTTTTACTTCCACAACATAAACTTTTATTCTCTCTGCAAAAGAATATTCCTCTCCGGGAATTTGCTCGTTTGGAGCAAGAACAGCATCTATCTTTCCAAGCTGAATAATCACGTTTTTCTTTTCTTTTCTTTGAACAATACCTGTTACAATATCTCTTTCTTTTGTAATATACTGATTAAAAAGAATTTCTCTTTCAGCTTCTCTGAACTTTTGAACAACAACCTGTTTTGCTGTCTGGGCAGAAATTCTGCCGAAATCCTTAGGTGTTACAACTTCGTTGTAAACATCGCCTAATCTTAATTTCTTATTGATTTTTTGTGCATCTTCAAGTGATATTTGAAGCAAGCCGTCTTCCACTTCTTCAACAACATCCTTTTGTGCAAAAACCTCAACATCTCCCGTTTCTCTGTTCATTTCAACCTTTATGTTCTGTGATGTTCCAAAATGTTTTTTGCAGGCTGAAACAAGTGATGTTTCAATTGCTTCAAAAATTATTTCTTCATCAATGCCCTTTTCTTTTTTAATTTGCCTAAGAGCATCAATAAACTCTGCCTTATCCATTTTTCTTATTCCTCCTCTTTAAAAAAGCACTGCTAAACGGATAGAAGCAATGTCCTTTCTTTCAAAAGAAATTTCCTCTTCGTTCTCATCAATAATTGTAACAATTGTTCCTTCAAGGCCTTTAAGTTTTCCTTGAAATTCTTTTTTCTTTTCTCTTGCTTTATAAAGCTTAATATCTACAATCTCGCCTGCAAACTTTATAAAATCAGCATCCTTTTTAAGAACTCTGTCAATGCCGGGAGAACTGACTTCTAAAATATAGGCCTGCTCAATCGGGTCGTTTTTATCAAGTTCCTTTTCCGCCAATCTGCTGATAACTTCACAGTCGTCAATGGAAATTCCACCCTCTTTGTCAGCATAAATCCTTAAATACCAGTTTTGGCCTTCTTTTACAAATTCAATATCAACAAGCTCAAAGCCTCCGTTGTTTATTATAGGAAGAAGCATGGCTTCAACCTTTTTTTCGGTGTTCATTGTTTTACCCATCTTTTCACCTCTTAAAGTAGTGCCTAAATGTTTCTTAAAGTGGCTTAATTTATTGTCTATCTTATTATTGTCAATTTTTGAATTTAAACAAGATATTGTCAAACTTTTTATATAAGCCTGCTTTCATAATAAAACCTATTATTAAAATCGGTTTTATATATACAGCCCCTAACTATAAACAAAAGAGTGGGCATGAACCCACTCTTTGACCTCGACAATATGCTTACTGCTCTTAATTATAACACTGCATATCTTAATTTGCAAGGGTTATCTATAAATAATCTCATTTCTTTTAGGCCCGTTTGACACTATTGTAATAGGATAACCAATTTCATCCTCAATAAACCTAACATAATTTTTTGCGTTTTCGGGAAGTTCGTTAAAATCAGTAATTCCTCTTACATCAACCTTCCATCCAGGCAGCACTTTATATACAGGCTTTGCCTTTTCAAGCACAGGTGTAACGGGAAACTCCTTCATAACCTCACCGTCAACTTCATACCCTACACAAACGGGAATTTCATCTAAATAGCTTAAAACATCAATTGCTGTAAGTGCAACATCTGTTGCTCCTTGAAGCATACAGCCATAACGAGTTGCAACACAGTCAAACCAGCCCATTCTTCTTGGACGTCCTGTTGTTGCACCAAACTCTCCTGCATCTCCGCCTCTTATTCTAAGTTCTTGGGCTTCATCTCCAAAAATTTCACTTACAAATGCTCCCGCACCTACAGCCGAAGAATAAGACTTTGCAACAGTATATACCTTTTCAATGGAATGAGCTGGTATTCCTGCACCTACAGAGCCAAACCCTGCAAGAGTTGAAGATGATGTTGTCATTGGCGAAATTCCGTGATCTGGGTCTTTTAAAGCACCAAGCTGTCCCTCAAGAAGAATGTTTTTTCCTTCTTTAATTGCCTTATGAAGATATTCAACTGTGTTAACAACGTAAGGGGCAACTAAATCTCTGTAGCCGATTACCTCATCAAAAATAGCCTTTGGATCAAGAACAGGTTTATGATACAAGTGTTCAAGAAGGACATTTTTAATTTCACATGCAGCTTTTATTCTTTCCATTAAAATTTCTTCATTAAAAAGATGACAAATCTGAATTCCTATCTTTGCATATTTGTCTGAATAAAAAGGTGCAATACCGCTTTTTGTTGAACCGAACTGTCTTTCACTTAAACGTGCCTCTTCATATGTGTCAAAAAGAATATGATAAGGCATTAAAATTTCAACTCTGTCTGAAATAAGAATTTTAGGTTCTTTAATTCCGCCTTCTTTAAGATATTCAAGTTCCTTAACAAAATAAGGTATGTTAAAAGCAACACCTGTTCCAATAATATTTACTGTGTTTGGATTAAAAACACCACTTGGCATTTGATGAAGAGCAAACTTACCGTAATCATTTATAATTGTATGTCCTGCATTGCTTCCGCCTTGAAAACGAATAACAATATCGGCATTTTCAGCAAGCATATCTGTAATTTTACCCTTGCCCTCATCTCCCCAACAAGCACCAACTATAGCCGTAACCATATATAAATTCCTCCTAAACTGTAAGAAAAATAATTAACACACTACTCTGATCTTATTATACATCACAGTTTGATATAAGTAAAATAAATAGTTTTTATATTTGTTATAACCTCTAATTATTACACTCTTACTTCATCGCCTTTATCATCAATAAGACTTGCATTCTCCTTAAGTATAGGGTTAACATAGTTTTCAATAAATTCTTCTGTCTGCTGTGGTGCACGACCAACAAAGTTTTTAGCATCCATTATATTTTCCAGTTCTTTAGCAGAAAGCCCAAAAGAAGCATCAGCAGCAATTCTTTGAATAAGGTCGTTTGGCTTGCCCTCAATTTTAACAACCTTTCCTGCCTCCATTGAATGTTCTCTGATTTTTTCATGAAGTTCCTGTCTGTCGCCGCCTTTTTTAACAGCGTCCATCATTATGTTTTCTGTTGCCATAAAAGGAAGTTCACTGTTAAGTCTTTGCTCTATAACCTTTGGATACACAACAAGCCCGTCAACAACATTTCTGTAAAGACTTAAAACAGCATCAATGCAAAGAAAAGCCTCGGGAACACTAAGTCTTTTGTTTGCCGAATCATCAAGAGTTCTTTCAAACCACTGGGTTGAAGCGGTTATTGCAGGGTTAAGGGCATCAACAATTACATACCTTGCAAGGGAACCAATTCTTTCACTTCTCATTGGGTTTCTCTTGTATGCCATTGCGGAAGAGCCGATTTGATTTTTTTCAAAAGGTTCTTCAATTTCTTTAAGATGCTGAAGAAGTCTTATATCGTTGCTGAATTTATAAGCACTTTGTGCAATCTGGCTTAACACATTAAGAACCTGACTGTCTAACTTTCTTGGATAAGTCTGTCCTGTAACTGCAAAGGACTTTTCATATCCCATTTTCTCAGCAACAAGCTCATCAAGCTTTTTAACTTTTTCAGTATCCTGGTCGAAAAGCTCCATAAAACTTGCTTGAGTTCCTGTTGTTCCTTTTGCGCCTCGAAGTTTTGCTTTTGAAATTTGAAAATCAAGGTCTTCTAAGTCCATAAGCAAATCTTGAAGCCAAAGGCTTGCTCTTTTGCCTACTGTTGTTGTTTGGGCAGGCTGAAAGTGAGTAAAGCCAAGTGTTGGCATATCTTTATATTTAACAGCAAATTTTGAAAGCTCGTTAATAACATTTATAAGCTGTTTTTTTACTAATTTCATAGCTTCAGTCATGATAATTATGTCTGTGTTATCACCAACAAAACAACTTGTTGCACCAAGATGAATTATCGGCATTGCCAAAGGTGCCTGAGTTCCAAAAGCATAAACATGGCTCATAACATCATGGCGCACAAGTTTTTCTCTCTCCTCCGCAACCTCATAATTAATATCGTTTTGAAACTCTTTCATTTGAGCAATCTGCTCGTCACTAATATTTAACCCAAGCTCTTTTTCAGTTTCTGCCAAAGCAATCCATAATTTTCTCCAGGTTTGAAACTTAAACTCCTGAGAAAAAAGGTAGCTCATTTCCTTACTAGCATAACGTGAATTTAGGGGATTTTCGTATGTCTGTTTCATTTTTTTCCTCCTCCTGTGATTCATTTGGAATTGGTGTTGGATAATTTCCTGTGAAGCAAGCATCACAGAAGCCGCATTTTGAACCCTTGGCTATGTCATAAAGGTCTTCAAGACCAAGAAAACCAAGGCTGTCAACACCCACAACTTCAGCAATTTCTTCAACCGTATCATATTTGCAGGCAATAAGTTTTTCCCTTGTTGGAACATCTATACCGTAATAACAAGGCCATAAAAATCTGGGAGAGCTAACACGCATATGCACTTCTTTTGCACCGGCAGCCTTAAGAGTGTTAACAAGCCTTGTAACTGTTGTTCCTCTTACTATTGAGTCATCAATCATAATAACTCTTTTTCCTTCTACTTCTTTTCTTAAAGCATTCAGCTTTATTTTTACGGCTATTTCTCTTTTTCCTTGAGTGGGACTTATAAAAGTTCTTCCCACATAACGATTTTTTACAAGTCCAATACCATAAGGTATGCCTGATTCTTCCGCATAGCCTATGGCCGCAGAAATTCCCGAATCAGGAACTCCTATAACAATATCACCCTCAACAGGGTGCTGACGTGCAAGCTGCCTGCCGGCCTCAACCCTTGCGCCATAAACTCCAACGCCTTCTATAATGCTGTCGGGCCTTGCAATATATATATATTCAAAAATACACATTCTTGAAGGAGCTTTGTTGCAGTGTGTTTTAATTGAACGAAGACCGTCTTTGTCTATAACAACAATTTCTCCCGGTTCAATATCTCTTACAAACTCAGCACCAACTCCGTCAAAAGCACATGTTTCAGATGAAATTATATAAGAATCTCCAAGCTTGCCCAATGATAAAGGCTTCATTCCCAACGGGTCACGGCATCCAACAAGTTTTCTTGGACTCATAACAACAAGTGAATATGAACCCATAATTTTATACATAACCTTTTCCAAGGCTTCTTCTATTGATTTGCACTTAACTCTTTCCTTTGCAAGGCTGCATGCAATAACCTCTGTGTCTATGGTTGTTTGAAAAATCATACCCATATTCTGCAGTTCTTCTCTTATTTCGTTTGCGTTTATAAGATTTCCGTTATGAGCAAGGGCAAGTGTTCCCTTTACATATCTTGAAACAAGGGGCTGTGCGTTTTCTCTGAAACTTCCCCCTGCTGTTGAATAGCGAACATGACCTATGCCTATTTTTCCGGTAAGTTTTTCTACTATGTCATCTGAAAAAACATCGGGAACAAGCCCCATATCTTTATATTGCTTAACAACAGTATCATCTGTAACAGCAATTCCGCAGCTTTCCTGACCTCTGTGCTGAAGAGCGTAAAGACCGTAATATACAATTCTTCCGCTTTCATTGTCTTCGTTATTATAAATTCCGAAAACACCGCATTCTTCCTTTAAGTCGCTTATTTCTTCTTCCTGTGCATAAGGATTTATTTCTTCTTTTTTCATTTCACAACTTCCTCCTTGTGAATATAAAGGTATATGTTTTATTGCAAGAAACTATTTTGAAGTAATTCTTTTCCACACTTCTTCGTATGCTTCCTCCACACCGCCCATATCTCGTCTAAAGCGGTCTTTATCAAGTTTTTCATTTGTCTGTGCATCCCAAAGTCTGCAAGTATCGGGAGAAACTTCGTCTGCAAGTATAATTCGTTCTTTAAAACGTCCAAATTCTATTTTAAAATCTATAAGCTTAATATTTTTTTCAAGGAAATACTCTTTCATAAGCTCGTTTATTTTAAGAGCTTTTTCTGAAATATCAGCCAACTCCTCCTTTGTTGCAAGACCAATGGCTAAAATTTGCATATCATTTATTAAAGGGTCACCAAGTTCATCATTTTTATAAGAGAATTCTAAAATAGGGCTTAAAAGAGCTGTTCCCTCTTCCACTCCGTATTTTTTTGAAAAACTTCCTGCCGCAACATTTCTTACAATAACCTCTAAAGGCACAATAGAAACCTTTTTTACAAGAGTTTCTCTGTCGCTTAATTCCTCAACAAGGTGAGTTTCTATTCCTTTTTCTGCAAGATATTTAAAAATAACATTTGTCATTTTGTTGTTTATAACACCTTTTCCTGAAACAGAGCCTTTTTTAATGCCGTTAAAAGCAGTTGCATCGTCTTTATATTCAACAATAAGAAGATCCTCATCATTTGTATTATAAACCTTCTTAGCTTTTCCTTCATAAAGCATATCAAGCTTCTCCATTACTATACCCCCATTTTTTATTAAATAAGTAAAAAATCAGTCTTAACCCAATATACATTTTACATAAATATGTTGAAATTCGCAATAGTTTAGCAAATTAAAGATAAATATATTGAAAAAATTAAATTATAAAAGCTTTTTAATTGTGTTTTTGGAAGATAAAGTTTAACTCTTTAATAAAAAAGAAAAGAACTTGCAGCTAAAAATATTTAATCATAAATTTAGTACAAGAATTAAATCACAAATACAGTATGTACAAAATATACTATTAGAAAAAGCAGGAGGTTCATAATGCCAACAATTGTTGAATTAAAAAATATAAGCCTCAATTATCACAGCCCAAACGGTGAAACACAGGCAATTAAAAACCTTTCTGTAAGTATAGAGCAAGGCGAGTTTGTAAGCATAGTGGGCCCGTCCGGCTGCGGCAAAAGTACACTCCTTTCTATAATTGCAGGCCTTCTTAAACCCAGTTTGGGAACTCTTGAAATAAAGGAGGGAACAAAAATAGGTTACATGCTTCAAAAAGACTATCTTTTTGAATGGAGAACAATTTTAAGCAATGCCTGTCTTGGCCCTGAAATAGAGCATACCTTAACAAAAGAAAAAAAAGAAATGGTAATAAGTCTTCTCAAAAAATATGGCCTGGGAGATTTTATAAACAGCAAGCCTTCGCAGCTAAGCGGCGGAATGCGGCAAAGAGCGGCTTTGATTAGAACCCTTGCCACAAACCCTGACATACTTCTTTTAGATGAGCCTTTTTCAGCTCTTGACTATCAAACACGTCTTTATGTTTCAGATGAAATAAGCGGAATTATAAAAAACGAAAAGAAAACTGCCATCCTTGTTACCCATGATATTTCAGAAGCAGTTGCAATTTCAGATAGGGTTTTTGTTTTAACAAAACGTCCTGCGGCTTTAAAATCCACCTATAAAATAGAGTTGGATATTCCTGTAAGAACTCCAATAAAGTCAAGAGAAGCAAAAGAATTCAATTATTATTTTAACAAGATATGGAAGGATATTGATATAAATGGATGAAAAAATTTCCTTGGCTCAAAAACAATATTTAGACAGTATAAAAAAACAAAACAGAAATGTAAAGCTATGGCAAATAGGCATACTTGTTAGCTTTGTAATAATTTGGGAAGTCTGTGCAAGTTTAAATATTATAGATGCTTTTATTTTCAGTCAGCCAAGCAGAATGCTTAAAAGTGCATTTGAAATGGTTATAAGCGGAAGTATATTTAAACATATCGGCATAACTGTTTTTGAAACG
This sequence comes from Lachnospiraceae bacterium, assembly GCA_040772665.1. Lineage (GTDB taxonomy): Bacteria > Bacillota > Clostridia > Lachnospirales > Anaerotignaceae > JAXGXT01. The sequence continues at coordinate 382,674 of JAXGXT010000002.1, read as the reverse complement.
GTTGTGGGTTTTGTGGTAGGAACAATTCTTGGCACTTTGGCAGCAATGCTTCTTTGGTGGAACAATTTCATAAACAGAGTGTGTGAGCCTTATCTTGTAATTTTTAATAGTCTTCCAAAAACTGCCTTAGCCCCCATTATCATTGTTTGGCTTGGAAACAACATGTCCTCAATTATAATGACGGCACTTCTTACATCAGTTATTGTAACAATATTAAATGTTTTAGCCGGGTTTATGGAAGTGGATAAATCAAAAATTAAATTGGTTTATGCTTTTGGCGGAACAAAAAAACAAGTGCTTACAAAAGTTGTTCTCCCCGCTTCTGTGCCCTCTATTATAAATGCTCTTAAAATAAATGTGGGGCTTTCTTTTGTCGGAGTTATTGTCGGAGAATTTCTTGTTGCAAAGGCAGGTCTTGGATATTTGATTGTTTATGGAAGCCAGATTTTTAAATTGGATTGGGTTATGCTATCCGTTGTAATTTTAGGAATACTTTCTGCGGTTTTATATAAGCTGATTGTTGCTTTAGAGAAAAAAATAATTAAATGGAGGGAATAGTATTAAATCAATTCCTATTTAAGAATTTGCTTTTTAAACTGTTGCATCAGCACTTATCTTTATCTAAGATATTTTCACAGACTAAGGCTTGGAAACATACTCAAAGCCTTAGTCTGTTCTATTATTGTAAAAATTTTAAGCTTTGCAAACTTTTCAGAAATAACTGAATTAACCGTATAAATTGCTGCTGCATAACGTCAGCATCTATCTCTTTTAAAATATTTCCACAAATTAAGTTTTTGAAACATACTCAAAGCTTAATCTAATCTATTTTATTATAAAAATTTTATAGCTTTGCCAACTCTTCAGCAATAACTGAATTAACCGTTGATGGGTCTGCCATGCCTTTAAGCTGTTTCATACATTGACCCATAAGAAAACGCAATACTTTGTCATTTCCATCTTTAAATTCCTGAATACTTTTTGGGTTTTCTCCAAGAACTTTTATAACTATATCACGAACAACCCCGTCATCACTAATCATTTCTAATTTATTTTCTTTTATATAGCTTTCAGGGTCTATGTTTTCAAGAAACATTTTCTCAAAAACTTCTTTAGCCGTTGTTCTGTTAACAGTGTTGTTTTTTATCAAAAGTATAAGCTTTCCGAGGTTTTTAAAATCAAAGCTGATGTTTTCAACCTCTGTTGAAGTGTCTGTTGCAAGACGCAAAACCTCACCCATAATCCAGTTTGAAACTTCCTTAGGCTCATTACAAACAGATAAAGCATCTTCAAAAATTTTAACAAGATATTTTGAACTTGTAATAATATCAACATCATATTCAGGAAGTGAATACTCTGCAATATATCTTTGTTTTTTATCCTGAGGAAGTTCAGGAAGCTCTTTTCTTACTCTTTCAATCCATTCCTCATCAATTTCAATTGGCACAAGGTCCGGGTCAGGAAAATATCTATAGTCTTGTGCATTTTCCTTGCTTCTCATTGCATAGCTTTCGCCCTTTAAATCATCCCATCTTCTTGTTTCCTGAACAACAGCTCCGCCATTTTCAATAAGCTCGATTTGGCGTTCTCTTTCCCCCTCAACTGCTCTTGCAATTGCACGAAGGCTGTTTAAGTTTTTCATTTCCGTTCTTGTTCCAAGCTCGTCGGTTCCCACAGGTCTTACAGAAAGGTTAACGTCGGCACGCATTGAGCCTTGCTCCATTTTGCAGTCTGAAACTCCTGTGTATTGTAAAATCGCCCTAAGTTTTGTAAGATATTCAATTACTTCTTCGCCGTTTGAAAAATCAGGTTCAGAAACAATTTCAAGAAGAGGGATGCCTCCTCTGTTATAGTCAACAAGTGTGCAGTCTTCAATATCATCGTGTATAAGCTTTCCCGCATCTTCTTCCATGTGAATTTCTTTAATTCTTATTCTTTTTGTTTTGCCGCCCGCCTCAACGTCTATATACCCGTTTTGACAAATGGGAGAATAAAGCTGGCTTACTTGATAAGCTTTTGGAAGGTCAGGATAAAAATAGTTTTTTCTGTCAAACTTATTGTTTCTTGTAATTTCACAGTTTGTTGCAAGCCCTACACGAATTGCATATTCCACAACCTCTTTGTTTAAAACAGGCAGGGTCCCGGGCATACCTGTGCAAATCTCACAAACATGAGTATTTGGCTCGCCGCCGAATTCTGTTGTACAGCCGCAGAAAATTTTTGTTTTTGTGGAAAGCTCAGTATGAACCTCTAAGCCAAGTGTGGTTATAAATTCCATATGCTTAAACCTCCTTTCCTGTCAAAACAGGTCTTTTTGTATGATAATCAGTTGATTGCTGGAAAGCATATCCAATATTCATTATTGTGTTTTCATCAAATGCTTTACCCATAAGCTGAAGCCCAACAGGAAGCCCCTCTTTATCAAAACCGCATGGAACAACCATTGACGGAATTCCAGCAAGGTTTACAGAAACAGTGTAAATATCTCCCAAATACATTTTAAGAGGGTCGTTTAGGCTTTCCCCTATTTTTGTTGCAGTTGTTGGTGTTGTGGGACTTAAAACACAGTCATACTTTTCAAAGGCACGGTCAAAGCTTTGTTTGATTATTGCTTTTGCTTTTAATGCTTTTATATAATAAGCATCATAATATCCGCTGGATAAAACAAAAGCTCCAATCATAACCCTTCTTTGAACCTCTTCCCCAAAGCCTTCTGTTCTTGAACTATAATAAAGGTCTGTTAAATCTTCAAACTTAGGTGATGAATATCCGTATTTGATTCCGTCAAATTTAGAAAGATTGCTGCTTGCCTCGGCACATGCAATTATATAATAGGCAGGCATTGCATACTTTAATTCAGGCATGTCAAATTCTTCTATTACAGCTCCAAGGCTTTCAAGTTTTTTTACCGCCGCAAGAACATGTTCTTTAACCTCGGGGTTTAACCCTTCTGCAAAATATTGTCTTGGAATTCCGATTTTTTTACCCTTAATGTTATTGTCGAGTAAAATGTTTAAGTTTCCTTTGTTTACAGATGTGCTGTCTTTAGGGTCATAGCCTGATATTACGTTTAAAACCTCTGCAACGTCTTCAACCGTTTTTCCTATAGGGCCAATCTGGTCAAGGGAAGATGCATAAGAAATAAGACCATAACGAGAAACAGTTCCGTATGTGGGTTTAATTCCCGTTACACCACAAAAGGATGCGGGCTGACGGATTGAGCCGCCTGTATCTGAGCCAAGGGAATAAAATATTTCTTCAGCAGCAACTGCAACAGCAGAACCGCCGCTTGAACCCCCGGATATTCTTTCTTTATTCCACGGATTAAAAGCGGTTCCAAAATAAGAAGTTTCACAAGTAGAACCCATGGCAAATTCATCCATATTAAGCTTTCCAACCATTATTGCCCCTGCATCAAAAAGCTTGTTAACTGCTGTTGCAGTATATGTGGGTTTAAAGTTTTCAAGGGTTTTTGAGGAACAGGTTGTTAAAATTCCCTTTGTGCACATATTGTCTTTTAAAGCCATTGGAACTCCTGCAAGAGGTGATATAAGCGTTCCGTCATTAATTCCTTTTTGAACATTTTCAGCCTGCTTTAAGGCTTCGTCTTTGCAAACGCCTATAAAAGCATTGTATTCTTTGTCTGTTTTTTCTATATTTTCAAGAACGGTTTTTGTGATTTCAACAACACCTATTTCTTTAGCTTTGATTTTTCGACCAGCCTCTAAGGCAGGCATATTAATTAAATCCATATAAAATTGCTCCCCTCTTTAGTCAACTGCTTTAGGCACTTTAAAACAACCGTCTTTTCTGTTTGGTGCATTTGATGTTATAATTTCTCTGTCTGTTGACGGTAAAACAACATCTTCTCTAAAAACATTTTTTAAAGGAAATGCATGACTCATGGCATCCACATTTGAAGTGTCAAGCTCATTTAATGTATCAATATAATTAATTATCTTTTCAAGTTCATTTTTTGTCTTTTCTCTTTCTTTTTCATGAATTTTAAGACGGGCAAGAACACCGATGTAATCAATCATTTCATCCGTAATTTTCATAATATCTTCCTCTCGTATAAACTTACAAACTTATGCTCTACTATTTATCAAATATATCAAAATAATTCTGTTTTATAGAATATCACAATGTTTTTTCAAAATCAATGTTTCCCTTATTTTTTTTAAAGCCTGACATGGCATTACAGACTTTATATTTTTAAATTCTTATGAAAATCCCCTTGACAAACGTTCATTAATTTAATAACATTTACTAATGATAAATATCATATGTAAGAAACTCAGCTTTTTAGGAAAGTCTGACAGAGAATTTATGCCTTTGGCTGTAAGCATAAAGCAGATGAGTAGTAAGCTTGGGAACATTCTTTCATTTTAAAATTAAAAATTATTTAAAAGAGGGTGTATTTTTACACCAATACGGGTGGCACCACGGGTTAAAGTTTAATAACTCGTCCCGAAAATCATTTTTTTGGTTTTCGGGCTTTTTTTATTTTAAATAAGCCCGAGGCACTAATTTTAGGAGGAATAAATTTATGTACAGAACGCATTTATGCAATGAGCTTAGACAAGACAATATTAATTCAGAGGTTCAGCTTGCAGGCTGGGTAGACACAATAAGAGATCATGGCGGTGTTAAGTTTATAGACTTAAGAGATCAGTATGGTATTACACAAGTTGTTTTACACAACGATGCTTTGCTTGATGGTGTAAATAAAGAAACAGTTGTTTCAATTAAGGGCAAAGTTTCTCAAAGAGATGATGAAACTATAAACAAAAAAATCGAAACAGGGCTTATTGAAGTTGTTGCTGAAAGTCTTGAGATTTTAGGTAAAAGCAAAAGTATGATTCCTTTTGAAATAAGCGAATCCATATCAACAAAAGAAGATGTCAGATTAAAATACAGATATCTTGACTTAAGAAACCCTAAAATTCATAATAACATTCTTATCCGTTCAAAAATTATGAGCTATTTAAGAAGAAAAATGGAGGAACTTGGCTTTTGTGAAATTCACACACCTATACTTACTGCCTCATCCCCTGAGGGTGCAAGGGATTATCTTGTTCCAAGCAGAAAACATAAAGGTAAATTTTATGCCCTTCCTCAAGCACCGCAACAGTTTAAACAGCTTTTAATGGTTTCAGGCTTTGATAAATATTTTCAAATTGCTCCTTGCTTTAGAGATGAAGATGCAAGACAAGACAGATCTCCAGGTGAGTTTTATCAGCTTGATTTTGAAATGGCATTCGCAACACAAGAAGATGTTTTTCAAGTGGCTGAAAACGTGCTTTATGATACATTTCGTGAATTTAGCAGCAAAAAGATTTCTCCTGCACCTTTTAAAAGAATTGCATATAAAGATGCCATTCTTAAATACGGAACAGATAAACCTGATTTGAGAAATCCGCTTTTTATACAAGACTTAACTTCATTTTTCGCTGATGTTGACTTTCCTCTTTTTAAGGGTAAGCCTGTTCGTGGAATTGTTGCCGATTGTTCATCATGCTCAAAGAAGTTTTTTGAAAACTCACTTAAATTTGCAACAAGTATAGGCATGAAAGGCCTTGGATATTTAACACTTTCAGGAGATGAATTTAAAGGCCCTATTGCTAAATTCCTTTCCGACAGTCAAAGACAGGAATTAATAAATCTGACAAAGATGAAAGATAACGAAACTGTTTTCTTTGTTTGCGACAGCCCTAACCTTGTTAATCGTTTTTCAGGTGAAATAAGAACTTGGCTTGGCGAAACCCTTGAAATTATAGATAAGGAGGCTTTTGAGTTTTGCTATATTGTTGATTTTCCTATGTATGAATATAACAGCGATGAAAAGAAAATTGACTTTACACATAACCCCTTTTCAATGCCTCAAGGAGGTATGGATGCACTTCTTAATAAAGACCCATTGGAAATTCTTGCATATCAATACGATATAGTTTGCAACGGTGTTGAGTTATCTTCAGGGGCTGTCAGAAACCATAACCCTGAAATTATGAAAAAAGCCTTTGAAATAGCCGGCTATGACGAAAGCGTTCTCAAAGAGCGTTTTGGTGCATTATATACTGCATTCCAATATGGAGCACCTCCTCATGCAGGCATGGCTCCAGGCCTTGACAGAATGATTATGCTTATTACCGAAGAAGAAACAATAAGAGATGTTATTGCATTTCCTCTTAACGGAAACGCACAAGACTTAATGATGAATGCCCCGGGTGAAGTTTCGGAAAAACAACTTAAAGAAGCTAATATTAAAATAAGATAAAGTTATGGAGGAATAATTCTAAAATATGAGTTATTCCTCTATACTTTTTACATTATGTTCATTTTATTTTAAATCTTTTGTGGTATAATTAGGAATATTCAGTGTTTTAATAAGTGATTGCAAAGAAATTTGTCAAAATTAAAATCACAAAGGAGACTTTTAAAATGAATGAACTTAACCATATTCCTGTAAGAAGGTCTGAAGAAAAAATACAAATCAGCCCAATGACTGCAGAAGCATTTATTGATCAAACAATACAGTTTCAAGTTATGATGATGATGTATAGTTCTGCAATAAAGGAAGTAATAACGAAATTTCAGATTTTAAATGACGACATTATGATTCGAAATAAAAGAAACCCCATAGAATCAATTACCCATAGGGTTAAAAATCCTGTAAGTATATTAGAAAAACTTGAACGGCACAATCTTGACGTTTCTCCCGTTTCCATATTTGAAAACCTTAATGACGTTGCAGGAGTTAGAGTAATCTGCTCCTTTATTGATGATATTTATCAGGTTGCAGACATGTTTATATGCCAAGACGACGTAAAGCTTATAGGTGTTAAGGATTATATTAAAAACCCAAAACCAAACGGCTACAGAAGCTATCATATGATAGTTGAAATACCTGTTTTTTTCTCAGACAGAAAAGAAAATATGAAAGTTGAAATACAGCTTCGTACCATAGCAATGGATTTTTGGGCAAGTCTTGAGCATCAGCTTAGGTATAAGAAGAATATAAAAAATGAAGAAGAAATTTCAAGGAAGCTTTTTGAATGTGCAGAAATTATATCTACTGTGGATATGGATATGCAGGATATAAGAAAACAAATTGATGAAAACGCAGATAATGAACCTGAGGATTTTCAAAGCAAGTTAGAAAAGCTTGGAAACGGGTTTATGAAATCCAAATTCAGTTAAATAAACACAGAGCATATTACATAACATAAACAGTTGTATAATATGCTCTTTTTTTATGCTTAAATTAGTTGTTTCTAAAATTATTGATTTGCTTAGATTTGCTCAAAAGCATTTTTTAAATCTTCAATAATGTCATTAACATTTTCAACTCCAACAGAAAACCTTATTAAATCGGCAGCAATTCCCGCTTCTTTAAGCTGTTCTTCTGTAAGCTGTCTGTGGGTGTGGCTTGCCGGGTGAAGAAGGCATGTTTTACTGTCTGCCACATGAGTAACTATGGATGCAATTTTTAGCTTGTCCATAAAATTAACAGATATATCCCTTCCCCCTTTTATACCAAAAGAAAGCACCCCGCAAGAGCCTTTGGGAAGATACTTTTTTGCAAGCTCATTGTATTTATCATCCTCAAGGTCAGGATAGCTTACCCATGCCACCTTTTCATGATCTTTTAAAAATTTAGCAACAGCCAATGCATTTGAACAATGTCTTTCCATTCTAAGATGAAGGCTTTCAAGACCCATGTTTAAATAAAAAGCGTTTTGAGGTGATTGAATTGCACCTAAATCTCTCATAAGCTGAGAAGTTGCTTTTGTTATATATGCTCCCTTACCAAATTTTTCAGCATAAACTAAATCATGATATGAATGGTCTGGTGTTGTTAAACCCGGGAACTTTTCAGCATACTTAAGCCAGTCAAAATTTCCGCTGTCAACAATGCATCCGCCAACTCCAACGGCATGTCCATCCATATATTTTGTTGTTGAGTGAGTAACAATATCCGCACCCCATTCAAAAGGTCTGCAATTAATTGGTGTTGCAAAGGTGTTATCAATAATAAGAGGCACTCCGTGAGCTTTTGCAAGTCTTGCAAACTTTTCTATATCCAAAACAGAAACAGTGGGGTTTGTAATTGTTTCACCAAAGAGGGCTTTTGTGTTTGGTTTAAAATATTTTGCCAATTCTTCTTCCGAAAGCTCCTGGTCTACAAAAGTGCATTCTATCCCCATCTTTTTCATGGTAATGCCAAATAAATTAAATGTTCCTCCATAAATTGAAGAAGCAGCAATAAAGTGATCTCCTGCTTCACAAATATTAAATATGGCAAAGAAGTTAGCCGCTTGCCCCGAAGAAGTAAGCATAGCCGCAACTCCGCCTTCCATTGCGCAAATTTTTGCAGCCACCATGTCATTTGTTGGGTTTTGAAGTCTGGAATAAAAATATCCCGATTCCTCTAAGTCAAAAAGTTTTCCCATCTCGTCACTTGTATCATATTTAAAGGTGGTGCTTTGATAAATAGGCATTTGTCTTGGCGCCCCTTTTTCAGGTTTCCAGCCTTCATGTATACACTTTGTTTCTATGTTATTCATCTTTTAACCTCCCTGAATAAAAGCTTTTTCTTATAGTACCATATAATTTTAAACCATGCCATATTTTTTTGATTTGTATTGGCAATTGTAGATTTAATTATTTAAGATTAACCTTAAACCATTCTGATTTCATTTTTTCAGTCAAGGTTTTTAAATTATATATTGTTTTTTTATTAAGGAAGTGTTCAATTTTTTCAGTTTGTTCTGTTTCATTTTCAGTTTCATTTAAAACACATAAAAAACCATGAACAACATTATGCCTAAAAAGTAAATATTCCCCTGCGGCTTTGCCTTTTTCAGTAAGAATAATACTTCCGTATTTCTTAAAATCAATAAATCCCAATTCCATTAAGTTATTTGCCATTTTAGAAGCAGAGGAAGGTCTGACATTTAAGTTTTTTGCTAAATCTGTAATTCTTATGGTTTCTGCTGTTTTAAACATTCTTAAAATCATTTCAAGATAATCTTCCATAGACGACGTTAAAATGTTTTTGTCATTTATTTGATATCCTTTTAAGGTGTGATACCTCTTTCCCTCCATACATAAACCTCTCTTATCATTGAAATTGATGTAACAAAAGCTGTACAAATAAAATATACTATCATCATAATAAAGTTTCCTTACACTAAAACTTATTAAACGGGGATGGTATTTATGAAAAAATATTATAACTTAAGTGAAATTAATGTAGGAGAAAAAGCAACCGTGAAACAGCTGCTTTCGATGGGAAGTATAAGAAGAAGACTGCTTGATATAGGGCTTGTAGAAAACACAGAAATTGAATGCATAGGGAAAAGCCCTTCGGGAGATCCCACAGCTTTTTTAATAAGAGGTGCTGTAATCGCTTTGCGTTTTGAAGACTGCAAAAATATTTTAGTATATATATAATAATTTAAACGGAGGAACAAAATGGGACTAACAAATAATTCCGTTGGAATAAAAGCAGTTAATTACGAATTTTCTATAAAAAAGCAAAATGAAAATGACAAAGTTATAGCTTTAGCGGGAAATCCAAATGTAGGCAAAAGCACTGTTTTTAATAATCTTACAGGAATGAATCAACATACAGGCAACTGGCCCGGAAAAACAGTGGTAAGCGCTCAAGGGTATTGTTCAACATCAAAAAACTCCTACGTTTTTGTGGATATACCCGGAACATATTCGCTTATGGCACATTCTGCGGAAGAAGAAGTTGCGAGAAACTTTATCTGTTTTGGTGAGCCTGATGTTATAGTTGTTGTTTGCGATGCCACATGCCTTGAAAGAAATCTAAACCTTGCCCTTCAGATAATGGAAGTTTCCAGCAATGTTTTGATATGCATAAACCTTATGGATGAAGCAAAACGGAAAAATATAAAAATAAATATAAACGAGCTGTCAAAAAAATTAGGTGTTCCTGTTGTAGGAGTTACGGCAAGAAAAAAGAAAACATTAGATAAACTTAAAGAATCTTTAGATGTTTTTTCAGAAAATGAAAATAAACAAAAACAAATAAAAGTTACTTATGATAAGCCTATAGAAGAAGCAATAAGTTTGTTAATGCCTATTTTAAAATCAGATGAAAACTTAGAAAAGAAAATCAACCTCAGATGGCTTGCCCTTAAACTTATTGAAAATGATAAACTTCTTATTAAAGAATTGAAAGATTATATTGGTGAAAATTTGTTTTCCAATACAGAACTTATATCTGCACTTGAAAATATCAATTTCATATTAAATAAAGAAAAAATAAACTCCGAGGTTTTAAAAGATAAGATTGTTTTTGGTATTGTTAAAACTGTAGAGAAAATCTGCAAAGGTACAGTTTTGTTTGAAAACAACAATTATAATGAAACAGACAGAAAAATCGATAAAATACTTACAAACAAAATAAGCGGATATCCTATAATGCTTATGACTTTAGCCTTAATTTTTTGGTTAACAATATCAGGAGCAAACTATCCTTCCCAGCTTCTTTCAAAACTGTTTTTTACTTTTCAAGATAAGCTAACAGCACTGTTTATTTTTTTTAATGCCCCTAAATGGCTTCATGGGGCTATTGTTTTGGGTGTCTACAGAACGCTTGCATGGGTTGTTTCAGTAATGCTTCCTCCCATGGCAATATTTTTTCCGCTTTTTACTTTGCTTGAAGACTTAGGATATCTTCCGAGGGTTGCTTATAACCTTGATAAGCATTTTAAAAAATGCTGCACTTGTGGTAAGCAAGCACTTACTATGTGCATGGTAATTATAATTTTGTTATAATTATTTTGCAGCCTTTTTTAATATCAGAAACAGCTTAGGGTAAAAAATATGCCAACTAAGTACAATAAGCAATTAGTTGGCATCACCTTTATTTCATCATTTGTTTTAATTCCGCTTTTGTTAAGTATCTCCATTTCCCAACCGGCAGCTCACCCAGTTCAATATGCATAATTTTAATACGCTTTAATTTTACAACCTCATACCCAAAATGTGAACACATCCTGCGGATTTGACGATTTAAACCTTGGGATAAAGTGATTTTAAATGTATTCTTATTTATCATTTCCACTTTACATTTTTTCGTTACTGTATTGCAGTTCTTAACAGGATTAAAAATCTCAACCCCCTTTGACATTCCTTGAACAAAACGAGGGGTAATTGGCTTATCCACTGTTACAATATAATCCTTATGGTGATTATTCTCTTCTCTTAAAATTTCATTTACAATACCCCCATCGTTGGTTAGAAGAATTAGCCCTTCCGAATCCTTGTCTAACCTGCCAATAGGAAAAATTCTTTCTGAATAATTTATGAAATCAATAATATTTCCTTTAATATGTCTTTCTGTTGTGCAAGTAATCCCGGCTGGTTTGTTAAAGGCAATATATACATAATTTCTTTTCTGCTTTAATACTTTACCCTCTACTGAAACCTTATCCTCCTCCTGCACCCTAGACCCTAATTCAGCAATTATGCCATTTACCCGCACCTTTTTTCGTTCAATTAACTTGTCTGCTTCACGCCTCGAACATATCCCTGTTGAGCTAATATAATTGTTTAATCTCATACTTGTCTCCTTGTTGATTTTTTACTTAAATCTATATGTCGTATTTTTCTAAATACGTGGTAATTCCTATTAGGCAACTTTATACTAATTGTAGTTTACAGTCAATCCTGCATTACAGAGGCAGTAATTCTGTCACTGTTTATCCCTCATTCTTCTTAAGTTAAAACTCATTAGCCACTAACTCCTGAAACAATACCGAACGTGTTAAACTATCCTCGCAAGCCAGTACAATAAGCATATATTATAATTTTGCAAATGACTATGCCAATGGCATTATTTGCATTAATTTCTTGGATGAAAAACCCATACAACGGAAATAAAGCAGAAGTGAAGGTCAACTATCTATTTCGAAATGAATGGATCATTATGTGGATTCTATCAATAATTGTTACCATTGGGTTCTATTTCATTTTGGAATTTTTTCATACAGCAAATATTATCCCCAGCACCATTTCTATAACAACAAGTTTCGTTGCTGTGTACCTGACTTTCAGAAGAAGTCACAACTATGCTCTTGCATATGCAGCCAACGACATTATACTTATTGTTTTGTGGGTTTTGGCGGCAATTGAAGATATTTCATACTTATCTGTTGTTGTTTGCTTTATGGCATTCCTTGTTAATGACATTTATGGATTCATTAACTGGCGCAAAATGGGAAAACGGCAAGCAGAAACAGCAATTTCAGAAAAACCCTCAAGCACTTTTTAAGCTTGAGGGTTATGCATCACACTTATTCTAAATATTAATAGCTATGACAACTGCTTATTGCTTTTTATTCCATGTCAACATAATTGACACAATAATTACCTTTCATCAAACACAGTACGTGAGAGTGTAAACGAAAAAGAAAGAAATATTACATATATAAAAGAAATGAGGATATTAACCTTAACAAATAACGATATTGACAAACACTGTAAATATAAGGCTTTCGCATAAATATAACGTGTTTTGGCTCTAAATAAAAAATCGGGGTGACAAGATTTGAACTTGCGACCTCATGAACCCCATTCATGCGCGCTACCAAGCTACGCCACACCCCGACATGCAAGAAATATTATAAATCATATAATAAAAAAAGTCAATAACTATAAGGTTTAAATAAAAATGCCCCCACTTTTTTAAAAAATAAAAATTAAATCTGCGGGGGTTTTAAAAATCATCCAAGTGTAATTCTTATTCCATCATAGATGGCCTGTGCAAACCCAAACTGGTCATTTTTAAGCTTTTGCGCATCGTTATAATTTGTTAGAAATGCCAACTCCACAAGAAGTGACGGCATTTGCGTTCTTCTTAAAACATAAAGGTTTGTTCTTGCAACAACACCATTATTTTTTGTTCCAAGCTGCAGAACAATTTGTTCAAGTACCGATCGTGCAAGCGGATAGGCAGGTGACATTTCACTAAACACAATAACCTCTGTTCCGTTATAATCAGGGTTTGTTGCTGCATTGCAATGAAGGCTTATAAAATAATCAGCCCCCCACTGATTTGCATCAGTAACCCTTGCCGCTAAGCTTGATGCAGTGTTATAGCCAAGAATTGTTGTTATTGTTTCACGGGATACTTTCGCCTCATATCCTGGTGTGTTATTGAGAAGGTTTGCTAAATATATTCCCACTTGAAAGGTTATATCCTGCTCGGTAAGACCAAAAGCCTCGGCACCGCCGTTAATGCCGCCTGGGCCATGACCTTGATCAATATAAATTTTAATGGCCATTTTCAGCACCCCTTAAAATAGATTTATGATATATGATATTAAAGAGGATACTTTGATGTGAATAAAATTTAATAACTGCATATGTTTATAAAAAACAAAAGAGTTAAAGCTTTAAATTTAAGGTATCCCTTTTTCAAAACTTTAACTCAATATTTTTTAAAGGACGCTGTTTCCGTCTTCTTTTTTCTCTTCTTTTTTACCAAAAAGAGATTTCTTTTCAGGCACAGGCACTTCAACTGCTTTGTTTGTAAGGTTTGGTTCTCTTTTCGCATAAACCTCCTGCTTTACAACAGGGATACGAACACCTTTGTTTGTGCCAAATTCAATTATATAACATTCTGCTGTTATATCTGCAACTTTTCCAAACATACCGTTTGCAAGAAGCACAGAGTCGCCTACATCAATATTTTTTCTCATTTCTTCCATTTGTGCTTGTTTTTTCTTCTGTGGTCTTATGGATAGAAAATACATAGCTCCGAAAATAACAACCATATAAATAATCATAAGTCCCCAGCCACCGCTAAGACCTCCGCCTGCCGCTGTTCCGCCGGAAGCAGCACTGCCTCCTCCGCCTGCGCCGTCAATTACTGTAGATAATAAAGCAAAATTCATTCAAAAACGCTCCTTTATACTTGTATTTTAGGTCGTATTATGCAAAATACATATTTGCAGAATAGTAACATTATATAAAAGTTTCCAAGCCCAGTCAATGGGAAAGGCTTATTTAATTTATTCCTATTTTAAAACTTTCAAGTTTTTCTTTTTTATATTGATGAAACCTTCCCTCGTCTAAAGAAACTCTGATTCCTTCCATAAGAGTATTGAAAAAATATAAATTATGAAGCACACAAAGCCTCATGGCAAGCATTTCTTTAGCTTTAAACAAATGCCTTATATATGCTCTTGAATATCTTTTGCAAGCCGGACACTGGCAGTTTTCTTCAATTGGTCTGTCATCCAGTTCAAATCTTGCGTTTAAAAGGTTTAGCTTTCCAAGGTTTGTATAAACATGGGCATGTCTTCCGTTTCTTGCAGGAAGAACACAATCAAAAAAGTCAACTCCCCTTTCCACTGCCTCAAGAATATTTTCAGGAGTTCCAACTCCCATAAGATAGGTTGGTTTGTTTTGAGGAAGATAAGGCACGGTTTCCTCTAAAATATGATACATTTCTTCATGGGTTTCGCCAACTGCAAGGCCCCCCACTGCATAGCCGTCAAGCTCGATTTCTGAAATTCTTTTTGCATGTTCAATTCTTATATCGGCATAAATTGCCCCTTGGTTTATTCCAAATAACATTTGATGTTTATTTATAGTATTATCAAGACCATTAAGTCTGTTAATTTCTTCTTTGCTGCGTATAAGCCATCTTGTTGTTCTTTCAACTGAACTTTGAACATATTTTCTTTCGGCAACCGCCGACGGGCATTCATCAAAGGCCATAGCAATTGTAGATGCCAAGTTTGATTGTATCTGCATGCTTTCTTCAGGGCCCATAAAAATCTTTCTTCCGTCAATGTGTGATGAAAAATAAACGCCCTCCTCTTTTATTTTTCTTAAAGCAGAAAGAGAGAAAACCTGAAATCCGCCTGAATCTGTTAAAATCGGCTTGTCCCAAACCATAAATTTGTGAAGCCCCCCTAATTTTTTAATAACCTTATCCCCGGGGCGAAGATGGAGATGATATGTGTTTGAAAGCTCAACTTGACACTTTATATTTTCTAAATCTTCTGTTGAAACAGCACCTTTGATTGCGGCAAGGGTTCCCACATTCATAAACACAGGCGTCTGTATAACTCCATGAACAGTTGTTAGCTCTCCTCTTTTGGCTCTTTTATCTACCTTTAATAATTTATACATTAAAATTCTCCTTTTCTTTTCATACATATAGAAATATACAATTAAAAAAGAAATATTTCAAGAAAAATTCACAAGTATATATTTTTCTGTTATAATGGTAACATTAATTCAAAAGATTGATTTAAAAGAAATGGAGAAACCCCTATGGAAAAAATTAACTTAATTGCCACAACCACCTTTGGTCTTGAATCCTGTGTTAAAAGGGAAATTATAAAACTTGGGTTTGAAAACGTAAAAACCTTTGATGGAAGAGTTGAATTTACAGGCACAGAAGCAGACATCGCAAAAGCAAACCTTTGGCTTCGTTTTGCCAGCAAGGTTCTTATTAAAGTCGGCGAATTTAAAGCAACAACCTTTGACCAGCTTTTCGAGGGCGCAAAGGCTCTTAATTGGGGAGAATGGATAACTCTTGACGGAAAGTTCACTGTTACAGGAAAGTCTGTTAAATCGGCACTTTTCAGCGTCCCTGACTGTCAGGCAATTGTTAAAAAGGCAGTTGTTGAAAAACTTAAAGAAAAATATCAAGTAAGCTGGTTTGATGAAACAGGTGCAGATTATACAATTCAAGTTGCACTTTTAAATGATATCGCAACTCTTACAATTGATACAACAGGCGGAGGACTTCATAAAAGAGGCTATAGAGAAACAGCCATGGTTGCCCCCCTTAAAGAAACAATGGCAGCGGCAATGATTGACCTTAGCTATTGGAGAAAAGACAGAATACTCCTTGACCCTCTTTGCGGCTCAGGAACAATACCCATTGAAGCTGCTCTTATGGCAAGAAATATCGCTCCTGGGCTTAATAGAAAGTTTGCTTCTGAAGAATGGGCAAGGATTGATAAAAGCATTTGGAAACAAGCAAGAATTGATGCCTATAAGGCTGTTGATTATGATTTTATGCCTAAAATTTACGGAAGTGATATGGATGAAGAGGCAATTGAAGTTGCCAAAGACAATGCCGTTAAAGCAGGAGTTGACGATTGTATTGAGTTTTCCGTTATGCCTTTTGAAAAGGTTAAGCTTGTGGGAGATTACGGCTGCATGATTACAAATCCGCCATACGGAGAACGTATAGGAGAGCTTAAAGAAGTGGAAAACCTCTATCGTGCCATGGGAAACCTTATGAAAACAAACCCAACCTGGGGTGCATATGTTATTACAAGCATGGAGTATTTTGAATCTCTTTTCGGCAAAAAGGCAGACGCAAAAAGAAAGCTTTTTAACGGAAGAATAAAAATCGACTACTATCAGTTTCACAGCCCAAGACCACCAAAAAAATAATATAAAAAAGCGTGACTTCAATAAATTTGAGGTCACGCTTTTAAATTTAATTTAATGTAAGAAGAGCATTAAGCCTTTGTTCAGAAAGAGAATAAACATCTGAATCGGAAAATTCATTTAAAACTCTTCCGTAATATTCTTTTGCATGGGCTATATCGCCCTTTTCTTCATAAATCTGCCCTAAAATATAAAGCACGTTGTCTATAAAATCTTCTTTGTTTCCAAACTCCAAAGACTTTAAAAGACTTGTTTGTGCATCTTCATTTTCACCTTTTGCAAAAAATTCCTTGCCCTTTTCATAGTAGTCCTTTGCCGCCTCAGGATATGCTTGCTTTTTAAGATTTTCAATAAGCCCTGCGTCTTCTGAACTGAAATTTTCAGGGATTATTGTTATCAAAAGCTCTGCCGCTTCCTTTAGCTTTCCGCCTGCAACATAAATATTTGAAAGCTGCAAATTATTTATTTGTTCCCTATTTTTTTCTTCTTCTTTAAACTTGTTGTTTTCGGCTTTTATTAAGTCATTCTCTTCTTCTAAGATTTTATATTTTAATGCAAAAGTAGATGTTCCGTTAATATTTTCCTCTTTAAGCCTTTTCACTTCATCTTCTAAAACATCTATTTGTGAAGTAAGACCGCTTTTAATGGCAGGTGCAACAAGTGCCCATGAAATTGAAGCGGCAAAAATCATGCCTATAAAAAAAGCAACAAGTTCTGTTTTAATAAACTTTTTCACTTTGCTTATTCTGTAAGCATTTTCGTTATATCCTGTTTTAAATGCACCTTTATTTGTTTCTTCTCCGTCTGAGTTTAACTCGAAAAGATTTCTAAGAGCCTTGGGGTTTCTTTTATCTATGCTTAAAGCTTTGTCTATGTATAATTTAGCCCTTTGTTTATCGCCTATGCTTATGCTGTAAAGAGCCAAAAGGTTATAGGCCTCCACAAATTTAGGGTTAAAATCAACAGCTTTTTTAAGCTGTATTACAGCTAAATCTTCACAGTTTGAATCAAACTGCTTTAATGCTCTGTTGTACATTTTAATGGCATCATTATATTTTTCCAGCATTCTTGCATTTTTTTGAAGAGAATCTATGTATTTTGAAGCAGGGTTTTTTTCTGTTTTCATGGAAGAGCTTATTATCCATTGTTTTAAAGCATCAAAGGGCATTCCTACCTCAAAATAGACTATGCCAAGAAGATTTCTTGCAACATAGTTTCTTTTGTCAAAAAGAATACATCTGTTAAGTGCATCAATGGCTCTTGAATAATCTCCGTCTTTAGCAAAAATAACACCTTTGTTATATAACTTTAACGAGGCAGTTCTGGCTTTATTTAAAAGCAAAGCATCGTTTTTACAAACAGGACATATCTTTCCCTCTTCAAAACTATTTCCGCAGTTTTGACATATCATTGTCCGTTCCTCAATTTCTTTTAATTTTTCATTTATCTTTAACAGTATTATCACAGTTTTTTGCTATATATCCAAGCATATCCATAATGTCTTTTAATTCTGTTGTCTGTATTGCTTCTTCAATTTCATCCATTTCAAGCATCTGCCCATACTTTTTAATTTCTTCTTTAAAATTAATCATGTTTATCTCCTTGCCAGCTTATAAAGTTCTCCTATAAGATAAAGACTTCCTGCACAGCAAAGCACATCATCCTTGCCTGTAATTTTAAGAGAAAGCTCAAAAGCCTTTTCAATATCCTTCTCTCGATATACCTCAACTTTAAACTTTGAAATAGTTTCTGTAAGGCTATCCACATTCCACTTTCTTGAATTGTTTGGCTCTGTAAGCACAACCTTTGAAGCAAGAGGAAGAAGCATATCAATCATCTTTTCATACTCCTTATCCCCTAAAATTCCCACAAGCAAAGTAATGTTTTTATCCTTAAAATACCGTCCAAGACTTTCCGCAAGCATATGTATCCCGTCAATATTATGCGCTCCGTCAAGAACAACAATCGGATCGTAAGATACAATTTCCATTCTGCCGCTCCATTTAGCTTTTAAAATTCCATTATAAACAGAAGTTTCTGAAATTTTAACACCTGCATCAATAAGTGCTTTAACCGCAAGCAATGCAGTTGCGGCATTATTAATTTGATAATCTCCAATAAGGCTTATTTTTACATTTTCATAAGAAATATAATCATTTTTAATATTAAAAACAGTTTCTGTTATGTTTTGAAAAACAGTTTCTGTTCCCTGGTTTTTTGCATAATAAAGCTTTGCCCCTTTTTCCCAGGCAATTTCTTTGATGGCACCATAAACCTCATCAGTTTGTGTATATAAAACAACAGGACAGTTTTCTTTTATAATTCCGCCCTTTTCATAAGCAATTTTTTCAAGAGTATCGCCCAAATATTCCATATGATCTTTGCTTATTGAGGTTATAATTGAAATCAAGGGGTTCTCTAAAACATTTGTAGCGTCCATGCGTCCGCCAAGGCCAACCTCTAAAAGAAGATAATCTATGTTTTTTTCTGCAAAGTATAAAAATCCAAGTGCTGTAACCACCTCAAAAATAGTGGGCTGGCCAATTCCCTCTGCATTAAGTTCGTCACACTTTTCTTTAACAACAGTCATATATTTTCCAAAATCCTCGTTGGAAATTTTCTCTTTGTTAATGGTATATCTTTCGTTATATTCCTCTAAATGGGGAGATGTGTATACACCCACATTATACCCTTCTTCAATAAGAATGCTTGAAAGCATTGCACATGTTGAACCCTTGCCGTTTGTTCCGGCAACATGAATTGTCTTTATTTTTTTTTGGGGATTGCCAAGCTTGTCCATTAAAATCATTACTCTTTTTAATCCTAAATCACTGCCAAGCCCATAAAGGGTGTCTAAATACTCAAGTGCCTGTAAAAAGTCCATATTCTTACCTCTATTCAAAATTATGCTGTTTATAAAGTTTATAATTAATACTGAAAACAAAGCCAAAACCTTGAGAATTTCCTATCAGCACTTTAACTTATTTTTTTAAAAAACAAATAGCTTTGAGCAAGGTTCAAGGTTTGTCTAATATTGTTTAATTAATTATATAACATGTCGAATTGTTTGTAAATTTGAAACTTGTGTTTTTTTAAGTTTATAAAACTTCTTCGTCCAAAAATTTTTTAATAAAATCTTCCTCAGTTATTATGGGCACATTTATCTCTTTAGCCTTTTTGTTTTTTGAGGATTGAGAATGTATATCGTTATTTATTAGGTAGTTTGTTTTTCCGCTTACAGACCCTGTTACGGCTCCGCCTAATTCTTCAATTTTTTGCTGAAGTTCTTTTCTGTTTTTAAACTTTTCAACTTCTCCGGTTACAACAAAAACCAAGCCTTTAAGAGATTCGCCTTTATTTTCTGTTTCGGCCTTTTCAATATTTAAAAACTCCAAAGCTTCATTTAAAAGGGAAATATTTCTTTCATCAGAAAAATAGTTTTTAATGCTGTGAGAAATCACCTCACCGAAACCGTCAATTTTTATAAGTTCTTCCTCTGAAGAGGTTTTAATCTTTTCCAAATCATATCCTGTGTTTTCACAAAGCAATTTTGCATTATTAAGCCCCACCTGATTAATTCCAAGAGCATAAATAAAGTTTGGAAGACGTGCAGATTTAGATTTTTCAATGGCAGAGATTAAATTTGAATAGCTTTTTTCACCAAAGCCTTTCATTTTCATTATTTCCTCTTTATATCTTTCAAGTTTAAAAATATCAACATATGTTTCTATAAAGCCCTGTTCTGTAAATTTTCTTATGGTTTCTTCAGAAAGGCCTTCAATGTTCATAGCATCTCTTGAGGTGAAATGAGAAAGACTTCTTATAATCTGAGCTTTGCAGTTAGGGTTTGGGCAAAAAAGAGCCTCACCTTCTTTAAGCTTTATTATTTCAGCCTCAGAAAAACAAACGGGACATTCCTTTGGAATTTCAAGTGTTCCGCTTTGTGTAAGGTTTTCTGCAATTTGAGGAATAATCATGTTTGCTTTGTAAACCGTTACAGCATCGCCTATGCCTAATTTCAGTTCTTTTAAAATGCTTAAATTATGAAGGCTTGCTCTGTTAACCGTTGTGCCCTCTAATTCAACAAGGTCAAAAATAGCAATAGGGTTAATAAGCCCCGTTCTTGAAGTGCTCCATTCAACGTTTCTTAAAACTGTTTCCGCAATTTCATCAGCCCATTTAAAAGCAATGGAGTCCCTGGGAAATTTTGATGTTTTGCCAAGGCTTTCTCCATATTCTGTGCTGTTAAAAGACAAAACAAGACCATCTGATGCAAAATCATTTTCCGTTATTTTTTCCGAAAAATATTTTACACTTTCCTCAATATTTTCATTTGTAACAATTTTATACTCCACAACATCAAAGCCTAAAGCTTTAAGCCAATCAAGCTGTTCAGACTTTAAATCACTTATTTTTTCATCCTCTGCCAAAACAAGTGAAAAACCATAAAACATAATGTTTCTTTCTGCGGCAATTTTATTGTTTAATTGTCTTACTGTGCCGCTGCAAAGGTTTCTCGGGTTTTTATATTTTTCCTCGGCAGGAAGAAGTTCATTAATTTTGTTAAATTCACTGTATGTTATAACTCCCTCGCCTCGAATTATAAGAGTACCCTCAAAAGCAATTTTAACAGGCAAATTCTTAAAGAAAACAGCATTATGGGTTATGTCTTCCCCAACTTCGCCGTTTCCTCTTGTTACAGCCTGAACAATTTGTCCGCCCTGATATTTAATTACTATTGTAAGACCGTCAAGTTTCCAAGAAAGAATTCCTTCTTTATCATTAATCCATTCCTTAAGACGTGAAACTTCTTTTGTTTTATCAAGGCTTAACATTCTTTTTTCATGCCTTACTTTCTTTAAACCGCTTAAAACTGTATAACCTACATTTTGTGTGGGGCTTGAAGACATTGTGATTCCTGTTTTCTTTTCAAGCAATTCAAGCTCATCATATAATTTATCATATTCATAATCGCTCATTATGCTTTCTGAATATTGATAATAATGTTTTGAAGCATTGTTAAGAATTTCTATAAGTTCTTTCATTCTGCTCATGTCTATATCTGCTCTCCCCACTAAAATCCCGCCAAACACAGGCGGTTTATTTTATTCAAAACATATATTGCCGAAACTATTGTTTTTATTATTTTATAAATTAGTCAACTTTAATAAGTTTTGAAAGCCTTGCCATAAACTTTTTTGTTCCCTTATCTTTAAAAGCAACCTCAACCTCATAATCGGCTCCTGCGCCTTTTATTGCCTTTACAACACCAATTCCGTATTTAGGTGCTCTTACGCTGTCACCCTCTTTAAAGTTAAGTTCAAAATCCTTGGGGGAAGGAATAAAGCTGTCAACTGCAGTTGAAACACCATATGCCCTGTTAAGCCCTATGCCGCCAGCCATTTTATAAGCATTTTTTTCGCCGCCCAACGTTCTTGGAGATGCAGGGGTAAACTGAGGTCTTGGTCTTGATTGTTGTTCAAGTGCATCAGGGGGAAATTCGTTTATAAATCGGCTTGGCGGAGAATACTGTGTCTGTCCGTTAATTGTTCTGCTTCTTGCATGGGTTAAAAACAACTCTTGCCTTGCCCTTGTTATTCCCACATAGCAAAGTCTTCTCTCTTCCTGAATGTCTTTTTCGCTGCCGCTTGCTATGCTTCTGTAACTTGGAAACATGCCCTCCTCAAGACCGCTTATAAACACATAAGGAAACTCCAATCCCTTAGCTGAATGAAGTGTCATAAGAACAACTGCATTTTCGCTTTCTTTATAATCATCAATATCGGCAACAAGAGCAACCTCTTCTAAAAAGCCCTCAAATGTTGCTTCCTCGTTAAGCCTTGCATATTCGGCTGCCTTTGAAATAAATTCTTCAATATTTTCTTTTCTTGTTTGAGCCTCTTCTGTTCCTTCAATATCAAGCATATCGTAATAACCGCTTTTTTTGGCCACAGTTTCAATAACTTGAGGAATTTCCAGAACATTTTTTTCATCTTTTAAAGCCTCTATAAGCTCATAAAATTCTTCAAATTTTTTGCCTCTTGCACCTATTGCCTCAACTTCATTAATGCGTGAAGAGCTTTCATATATACTTATATTTTTCTCATTTGCAAAATAAGAAAGCTTGTCAATTGAGGCATTTCCGATTCCTCTTTTTGGCACATTAACTATTCTTTTAAAAGCTATGTCATCGGCGGGGTTTGCCATAAGTTTAAGATATGCTAAAATATCCAAAATTTCCATTCTGTCATAAAATCGTGTTCCGCCATAAAGCCTGTAGGGAATGGATTTTCTTATAAGCTGCTCCTCAAGGGCACGGCTTTGTGCATTTGTTCTGTAAAGTATTGCAAAATCTTTATATTCCTGCCCTCTTTCAATTAGAGTTTCAATTTTTTCCGCTATATATCTTCCCTCTTCACGTTCATTATCCGCCTTATGAAGATGTATTATACTTCCTGTGTCATTTTCCGTCCAAAGGGATTTTACTTTTCTTTCTGCATTATTGCCAATTACAGCATTTGCAGCTTTAAGAATTGTCTTTGTAGATCTATAATTCTGCTCAAGCTTTATAACCTCAGCATTTGGAAAATCTTTTTCAAAATCAAGGATATTTCTTATGTTTGCACCTCTCCAGCCATAAATACTTTGGTCGTCATCACCCACAACGCATAAGTTTTCATACTTTTTGGCAAGCATTTTAACAAGCATATACTGGCTTGTGTTTGTATCTTGATATTCATCAACAAGTATGTATTTAAACTTTTCCTGATAATATTCTAAAACGTCAGGGTTAAGCTGAAAAAGTAAAACCGTATAGTAAATAATATCGTCAAAATCAAGGGCATTGCTTCTTTTAAGCCTTTTTTGATATTCCCTGTAGCAAGATGCAATTTTCATTTTTCTGTAGTCTTGACCTGCTTCTTGAGTATACTGTGACGGGGAAATAAGTTCCTCCTTGGCACGGCTGATTTCCGACAACACACCTTTAAGCGGGAAGTTTTTATCTTGAATGCTAAAGTTAAGATAAGCAAAAACATCCTTCATTGCCTTTTCTTGGTCTTTTGTATCATATATGGAAAAAGTGCTGTCAAAATCCAGCTTTCCAATATCACGCCTTAAAATTCTTACACAAGAAGAGTGAAAGGTGCTTATCCAAATATCATCGGCAGTTTTGCCTATAAGATTTGTTACCCTTTCACGCATTTCTTTAGCTGCTTTATTTGTAAAAGTAATTGCAAGAATGTTCCAAGGTTTAACACCTTTTTCAATAATATTTGCAATTCTTACAGTAAGTGCGCCTGTTTTACCGCTGCCTGCCCCTGCAAGAATAAGCACAGGCCCCTCTGTTTTATCGACAGCTTTTTTTTGCATTGGGTTTAACTCGTTATAGCCTATCATAAACAATTCTCCTTTATTTCAAACACTTTTTATATACAACAAAAAGGAAGTTTCAGCTGATAAATTTAAGAAAATTTAAAATAATTTTTAAATTCTCCAAGGCTAAAACTTCCCAAAAACTTACTGAATAATACCTGCCTACTTGGCTATGACTGTTGGCTGTTTTTTGCTTTCATTCTGTCAAGAGCCAGTTTATATCCGTCAATGCCGTAAACAAGAGAACGGTTAACACGGCTTATTGTTGCCGTTGAAGCTCCTGTTTTTTCAGCAATTTCAATATAAGTACATTTTCTGTCAAGCATTTCGGCAACAGCCATTCTTTGGGCAATGGCATTAATTTCATGTACAGTGCAAAGGTCTTCAAAAAGCTGATAACATTCATCAACGGTTTCCATACTTAAGATATACTCAAAAAGTTTATCCGCAAACTCACTTTTAATTTTCTGATTCACTTTTATCACCTTTTCACAATTTATATTACATTTATTTTAACATTTCACAGCATTAAAGTAAAGAGAAATTTCCATAAAAACAAAAACCTTTTAAAAGCAAAAACAATCTGCATTTAAAAGGCTTAACATAATTTTGTTTATCTATTTAATTTTAAAAGTTTCCTTAAATTTATTCCAGCAGCTTTCGCAAATATCCGCAGTTTCCGTTTCTCCGTCATTGTCAGAGGTATATCCCCATTGCTTTTCCACATGTATAAAGTCTTCAATGTAACCATGTTTGTCTTTTTCCATTTTTTTACCGCAGACATTGCAAATAACTTCTGAAACAATCTCTGTCTGACACATTTTCACTTCTGTCTTTATCATACCTCTCCCCCCTTTTATCTAAGAACATTTTACTACAAAAAAGACAAAAAACCTATATATAAAATTTAGCTAAAATGTTAAAATAAAGAATATTTACCGCAATTTTAGGAAATAACTAATGTTTTTAGATAAATACTTATGTAAAAACAAAAAAACTTCCATAACTTTAGATAAATTCAAGGGGGTTGTATCTATGTCCATTGCTTTTAATTCTTATATACATAAAGCATTAAAACAAAATCAGGTGAAAAACATTGTTTTTTCGGCTATAATAAAATAAAGGTTTATATAAAAATAACTAAAAATTCAGTTTATTTAAAGCTATAAAACAAAAGGAGCTGCAAACAATGAAAAAGGTTGAAGAACGTTTTATTGAATACACAAATTTTAACACAAAATCAGATGAAAATTCCAAAACATGTCCAAGCACACTTTCACAGCTTGAATTTGGAAAATATCTTGTCAGTGAATTAAAGGAAATTGGTCTTAAGGATTGTAAAATAGATAACAACGGATATGTTACGGCACTGTTGCCTAAAAATGCAGAAGGATTTTTTGATATAGGCTTTATTGCCCATATGGATACAAGCCCTGATGAAAGCGGAGAAAACGTCAATGCTTTAATAATCGAAAACTACGACGGAGGCATAATAGAGAGAAAAGGCCCTTCTCTATCTTCAAAAGACTTCACAAAGCTTTTAAAATATACAGGCCAAAGAATTATTACCTCTGACGGCACAACACTTCTTGGTGCTGACAATAAAGCAGGAATTGCCGAAATTATAACTGCAATGGAATATTTGATAAATCATAAAGAAATACCCCACGGAGATATAAAAATAGGCTTTACCCCAGATGAAGAAATCGGCAGAGGTGCAGACCTTTTCAATGTTAAGGATTTTAACTGTGACTTTGCTTATACAATAGACGGCGGCGAAATAGGAGAGCTGGAATATGAAAATTTTAATGCCGCAAGGGCAAAAATTGAAATAACAGGAGTAAATGTTCATCCGGGAACAGCAAAAGGACTTATGAAAAATGCAGTGCTTATAGGCACAGAGCTTGCATCAATGCTTCCTGAAAACGAAACTCCCGCAACAACAAAAAATTATGAAGGCTTTTTTCATTTAATAAGCCTTTCGGGAAATGCCACACAATGCAGCATGTCTTATATAATCAGAGATTTTGATAAGCACTCTTTTGAAAACAGAAAAATCACTTTAAAAGATAAAATTGCTAAACTAAATTTAAAATATAACAATATAATCAAATATGACATTTATGACGAATATTATAATATGCGTGAAGAAATCGAAAAAAATATGCACGTTGTTGAAATAGCAAAAAAAGCAATGCATAACTGTAATATCACACCAACAATTAAACCAATTCGTGGCGGCACAGACGGAGCAAGGCTTTCATTTATGGGACTTCCCTGCCCTAACATTTTTACAGGCGGTCATAATTTCCATGGCATTTACGAATTTATTCCCATAGAAAGTATGGAAAAAGCTGTTGAAGTTATTATAAAAATTTCTTCTTCGGCAAAAAAATAAAAGTCTTGACATAAACTAATCACAATGTTAATATGTCGGATATGAATATTAAGCAATGATTGAGTTGACAATTTGTTGAATTTTTGTGGGTTACAAATTCAGAGAGTAAATCGGCTGGTGAAAGATTTACAGAACCATAAAAATATTTACCGCTCATAGCTTTTGGCAGTAAAACGCCGACGGTCGCCCGTTAAAGCAAAACAAGGCACATTTTTTTTGTGTAAACTAAGGTGGTACCACGGGTTCTCTCGTCCTTTAACAAGGATGAAAGAGCCCTTTTTTTGTATTTAAAATAATAAAAGGAGAGTTTAAAAATGGAAAATGTATTTAAGGTTTTAGAAGAAAGAGGCTTTATTGAACAAATGACACATGAAGCTGAAATTAAAGAACTTTTTGAAAAGGAAAAAGTTACATTTTATATAGGTTTTGACCCCACTGCAGACAGCCTTCACGTTGGACATTTTTTAACTGTTATGGCGATGGCGCATATGCAAAAAGCAGGCCACAGACCTATTTGCCTTATGGGCGGCGGAACGGGAATGATAGGCGACCCTACGGGAAAAGCCGATATGAGAAAGATGATGACAACAGAAATAATTGACTATAATGTTAGCTGCTTTAAAAAACAGCTTTCACATTTTATTGATTTTTCTGATGATAAAGCAATTATTGTTGATAATGCAGATTGGATTAGAAACCTTAATTATATTGATTTTCTTCGTGAAATCGGCGTACATTTTTCAGTTAATCGTATGCTTGCAGCCGAATGTTTTAAAACAAGAATGGAAAAAGGCTTATCCTTTCTGGAATTTAACTATATGCTTATGCAGGCAAATGACTTTTTAGAGCTTAATAAAAAATATAACTGTGTTATGCAGTTAGGCGGAAACGACCAATGGAGTAACATTATTTCAGGTGTTGACCTTATAAGAAGAAAAGAGGGAAAACCAGCCTTTGGCATGACCTTTAAGCTTTTAACAAACAGCGAGGGCAACAAAATGGGTAAAACAGAAAAAGGAACAGTTTGGCTTGACCCTGAAAAAACCACACCTTATGAGTTTTACCAGTACTGGAGAAATGTTGACGATAAAGACGTTAAAAAATGCCTTGCTCTTCTTACCTTCCTGCCAATGGAGGAAGTTAACCGTTTAGGAAGCCTTGAGGGAAGCGAAATTAATAAAGCTAAAGAAGTTCTTGCTTTTGAGCTTACAAAAATTGTGCACAACGAAGAAGAGGCAGAAAAAGCACAAAAAGCGGCAAAGGCACTTTTTTCAGGCGGAGCGGAAGGCGGCTCAATTCCTGAAACAGAAATTAAAGAAAATGAACTCAAAGATGATATGGATATTCTTACACTTTTAACACTTTCAGGGCTTTGTTCTTCAAGGGCTGAGGGCAGACGCCTTATTCAGCAAGGCGGGCTTAAAATGAATGATGAAAAAATAGAAAGCTTTGATGTTGTTGTTAAAAAAGAAGATTTTAAAGACGGAAAGATAATGCTTCAAAAAGGAAGAAAGTCCTTCCATCAAATAAAGTTAGTTTAAAAAATTAAGCCCACGCAAGATTGTTGTCATATCTTTGCGTGGGTTGTTTTATAACATTTACTTTTAAATAACATCTTAATATAATTTCAATAAATTATTATATTTTTCTCCAATTCTTGCTTTTTTTCTTTCTTGTGCATATAATAATGTTTGATTAAAAATTATAAATTTTATTTATACACAGAGAGGAAGTACTTATGTCAGCAGCAAATATAGAAAAAGAAATAATGAAACGAAGAATATTTGGAATTATTTCACACCCCGACGCAGGAAAAACCACTTTAACTGAAAAACTGCTTCTTCACGGCGGTGCCATTCGTGAAGCAGGAACCGTAAAAGCAAGAAGAAACTCAAAATTTGCAACCTCAGACTGGATGGATATAGAAAAACAAAGAGGAATTTCAGTAACCTCGTCTGTAATGCAGTTTGAATATAACGATAAAATAGTTTCAATAATGGACACACCGGGACATAATGACTTTGGCGAAGACACCTACCGTATACTCACCTCTGTTGACAGTGCAGTTATGGTTATAGATGCGGCAAAGGGAGTTGAGGTTCAGACAAAAAAACTTTTTAAGGTTTGCAGTATGAGAGGCATTCCCATCTTTACATTTATTAATAAATTAGACCGACAGGCCAAAGACCCTCTTGAAATTCTTGAAGATTTGGAAAACGCATTAGGCCTTCCTTCTGTAAGTGCAACATGGCCAATAGGAAGCGGTCTTACCTTTGAGGGGGTTTATGACAGGCTTTTAAATAAAGTATATTTATATAAAACGGATATGGAAGTTGAACTTGGTGAAAAAGGAATTTTCGGAGATGAATTGGACAACTTTATTTCATCAACAAATCTTGAAACTTTAAGAAACGAAATCGAACTTATTGAAGGTGCCGGGAATGAATTTGACATGAATTTAATTCTTAAAGGAAAGCTTTCCCCTGTATTTTTCGGTTCTGCCCTTGCAGATTTTGGCGTTACACCATTTCTTAACCACTTTCTTGAAATGTCCCCTTCCCCGGGCATAAGGAAAACAACAACAGGGGAAGTTTCGCCAACAGATGACTTTTTCAGTGGTTTTATATTTAAAATCCAAGCCAATATGAACCCTGCACACCGTGACAGGCTTGCCTTTATGAGAATTTGTTCGGGAAAATTTGAAAGGGGCATGAGTGTAACCCTTTCCAGAACAGGAAAACAAATAAAACTAAGCCAAAGCACAATGCTTATGGCAAACGAACGTGAAACAGTTGATACCGCCATTGCAGGAGATATTATAGGCATCTACGACTCCGGAACATACCAAATTGGAGATACAATAACAACAAGCAAAAACAAACTCTTTTTTGAACCTCTGCCAACATTCCCTGCTGAATTGTTTTCAAGGGTTCGCCCCATTAACTCTTTGAAAGCTAAACAATTTCAAAAAGGTGTTCAACAGCTTGCTCAAGAAGGGGCAATACAAGTTTATACAAACGAATATAACGAAGTTGTTTTAGGTGCTGTAGGTGTTCTTCAGCTTGAAGTTTTTGACTATAGGCTTAGAAATGAATACAATTGTGAAATCAAAATGGATTCTCTTGATTTTAATGTGGTTAGATGGGTTAAAACAAATGATGTGAAAAGCTTAAAGCAATATGAAAATTCCAGGGTTATGCTTATTTATGATCGCTTTATGCGTCCGCTTTTTCTTTTTGCAAACCAGTATACATTAAACACCTTTGCCGAAAGAAATAAAAATATTGTTCTTGTTGATGCATTGAACATTGAAAGTGAGTTGGAATAACATGAACATATTAATAAGTGCTTGTCTTTTAGGGCTTGAATGCAGATATGATTGCAGTGTTAAGGAATATCCTAAAATAAATCAGCTTTTAGGCAAACATACACTTATTGCCATATGTCCTGAGCAGTTAGGCGGCAGGCCAACGCCAAGACCGCCTGTTGAAATTAGAAACAATGAAGTTGTTGACAAAGAGGGGAATATCTATACAGACAGCTTTAAAAAAGGTGCCAATATAGTTTTGAGATTGGCCAAAATAAACAACATAAACCTTGCCATTTTAAAAAGTAACAGCCCCTCTTGCGGTTACGGAAAAATATATGACGGCAATTTTAATAAAACTCTTATAAACGGAAACGGAATAACGGCACAGCTTTTATCTGACAACGGAATAACTGTTAAAAACGAAGAAAACTTTTAAATTAAGGAGTAGAGCCATGCTTCAAAACATGCACTATGTATACGAGGTATATAAAGAAAAGAATTTTTCCAAGGCGGCAAATAAGCTTGGAATTTCTCAGCCTGCTCTAAGCACAGCAATTAAAAAAGCGGAAAAAGAAGCAGGAACTGTTTTTTTTAACAGAAGCATGTCACCTCTTACTTTAACAGAATCAGGGAAAGTTTATATTGAAGCCGTTGAAGAGATTTTAAGCATACAGCATAATCTTGAATGCAGGCTAAACGATATGGCAACCTTAAATGCAGGGCATTTAAAAATCGGAGGTTCAAACTTCTTCGCTTCATACATTCTTCCCCATGCCATTTCAAAGTTTTCAAAAAAACACCCTGCAATAGAAATTGATTTAATAGAAGCTCATTCTTCAAGGCTTCATAAAGAGCTTTTAGGTGAAGAAATTGACCTTGTTATGGACAGCTTTGATTTTAACAGCAAAATATATTCATGCTATCCTGTTTTAAAAGAAAATGTAATTTTGGCCGTTCCTAAAGATTACGAAGTGAACACGATTTTAAAGGAGTATCAACTAAGTGCCGCTGACATAAAAAATAAAAAACATTTAAAACAAGACTTCCCTGCTGTTTCATTACAAAATTTCAGAAACGAAAACTTCTTATTTTTAAAAGACGGAAATGATATGGGCGAAAGAGCATTGGCGCTTTGCAGAGAGGCAGGCTTTGCACCAAAGGTTGTTATGTATCTTGACCAGCTTATGACAAGTTATAATATTTCTTGTATGGGCATGGGAATTTCTTTTGTTACAGACAAAGTTATAATATATGGATATTCAAAAACTGATGTAGTTTTTTATAAAATTAAAAGTGATTTAACCAAAAGAAACATAGTTTTTGCTCATAAAAAAAATAAATATGTAACACAGGCAATGGCAGAATTTATTACTTTCTCACAAAAAGTTATTTATAAATTTAATTCTGAAAACTAATTAGAAATTTATATTAAAAGCGAACTTGAATTTTGACCTTTTATAAATTACGACATTTAATTATGTTTTTTCTTAACCAAATATAAAACCAGAAACAATATCAAGACAATTAGTGTAATTAAAGTTTTATTTTGAGAAAAAAATACGGAAATTTCTTTCCAGTGTTCACCCATTAAATATCCAAGCCCAATAAGAATAATGTTCCAAACAAATGCCCCAAGAATTGAGAAAAAAAGAAATGTTGAATATTTCATTTTTGCCATTCCTGCGGGAAAAGAAATATAAGTTCTGACTATAGGCATAAGCCTTCCAAAAAACACAGATTGCCGACCTATTTTATTAAAATAGCCCTCGGCTTTTTTTATTCCCTCTTTTAAAGAAGGAAACTTATCATAAACTTTCCCTTCTATAAATCTAACCCCGAACCTGCCAAGACCATAACAAAAACTGCATCCAAAAAAAGCACCTAAAGTGCTTGAAAAAACTGCGGCAAGATATGACATCCGTCCTAAAAAAACCGAATATCCTATAAAAGGAAGAAGAATTTCACTTGAAACGGGAAAGCAGGCATATTCAAAAGCAGTAGCAATAAAAATCCCCAGATAACCAAAAGCTTTTATAATTCCTGTTAGATATAAAATAAAATCAGCCACAAAAGCACCTCCTTTTTAAAAAGAGTATGCTTTGCGGCATTTTTTATTACATAAAATATTTTCTGTCAAGACTTCTGTATTGAATTACCTCCGCCAAGTGCTTAATAGTTACTTTTTCACTTCCGTCTAAATCTGCAACAGTTCTGGCAGTCTTTAAAATTTTATGGTATCCCCTTGCACTTAAATTCATTCTCTCAAAAGCGTTTTTAAGAAGTGCCTTTTCGTTATCTCCAAGTATACAGTATTTTTCAATAAGAGGTGCTGTAAGCTGGCTGTTAAAATGTATGCTGTCATTCTTATATCTTTCAAGCTGAATTTCATGAGCCTTTTCAACTCGGTTTCTAATTTCATAAGAACCTTCCTGTTCTTTGTTGTTGCTTAAATCATCGTACTTTATTGACGCAGCCTCCACCTGTATATCGATTCTATCAAGAAGAGGGCCTGAAATTTTGCTTGAATACTTAACAATTTCATTGGTAGTGCAGCGGCATCTGTCACCATCTCCAAGATAGCCGCAAGGGCATGGATTCATAGCCGCTATAAGCATAAAATCAGAGGGATATGTAACTGTGCCGTTCACTCTTGAAATTGTCACTTCCCCGTCTTCAAGGGGCTGACGCATAATTTCAAGGGCATTTCTTGCAAACTCAGGAAATTCATCAAGAAAAAGCGCACCTTTGTTTGCAAGAGAAATTTCTCCGGGCTTAGGTATTCTTCCCCCTCCTGTAAGGGCAGAGGCTGAAATTGTGTGATGAGGCGAACGAAAAGGTCTTTTGTTTATAAGAGTTTCTTTGTCGGAAAGAAGCCCAGCCACACTGTATATCTTTGTAATCTCTAAACATTCATCAAATGTAAGCCTTGGCATTATTGACGGCATTCTTTTGGCAAGCATTGTTTTGCCTGACCCCGGAGGCCCCACAAGAAGTATATTGTGATATCCTGCGGCGGCTATTTCCATTGCCCTTTTTACGTTTTCCTGACCTTTTACATGGGCAAAATCTAAAACCTCATCGTCATAGTTTCCGTTAAATAAATCTCTTGCATTAAAATTAAATGTATCCACTTTTTTACTTGAATTTAAATGCTCACACAGTTCTTTTAAGTTTTTAACAGCATAAACTTCTGCACCTTCAACAAGAGATGCCTCTTTAGCATTTTGATAAGGAACAATAAACTTTTTAATTCCGCTTTTAAAGGCACTGTAAACCATGGGCAAAACACCGCTGACACTTCTTATGGAGCCGTCAAGGGAAAGCTCTCCTGTGAAAAGAATGTCTTTCGTTGCTTTTTCGTCTATAATTTCACAGCTCTGTAAAATTCCTATTGCTATGGGCAAATCAAAAGATGCACCCTCTTTTTTTGTATCGGCAGGAGCAAGATTAACAGTTATTCTTTTAACAGGAAATTGAAATCCGCTGTTTTTAATGGCTGTTCTTACCCTTTCCTTTGATTCTTTGACAGCCGAATCTGGAAGTCCAACTAAGTCAATTGAGGGCAAGCCGCTGCTTATATCCACTTCAACCTCAACAATATATCCATCAACGCCAATAACGGCACTGCTTATAATTTTAGATAACAATTTTCAACACCTTCTGTCAATTCTTTTGTATATTTTATCATTTGCTTGTGTTTTTAGCAATTACTTCCGTTCCTTTATAATAGTAACTTAAAATCTCTTTATATGTTTTGCCTTCTTCCGCCATTTTTTTAACTCCGTTTTGGCTCATTCCCACACCATGCCCGTTTCCTCCGCCAATAAAGGTTATCTGTTTTATAAAGCCTTCTTCATCACTTTCTGTTTCCATGATAAAATACGCACTTGGCATAAGAGAATAATTGTTTATTTTTCTTCCGTTTTTAAGGGTTGTTTCCACAGGCTCGTTTTCTCCCACAGGGCGAAGAACAGTTCTGATTATATATTCTGTTCTTAAAAGAATTGTGTTCTTGTCCCCCTCTATTTTAAGCCCCATTATGTTTCCTCCTGCCCCTCTTTTCAGGACCTTTATATCTATAATTTTTCCCAAAGGTTCTATAGGTCGGCTTTTAAACTCATAATTATCCTGAAGTGTTTTAACAAGGTTTGGGCTTGATAAATATGCTTTTTGAAGATTGTTTTCTATTGTATACATAAGCTGGTTTTGATTCATTGTAACTTCCCATCTGCTCCATTCACTCCATCCATCATAGCCTGTATTATCAGAAAAAATGAAATTACGCATACTTTCCTCATCACTTAAATTTTCATTGGTTTCATTATGCGCCTTTAAATATTCCTTGCTTTCAGATGGAAACATATTGCCCTTTGACCAAACTTCTCCGCTGTTTGCAAAAGAGCCGCAGGAAGTGGAGAAAAAGTTTGCACTTATTACTTCATCATTATGCTGTAAATACATTCCCTCTGTTTCTTTTACTGCTTTTTTTGAAATGTCATTGGCAGGAATGTTGTTATATACCTGACTCATAACAGAATCATCAATATTAGCACCGTATTCATAAAATTTATTAGTAAAAAATTGATTGTAAGCATAACTTCTTGCACAGATTGCCTGCACCTTTGATGCCTCTAAACCATAGGATGAAGGCATTTCACTTGGCACAACTGCGGCAAGGTATGTTTCCATGTCAATTTCATTTACAATCACATATCCGTCTTCTCTTTTTTCTATCTCGATAACACCACTATATTGCGGATATAGCCCCTGCCAGTTTCTTTCTATTGAAGAAATTTCTATTGATTTTTCTTTTTGGGCATATACATAAATTCTGCTGTTTTCCCCAAAATATTTTTTATCATCCTGAGGGAGATTTATTTTTTTTACTTCTGTCAAATCTTCTCCCGATTTAACTGAAAGCAAACCAGTACTTGTAATATCTGCATTTTTATGAACATATCCTGAAAATCCTGTTGTTCCTATAACCACCCTTAAGTCTTTTAAAGCTGCATTTTGGTCTATAACAGCGGCACACACAACATTATCCTTTATGTAAAGCTTGCCTATGTTTGTTCCGCAGATTAATGCAGACTTTTCTTTAAAAACCACTTCGTCATTTACATCATAAACTTTAAAATCTTCACTTAATTTTAATTCGCCCTTTTCTTCCAAAGAAACTTTTTTATTATCAATCAGCTTAACTGTATCTCTAAAACTTGTTTCAGTTGGCAGTATATTTATAATTTCTCCGTTTTTTATTTCAACATCAGCTATGGGCATATCAACTGTATTTGCGTAATTAAATGTTCGGTTTCCCCCTTCGTAAAAAATCTCTATACTTTTATTATCATTATTTTTAATATATACATTTTTAAATTGTCCGTAATCCTTTTCAATAGAAAGTATTCCCATAATCTCATTTTCTTTTATCAAAGCCTTTACGGTTTTATCCACGTATGCATCTATGGCATATCCATTGCATTTTAAAACT
Source organism: Lachnospiraceae bacterium (assembly GCA_040772665.1). Classification (GTDB taxonomy): domain Bacteria; phylum Bacillota; class Clostridia; order Lachnospirales; family Anaerotignaceae; genus JAXGXT01. Next base: position 347,643 of record JAXGXT010000002.1, on the reverse strand, counting down.
CCCTTTTCTGTGGATACACTCCACGATGGCATGTTTCCTTGCTCTGCCGTGGCAAAGATTGATGTTTCTTTAACTTTAATTCCCAACTCTTCAGTTTTTTCCTTAATTGCCTCATAAAATAGCTCTGTCCAAAGACTTAATGAAACGGCTTTATCTAAATTGGATTTATTGGCTTCGACTTTCTTATTAGAAATATCCTCAAGTATAATTTGAACCTGTCTTAAACTAAGAGGCTCGTCGGGCAAAAACCCTTTGTCCGTTCCTCTCATAAGCCCAAGAAAACAAACTCTGTTTATGTAAGGATAGTACCATGCATTATTATCAATATCCAAAAAATCTATTTCGTTATCCATGTTTGCTATTTCTTCCGTCGTGCTAAAAGCAAGAGCCAGCATTTTTGCCGCTAAAGCCCTTGAAATAGGAATGTTTTCACCAGGCTTAGGTGTTTGAGTTTCATTTTTTCCTTCTGTAATAATGTTTCCCTTGGGGGTTTGATTTTCTTTCTTTGTGCAGCCGCTTAAAGCCAGCATTACAGCCGTAAAAACAATAATAATTTGTTTTTTCATAATTCCCTCCAATTTGTGAAATAAAATAAGGGCAAGATAAAAAATATCTCACCCATAAAGTCTATGTAATATCCCAAGATGCCGTTCCCGCCATTTGACACCTAGCCTTGGCTAGGGGGGTACCCGCAACTGTTGATTTTGTCTTCCTCTGCCCAAAGGGAATTAGCTTGAGGCCTGACATATCTTTGTGTATAGGGTTCCCATGATTATGATGTAGGTTCAAATAAACAGGTTATCGAACATCTCAGGAGAATACTCAATCTTTAATTTTTAAGGCTGCAATAGCTGCCGCCAAAGAACCGATAACAATAAACACATCGGCCAGGTTAAAAATGGGTGCGTTCTCACACCTTATATATATAAAGTCTGTAACGCAATTATTCCTGACACGATCAATTAAATTACCGCTTGCTCCGCCAAGTGCCATTGAAAGACCAATCTTTAAAGTTCGCAGCCCTTTAAACCGCAGCAAAATAAAAAGAAATAAATATCCCATTAATGTTAAAACACTTGTCACAAGCTTAACTGCATTTGGAAACTTGCTGAATTGGCTGTAGGCAACACCATAGTTTTTTCTGTGCCACCAAAAGGTATTTTTAAAAGGAGCCTTCCTTTTTTCTTCAACCTCAAGGTTTTTAACCGCAACACTTTTTGTGTATAAATCTAAAATTAGTATTAAAATTATTATCGCTAAATATACCAAATCAAGACCCTTTCTTATTTCCTCAAATGTCTTTTTATGGCTTCAAAGCCTTTAAAACTTCTCATCTGATGCCATTATAACATAAAAAAAAGCAAATTAAAACACTTTCTCTTAAATTAAATTCCTTGTATTAAAAGGTTGAAAGGGGTATAATTGTAAATAAGTATATTTTTTTCATCCGAAAGGTGGTATTAGTATGGCTTTGGTTACAACAAAAGAAATGTTTGAAAAAGCTTTTCTTGGAAAGTATTCAATCGGTGCATTTAATATTAATAACATGGAGATTGTGCAGGCAATAGTTGATGCATGCAAAAAACAAAATTCACAGGTTATTCTCCAGGTTTCTAAAAGTGCATTCAAATATATGCGTCCCGCATATTTAATGGCTATTGTTAAAGCAGCAGTGGAAGAAAGCGGACTTGACATTGCCCTTCACTTAGACCATGGTGCAGACTTTGAAATATGCAAAGAATGCATTGATATCGGCTTTACATCAGTTATGTTTGACGGTTCCCATTATGAATATGAAGAGAACGTTGCAAAAACAAAGGAAATCGTTGAATATGCTCATTCTAAGGGCGTTGTTGTTGAGGCCGAACTTGGAAAACTTGCAGGAGTTGAAGATGAAGTAAATGTTTCTGCAGAAAACGCAACCTACACAGACCCTGATCAAGCAGTTGATTTTGTTAAACGCACAGGTGTAGATTCTCTTGCAATTGCAATAGGAACAAGCCATGGCGCTTATAAATTTAAAGGCGAGGCAAAGCTTGATTTTAATAGGCTTGAAACAATAACATCAAAGCTTGAAGCAGAAGGAATACATAACTTTCCAATTGTTCTTCACGGGGCTTCAAGTGTTGACCAAAACGCTGTTGCAACCTGCAATCAATATGGTGGCAATTTAAAAGGCGCAAGCGGAATACCTGTTGAGATGCTTCGTAAGGCAAGCTCAATGGCTGTTTGCAAAATTAATATGGATACAGACATTCGTCTTGCTATGACAGCTGCAATCAGAAAATCACTTGCAGAAAAGCCTGAAGCTTTTGACCCAAGAGGATATTTGGGGGATGCAAGAAAAGATATTGAAGCAATGATTGAAAATAAAATTATATCAGTTTTAGGTTCCGCAAACTCAATGAACTAAAAATTAATAAATTTAAAATTTAAAAATCTGCCCCTTTTCTAATCAATACCAAAATCGGTGTAATTAGAAAAGGGGCAGAAGTTTTATATCACAATACCCCGCTCGGCTTTTTAAAAGCTGTGCGGGGTATTGTTTAAAATAAATGCCGTTAAACTTTTGTTAAAACAACATATACATAGGGGTTTAAATCAAACTTTATCTACGTTCATATTTATATGTTTTTATTATTCAGTATGGCATCCGCCTGATGAAGGACAACTTTTACAGCTGTGCCCGCAAGAGCCAATGCCGTTTTTCTTATCTTTTATAATCTTTAATGAGGTTTTAACTATTAATGTAAAAACTAAGCCTCCCACCACAATTGTTGAAAGGTTTTCCATTAAGATATTAATCATATTAATCATCCTTCCAAACTTATATTTAATTTTGCATCCTTCTCTTTTTTACTTCTAAAGAGAAGATAAATAAATGCACCAAGCATTACAAAAGCCAATGCAGTTAAGAATGTAAAGCCCGTTCCGTTTATGAATAATCCAATTTGATAAACTATAAAGGAAACTACATATGCGAAAACACAAAGGTATGTAATAGCAAAAACAGTCCATTTTCCGCTATTCATTTCTCTTCTTATTGCTCCAATGGCAGCAAAACAAGGTGCGCACAAAAGATTGAAAAGCATAAATGAAAATGCCGATAATGCAGTAAAATCCTGTGCAAAAAGCATCCAATATTCTTCCCCGCTTTCAGCCACTTCTGCGAAACCGTAAAGCACGCCTAAAGTGCCAACAACATTTTCTTTTGCAATTAAGCCTGTTATTGTTCCTACTGTTGCCTGCCATGTGCCAAAGCCAAGGGGGGCAAATATAGGTGCCGCAATGCCGCCAAGGGCTGCAAGAAGGCTTACATTGTTATCTTCTACATACATAATGCTTCCGCCTTCAAAGCCGAATCCCTGTAAAAACCATAACACAACAGAGGATAATAAAATTATTGTTCCGGCTCTTTTTATAAAGCTTAAAGCACGCTCGCTTGTACTTCTAAAAACGTTTCTGTATGAAGGGATGTGATAAGAAGGAAGTTCCATAATAAAAGGTGCCGGATCTCCTTCAAACCATTTTGTTTTCTTTAAAATAACTCCTGAAACAATAACTGCCGCAACTCCAATAAAATATGCCAAAGGTGCAACCCACCAGGCTCCTCCAAAAAGTGCTCCTGCTATTAAAGCAATTATAGGCATTTTAGCACCGCATGGTATAAATGAAGTTGTCATTATTGTCATTCTTCTGTCATGCTCTTGTTCTATTGTTCTTGAAGCCATTATTCCGGGAACAGAACAACCAGAACCTATAAGCATAGGAATAAAGCTTTTTCCCGAAAGTCCGAATTTACGGAAAATTCTGTCCATTATAAACGCAACTCGTGTCATATATCCGCAGTCTTCAAGGCAGGAAAGCATAAGAAACAAAATAATCATTTGAGGAACAAAGCCTAAAACAGCCCCTACTCCGCCGATAATACCATCCACAATCATGCCGATTAACCAAGGTGCAACATTCATTGTTTCAAGGAATCCGCCGACTGCAGGTAAAACCCATTCCCCAAAGAAAACATCGTTAGTAAAGTCTGTAACAAATGTACCAACTGTTGTAACTGATATGTAGTAAACCAAAAACATAACTACTGCAAATATAGGCAAAGCTAAAACTCTGTTTGTAACAATTCTGTCTATATTGTCGGAAGTGGAATGGTTATTTTTCCTTTTTTTCTTCTTAACACTTTTTTCTGTTACTCCATTTATATAGGCATATCTTTGGTTTGTAATAATGCTTTCAGAATCATCATCAAGCTCATTTTCACATTCTTGAATATGCTCTTCTATATGTTCAGCAAGGTCTTTGTCAAGCGCCAGCTCTTCCATAACCTTTTCGTCTCTTTCAAAAATCTTAATTGCAAACCATCTCAGGTTTTCTTTGCTTACTAAATCTTCAATAGATTCTTCAATGTGAGCAATTGCATGTTCAACACTTCCGTCAAAAACATGCGGTGCATCTACAGCAGTTTTATTTTTGGCTGTTTCCACTGCTTTTTTTGCCGCCTCTATTGTGCCAATACCTTTTAAAGCAGAAGTTTTCACTACTTCACAGCCAAGGCTTTTGCTTAATTTTTCTATATTTATTTCATCGCCATTTTTCCTTACAGCATCAATCATGTTTATGGCAAGAACAACAGGAATGCCAAGTTCTATTAATTGTGTTGTTAAATACAAGTTTCTTTCAATATTTGTTCCGTCTACAATGTTTAAAATTACATCCGGCTTTTCTTTAACAAGATATTCCCTTGTTACAACTTCTTCAAGAGTATAAGGGGAAAGCGAATATATCCCCGGCAAATCCTGTATTATAATTTCTTTATCGCCCTTTAAATATCCTTCTTTTTTTTCAACTGTAACTCCCGGCCAGTTTCCCACATATTGAGAACTGCCTGTTAAATCATTAAACATAGTTGTTTTACCGCTATTGGGATTTCCTGCAAGCGCTATTTTTATTTCCATAATAATTACCTTCTCCTCCATTTGTTAGTTTCTGCTAACATAAGTTTAAAATATTTACACTTATAATATTTCAATCATTTCCGCATCATTTTTTCTTATGGAAAGCTCATACCCTCTTACATTAAGCTCCATAGGGTCACCAAGAGGCGCAACCTTTCTTACATGTATTTCAACACCTTTTGTTATTCCCATGTCCATAATTCTTCTTTTTATGGCACCATCTCCATGCAGCTTTGCAACCACTGCATTTTCTCCCACCTTTAAATCCTTTAAGGTTTTCATTGTTTCTCCTCCTATACCATAATACGATTTGCCATAGATTTATCCAAGCCAACCCTGGAGCCTTTTACAGACAAAATCATATTTCCGCCGATTTCTGAAACAACAGAAATACTGCTGCCTACAACAAAACCCAATTCAGCCAAATGGCGGCGAGTTTCATCTTTTCCTGTTATTTTTTTTATATCGTTAATCTCTCCTATTTGAGTCATTGTTAAAGGTATCATAAAAAGCCCCCCTTAAAAATAAATAGTATTATTATTTTATCATTGTTAGTTAGAATTTGCTAACATCTTAGAGTTAGTTTACAGTAACTTAATTAATTTGTCAATTGTTTTTTGCCACTTTTTATAATAAATTTTATACTGAAATCATATGCTTTAAATTTCAATAAAAAAAGCTACATTTCCACAAAATTTATTACGGAAATGCAGCTTTTAATATCTTATATAATGTTTAAAATTGTTTATTCTTTATAGCCTTAAGCATTGTCAACCTTTGACATGTACATTATAAGGTCAACAACTTTGTTGCTGTAACCCCATTCATTATCATACCATGAAATAAGTTTAACAAAATTATCGTTAAGTGAAATGCCTGCGTCAGCATCAAATATAGAAGTTCTTGAATCACCAAGGAAATCACTTGAAACAACAGCATCTTCTGTATATCCTAAAATTCCCTTAAGAGGTCCTTCGCTGGCTTCTTTAATAGCCTGCTTAATTTCTTCATATGTTGCAGGAGTTTTAAGTCTGCATGTAAGGTCAACAACAGAAACGTCAATTGTTGGCACACGGAAACTCATTCCCGTAAGTTTTCCGTTAAGTTCAGGAATAACCTTTCCAACTGCCTTTGCAGCGCCTGTTGATGAAGGAATAATGTTTGCTGCTGCAGCACGTCCGCCTCTCCAGTCTTTTATTGAAGGGCCGTCAACTGTTTTTTGAGTAGCAGTTGTTGAATGAACTGTTGTCATAAGGCCTTCGATAATTCCAAACTTGTCGTTTATAACCTTTGTTAAAGGAGCAAGGCAGTTTGTTGTGCATGAAGCATTTGAAACAACAGTCATATCACTTGTGTATTTATCGTTGTTTACACCCATAACAAACATAGGAGCGTCATTTGAAGGAGCAGAAATAACAACTTTCTTTGCTCCTCCCAATAAGTGGGAAGTTGCTTTTTCCATTGTTGTAAAAGCACCTGTTGCTTCAACAATATATTCCGCACCTGCCTCAGACCAAGGAATATCGGCAGGGTTCATGCAGGAGTAAACCTTGATTTCCTTTCCGTTAACAATTAACATTCCGTCTTTTGCAGAAACTTCGCCTTTAAATCTGCCTTGTGCTGAATCGTATTTCATCATATAAACCATATATTCAGGATCAACAAAGGGATCATTCACCGCAACAACCTGAACACCTTCTTTTTCCAAAGAAGCACGAAGCACAAGCCTTCCTATTCTTCCAAACCCATTAATACCAACTCTTATCATTGTAAAGCCCTCCTAGATTATAAAATTTAAAATATTTTAGTAGTCTCTTGATGCCAAATTAACAATAGAAAATGCCAATAAAGCAGCAGAAACAGCAACTGAAACAGCACTTAAAACTAAAGCAGTAATCTTCATTTATATTTCCTCCCTTAATTATTTAAAATACTTTACTCCTGACTCAAAAAGCATCTGGTCTTTATCCCCAATTACATTTTTATATAAACCATTGCCAATTCTTTCAGAATGTCCCATTTTACCAAACACTCGCCCGTCAGGACTTGTTATTCCCTCTACAGCCATCATTGAACCGTTAGGGTTAAAGGTTATATCATATGTGGCACTGCCTTTATTATCCGCATATTGAGTTGCAATCTGACCCCTTGCAATAAGCTCTTCAATAACTTCTTTTTCAGCTATAAACCTTCCCTCTCCATGAGAAACGGGAATTGTGTGTATATCCCCTACGTTTGTTTCCCAAAGCCAAGGAGAAAGTGTTGATGTTACTTTTGTGTTTGTAAGGCAGCTAATGTGTCTGCCTATGGCATTGTAGGTAAGGGTTGGGCTTTCCACATCCATATCACGTATTTCTCCGTATGGAACAAGCCCCAGCTTAATAAGTGCCTGAAAACCGTTGCAAATTCCAAGCATAAGCCCGTCACGGTCTTTAAGAAGTTCTGTTACCGCCTCTTTTACATAAGGGTTTCTTAAAACAGCCGCAATAAATTTCCCTGAGCCATCCGGCTCATCCCCTGCGCTAAAACCTCCGGGCAGCATTAAAATCTGGCTTCTTTTAATTTCTTCAACCATTTTTTCAATGGATTTTTCAAGAAGCTGTATATTCATATTGGCAACAACAAGGGTTTTAACTTCTGCTCCGGCTTTTTCAAAAGCTCTTGCAGAGTCATATTCACAGTTAGTTCCCGGGAAAACAGGAATAAACACCTTTGGTTTTGCAAATGAAAAGCTTGATTTTATAAACTTATTGTTTACATATGCCTTAATTTCAGGGCTTTCAGACGGAAGATTTTTAACCTTTGTAGGGAATACTTTTTCTAACGTTTCACTCCACGCGGGAAGCATTTCTTCCATGGTTATTTCAACATCGTTTATCTGAATAACTGCCTTATCAATGGTTTTTCCTAAAATTACAGCATCAAGGCCCATAAAATCAATTACTTTAGTGTTTTTAATTTCTAAAATAAATGAGCCATAATCAGGTTTAAACAAAGTTTCATTTTTAATGTCACATTCAAAATCTACTCCTATGCCGTTTCCGAACATCATTTTGCTTAAAGCTTCGGCAATTCCTCCGCTTCTTACAGTATGAGCAGAAATACATATTCCCTTTTCTATAAGCGATGTTACAAGCACAAAAAGCTTTTTAATATACTCAAAGTCAGGCATATCATACTTATCTCTTTTTGCTGGAAGATAAACAACCATGTTGCCATCGTTTTTAAATTCCGGGGAAATAATATTATCAACATTTGTATGGCTTACAGCAAAAGATACAAGTGTGGGCGGCACAGTTAAATCCATAAATGTTCCGCTCATGCTGTCTTTTCCGCCTATAGCCGCTGTTCCAAACTCCATCTGGGCTTTAAATGCACCCACAAGGGCAGAAAAAGGTTTACCCCATTTGGTTTCATCTTCACCAAGTTTTTCAAAGTATTCCTGAAATGAAAGTCTTGCCTTGGAAAAATCTCCGCCTGCCGCAACAATTTTTGCCAAAGACTCCACCACAGCATAAACAGCACCATGGAAAGGACTCCATTTTGAAATTTTAGGGTTATAGCCGTAACTCATCAATGTTGCTGTGTTTGTTTCGCCTTCAAGCATAGGCACCTTTGCAGCCATAACCTCTGTAGGCGTAAGCTGATTTATGCCTCCAAAAGGCATTAAAACCGTTGATGCACCTATTGTAGAATCAAAACGTTCCACAAGACCTTTTTGACTTGCAATGTTTAAGTCTTTTAAATTGTCAAGCCATGCCTCTTTAATTTCGCTGTCTTCCACAGATACAGACGGAGTGTCAAAATAACTGCCTTTTTGAGGTGACAACACCTTAACGTCGGCTTTTTGTGTTACACCGCTTGTGTCAAGAAAATCTCTTGAAATGTCAACAATAGGCTTTCCTCGCCATTTCATAACAAGCCTTCTGTTATCGGTAACAACTGCAACCAATGTGGCTTCAAGGTTTTCTTCTTCAGCAAATGCAACAAACTTTTCAAAATCATTTTTATCAATTACAACAGCCATTCTTTCCTGGCTTTCAGAAATTGCAAGTTCTGTTCCGTCAAGTCCCTCATATTTTTTAGGAACAACATCAAGGTCAATTGTAAGCCCGTCTGCCAATTCTCCTATGGCAACCGAAACACCGCCTGCACCAAAGTCATTACAGCGTTTTATCATTTTGCTTACATTTGGGTTTCTAAAAAGTCTTTGAAGTTTTCTTTCAGTGGGCGGGTTTCCTTTTTGAACTTCGGCTCCGCATGATGTAATGCTTTCCAAAGTGTGAACTTTTGAAGAACCTGTTGCACCGCCGCAGCCGTCACGTCCTGTTCTGCCTCCTGCAAGAATAATAAGATCTCCTGCCGCAGGGACTTCACGAATAACATTTTCTTTTTTCGCAGCCCCTATAACAGCGCCGATTTCCATTCTTTTTGCTATATATCCTTCGTCATATATTTCAGACACATGGCCTGTCGCAATTCCAATTTGGTTACCATAAGAGCTATATCCCCTTGCGGCTTCTGTTGTAATTTTTCTTTGAGGAAGTTTTCCCTCTATTGTATCTTCAACCTTCGCCCTTGGATCTCCGCTTCCAGTTACACGCATTGCCTGATATACATAGCTTCTTCCGCTTAGCGGGTCACGAATTGCTCCGCCAAGGCAAGTTGCAGCGCCGCCAAAAGGTTCAATTTCAGTGGGGTGGTTATGAGTTTCATTTTTAAACATTATAAGCCAATCTTCAAAAACACCATCCACATCAACAGGAACAACAATAGAGCAGGCGTTAATCTCCTCAGACTGATCAAGGTTATCAAGCAAACCTTTTTTTCGTAAAGCTTTCATACCTAAAACGGCAATATCCATAAGGCAGATGTCTTTTTCTCTTTCTCCGTAAACATCTTTTCTTTCTTCAAGATATTGCTCATATGCTTTTTCCATTAGAGGCTTATAAATGCCTTCTTCAAATTCAACACTTTCAATTTTTGTGTTGAAAGTTGTGTGCCTGCAATGATCAGACCAATATGTGTCAATAACCTTAATTTCCGTTGTTGTAGGATTTCTTTTTTCAACATCACGGAAATATTTTTGACAAAAAAGCAAATCTTCTGAACTCATGGCAGTTTCAAATTCTTCTTTAAGTTTAATAATTTCTTCTTCTGTTTTTTCTATAAAGCCTGGAAATTCTTTAATATCATCAGGATATTCCATTTCCATAATAATGCTTGAGGGTTTTTCTAAAACAGCTTCACGGCTGTCAACAGGATTTATGCAGTAGTTCTTAATTTTTTCAAAATCCTCATCTGTTATATTGCCCTCCAATGCAATTATTTTAGCAACGGCAATAATAGGCTTTTCCTTTTGAGAAATTATTTGAATACATTGCATAGCCGAATCGGCCCTTTGGTCATACTGTCCCGGAAGATATTCAATTGCAAACACCTTTTCACCGTTTTCAAACACCAATTTTTCTTCATAAACATCGTCCACGGGAGGTTCAGAAAAAATTGTGGTTTTTGCCGCCTTATAATCTTCATCTGAAATTCCCTCAATATCATAGCGATTGAAAATTCTTAAATTAATAAGTCCGCTTATCCCAAGATTTTCTTTCACGTCTGACAAAAGACTTTGAGCCTCAACATCGCAGCCCTTTTTCTTTTCTACATATAGGCGTTTTATACTCATAATCTTACTTCTCCTTTAGCATTTGTTTTAAACACATAATTAACTACTTTATTTTACCATGCATATTGAAATATGTAAAACACATTTGCTTGATTTGTCATTAAAACTATAAACTTGCTGTTTTTTCTAAATCATGTTAATATCTTTTTATGAAAGGAGGAGTATAATGTTTTTCTTTTTCGGAATAATGCCCGTACAAAAAAAACTGCCCTATGATTTAAGCGGTTTTTGCCCAAGATGCGGCAAACTGTGCAAATATACAATAATAGTTTCGGCTTCATGTTTTAGTTTGTTTTTCATACCTATTTTTAAATTCTCAAAAAAATATATTGTTAATTTTGAGTGCTGTGAAAATCTTTATCTTCTTAATAAGGAAATAGGGAAAAAAATTGAAGCAGGCGAAATTGTTCCTATTACAGATAACGACCTTGAACCTCTTGACGGAAATTTCACTACATACAAAACATGTCCAAATTGCGGTTATGAAATACATGACGATTTTATTCATTGCCCAAAGTGCGGAATAAAACTTTAGTATATTAAAATCAGGGCTTTTATTATAAGAATGTTTGTAGTTTAAACTTCATTCTTTTAAGCCCTGATTTATTTTAGACTTTTTCTTTATAACTATACCATTTTATTCATTTCTTTTTTAAGCCTTCCTATTATTCTTTTTTCAAGCCTTGAAATATAACTTTGGGATATACCCAAAAGATCGGCAACTTCTTTTTGAGTTTTTTCCTCTCCGTTATCCGTCATTCCAAATCTTAACTTAATTATTTTTTCTTCACGTTTATTAAGTTTTTCAAGAGCTTTGTTTAAAAGCATTTTATCAACCTCATCTTCGATGTTTCTATATATAATGTCATTATCCGTTCCCAAAATATCACTTAAAAGAAGCTCGTTTCCCTCCCAGTCCACATTAAGCGGTTCGTCAATGGAAACCTCTGTTTTGATTTTTGCACTTCTTCTTAAATGCATTAAAATTTCGTTTTCAATGCAGCGTGAGGCGTACGTAGCAAGTTTTATATTTTTGTCTGTTTTAAATGTATTTATGGCTTTAATAAGGCCTATTGTTCCGATGGATATTAAATCTTCAACATTTATTCCTGTGTTTTCAAACTTTCTTGCTATATATACAACAAGCCTTAAGTTTCTTTCAATTAAAATTGCCTTTGCCCCTTGTTCGTCTTCTGTGCCAAGCCTTGAAAGTATTGTTAACTCTTCTTGAGGAGTAAGTGGAGAGGGAAAAACATCACTACCGCCTATGTAATAAATTTCTTCTTCACTTTTTTTAATCAGTCTTAAATAAACTTCCTCCATGTCATATTTAAGCCTGAAAAATAAATATTTGAAATATTTCATTTCTCTCTCCTACCTTTCCATTAATATTGGGTTTATTATCCCGTTACAGCTTTTATTTTGAGAAATCTTTCCGTTATAAATCACAAGCAAAACGTTTTCCATAGACACAGTTTTTTTATCATATATTTCTGCTTTATCTATTTTAATCCCAGTTAAAACACCCTTTTCTTCTCCCAGCGAAGAAAAAGGAATAAGCTTTATTCTTTCTTTTCCATCAACGCAAAACTTTTTAAATATTTCTTCCGCTGTAAGTTTTTGAAGATACAATATTTGATTTGTAGGAGAAAACAATGTTCTGATAGCTGAAAACTCGCTTATAATAATCTTATTACCCTCTTCATCATCAATTAAAAAGTTTCCTGTATCTTTTAATGCAAAAACTTCTGTTTCTTTATTATTGAAAAAACATTTAATTCTGCAATAGTCATCTCTTTTTGAAGCCAAGTTCAAGAATATTCCACCGCTAAGCTTTATTATAAAATAAAAAAATGCCGTCAAAAAAATCAATGTTGAAATACTGATTGAATTTATGGATAAAATAGAGATATATCCTATATTTGTTAAATAATAAAAGCTTATAAATGTACCGCCTAAAATAACTGCTGCAATAAAAGAAAGCATTGTAATTCTAACCAGTGTTTTTATACTTTTAATTTTAAAAGTAATTGCTGAGGAAATCATAAGCATTAAAACTCCATAAAGAAAATTTATCAACCTTCCCCCAAACGGCATAAAAAATAAAGCACAATACATTAAACTTCCGGCTGATGCGCCTTTTATAATTTCCTTAAACTTTACTCGTCTTCTGTCAAAAACTGACACAGACCAAAGAACAAGAGAATCCATAATAAGATTGACTGCAAAAATAACATCTATATAGATTTTCACTTTCTCACCGCCAATTAAAGAAACATCAATATTATGTTATTTTTAAAACACTATAAATCAACGTTTCCTTCATTATAAAAAAAGCTGTGGACATATTTTGTAAATAAAACTGAAAAACATCAAGAAACTTTTTCTAAATTTCGTCATTTTATTGTTACACAAATGATTATTTGAACAAATAATTATTTGCACAAAAAAAGACGGCTTAAATTAGCCGTCTTAAAATGCAGATAAAATCAAATTTTTAAATATTTCTGTCAAAAATACAAATAACACCAAAGCCTTTAAGCTTTCTGTCAGCACTTTGCTTTGAAAAGCAAGCAATCTTAATTAAGCCTAAGGTTTATCCTAACCTTAAAGCTTACATAAGTATATACATTTTATTATATGTAGAGTCTAAAAACTAAAATAGTTTCCTGTTTTTAATAAAGCTTGGTATTTGTATTTCATCATTTTCATCAAATTTTCCAAAATCAAAAGACTTAAGGTCATCATCCTTATTGTCTGACTGCTCTTGAGCAACCTGCTGCTCAGCATAAGGATGAGCCTCTGGGTTATGAGCTTTGTTTTGAAATAAATCTTGAAGCCCTGTTGGAGGAAGTCCTTTAACGTTGCTGTCAAAACCTGTTGCAATAACAGTAACAATAACCTCATCTTTAAGCTCTTCATTAATTGTTGTTCCGAAAATAATTTCCGCATCCGGATCAATATTTTCTCTGATAAGGTTTGCCGCCTCATCTGCTTCAAGCAACCCAAGACTTTCGTCGCCGCTGAAATTAATAAGAACACTTTTTGCTCCATCAATTTTTGTTTCAAGCAAAGGTGACTGTATAGCCGCTTTTGCAGCATCCTCAGCCTTGTTTTCACCGCTTCCCCGTCCAATTCCCATGTGAGCAATGCCCTTGTTTGCCATAACGGTTTTAACATCGGCAAAGTCAAGGTTAATAACGCCGGGCTTTGAAATAAGGTCTGAAATGCCTTGAACACCCTGACGAAGAATTTCGTCTGCTTTTCTAAAAGATTCAATCATAGATGTCTTTTTGTCAATAATACTTAAAAGTCTTTGGTTTGGTATAATGACAAGGGTGTCAACGGCTTTTCTAAGCTCCATAACACCTTTTTCAGCATTTGTCATTCTCTTTTTGCCTTCAAAATTAAAAGGCTTTGTCACTACCCCAACCGTTAAAATTCCAAGCTGTCTTGAAATTTCTGCGATTTTAGGAGCAGCCCCTGTTCCCGTGCCTCCACCCATTCCTGCTGTAATAAAAACCATATCTGCTCCGGCAAGGCTTTTTGAAAGCTCTTCTTTTGTTTCCTCAACAGACTTTTCTCCGATTTCAGGGTTTCCCCCTGCGCCCAAACCTCTTGTAAGCTTTTCTCCGATTTGAATTTTAACAGGAGCCTTAGATTTTGATAAATCCTGAATGTCTGTATTTACTGCAACGAACTCAACACCGTCCATATTATCTTCTATCATTCTGTCAACAGCGTTATTGCCAGCACCGCCAACGCCAACCACCTTTATAACTGCCGCATTTCCTTGATATAAAAATTCAAGCACGAAGCTTCCCTCCAGTCAATAAATTGCTTGTCCTTAATTATACAATAAACAAACTTAAATTGCTATATAAAATTAGAACATGTCCTAAGATATTTATACATTTTTTATATTTTTTTGTATATTTTTCTACATCTTTATATTATCCTCTTTTTCAATATTATTCAACCAAAATCTACGAATATCTGAAAAGTTCTGAAAAATTCTGCTTCCAAACACAACAACCGCAGCTATTGAAAGCTGAATATTCAAAAGTTCTCCTAAAAAAACAAGTAGTGTAGCCAAAATAGCATTACCAAAAAACCCTGACAAAAAAATTAAAAAATTAAACTGCCTATACATATTGCTTCTTACTCCGCCTAAAACAGAATCTGCACATGCCAAAATTCCTATTGCCACATAATTTGAATAACTGGGGGGAAACACATAAGGGCTTAAAACACCAATTACCACTCCCACAAACAAACCAATTATAGGTATAAACATATTTAACCTCCTTAAGTTACGGGCAAGGCCGCCTTAAATTCAAATTTTTGATTATATGCGGGAATCTCAACCTTTTCATGTTTTTTTACAGTAAGTTCAATTCCCCAAGGCCTTAAAGAATCAGCAACACCGCCTGGAAAATTAAGGGCCGATTCTAAAACATCAGGTTCTCCAATAACAGAAATTACAAAAGGAGCTGCTATTTTAACTTCATTAATATTTACAACAGAACCAACACATCTTACGGCACTGTTTGAAACAATTCTTTGACCATTTATTGACATTGCCTCAGCCCCTGCAACATTAAGCTCATTAAGTATTGATAAAATATCTTCGGCATGGATTAAAAAGGCGTCTATATTGCCTGTTTCTCCTGCTTGTCCAGCCTTTTTGCTGTCGTTTATGGTAACTGTTATTCCCTTTCCGTAAACAGCAGATAAACCGGCACGCATTCTATATTTATTGTTTTCATCAAGAATAAGCTTAATGGCTTCATTATCTTCAGAAAAATATTTTTCATATTCACTCATTTTTTTTTTGTTTTCTTCTAAGGCTTTAGCGAGGTTATCTTTTTCGGCAAGTGCATCGTTTAACTTTGCAGTAAGCTCGCTTACACGCTGAACTTCATAATTGCTTTGCTGATTTCTTACAGTTTTAAACTGTATACCCACTATTGCACCAAGCAACACACAAATTACTGTAACAGCAACAACGCCATGATCAATCATTTTCATTAAATCATCTTCTTTCCTCTTTAAGTCAAGTATTTAAAAACAAAAGGCTTTGATAAATCACTTAAATCAAGAGTCCCTCTATCTTCCTTAGGTATCTGCTCTATAATTTGTGCCATGGTTCTTATTTTTTCATCCAAATTGCTTATGCTTCCAAGCTTCACATCAACATTGTTAACCTTTGCTAAAATGTTTTCCAAATCGCTTACATCAAAGCCTGCCACAATGTTAAGCATTTCATACTTAGTCATAATCTGGGCAATTGTAACAACAACAGAAAATGCATCACTGTTTTTTGCTTCAATTTTTTCCCCGACTTTAAAAGAATCAAACTCCAACCCGTTAACAATTGGAAGTGTCTGTGTGAAAAACTCCTTAACTTCAAGCACTCTGCCAAATTCATCTATGTAAAGGTAAGAGCCCATATAGGGAACATAGCCTCTCACCCTTCTTTCCAAAACATTAATGTTTATACCTGAGGGATACATTTTTTTAATTTCAACTGCTTCAATATAAGGATTTTCCTTAAGGCTGTCTGCCGACAAACTTTTGCTTACGGCAAACAAATTATCTCCCTCTTTAATCTGTGCCGCTTTTTTTATTTCATCTTCACTAAATCTGTTTAAATTTCCTGAAACCGTAATTGTTTTTATTTCAAACATTGGTGACATTAAAACTGCGAAAGCTGTCAGTGCTAAAATTAAAATAAAAAAAAGCATCTTTTTATTTATACTTTTTTTCTTTTCTTTTTTAAACCCTGTTTTATTAAAATTATAGTTCAAATTATCTCTCATTAACTACTCACCATCAACTATTTTCATCTAAAATTATGTTTCCGCCTAAACTTCTTAATTTTAAATCAAAGTTTTCATATCCACGAAGCACATATTTAGCGTTCTCAACAACGGTTTCTCCGTTTGCCGCAAGGCCTGCAATAATAAGTGCGGCCCCAGCCCTTAAATCTGTTGCAATAACTTCACAGCCATAAAGCTTCTTAACTCCATCAACTATGGCAACTTTTGTTTCTGCTGATATTTTTGCACCCATTTTATTAAGCTCTTTTGCATGGGCAAATCTGTTTTCAAACATCTGTTCAATTATAATACTTGTTCCATGAGCCATTGTCAACAGGCTCATTATTGCCGGCTGCATATCTGTTGGGAATTGGGGGTAGACACCTGTCCTTATAAGAGGCACAGGTTTTATCTTTTTCGGGGCTTTTAAATAAATTCCGCCACAATCTTCTTTTATTAAACACCCACAGCAAGACAAAATGTCCAAGCTTTTTCCCATATACAACCAATTTACATTTTTTAAAAAAACTTCACCTTTTGTGGCCGCCGCTGCTGTTAAAAACGTTCCTGCCTCAATTCTGTCATATACAACCTCATATTCGCAATCGAAAAATTCTTTTCTGCCCTCTATATATATAATAGGAGTTCCTGCACCTGAAATCTTTACTCCTATTTTTTTTAAATATTCCTGCAGTGCAAAAATTTCAGGTTCTCTCGCTGCGTTATGAATTGTTGTTACACCCTCTGCCATGGAAGCCGCAAGCATTATGTTTTCTGTTGCACCAACACTTGCCATGGGAAGATAGATTTCAGCACCCTTTAAACCGGTGCTTTTACACTCTATTGTTTTTTCATGCTCAATTATTTCTGCACCAAGTGCTTTCATTGCCTTTAAGTGAAAATCAACAGGCCGTTTGCCTATTGCACAACCTCCCGGTTTGCTTATAACAACACTTCCAAACCTTCCAAGAACAGCACCCATAAAAAGTATGGAAGAACGCATTTTGTCGGCTAAATCTCTGCTTATTCTTTTATTTACAGCATTTTTTGAATTAACAGTTATAGTACTTCCCTCAACACTGACCTGGCAGTTAAGCTCTTTAAGTATTTCGCAAGTAAGCCTTACGTCTGTAATGTTAGGACAGTTTTTAATAACACTTTCGCCGCCGCTGATCAAAGCGGCACTAAGAATGGGAAGTACCGCATTTTTGCTTCCGTTAATTAAAACTTCTCCCTTAAGCTTTTTACCGCCTTCAATAATATATTTGCCCATGCATTATCACCCTAATCTCATGGAATATACAAATATATTATTCTTCTTGAGTTTTCTTGTGCATGTTCATAATATGATTGTTTGCAAATTCCTGTTCCTTCTTGGTAAGAAAAAAAGGATCAAACAAGTCAGGGCGTTTTTCAATTGTTCTTATTATGCTTTGTTCTTTCCGCCACTTTTCAATATTTTTATGATGTCCGCTTAAAAGCACAGAAGGCACTTCTTTTCCCATAAAAACAGCAGGTCTTGTATACTGCGGATATTCTAAAAGATTTTCCGAAAAACTTTCAAACTTAAAACTGTCTTCTTTGCCAAGAACATTGGGTTTAAGCCTGGAAACAGAATCAATAACCGCCATTGCCCCAATTTCCCCCCCTGTCATAACAAAATCACCAAGGGAAATTTCGTCCGTCACAATCTCTTCTATTATTCTTTCGTCAACACCCTCATAATGTCCGCAAAGAATTATTATTTCACTTTCAAGTGCAAGCTCTTCAGCAATCTTTTGGTTAAAGGGTTTGCCTTGAGGAGTCATATAAATAACCCTTGCTTTTTTATGAACATCTATGCTTTTATACGCATCATAAATAGGCTGTGGCTGCATAACCATACCACAGCCTCCGCCGTATGGATAATCGTCAACTTGTTTTTGCTTGTTGCCGGCAAAATCTCTTATATTTATTGCATTTACATTAATTAAACCTTCTTTTTGTGCACGTCCCATAATGCTGTGGGAAAGTCCGTTTTCAATCATTTCAGGAAAAAGTGTTAAAATATAAAAATTCATTATCTCAACCCTTCTAAAAGCTTAACAATCATTTTTTTCTCAGAAACCAGCACAGAAACAATACAGTCCTTTATTGCGGGTATTAAAATATCCTTTGAACCATCCTTGGAAACCACATAAACATCGTTTGCACCTGTGATAAGAATGTCTGAAATTGCCCCTAAAAACTCATCCTCTGTTGTAAAAACTTCCATATCATATAAATCCCTTGTGTAATATTCATTTTCTTCAAGAGGGATTGCCTTTTCTTCCGGTATAATAATTGAGGCGGTTTTATATTTTTCCGCAACATTTATATCATTTATTTCTTTAAGAGTTAAAAGCACCATATTTTTTTGATAGCCAACTTTGTCAATGTTAAAAACTTCATTTTTACCTTTTAAGCTTACAGTTACTTCTTTAAGAAGTTCAAACCTTGCGGGGTCTTCCGTTGTGGGAAAAACCTTTAAAGTTCCCTTAATTCCATGAGTTCCCGCTATTTTTCCTATTTCAAAATATGACATATAATTCTCCTGTATAACAAAATTTTATTTATATTAAATAACAACAAAAGGCTGTTCTTTTTTAGCTTTCGCCATTTAAGAATCAGCCTTTGTCAGTTTGGTTTTTGCAATTACTGCACAATCTCAACAACAACGTGCTTATCCTCGTGAATAGCAGCTGCTTTAACAACAGTACGTATTGCCTTGGCAATTCTTCCCTGCTTTCCGATTACTTTGCCCATGTCGTCAGGAGAAACCTTTAATTCAAGAACTAAAGACTTCTCTCCTTGAACTTCGCTGACACTAACCATTTCCGGATGGTCAACAAGATTTTTTGCAATAACTTCTAATAATTCTTTCATAGCAAACCTCCTGAAAGAAACCTTTTATTCAGCGATAACGCCGGCTTTTTTTAATAAAGCCTTTGCTGTGTCAGATGGCTGAGCACCTGTTTCAAGCCATTTTTTAGCCGCATCAGCATCAACCTTTAATTCAATCGGCTCCTTTGTTGGATCATAGTAACCGATTTCAGCGATTGACTTGCCGTTTCTTGGTGTTCTTGAATCTGCAACAACAATTCTATAGAACGGAGCTTTTTTAGCACCCAATCTTTTTAATCTTATTCTTACTGCCATGTTTAATTTCACCTCCTGTTAGTTTAAAAGAATTTATTAAAAAGGAAATTTAAACTTTCCCTTTTTACCTTTTGTAAGACCGCTCATTTGTTTCATCATTTTTTTCATTTCTTCAAATTGTTTAAGAAGTCTGTTAACATCTGCTATTGTTCTGCCGCTGCCTTCGGCAATTCGTTTTTTACGCGGCCCGTTAAGTATTGAAGGATTATTTCTTTCCTTAACAGTCATGCTTTGAATAATTGCCTCAACCCTTTTCATTTCTTTTTCTGCATCAACATTTTCAAGGGCATCCATATTAACCTGATTCATGCCGGGAATCATTCCCAAAAGGTCTTTTAAAGGGCCCATTTTCTTAATTTGCTGCATCTGCATTAAAAAGTCTTCAAGGGTGAAATCGTTTTCACGCATTTTCTTTTCAAGTTCAAGAGCGGCTTGTTCATCTATGTTCATCTGTGCTTTTTCAATAAGACTAAGCACATCTCCCATACCGAGAATTCTGCCTGCCATTCTGTCAGGATGGAAAGGCTCAAGATCTTCAAGCTTTTCTCCCATACCGATATATTTCACAGGCTTGTTTGTAACACTTCTGACGGAAAGTGCGGCACCGCCTCTTGCATCTCCGTCAAGCTTTGTCATAATTATTCCGTCAATGCCAAGCTGATTGTCAAAGCTTTCTGCAACCGTAACCGCATCCTGACCTGTCATTGCATCAACAACAAGAAGTATTTCCTGAGGTCTTACTGCAGTTTTAATATCTTTAAGCTCATTCATAAGTTCTTCATTTATATGAAGACGTCCTGCGGTGTCAATAAGTATAACATCATTTTTATTTTCAGCTGCATATTCAAGAGCTTTTTTTGAAATTTCAACAGGGCTGATTTTATCCCCCATTTCAAAAACAGGTATGCCATAATTATTTCCCACAACTTGCAGCTGTTTAATAGCCGCAGGTCTGTAAATATCACAGGCAACAAGTAATGGATTTTTTCCTTCTTTTTTCAAAAGCCCCGCAAGCTTTCCGCTTGAGGTGGTTTTACCTGCTCCCTGAAGCCCCACCATCATGAAAACCGTTGGCGGCTTTGAAGAAAAAGTAAGCTTGCTTTGGGTGTTGCCCATAAGGTCGATTAATTCTTCATTTACTATTTTTATTACTTGCTGACCCGGTGTAAGGCTTTCCATAACATCAGAGCCAATAGCACGTTCAGTTACTTTATTAATAAACTGTTTTACGATTTTAAAATTAACATCGGCTTCCAGCAGCGCAATTTTAACTTCACGCATGGCAGCCTTTACGTCTGCCTCGGAAAGCTTGCCTTTGCCCCTAAGCTGCTTGAAAACATCTTGAAGCTTACCGGAAAGGTTTTCAAATGCCATAAAGAACAGCCTCCATAATCTTTAATCAAGTATTTCGTCGGATATTTTCATAATTTCTTTTATTTTAAGTATTGATTTTTCTTCCAAGCCTGATTCTTCTTTTATACTTTCTGCAAGAGCTTTAATTTTTTTCACAAGCATCTTTTGATAATCAAAGCGTTCAATAAGTTTAAGCTTCTCCTCATAACCAAAAAGTATTTTTTCAGTTCTTTTAATCTGATCTCTCACAGCCTGACGGCTTATGGAAAGTTCCTGACCAATTTCTCCAAGAGAAAGGTCATTAAGAAAATACATTTCAAAAACAGTTCTTTGTTTTTCGGTTAAAAGCTCTCCGTAAAAATCAAACAGCAACGAAGCTTTTAAAAATTCTTCCACAAAAACCACCGCCAACTGTAAAGTATTTTTGCTTTACAACGGATATATTACTACACATTAAAACCCGTGTCAAGTATTTTTACTTTACAGAGGAAAAATTATTTTCTTATAAGCTTTGAACAAAATTTTAAATTAGTTAACACATAAATAAATTCATTTTTTAAAATTTAAAATTAAATAAAACTTAGTCCTTTAGCTTCATTTTAAACTGAATTTTTTGCTTTTATTCTCCAAACAAAGCCTCCGCAAAACTTTTGGCATCAAATCTTTGTAAATCTTTAATTCCTTCTCCCACACCTATAAACCTGACGGGAATTTGAAGTTCATTTTTTATTGCAACAACTATGCCGCCTTTGGCTGTTCCGTCAAGTTTTGTAAGTATTATTCCTGTTATATCAGCTACTTCTTTAAAAAGTTTCGCCTGTTGTAAAGCATTTTGCCCTGTTGTGGCATCAAGAACAAGAAAAACTTCCTTATGAGCTTTGGGATATTCTCTTTCTATTACTTTAGCAATTTTTCTAAGTTCTTCCATCAGATTTTTTTTGTTGTGCAGCCTTCCTGCCGTATCGCAAATCAAAACATCTGTTTTTCTGCTTTTTGCCGCATTTAAAGCATCATATACAACTGCGGCAGGGTCGCTGTTTTCTTCATGTTTTATAACGTCAATACCGCTTCTTTCACCCCACACCTCAAGCTGGTCTATTGCAGCGGCCCTGAAAGTGTCTGCGGCGGCAAGAATTACGCTTTTGCCTTCAGATTTAAGGTTGTTGGCAAGCTTGCCTATTGTGGTTGTTTTTCCCACACCGTTAACACCGATAACAAGAAGAACTGCAGGCATTTCTATTTCGTAATCTTCTTTTTCATCAGATGTAAGTATGGCTGTTATTTCATCAATAAGCATGTCCTTTATAAGTGGCGGTTCCGTAGCACCCTCTTTTTTTACACGTTTACGCAGGTTTTCAATTATATCCATTGTTGTTTGAACACCCATATCAGCCATTATTAACGTTTCTTCCAGTTCCTCAAAAAGGTCTTCGTCAATTTTTGTGAATGCGTTTAAAACACTGTCCACACTTCCTAAAATGGAGTTTCTTGTTTTCCCAAGCCCCTCTTTAAGCTTAGCTAAAAAGCCTTTTTGGGTTTCGGCTTTTATTTCAGCTTGTTTTTCATCTTCCTTTTCTTTTTCCTCTATAGGCTCATTGTCAAACTCTATGGTTTTTTCAGACTTGCTTGAAATATTATAAATTCTGTCAATATCTCCTGTGTAGGGTTTAACAGAAGAAGCCTCTTTATCTGTTGTTTTTATAAACTCGGCTTGTTTATCAAGGCTTTCGCTTTTTGGCACCTCTTCCACAGCATCTAAAAATTCCTCCCGAGTTTTTTCTTTTTCTAAAAACTCATCCCAGCTTATTTCTTCTGAAGAATTTTCTTCAAAATCTTTAGCTGCCTTTTCATCATCAATAAACCCTCGGCCGGTTTCTTCCCTCTTAGGTTTTAAAAAATCAAATAATCCCATGTTCGTCTCCTTTATACTGCTTGGTCTTCAAGTTTAACAGATAAAATTTTTGATATTCCCTGTTCTTGCATTGTGACTCCATACATAACATCTGCACATTCCATTGTTCCTTTTCTGTGCGTAATTACAATAAACTGTGTTCCGTCTGAAAAGTCTTTTAAATAGTGGGCAAACCTTTTAACATTGGCATCATCAAGTGCCGCTTCAATTTCATCAAGAATGCAAAACGGTGATGGTTTCATTTTAAGTATGGCAAAAAGAATGGCAATAGCAGTTAACGCCCTCTCACCTCCTGATAAAAGCATCATGTTTTGAAGGCTTTTTCCCGGCGGCTGAGCAATTATTTCTATTCCGCTTTCAAGCACATTTGACTCATCCTCCATTTTAAGGTATGCGCTTCCTCCGCCAAACATTTCACTAAAAACCATGTTAAAGTTTTTGTTTATTTTTTGAAACTGTTCTTTAAACTGACGCTGCATAAGTATATCCAAATCGTTAATTATCTTTTTAAGTTTTTCTTCGGCATTTCTAATATCATCTCTTTGTGATGTAAGAAAAATATATCTTTCGTTTACTTCCTTATATTCTTCAATTGCTGATACATTAACTGTTCCTAAGCTTTTAATTTCTTCTTTAAGCCTTTTTGCGGTCTTGTCTGCATCAGGCAATGAAATTTTTTCATCAAAGTTCTCCATTGCTTTTTGATATGTAATTTCATACTCTTCCCAAAAGAAATTAAACAGCCTTTCGTTATCCTCAAAAAGTCTTTCACGTTTTGTTTCCAATTTAAAAATATGGTTTTTTAGCTTGTTTAAAGTTTCAAAATGTTCAAGGTTTTTTTCTTCCAGTTTTTTTATACCATCTTTTGATTGTATTAGTTTATTGTTTATATTTTCTCTAAAGCTTTGAAAGTCAGTTTTTTTCTCTTTGGCAGAAGCCAAATTTTCCTTCAATAAAACATAATCGTCGGCTTTTGATTTATTAGTTTTTATAATCTGTTCTTTTTGAAGTTTAATTTCCCTAATTTCATTAAAAAGAGTTTTTTCTTCTTTTTCAATTCTCAAAACATTATCTTTGGCAGAAGTTTTTTCCTGTTCAAAAGAAGAAATTGAAACCTTAATGGCTGTAAGGGTGTTTAAAATTTCGTCACGCTGTATTTTGTCTTGCTTGGTGTTTTCCTGATAATTTTCCAATTGAAAATTTATTTTGTCAATTAAACTTTGCGTTTCTTCAAGACGTTCTTCCATAAGAAGTTTATCTTGATTTGCTGTTTTTGTCTGTATAAAAAGTGTATTTTCTTCAAGTTCAACAGCTTTAAGTCTTTCACTTTTTTCAAGCAGAAACTCTTTTGATTGAGCAATTTCCTGCTCTTTTGAAATAAAAGAGAAATTTATATTTTGAATTTTGTTTTTTATATCAGCAATTTTTTTTTCGTCTTCAAAAACACTATGGTTTATACTGTCTATTTCTGAAATTAGTGTTTTTAATTCTTTTTCAAGAACACCTATGTTTTCCTCAAGAAAATCAATTTCACGATTTCTTGCAAATACTCCAGATGTTTTTTTGGCTATGCTTCCACCTGTCATTATGCCGCCGGGGCTTAAAACATCACCATCTAATGTAACAATTTTATATTTATATGATGTTTTTTTAGAAAGGCTTATGGCATCGTCAATGTTTTCAACAACTATCACTCTGCCCAATATGTTGTTTATTATATTTTCATATTTTTCATCATACAAAACAAGGCTTTTTGCTATTCCACAAAAACCTTTCTCTTTTAACAGCCAATTTTTTTCAATATCAATTGATTTACCAGAGATTGCAGAAAGAGGCAAAAATGTTGCTCTGCCAAGATTATTTTTCTTAAGATATTCAATTGCAATTTTTGCATCGTTTTCTTTTTGAGTTATTATATTTTGTATTGATGACCCAAGGGCAATTTCAATGGCTGTTTCATACTTTTTTTCAACTTTTATAACCTCTCCCACAGCACCGTAAATTCCCTCAAATCCCTTTGTGCCCCTTAGTTTAAGTATACTTTTAACGCTTTTATAAAACCCTTCAAAGTCTTTTTTCATCTCTTTAAAAACTTTTAATTTTGATTTAGATTCATTTAAGTTAATGCTTTTTTCATCATAATTTTTTTTAGTTTTTATAAGATTTTCTTCATAGCCTGCTTTTCTTTTTTCAAGGTTTACTTTTTCTTTTTCTAAACCATCAGCTTTTTCCTTTTCTTCATTTATCTGATGATTAAAAGCCTTAATTTTTACTTGAATTTCCATAACCTTGCTTTTAATACTCTCTTTTTCTTCAAAAAGCTGGTTAAGTCTTTGAATAAACTGATCATTCATTAAGTCTATACGCTCTATATTACTTTTTAAATTTGAAGCATTTTTCATACTTTCTAAAATATCAGATTTATAGTTTTCGGTTTTTTCTTCTTTTTGAAAAATAAACTCTGAAATTTTATTTAAGTGTTCTTCTTCTTTTTTCAAATTATCGTTAAATTCTTTAAGGCTGTTTTCAATAATTTCTATTCTTGAAACATAAGATTCCTTTTCCCTTGTAAAATTTAAAAGTCTTTCTTCTTTTAGTGTTTCCTCTTCACTAAGCCTTGAAAATTCAGATTTTAAATGCTGACTTTCTTGGAAATACAGCTTTATATTTCCCTCAATTCTCTCTATTTCTCCAATTAAAGAAGAAATATCATTATCAAGGGTTTTTATTTCGTTATAATATTTCTCTTCATTGTTTTTTTCATCTTCAATAAGTTTTTTTGCAACGGCCATGCCTTCGTTTTCTTCTTCGGCATGTGCTGAGGAAATTTCAATTGCATCTTCAATTTCTTTTAATTCTTTTTTAATGTTTTCAGCTTTAATGCAAAAACTGTTAATTTCGTATCTTTTAAGCTCTTCCTTTAAAGAAAGATACTTTTTTGCATTCTCGCTTTGTTTGCATAAAGGTTCAATCTTTGCAGACAATTCATTAATAATGTCTTCAACCCTTAAAAGATTTTGATGCTCTTTTTCAAGTTTTGAAATTGCTTCAAAGCGTCTGTTTCTATATTTTACAATTCCCGCCGCTTCCTCAAAAAGCCTTCTTCGGTCTTCACTTTTTGAGCTTAAGATTTCGTCAATTTTTCCTTGCCCTATTATAGAATAACCTTCCTTGCCTATTCCTGTGTCCATAAAAAGTTCGTGTATGTCTTTAAGACGGCAAGCAGTTCCGTTTATCATATATTTACTCTCTCCTGAACGATAAACGGTTCTTGTAACCTTTATTTCACTATACTCAAGGGGTATTTTTAAATCCTCGTTATCTATGGTTATTGAAACCTCTGCAAAGCCCAGGGGTTTTCTGTTGGCTGTTCCTGAAAATATTACGTCTTCCATTTTATCTCCACGAAGACTTTTAACCTTTTGCTCTCCAAGAACCCACCTTATAGAATCGGAAATATTGCTTTTTCCGCTTCCGTTAGGGCCTACAACTGTGGTTATTCCTTTGTTAAATTCAAGCCTTACCTTTTCGGGAAAGGATTTAAACCCTTGTAAATCCAATCTTTTAAGATACATATTTACACCTCAAAAACTATCTTAACTTTTCAATTAAGTTTGTAAAATATTCAGGCAACGGGGCTTCAAATT
The DNA here is from genome assembly GCA_040772665.1 of Lachnospiraceae bacterium. Taxonomy (GTDB): domain Bacteria; phylum Bacillota; class Clostridia; order Lachnospirales; family Anaerotignaceae; genus JAXGXT01. The sequence continues at coordinate 321,085 of JAXGXT010000002.1, read as the reverse complement.
CCATATATTCATTGCTTACGGGATGATTAAACCCAAGCACTCTTGCATGAAGAGCCTGTCCGCCAATTTTAAAGGGCTGTTTAGACCCTCCGTAAACTTCATCCCCCAAAAGCGGATGCCCTATGCTTGATAGGTGAACTCTTATTTGATGTGTCCTTCCTGTTTCCAACTGCGCTTCAATATAACAGTATTTCCCAAGCCTTTCTAAAACCTTAACGTAAGTAACAGCACGTCTTCCACCTTCAACAACAGCCATTTTCTTTCTATCTTTAGGATTTCTTCCAATAGGCTTATCTATTGTTAAACTGTCTTCTTTTATGTTGTTAAAAACTATTGCGTTATATTTTCTTGTTATTGAATGTTTTGCAAGCTGCACAGCAAGGTTTTTATGAGCGGCATCATTTTTTGCAGCAACCAAAACCCCTGATGTGTCTTTGTCAATTCTGTGCACAATTCCAGGACGCATACATCCGTTTACCTTTGATAAATTTTCCTTGCAGTGATGCATAAGAGCATTAACAAGGGTTTGGCTGTAGTGACCAAAAGCCGGATGAACAACCATGCCTTTTGGCTTATTAATTACAATCACATCGTCATCTTCAAAAAGAATTTCAAGAGGAATGTTTTCAGCAGCTATTTCCAAAGGTTCAAAATCAGGAATTTCAATATAAATAACATCATTTTCTTTCAGCTTGTAATTGCTTTTCACACTTTTTCCATTAACCAAAATATTTTCGCTTTCTATAAGCTTTTGAATCTGATTTCTTGAAAGTTCCTCTTTAAAAGCAGTTACAAAGCTGTCAATTCTGCTTCCTGATTCTTCGCCGCTAACTGTAAAGCTAAAGTTTTCCATTATTCTTTCTCCGTTTGTTCATCATCTTTAATAACAAAAATTATAAGCACAGCCATAAGAATTGTTCCAACCACAACATATATATCCGCCACATTAAAAACAGGATAGTTTATGAAAGTAAACTCAAAATAATCCACAACATACCCTCTTAAAATACGGTCAATACAATTTCCCCATGCCCCTGCCAAAATAAGCACCATTGAAAACTTGAGCCAGTTGTAAGCCCCTTTTTCATTTTTAATTTTTAAAAAATAAATAAAAGCGGCAATTGTTACTATAACAGTCATAACAACAAAAAACCATCTCTGCCCCTCTAAAATCCCAAAGGCGGCTCCTCTGTTTTCAACAAAAGTAAGATCAAGCCAGTTTTTTATTACTGTTACATTACCAACAGGCTTAAGCATTTTAAGAGCAAGATATTTTGAAAATTGGTCTAACGCCGTTAAAACAGAAATTAAAATTAGAATTAAAATCATATAAACCTCACTCTATAACATATTCTATTGCAGAAATAATTTCTTCTTTAGTTACATCAGTTGTTCTTTCACATAATCCAAACTTCTTTATAAGCACAAAACCTATTTTGTTGTCTTTAACCTTTTTATCGTGAAACATTTGCTTATAGATTTCTTCTGCCGTAACTTCTTCACATGAAACAGGAATTTCGAAATACTCTAAAAGCTCAACCACATCCGTCATTATATCTTCACTTATATATCCTCTTTTAAAGGATATATATAAAGCAGCCCTCATTCCTATTCCCACACATTCACCATGAAGAAGCTCAAAGTTTTTTACTGTTTCAATGGCATGGCCTATTGTGTGGCCAAAGTTTAAAATCTCCCTAAGGCCGCTTTCTTTTTCATCCTGGCTTACAACATCAGCTTTTATTTCACAGCATCGAGAAATAACTTTTTTAATGACCTCTTCATCAATAACTTCTATTTTCTCTTTATTTTCTTTAATAAAATTATAAAAATCTTCGTCGTATATAGGCCCGTACTTAATAACTTCCGCAAGTCCTGCCCCATATTCACGTTTCGGAAGAGTTTTTAATGTATCAATATTTATATACACAAATTCAGGCTGATAAAAAGCACCGATTATGTTTTTGCTTCCATTATAGTCTATTCCAACCTTGCCGCCAACACTGCTGTCAACTTGTGATAAAAGAGTTGTAGGCACTTGAACAAATTTTATTCCTCTCATGTAAGTTGCCGCCGCAAAACCTGCCATATCACCGCAGACTCCGCCGCCAAGCCCTATTACAACTGATTTTCTGTCTAACTTATTTTCCATAAAAAAATCATAAAATTTTGTTATGGTTTCCATATTTTTATTTTGTTCTCCCGCTTTAAAAGTATATACAAAAACTTCATTAAAAACATTTAAACATACTTTTTTAAACTCATCAATATAGAGTGAGGAAACATTATCGTCTGTAATTATACATACTTTTCTTCCTAAAAGCTCCGCCCTTTCAACTGCTTTGCCAAAACCTTCAAAGTCTTTGACAAAATAAATAGGATAACTTTTATTTTCCGTTGAAACAATTATATTTTCCATAACAAACACCTCTATACATATTTTAAAAAAGTAACAACAATTCTATCTTTTTTTGTTCTTCCTCCAATTGAAGAAACTTTTGCACGCCCTAAACCTCTCACAGAAATCATATCTCCTTCTTTAAGCTGCTTTGAGCCGTTTAAAAGAGAACTCCAGTTAACAAAAACTTTTTCGCCGTCAATAAGGGTTTGTGCCTTTCCTCGGCTTATATTAAAAGCCGCACCAACTAAGGCATCAGCCCTTAAGGAAGATACTGTAGCTGTTTTTTCTTCGGTTTTACCTTGAGGAAGCTCTATACTCCTACTATCAAAAACTTCTGTTGTTACAGGTGCTTTTCCAACTCTTTCAAGATTTGAACTTATATAAGCGGCAATTTCTTCATTCACAAAAACAATTGTAAAATCTTCAAATATAAATATATCTCCAACCTTGCTTCTGTCAATGCCAAGCCCAAGAACCGAGCCCAAAAAATCTCTGTGAGAAAGTTCCTTTGAAAATTTTGTGTTGGAGATAATTTTAACTGCTTTTATGGGAAAATCAATTTCATCAATGTTTCTGTAGTCAGGACAAAACCCAATCATTCTTCTTTCACAGCCTTCGCTTCCTCCAAAGACAAAAAAATTCAGCTCAGCTATTCCCTGAACCGTTTTGATTATCATTTCCATATTTTTGGGGTCGCAAAAATCAGTGAACGTGTTTTCATGTTTTTTTAAACTAAAAATAGCCTGATCCAAGACCTTTGCAAGCAAAAGTCTTTCCTCAGGCTGATTTGCAATTTTTAATAATTCCTGCTTATTAAGCATACTGCACCTGCCTAAAAGATAAACAAAACAACATTTATAAGCACCATCTTAACAATATCCATTAAAAACAATGCAATAATAGGCGAAAAATCAAGCATCATACCTCCGCCAATGGGAGATTTGTTCACCATGTTCCGAACAGGGCCTAAAATAGGCTCTGTAAGAGAATACAGCATTGCACCTATTGGTGTTTGATTTAAAGCAGGAAGCCATGATAAAATTATTCTTGCAAAAATTAAAAAATATAATAATTTGAAAAAAACGTCTATTGAATTTAAAAGTAAATTTTGCATATAAAGACTCCGTTAAATTATTTTGAACCTGCCCATGGAAGAATAACACCTTTAGTTTTAAGTTCCTCTTTAAAATCTCCTGAAACATCAACATTTTCAGGCGCAATAATAAATATGTTATTTGCAACTCTTTGAATTGTTCCGTCCAAAGAATAGCATGTACCTGTTAAAAAGTCCATAATTCTTTGAGCGGTTGGATATTCAATTTTTTCAAGATTAACAACAACAGGACGTCTTGATTTTATTTGATCGCAAATTTCTTGTGCATCCTCATATTTTTCAGGTTTAACAATGCAAACTTGCATCTGCACATTTGTATGTATGCTTACAACCTGAGAAGAACTTCTTTTTGTTGTTTGATAGCTTGGAGCAGCAGATGTGCTTCTAACGGAAGACGGTGCATAGTCCATAGCCTCTCTTGAAGTTTTTGCAGGCTCATCATAGCCCTCAAAATCATCATCATAATCATCGTCATAGCCGCTTGGAGCAAAAGCCCCTCTAACTTTATCAAATAATCCCACTTTAATTTTCCTCCTTAGTTTTTATTGGATAAAATCTCTCTCCAAAAACTCCCGTTCCAATTCTAATTAATGTAGAGCCTTCTTCAATTGCAACTTCGTAATCTCCTGTCATTCCCATAGAAAGCACTTCCATATCTATATTATCAATTTTTTTGCTGTTGATGTCAACAAGTAATTCCCTCATTTGCCTGAAATATATTCTGTTTTCTTCCGGATTTTCTACAAAAGGGGCCACCGTCATTAGACCTTTTATTTCTACATTAGGCAAAAGGGCAATTTCTTTTGCAGCCTCTTCTAATTTTTCTGGTTTTATGCCAAATTTACTTTCTTCTTTCGCAACATTAACTTCAAGAAGAACTTTTGCCGAAATTTCTTTTTGCACTGCACGCTTTGAAATTTCTTCGGCAAGTTTAACGCTGTCCACAGAATGAATAAGTTCAACTTTATCAATTATATACTTTACTTTGTTTGTCTGCAAGTGGCCTATAAGATGCCATTTAATTTCATTTCCAAAACTATCATACTTATTTGTCAATTCCTGAACTTTATTTTCTCCGAAATTGACTTCGCCGCAACATGCGGCTTCTTTCATTCTTTCTGTATCAACAGTTTTTGTAACAACAACAAAAGTAATATCTTCTTTTTTTCGTCCGCTTTTTAAAGCTGCTTTTTCAATTCTTTTGTTTATTTCTTCAATATTTTCTTTTATTAAACTCATTTAATACTCCTTTCTTCTGTTAATTTATATTTTCTTCGCTTTCAACAGCTCTTGCGTCTGAAACTATTTTGTCATAAATCTTAAGCCCGTATCTGCTTTGTGCGCTGACAACAGAATATTCACTGTTTGAGCCTAAAATGTCAACCACAGTAAACTCTGCAACAGAGCTGTTTGCCACATACACACCCTTATAGGTTTCAACCTGGTTTAAAATATAAGCTTGAGAATTTTCTCCGGGAGGAATAATGGTGTCGCCTATTTTAAGTTCTTTAAAATCTTGAAGTATATATAAATTTTCCTCATCACTTTTAAAAACCTTTATTTTAATAAGCTCATCACCATCAGCTTTTCTTTTTATTACAGCCATATCGTCAAGACTTGAGGAAACACAATCCTTTGGAATTTTTATAAAAGTCTTTTCAACTATTGCTTCATTGGGAATTTTAAAACCTTCATATATATTTTCCTCTGCTTTAAAGTCAATAGTTCTAAAGTCAAGAAAATCTATAATGTTTTTATCTGTAACAAAAACAGTGTATGTTAAACTATCCCTTTCTTCCATACTCTCTATTTCTACACTAACGCTTTTTACCTCGTCTTCAACATTAACATATAGATTTAAATAGTCACCCTTTTTCCACTTTGATGCAGTTTCATTGGGTATGTATGTAACTATACGCCATGTGTTTGATGTAACAAGTTTAAAAAGAGGAGAACCTGCTGTAACAGACATGTTTTTGGAAATATATTGAGGCTGAACTTTCATTTTTATTTGCTCTTGAGCAATATCATTTACAGTTTCATAAGTAACTATATCTTCAAAGCCGTCTGTTTTTAAAGATACAAGACCACTTTTTTCTGCCTTCACATAGCTTTTATTTTCTGAAAGGCGTGTTTCATAACTAAGTTTTTCTTCTGCAAGGTTAGAAATGCTTCCACTGTTTTCCGCAAGCCAAATTTGATTTCTCAGTTTAACTTGGTCTTCAATTCGGCTTTTAACTGAATACATATCAGATATATTTGAATTTCCGAATTTATAAATACTTTCATCAACTATATTTTCTATGTTTTTTTGAACACGCTCAATATCTTCTCTGAAAATAGAAAAATCTTTCCTTTTTTTTTGAATTTCTATTATGCTTTTATCTATTTTTTTAATTTCCTCTTCAATTAATGCGGCTGCACCTCCATTTTTAACTGTACATACAAGAGCATTTTTAGCCACCCTTGAATTTTCCGCATAGTTATAAGAGGGTTGTCCGTCAATTTGACTTTTTACAACCATTTCTTCCCTTACAATAATGCCCCTTAAAGATGCCGGTGCATTAATCGTGCCATAACTCACTGTTTCTATGGAAATTGAAGGCTTGCTTATAAAGGCAATTAAATACCCTAAAAGGTATATTGACAAAAAAGTAAACACTGCAACAGTCAATATTTTATAGCCTTTATTACCGCTTCTCTTCTTATAACGTGAGTTTTTTCTCCCATCAGACATGTTTTCACTCCAAAACTTCCTATAAGCTTAATAAAACCAAGGATTTACAATGTTATCCTAAATTATAATACATTTTTTCTTTTAGGTAAACCTTAATCGAAAAAATAAGAAGCGAGGACTGATTTCCCTCGCTTCTTAGAAGTTTTAAACTATTTTAAATTTTTTGCTACTTCAGCACCTTTTTCAAGTGCCTGTCTGTTAAGAGGAATAAGTTTTGCCTTATTTTCTCCAAACACTTTAAGGAATGCCTGAAGAATTGATTCGCTTTCAACAATCCTGTCAATTTCTATAACAGCACCAAGCATTATAATATTGATTAATTTTGAATTACCAAGTTCGTTTGCAATATCATTTACAGGTATATAATAAACCTTTACGTCTGTTCTATCTACCTTTTCATCAATAATGCTTGAGTTAACAAAGATTGAACCTCCGGGAGCAACCTTTGAAACAAACTTATGGAACGAAGGAAGATTCATAACCACCGCAGTTGTAATTCCCTCTTCAAAAATAGGTGAACCTACTGGGTCATCTGAAACAACAACAGAACAGTTTGCAGTTCCGCCACGCATCTCAGGCCCGTAAGAAGGCACCCATGAAACTTCTTTTCCGTCAATCATTCCTGCATATGTTAAAAGCTGACCCATGGACATAACACCCTGACCGCCGAAACCGGAACAGCTTATTTTATGAACTTTTCCCATATTATTCTTCCTCCTTTACTTCTTTGTAAACTCCGAGAGGATAGTATGGAATCATTTTTTCCCCTACAAACTCCATCGATTTCACAGCATTAAGCCCCCAGTTTGTTGGACAGCTTGATAACACTTCAATTAATGTAAAACCCTTTTTAGCTTTTTGAAGTTCAAACGCTTTTTTGATTGCCTTTTTAGTCTTGATAACGTTTGCAGGTTTATCAACTGCAACCCTTTCAATATATGCAGGGCCGTCAAGGGTGCTTAAAAGCTCGCTTACACGTATAGGATTTCCGTTTCTTGAAGGATCTCTTCCCGCTTGTGATGTTGTAGCTTTCATACCGGGAAGTGTTGTAGGAGCCATTTGACCTCCTGTCATGCCGTAAATACCATTATTGATGAAAATTGTTGTAAAGTTTTCACCTCTTGCTGCAGCATGAACTATTTCAGCCATACCAATTGACGCAAGGTCTCCGTCGCCTTGATATGTAAACACCATTTTGTCAGGATGAACTCTCTTTGCGCCGGTTGCCGTTGCAGGTGCCCTTCCGTGTGAACAGTGAATTCCATCATATTTAAAATAGTTAGGAGCAAGAACAGCACATCCAACAGGGGCACAAATTATTGTGTTGTCTGTTTCCCCCATTTCCTCTATACATTCTGCAATTATTCTGTGAACTATACCATGTCCGCAGCCGGGGCAATAGTGCATCCTTCTGTCTGTAAGACCATTAGGCTTAGTAAATATTGTTGTTGACATTACTGCGCACCTCCCATAACTTTTTCTGCATATTCTTCCACCTCTTCAGGTGTAGGAATTACACCGCCGCATCTTCCAAAGAAAACAACTTTGTTTTTATCGTTACATGCAAGCTGAACATCAGGAACAATCTGACCCATGCTCATCTCCACAGCAATGAATTTTTTAATTTTTTCATTTTGGAAAGGTGTTTGTGGGAAAGGCCACAATGTTCTTGGTCTTATAAGCCCAACTTTAAAGCCTTTTTCTCTTAATGCTCTTATTGCGCTTTTAACAATTCTTGATGTTGTGCCGTATGCAACAAAAGCATATTCAGCATCATCCATTAAATATTCTTCCCATTTAACTTCTTTTTCTTCTATAACTGCATATTTTTCCTTGAAAAATCTTATGTTTCTTGCTTCACATGAAGGTGCATCTAAAATAAGGTTTTCAATAAAGTTTGGTTTATCGTTTGTTCCATATCCCATTGCCCATGTTTCTTTAGGAGGATATTCTCTTGTTTTAACAGGATTTTCAAGTTCGACAGGCTCCATCATCTGGCCGATAACACCGTCAACAAGCACAAACACAGGAGTTCTGTAACATTCTGCAATTTCAAAAGCCTCTTTAACATCATCAACAGCTTCTTGAACAGAACCGGGAGCAAGAACAGGAATATGGTAATCTCCATTACCGCCGCCTCTTGTAGTCTGGTTATAATCGCTTTGTGAAGGCTGGATTGTTCCAAGACCAGGGCCGCCTCTCATAACGGAAACTATTACGCAAGGAACTTCACCTGCAACACAATATCCTATACCCTCTTGTTTAAGAGCAATTCCAGGAGATGAAGAACTTGTCATAACTCTTGCACCGCACCCGCCTGCACCATGAACCATGTTAATTGCCGCAACTTCACTTTCTGCTTGTATAAATGTTCCGCCAACTTCAAAAAGTTCCCTTGAAAGATATTCGGGAATTTCGTTTTGCGGTGTAATAGGGTATCCAAAGAAATATCTGCAGCCGCCGATAATAGCTGCTTTTGATATTGCTTCGTTGCCCTTCATAATTATTTTAGCCATTATATAATTACTCCTCTCTAACGGTTTAGTCGTTTTTAACGATTGTGATTATGCAATCAGGGCACATTCTTACACAGCTTTGACATCCTATACATGAATCCATGTCTTCAATTGCCGCTGGGCTGTAACCTGCGTCATTTGTTATTTCATGGTTAAGCGCAATAATATCTTTTGGACATGCATTTACACACAATTCGCATCCCTTGCACTCTTTGCTGTTAAAAGTTACCATAAACTTTGACATTCTAAAAAGCACCTCCTTTAATTTATGTCCTTAAAAGTTCCTGTTTCTTCTTACATCCAAACTGCCCTCATAAAATATTTCATGGGAATAATTTCTCCCGCAAGCTTACTTTTTACCTCTTCCGTCATATCTTTAACCACATCTTCAACATATGATGTGTATTTAATCGGAACATCGGTAATACGGCTCACTTCTTTTAAAATTTCATCTCCATATAAAATGTCCTCTGCTTTTGTATCCCTAACAAGGTTTGAGTTGTTTATAAACCCAGTAACAGAAATTCCTGAACGCCGTTCAAGCTTTTCTTTTTCGGTTAATATTTTTTTTACATCCATTGTGTCAGGTCTAAAAACATTAACAACCATGAAAAAGTCGGTTTCTTCGGTTTTCATTATTTCCTTATACCTTCCAAGCACAGTTGTTCCAACATCATTGCCTCCAAGATCAATAACATAGTCATATGATTTATCGGCAAAAGGTGCATACATCTCGGCTGGAATGGCGGGAAGGTCTGCTGAAGAATTAATGGAGGAATCCATCATTCTTATACCTTGTGACGTAATTTTCTCTCTTACTTCTCGAGAACGAAAATATACATTAACTATATCCATATCGGCAAATGCCACTTTATTTTTTGAAGCCTTTGCCAGCATAATAGCATAGTTTACTGAAAATTCAGTTTTGCCGCTACCGTAATGACCGGTGATAATTCTTATTCTTTTATCTTCCGTAATCACTTAACGCCCCCCTCAGTGCTTCATGGAATGAAATATATTTTATGATTTAATTATAACATACTGTTTTCTGTATGCAATACTATTTTTGTACTTTTTACTGTACACTTCACTTTGTGTATTGATATATATACACAAAAGCATTTGATAAATTGTTTATTTAATTATACATATTAGTAGTTTTGCACAAATCCTTATTTTTTAAGGCATTAATTTGTTATGCATATTTATATTCATGTCTTTTTAATATAAACTTTTACACCGAAATTGTTTTTATTTGTATACAAAATACACTCTTTCGAAAAACTATACAAAATTTCAAGTTCATTTTTGTTCATTTTAACTGTCATCTTTAAAATTCTTTTTTATCTGAAAATTTTATCTGAATTTCAACTACAAAAAAGGCCTTATGAGATAAAATCATCATAAAACCTTTTTGTATAAAAAAACCTATATCTATTCAATTATTTTTAGATAGCTAATCCTCAAAAGGGTAATATTTTTTAAGCCAGTTAAGATTTATTCTTCCATCATTTTTTTCATACCAGCCTTTATTAAAAAGTTTATAAATTCGTTGAAAATATTCTTCATACATTTCTCCAACTCTATCCATTGAATAGTTTTTTTCAGCCCATTGTCTGCATTTATAAGGTTTAATATTTGAAATATTATTAACCACCCAACAAAACTCTTCAAATGTTCTACATCTATAGCCTGTTGTGCCATGCAAAACCGTTTCCGAAAAAGCACCCCAGTCGCTTGTAATAACGGGAGTTCCACAAAGCTGAGCCTCAACATTAACTCCTCCGAAAGGCTCAAGGTAATAGGTAGGCATCAAAACAGCTTTAGCATTGCTTAAAAGTCTTGCCCTTTCCTCGGCTCCAACCGCAGGCATATAGAAAATATGCTTTTCACCGCCTAAATTAAGGCCTTCATTTAAATCGTCAAGAGAGCCTTGCCCAACAACATAAAGCTTATGCCCTGTTGCTTTTGCCACATCAGAGGCTATACGCACACCTTTTCTTCCTATTATTCTGCCGAAATATAAAAGATAGTCCTGCTTGTCTTCCTTATAAGGAAAATCTTCTAAATCAAAATAATTAGGTATAACAGCATCATACCATGCGCCGTCTTCTATTTTAAACAAACCATAAACATGATGCATCCATGCATAAGATTCAAAAATTCTAAAGTTTGCAAATATTCCTGTATATCCTATACCCGATTCCACAGTAACAAGATTAACTTTGTCTGCTATAGGCTTTTGATAATTGCCTAAAGTGCAAAGTAAAATATCTTTCGGCTCTTTTCTTTTTAAAATTTCTGATATTGTATTTTGATTAAATGTTAAATTAGCTATGTCGTCAGGGTCGTGCTTAAAAAAATCTTTGGTTTTATCGTAATTTCCGTATGCTTTTAAAAGTATTTCATTGGTGGAAACCTGAATAAACTCGTCACACTCAACCTCAGAGCCTTCAACGCCATAAAAATATATTGTGTGGCCATATTTTTTAATCATTTTGGCAAACTTAATAATTTTTTGTGTATAAGCACAGGACATATTATTTCTGTTTGTTTCAATATGGGAAAGCCCTAATAAATGAAATCTTAATTTAGGCATAAAATAACCAACCCTCCATAAACCTTAAAATCTTTGCTTTGCCTATATTCTGATTTACTTTAGTTTATTCTATAACAACTATATTATATAACCGAAATAATTTTATCCCATAGCCATGGCACAAAAAAAGCTAATGAACCAAAAATCGGTGCATTAGCTTTTTAATTATTATTTAATTAAATATTGAATCGTAAAGCCTGTATCCTCCGCTAAGATTGTAACAATCAAATCCGTTTTGGGAAAGTATTCTGCATGTAAGATAACTTCTAAGGCCTGAGTGACAATAAATATATATAGGTTTATTTTTGTCCAAATCTTTTAAATTTTCTCTCATATCTTCAACGGGAATGTTTTTAAATCCTTCAATGTGACCTTCTCTATATTCAAAAGGTGTTCTGGCATCTATCAGCTGAACACTGTTATCCTTTTTAAGATTTTCAATATCATGCCAGTGAAAAAGCTTAACTTTTTCGCTTATAATATTTTCTATTACATACCCAGCCATATTTACAGGGTCTTTGGCAGAAGAATAAGGAGGTGCATAACATAATTCCAGCTGGGTAAGGTCATGGGCAGTTGCTCCAAAACGTATTGCAGTAGCAAATACGTCACAGCGTTTATCACTTCCCGCAAACCCAACAACCTGTGCTCCCAATATTTTGCCCGTCTTTTTTTCAAACAATGTCTTAATTGACATAAATTCCGCTCCCGGATAATATGTGGCATGGTCTGCTGAATAAGTAAAAGATTTTTCATATTCAATGCCAAGTTTTTGTGCCATCTTTTCATTTATTCCCGTTGCGGCAACAGTCATATCAAAAACTTTAAGAATTGAACTTCTTTGAGTTCCAAAATATTTGCTTTTAATTCCGCAAATATTATCGGCAACAATTCTTCCTTGTTTGTTTGCAGGCCCTGCAAGGGGAACAACAGCCTTTTCCTTTGTAATAAAGTCTATAACCTCAACTGCATCACCTGCGGCATAAATGTCAGGGTCACTGGTAAGCATTGTTTCGTCAACAACAATAGCACCTTTTTCATTAAGCTTAATACCTGCCTCCTTGGCAATATCACTTTCAGGTTTAACACCTATGGAAAGTATAATAATGTCTGTTTCTACCTGTCCTTCGTCAAGTGTAACCAAAAGTCCTTTTTCATCTTCTTTAATGGATTTTAAAACACGTCCAAGAAGAAGCTTAACTCCCTTGCTTCTTATGTGACTATGAACATCACAAGCCATATCATAATCAATGGGTGATATAACTTGGTTAGGCCTTTGAACAACCGTTACATCAAGTCCTGCATTTTTAAGATTTTCCGCCATTTCAATGCCGATATATCCTCCCCCCACAATAACAGCTCTTTTAGGGTTGTTACAAAGGATATAATCCTTAATTTTATATGTGTCAGGAATATTTCTTAGTGTGAATACTTTTTCCGATTCAATTCCCTCAACAGGCGGCTTAACAGGTTCAGCTCCGGGGGCAAGAACAAGCTTGTCGTATGTTTCATCATAAACCTCACCTGTTAAATGATTTTTAACGGCAACCTTTTTTTCTTCTTTATTAATTGAAATAACTTCTGAGTAAACACGTACATCAATATTAAACTTGGATTCAAAGCTTTCTGGCGTTTGCAAAGTAAGGTGCGATTTTTTTGTGATTTCCCCTCCAATATAATAAGGAAGTCCGCAATTCGCAAACGATATATGTTCGCCCTTTTCAAACATTATTATTTTTACATGCTCATCAAGCCTTCTTAATCTTGCAGCGGCAGATGCTCCGCCTGCAACACCGCCAACTATCAAAACCTTTTCTGTTTTCATAAATGTTTTCTCCTTTTATAATTTTATTTATTTCTCAAGCCCGTATTTCCACCCTATAATTCCGCTTTTAAGGTTATATAAGTTTGTATATCCTTCTGCCGCAAGTCTGTTGCACGCAACTGCACTTCTTGCTCCGCTGTAACAATAAACAATTATCTTTTCGTCTTTCTCTTTAAATATTTCCAAAGCGTTTCTAATTTCCTGAACAGAAATATGAACAGCATCTTTTATATGTCCTTCATTAAATTCAGCTCGGCTTCTTACATCAAGAATCTTTGCATTTTCTTCATCAATAAGTCTTTTGGCTTCTTCGGAAGAAATCTGCCTGTATCCCGTGACAACTCCTTCCTTTTTAAAACCTAACTTACTAAGTATATTCATAAAATCATCTCCTTGAAAATAATTCATCCTTTTAACATTCTTGTTTAACATTCTTGTTGATTATACTCTAAATTTAAAACATTTACTGTAACTCTGTCACAAAGGAAAAAAGACTGGGGATTTTTTGCAATTCCTAAAACCTTACTTCTCTTTAAAGGCATAACCCCAAGGAAGAAGTAACTTAGGGTATATTTTATACACCCATGGAAATTGCAGAGCAAAAACCTCCGCAGTCTTTTTCATTTTATAAGCATAGCATCACCGAAACTAAAAAATCTATATTTTTCAGCGATGGCACTTTCATATGCCAAAAGAACATTTTCTTTGCCTGCAATAGCCGCCACAAGCATTATAAGTGTGCTTTCAGGCAGATGGAAGTTGGTTATCAAACAATCTACCGCATTAAACTTATATCCCGGATATATAAAAATCTTTGTCCATCCGCTTCCTGCTTTTACAACACCGTTTTCATCAGTCACTGATTCCAGAGTTCTTGTAGTGGTGGTTCCTACAGAAAATATGCGTCCGCCGCTTTTTTTTGTTTCATTTATAATTTCAGCTTGTTCTTTTTCAACAACATAATATTCGCTGTGCATTTCATGCTCAAGCACATCTTCTACTTTAACAGGCCTAAATGTTCCAAGCCCCACATGCAGTGTTACATGAGCAATTTTAATACCGGCTTCTTCAATTTCCTTAAGAATTTCAGGAGTAAAATGAAGCCCTGCTGTTGGTGCTGCTGCCGAGCCTTCATGTTCGGCATAAACTGTCTGATAACGCTCTTTATCTTTTAGCTTATGTGTAATGTACGGAGGAAGCGGCATTTCCCCAAGTTCCTCCAACACATTTTCAAAAACACCCTCAAATGTAAATTTTACAATTCTGTTGCCGCCTTCAACTACTTCAATAATTTCAGCCTCAAGTTTTCCTAAACCAAAGCTGATTATATCTCCTGTTCTTGCCTTTTTCCCGGGATTAACAAGAACCTCCCAAACATCAATTTCTTTTCTTGCAAGAAGTAAAATTTCAACCCTTGCCCCCGTTCCCTTTCGCTCACCTATAAGCCTTGCCGGCAAAACCCTTGTGTTGTTTATAACAAGACAATCGCCTTTTTTTAAATAATTTTTTAAATCTTTAAAAGTTTTATGTTGTATTTCTCCTGTTTTTTTATCTAAAACAAGAAGCCTTGATGACGACCTTTCTTTCAGAGGTTCTTGTGCAATAAGTTCTTCGGGCAAATCAAATTTAAAGTCTGACGTTTTCATATATATCCTCTATTCAACAGTTATGTCTTTATAATAATATTTTAAAATTTCTTCATATGTATATCCTTTTTCCGCCATTCCTTTTGCACCATATTGGCTCATGCCTACGCCATGGCCTAAACCCTTGCCGTCAAACACAAATACATCCGCAGTTTCTCCGCTTAACGGCAGTTGATTTGATGCGTTTATAACTTGTCCTTCACCTAAATTCACTTTTAAGACTTCTCCGCCTTTAGATATTCCATACATAGCGTTGAGGCTTTTTAAATCGGATTTTTTCCCTTCTTCTGAAATAACATAGGTTTCAGACACCTTAGATTTTGAAGACCCGTTTTTAGCATAAACATAAACAGTTCCGTCACCTTTTGAATTAGTCTGTGAATTTCCTGTAATCATTCCGCCTTTTCCGTTTATAGTATACATTCTGCTTGCAAGACTGCCCTCTTTGGTTTGGCTGAAAATTGTTCTTGTTTCTTCTTTTTTAAGCACCTTTGTTGACTTGCTTCCTGTTATTGTAACCTCCTGAACTCTGCCGTATTCACCAATTTGTGTTATCTCTATATTTTTTACGGTTCCCACATCTATTCCTTTGTCTGCAAGTATGTTTTTTATTTCATCACTTGTGTATGTTCTTGTCCAGGAAAGGCCCCCTGTTTCATTTATTTCAGGAACAGCTTTTAAATATGGTATTGTATTTGTCCAGACATTTTCTGAATTATCTGTTGACCCTCCGCTTGAAGAAAAAAACAATGCATTAATTGGACTTCCGTTATGATGCCCAACAATCCCTCGTGTGTCGTTAACAGCCTTGTTTGTGCTTTGCATTTCTTGGGTTTTTCCAATATAAACCTGACAGTGGGTTCCGTCACAAACATCATATCCCGCATCGGAATGAACCCCCATTCTTGTAAGAGTGTAGCTTCTTGCCGCAACAGATTGTGCTTTCAAAGCTTCAACATGCCATGAAGAAGGCATTTCAGACGGCACAACACCGTATAAATACTCTTCAATATCAATAACATTAACTGCTGTTATATTAGCTTTTGTGTATCTTCCAAACTCAACTGCACCACGATAACTTCTGTCCCATATTTTAATAACATCGCTGTCAATAGGCATAACCTGCGGCCTAACACCATCGAATGCCATAACAGTTTTATCCCCATCATAAAGGAGCATAAGTTCAGAAGAATTTACTATCTTTCCGCTTAAATCGTTTTCTGCAGATACAGCTTCCGAACTACTTAAATTGCTTACATATATGCCCCAAAGTCCTTTTTTAACATATGCGGGAACAGCATTATAGCCCCACATTTTTTTGATGTCTTCACAGCCAGAAAGTGCCTGTTTGTAAGTTCCGTAAAACTCATTGGCATCAACTGATTTTCCGCTTTCCAAAACAAAGGCAAAGCTGTTTTTTGCCGAAACTTCCGCTTCTTTATAAAACGTTCCATTGTTTTCAATGCCTATTTCTATTTCTTTATTTCCTATTGAAATTGAGCTTACCTCTTTACATTTATATTCAATACCAACCCTTATTTTTTCAGGCATGTTGTATCCAAAGGCAACCGTGTTTATTGCCGCCGCCAAAACTGCCACAGTAAAAAATCTTTTTATTATTCTTTTCAACCCTAATCACTCCTTTTTTACACCATATTGCTATTATAAGGCAAAAAAGAACAAAAATCAAACAATGAAAACTTAATTTTTTTAGTTTATATTAACGATTTTGCTGCATACCTTTTTCACAAATTCCAAATCATGCTCAACTAAAAGCAAAGTGGGATTATATTCAATTATTAAGTCTTCAATTTGAATTCTTGAAAACACATCGATATAATTAAGCGGCTCATCCCAAATATAAATGTGCGCTTTTTCACAAAGGCTGGCGGCTATAAGGGTCTTCTTTTTTTGCCCTTGGCTAAATGTTTCCATAGGCATTTCAAACTGCTCTCTTTTAAAGTCAAGTTTTCTTAAAATTGATTTAAAAAGACTTTCATCTATTTTCAGCTTTTCAGCATATTCTTTAAGACTTCCTTTTAAAAACGAAGAATCCTGAGGAACGTATGAAATTTTAAGCTGACTTCCAATTCTTACTTCACCGCTGTAATCAATTTCAAAGCCGCAAATAAGCTTTAAAATACTTGATTTTCCCGAACCGTTTTTTCCTTGCAAAGATATTTTGTCTCCTTGAAATATTGAAAAAGATAAGTTTTCAAAAATTTCTTTCTCTCCATAAAAAATCGAAACCTTATCTATTTCAATAAGCTTTTCTGAATGATATTTAATAGGAAAAAGTTTAAGTTCTTCTATATTTTCAATATTTTTAAGAAGTTTCGATTTTTCTTCAACAGCGGTTTCCAATCTTTCTTGAATCGCCTTTGCCCTTTTCATGGATTTTTTAGCTTTAGCGGCCTGATAAGGTCTTCTTCCTATGTTTTTTTCAGTAACTTTTGGGTCGAAGCCTATTTTTCTGCTTTCCGCAGTATCAGACCATGTTCTTTTTTCTAAAATCGAAGTTTCCAGCCTTCCTATTTCTCTTTTTATTTTGCTGTTCTTCCTAATCTCAAATTCATCTTGAAGCCTTTTGTTTTCCCACCAGCTTGAAAAATTTCCTTTCTGAAGTTCTATACTGCTTCTGTTTATAGATAAAACATAATCAACACAATTATCAAGAAAAATTCTATCATGAGAAACAAGTATAAATCCCTTCTTTAGATTAAGATAATCACTTACAATTCTCCTGCCCTTTATATCAAGATGGTTTGTCGGTTCATCTATCAACAAAAAGCTATTTTCTTTTAAAAACAAAACCGCCAATAGCACTTTCGTTTTTTCCCCAAGGCTTAAAGTATCAAACGGGCGGTAAAGCACATCAGCTGAAACTTCAAGAAGATTAAACTCACGTATAACCTGCCAAAGTTCATATTCAGGATAAATTTCCTCCATAATATCTATTGTAAGCCTGTTTTTATCAAAAACCTCATAAGGAAAATATTCAAAATTTACACTTGAAGAAATTTTACCCTTATATTCATATTTACCTTGTAAAAGCTGAATAAATGTTGTTTTTCCTCTTCCGTTTCTCCCTATAAATCCAAGTTTCCAATCTGTGTCTATCTGAAAACTTGTGTTTTCAAAAACATTATCAAAGCTTCCTTCATAAGAAAAAGTTAAATTTGATACATTTATTAAAGCCATAAAAATACCTCCTTAGAACAAAAAAATCCGCAGGAAATAAATTCCTACGGAAAAATAAGCACTATAAAAGAAGCGTTTACAGCGTTAAAAAGTTTCTGTATAATTTAACTTTCCTGCTATCCGGGCATAACAAATAAAAGCAGATAATCTCTGTCAATTAAAGCCTTCATTATGCTCCTACAAAATTTTAGCAAGAAAATATACGCATTTTTCAACCGCCTTCTCTTTTTAATATAATTATACTATCATAACTGCTTTCATATTTCAAGAACTAAAGAATATAACCCCGCATATACATGCGGGGTTAGTTTAATAAAACACTTATAGGTGTCTTGGCAAAGCCTTTTATACATTGACACCAAATATTATCCTAAAATTCTCTTTAAATCTTCTTCAGGAGTTCCAATTGGTCTTACGTCGAAATTCTCAACAAGGAAATTAAGAATGTTTGGTGAAACAAACGCCGGAAGTGTAGGTCCAAGGTGAATATTCTTAATGCCTAAATAAAGAAGAGTAAGAAGTATACAGACTGCTTTTTGCTCATACCATGAAAGAATAAGTGTAAGCGGAAGGTCATTAACTTCACATTCAAACGCTTCAGCCAAAGCAACTGCAACCCTGATTGCACTGTAAGCATCATTACACTGACCCATATCCATAATTCTTGGAAGGCCGCCGATTTCTCCGATATTCATATCGTTAAATCTGAATTTACCGCAAGCAAGTGTTAAAACAATAGTGTCATCAGGTGTCTGTTTAACAAAATCAGTATAATAGTTTCTTCCAGGTTTAGCACCGTCACACCCGCCAACAAGGAAGAAATGTTTAATTGCCCCTGCTTTAACTGCTTCAATAACTTTGTCTGCAACAGAAAGAACTGTTCCGTGGCCAAAACCTGTTGTTACTTCTTTACCGCCGTTAATTCCTGTAAATTCTGTATCTTTATCATATCCTCCAAGTTCAAGAGCTTTTTCAATAACAGGTGTAAAATCTTTATCTTCACCAATATGAATCATTCCCGGATATGAAACAACCTCTGTTGTAAAAATTCTGTCATCATAGCTTGGTTTTACAGGCATGATACAGTTTGTTGTAAATAAAACAGGTGCCGGAATATCTTTAAATTCATTTTGCTGATTTTGCCATGCTGTTCCAAAGTTTCCTTTTAAGTGAGGATATTCTTTTAATTTTGGATAGCCGTGTGCAGGCAGCATTTCACCATGAGTATAGATATTAATGCCTTTGCCCTTTGTTTGTTCTAAAAGAAGTTTAAGGTCTAACAAGTCATGGCCTGTGATAACGATAAACGGTCCTTTTTCAACTGTAAGGGGAACTGTTGTAGGCACAGGAGTTCCATAAGTTTGTGTATTAGCTTTGTCAAGAAGCTCCATACATTTAAAGTTAACCTCTCCAACCTTTAAAACAATAGGCAAAAGCTCATCGGTTGTTAAATCTTTTGAAAGGGCACGAAGCGCCTCATAAAAATAACTGCTTACGGTTTCATCAGTATATCCAAGAACCATTGCATGATAAGCATATGCCGCCATACCTCTTAAGCCAAAAAGAATAAGCGATTTAAGAGAACGAACATCTTCGTTTGCATCCCAAATATTTTCTACATCATAATTTTCGCATTTTTCTATTTTTTCTTTAGCCGCATTAACTTTATCTGTAAATTCCTGAACTGTCTTCTCATTGAAATTTACATTTGTAATTGTTGTAAATAATCCGCCTAAAATAAGTTTATCCGTTTCTGCTGTTCTTCCCTTTTCACCGCAAGCTTTGGCAAGGCCTATAAGCGCTCCTGTAAGGTCGTCTTGGAGATTTGCATTATCTGCTGATTTTCCGCAGACACCTGCATTGCCTGAACAGCTTTGACCCCTTGCAGTTTGTTCACATTGAAAACAAAACATTTTTGTATCCATTTTGTATTCCTCCTTATTCTTTAATTCTTCCGTCTGTTGTTATAGTTACAACTTGCCAAGGAATAAATTTTCCGCTGTTTTGGAGAGCCTTTTTTGCAGCATTTTCCATTCCGCCGCAGCAAGGAACTTCCATTCTTACAATAGTCAAACTTTTAATATCATTTTGCTTGATTATTTCTGTAAGCTTTTCGGAATAATCTCCCTCATCAAGTTTTGGACAACCAATAATTGTTATTTTATTTTTAATAAATTTATTGTGGAAATCACCATAAGCAAAAGCTGTGCAATCAGCCGCAACAAGAAGGTTTGCCCCGTCAAAATATGGTGCGTTTATAGGAACAAGCTTAATTTGCACAGGCCACTGGGAAAGCTGAGATTGTGAAGGTGCATGTGTTTCTTCAGTATATTGTTTTTCGCTTTCTCTTTTTATTGTGTTTGCACGACTTCCGGGACATCCAAAAAAAGCTTGACCCGATTCTTTTTTAGCAGCCATATTTTTCTTGACAGCTTCTTCATCATAAGCCAAAGCTTCTCTTTCAATAAAAGAAATGGCATTTGTGGGACAAGTCGGAAGACAATCCCCCAAACCGTCACAATAGTCATCTCTCATTAATTTTGCTTTGCCGTCAACCATAAGAATTGCGCCTTCATGACAGGCTTCTACGCAAATCCCACAGCCGTTACATTTTTCTTCATCTATTTGAATAATTCTTCTAATCATTTTTAACCTCCGTCTAAAAATATATTAAATTAGCCTTTTATTTTCTTTACAATGTGATTATAATATAAATAAAATTAAAATGCTGTTGTTTTTACAACGTAAAGGATTGAAATATGAAAAATTATTCTGATATAATACAAAACTCCGTTCTTTTTAGAAACACGACCCAAGAAAACACTGCCGCAATGCTTGAATGTTTGGATGCCAGAATAAAAACATATTCAAAAGAAGAGTATATTTTTGAAGCAGGAGAAATAATTTCTTCTGTAGGCATGGTTCTTGATGGCACAGTGCATATACTTAAAGACGACTTTTGGGGCAACAGAACAATAATTTCCGAAGTCTGCCCAGGGCAAATCTTTGGAGAAACTTATGCCTCTTTGGCTAATGAGCCTATGGGGGTAAGCGTTATTGCTTCAAAAAAATCTCAAGTAATGTTTATTAACATTTCAAAAATAATGAACATATGCTCTTCAGCTTGCCAGTTTCACACAAACCTTATACAAAACCTGCTTATTATAATGGCACAAAAAAACCTTACTCTTACAAAAAAGATTGAGCATATAACAAAAAGAACAACAAGAGAAAAGCTTTTGTCATATCTTTCAGAACAATCAATTAAAAACGAAAGTTCTTCTTTTGAAATACCCTTTAACAGGCAGCAGCTTGCTGATTATTTATCAGTTGACAGAAGTGCAATGTCAAACGAACTTTCTAAGCTTAAAGATGAAAATATAATTGAATTTGAAAAAAACAACTTCTTTTTAAAACGTAATTAATTTTAATCTTTTTAAATTTTTATTTTTTAATGTTTTTAAAAAAAATTACATCTATAAGAGTAGCATACCACATTTTTAATAAAATCAAAAGAGGTTATTACAATTTTCATCCAATAATTAACCATAAATCTATTTCACAAATCACTGCTCTTTTAAAGATGTGATGAAACTAATCTTAAATTTTGAAAACGTTAAAACCGTCTGATTTTTATATCAGACGGTTTTGGTATGCTCTTAAAATTAAACTCTTTATAACGCAATGACGAATTAGTTTAAATAAGTATATTATTTAAAAATCCCATATGTTTTATAAACATCCTGCACATATACAATGCCATTTCCAGGCTGGTCAATTTTTAAGCTTTCTCTTATTGATGAAACAATTGCATCCGTTTGATCAACCTCTGAAAGGATTATAACGATTTCCTTTTCAGGCTCAATCTCCATTGAAAACAATTTGCTTGTTTCATTAACGCTTGAACCCCTTGCGTTAACTATTGTTCCTCCTTTTGACCCTGCCTTTTCAGCAGCTGTAACAACGTCCTCCGCCTTACCTTTTAAAACAATAGCTGTGATTAAATTATACATAATGTTATCTTCACCGCCTTCATAATTATTATCCCCATGCTTTATACTTCTTGTTCCCACAAGATTGCTTATTGAGGTTGTGAACATAATTCCATGATTAGGTTTAGAAATCTCAAACTCCTTATTGATTTCCTCTAAAGCATGGACAGAAGTATCTTTGTAGGCAGCTAAAAATATTATCTCTTTACGTATGTCCGAAAGCCCGATATATTCCCAAAACTTATTGCCTGCAGTTCCTTTGCCGAGGGCAATTGTTCCTCCTGATATGCCTTGTTTTTTAGCAAACTTAAGAATTTTACTCCCCATACCAAAGTTCACAATAACACATATCAAGTCAATGCCCATATTCTCCGTTTTATTTGTCATCTATGTTAATACCCTCCTTTCTTGATTTCATTTTAAATATAAAACCTAAAATTTGCAAGGCTATTACAGGAGTCATGGCAACCATTGCAATAACTCCAAAACCGTCAAGTAAAACATTAGCCCCATCAACAGCTTCTGCAACCCCTTGAGCAAAAGCCAAAACAAAAGTTGCTGTCATAGGCCCTGATGCAACACCGCCCGAGTCAAATGCCATTCCCACAAAAAGCTTAGGAACATAAAAGGACATTATTATTGATATAACATACCCCGGCAGCAAAAAGTGCCAAAGCTGTATCTGCGGCACTAATATTTTTATAACAGTTCCCATTACGGCTAAAGCAACGCCTATGGCTAAAGTAACTATTACAACACTTTTTTTCACATAACCGCTTGTAACTTCTTCAATTTGATGAACTAAAACATAAACCGCAGGCTCAGCAAGTATTGTAACCATACCGAGAACAAAAGCGGCAACAATAATATATACATTGCTGTCCATGGAAGCAAGTTTAAACCCTATAACAGTTCCTACTTTCATAAAGCCGGCATTAACTCCCAACAAAAATAAAACAAGACCAATAAGTGTAAATAAAAGTCCGAATAAGATTTTTCTCAACTTAGTTCGTGATAATTTAAAAGAAATTTTTTGGAATAAGAGAAAAAGAATAAGTATTGGCAGCAGCGCCAAAATTACTTCAAAGGATATTACGGGAAGTTTTTGTATAAAAGGTGACATTACAGATAGATATATTTCTTCACTGCTTTCAAGAGAACCTACAATCTCAGTTGTATCAGAGAAAATACTTAATAACATAACTGTTATAATTGCTCCTGTAGAGGCTATTGTAACAAGCCCGAAACTATCTTCTTCAGAAGAAATACTGTCTTTTTTAAGCTTTGATACTCCTGCGGCAAGAGCAAGCATAAAAGGAACAACTAAAGCCCCTGTTGTTGCAGCAGCAGCATCAAAAGATATTGCCATAAATTCAGGAGAGGCAAATGCTGAAACAAAGAAAATGGTTCCATATATAATTACAAACATTTTGTTTAAGGGAAAATTATATACGATTCTAATAAGACCGATGGCAAGGGTTATGGCAATTCCAATGGAAACAGTAATTAATATACTGTTTTTTGTAATAAGTCCTGCCGAAACCATATCTACTTGCTGTGCAACTATGTGTAAATCAGGTTCTGCAATTGCAATGAAAAAACCAAGCACTAAACCTGCCACAATAACAATCCAAGCTTTATTAGTTTTTACAATTCCTGTTCCCATTGTCTTTCCAACAGGAATAATTCCTACATCTACTCCAATTAAAAAAATCGTAAGTCCCACAATCACCAAAACTGCTCCAACAAGAAATCTTATAAACACATCTGTTTCAAAGGGAGTAATAGTAAAATTCAACAAAACTACTATTAGGGTAATTGGCAGTACAGAATACATAACCTCTTTTAGTTTAGATAAAATTACACTCAAATGATTATCTTCCTTTCCTTTTTAATTTATATCATCGTTAAACTGTGCAACTCCTTTCATAATAAAGTTTATACAGAATAATTGTACAGAAAATGTTTGCTTAAGTCAACAAAACAAGCTGTTTATCTTTTTTAAATTAAAGTTTAATAAAAATAAAGCAGCATCTTTTTTTTATAAGAGCCGCCTTTATTGTTATAATTTTTTCTATGTGAGTATTTTCGTAATTGTTAAATTTAAAACCTTCATTAAATCAATTTCTTCTCTTGTATCTATAACTATAACTTTAGGCCTTATTTTATTTTCACTGTTTTGTGCAATAACAACTGCATTTTTTCCATTTGAAAGTCCAACTGTAACACCTGTTGGATATGGAGAAACATATTCCATAAGCTTCTTTACATATTTAATATCAAACATCATCCAGCACTTAGACATTAAATATTCAAGAGCTTCCGCAGGATTTATTGCATCCTTATAAGCTCTTTTTGTAACTAAAGCATCATAAACATCACAAACGTGGATAATTTTTGAAAATATATGTATCTTCTTGCCTAAAAGCCCTTGAGGATATCCTGTTCCATCCTCGTTTTCATGGTGGCTGTAAATAGCATTTTTAACAACTGCAGATATGGAATTGTTATCCTTTACCATTTTGTATCCTTCAATAACATGGGAACGCATAATTTCCATTTCTTCTTCACTTAGATTTCCCTTTTTATTTAAAACTTCTATGTCTATTGTTGTTTTTCCTATATCATGAAGGAGTGCAGCCTCAGAAAGCTTTTGAAGCTGTTCGTCACTTAACCCAGAACCCATTCCCACAATTACAGCAAGCACAGCAACATTTATGGAATGTATATATGTATAGTTATCAAAGGATGCCACATTAACCATATCAACAGAAATATCCGACTTTATTATAAGTTCATCAACAATTGAATGAGCCAATAGTCTACATGCATCTAAATTTAAGGTCTTCAAAGCTCCGATTGCATCTTTTCTAATTTCTTCCGAAAGAAGCTCTTTTACCACCACACCTTTTGATATATTGTCATATATATATGCACCGGGATAGCCAAGATAAACAAGCTTATCTAAATAAAAACGTTTTAAAGGGACATTTGCATTTAAAAATATTCTTCCGTGAGCATCGTATAGGGGTATAGCCAGCAAGCTGTTTTCTTCTATATAACTGATTGGTAAATACCTCATTTATTATCATCACCCACTTAATTTTTTTAACAAGATTATTGCTGATAAAAGCTTTTTCTTGTGTAATCTTCGTCATTATAAATCAGAACAAACTTTTTTAAAAATAAAATATCAGTGCTTTTATTATCTTTAAAAGTTAAAAAAATTCCTATAAGGTTAAAGCATTAATAAAATAAATTTTGAAAAATTAAAATATTTATAAAATTAGTTTAATTTATTTTTTTGCCAAAAAAAAATCAACTTCTTTAGTCCTTTTGAATTATATCAAAGTTCTTCATTTTCTTCAATATTTCTTTAGTATCAACTTCTATTTTTTATCATTATACACATAAAATCGGCTTTATTAATTTAAAAATTTAACTACTTTTTATATCGACTTTTTTTAATATTAAAGCTTTTTATAAGCATTTATATTTAAATTGTTTTTTTAATTTTGACATTTGTCAAAGAGCTGTTCTTATAATAAATTAATTATATTCCTGTTAAAAAAATTACAAAAGGCACTGTTAAAACAGATAAAATGGTTGTAAGCAAAAGCCCTCCTGAAACAAGTGAGCTTTCAATGCCATATTTATTTGCAAAAATAATTGTTATGCTTCCAACAGGCATAGAAAGCATTACAATTAATATTGAAAAAACATGAACATCTTTTATAAAAATCCGATATAAAAAGCTTAAAACAACAGGCACAAAAACAAGCCTTATCGCTGAAAAAATCCATAGCCTTGCAGATGCAAAAACTTTGCTTATTTTTGTTTTTGCCAAGGAAACACCAATAACAATCATGGAAAGAGGCCCTGTCATGTCCCCCATCATAGAAGCGGTTTTGCCAAAAAAAGGAGGAAATTTCATATTTGTCACATAAATTAAAAGTGAAACAAAACTTGCTATTACACCGGGATTTAAAAGCATACTTTTAAAGTCTATTTTTTGGTTATTTACATTTGCCGCCTTTGCGAAAAGATAAACACCGTATGTGTATACCATAATGTTATTAAAAAACACAAAAACAGAACAATATAATATGTATTCACTTCCATAAATAGCTGCAACAATAGGTATTCCCATATATCCGTAATTAGAAAACACTGTCATTGCATTATAAAAAATATGCTCCTCCTTAGGAACTTTAAGAAGTTTAGGCATTATACGCCCAAGCAAAATGCCAAAAACATAGCAGCTTATAGCAATAAGGGCAATAAAGCCTATTGTGGAAAGCGAGCCTGCTCTTTCTTCTATTAAAACACTGGAAAGTATCATTGCAGGGTTTGTAAAATTAAGAATTAAAGCTGAAATCTTTTTTGAAGCATTGTCATCAATAGTATTAATTTTATATGCCCATGCGCCAAAAATCATTATAAGAAACAAAACAATCATCTGGTTTAAAAAAACTATGTAAATAATAATCACCGCCTATAATAATAAAGGTATTTTTAATCTTATCATGATTAGTTAGTACAATCAATAAGGCAACTAAATCTGTTTAATTTATATTAAAAAACACCCTGTTCAGGATGTTTAAAAAAGCTGATAACGGGATTCGAACCCGTGGCCTCCGCCTTACCAAGGCGACGCTCTACCTACTGAGCCATATCAGCATAAATTATATGTTTTCATAAAACTGTTCTCCACTTCTTTTAAGCAGAGAACAGTTTATATTATATATAACAAAATTTTCTTTGTCAATACTTAGCCTTTTAAATTACATAAGCTTTTTAAAAAGTTCCTTTATTTCTGATAAAGACGGTTTTCTTGGATTTACACCTGTACTTCCTGAAGCAAGTGCAACCTGTCCCATTTCATCCAAATCTTTTTCAGTTATATTTAAATCCTTTAAATCTTTCCTTAAAGGCAGATTTTCGTGTATTCTTCTAAGTTCACATAAAAAAGCATCTGCATAGCCAACCTTGCCGCCTGTCGCAGGCTCAAGACCAGCAGCCTTTGCAATTTGAGAGAACTCCTCTACGCAAGTAGGCATGTTAAATTCCATAACAGTTGATAAAAGGACAGCATTGCCCTCTCCGTGAGGAACTCCGAAATGAACACCAAGAGGTCTGCTCATGGAATGAACAAGGGCGGTTGAAGTGTTGGAAAAAGCCATTCCCGCATACATCTGCGCCACTATCATATTTTCCTTTGCATCAATGTTTTTAGGGTTATAAACGGCACAATGAATGCTTCCCATAATCATTTCAATGGCTTTTAGTGCAAACAATCTTGTTGTGGGTGTTGCCCTGTCGGATATATAAGATTCTATGGCATGTGTAAGAGCATCCATTCCCGTTGCGGCGGCAACCGACGGTGGGGTGGAAATTGTAAGCTCTGCATCAAGAAGAGCAATGTCAGGCAAAATTTCTTCACATGAAATCACCATTTTTCTTTTTTGAGAATTGTCGGTTATTATGGAATACATTGTAACTTCACTTGCAGTTCCTGCCGTTGTGGGAACGGCAATCATAGGAAGCATTCTTTTTGAAGGCTTATTTTTTTCATAATACGAAACCTCTCCGCCATTATTAAAAATAAGACCGATTGCCTTTGCGGCATCAATTACACTGCCTCCGCCAAGGGCAACAATAAAATCACAGCCTTCTTTTTTACAAACTTCAAGACCTTTTAAAACAGATTCTATGTCAGGGTCAGACGGTATGCCCTCATAGACAGCATGTCCGATTCCCTCTTTTGCAAGTGAAGTTATGGCCTTGTCAAGGCTTCCCGATTTTCTTGCCGAACTGCCCCCAACACAGATAAGCGCCTTTTTTCCAAGATCTTTTGAATAAAAGCCCACATTTGAAATGCCGCCTCGTTCAGTAATAATTTTTAAAGGTGATATAAATATGTTACTTTTCATGGATACCCCTCCTCAACTATCTAATTTCCGTTTGTCAACAAACCTCTCAATTTTCTTTTTTACCCTTTGAAGGGCATTGTCTATGCTCTTTTCAGGTTTTTCTGTAATCATGGCTATTTCAGCATATGTTCTTCCTTGTAGATAAAGAGATAAAACCTTGTTTTCAAATTTACTTAATGCCGTGGCAATATGTTCTTCAATGAAGTTTTTATCTTCCTGCCCTATAAAAAGGGCTTCAGGGCTTGTAACTTCAATGCTTTCAAGCAAATCCATATATGTCTGGTCTTCTTGTTCATCAAAAACCGGCCTGTTTAAAGATAAGGAAGAGTTTAGAGGAATATGTTTTTGCCGTCCCGCTGTTTTTATGGCTGTTATCATCTGCCTGTTTATACAAAGCTCGGCAAAACTCTTAAATGAAGCATTTTTGTCGCTTTGATAATCTCTCACAGCTTTATAAAGACCAATCATCCCCTCTTGAATTATATCCTCTCTGTCGGCACCAATGAGAAAATAGGCTCTTGCACGGCTTTTAACAAGAGTTTTATATTTGTTCATAACATACTCCTGAGCCATTAAATCTCCGGTCCTTACAAGGGAAATAATTTCTTCATCCTTTAATCCGCTAAATTCACTATACACTCTGCAAACACCTGCTTTAACCCTTTCCCCTTCTCATTTGCTCCAAAATATTTCTTGTTTCCTCGTCAAGGTTGTCCATAAGAAGGTTACTTTTCGGAGGTTTTTTTTCAATAAATTCCTCTGTAATTTTGCTGTTAACACTTTCAATTTCAATTTTTAATTCCCTTGCGCTCATTCTTATTGCCCCATGTCCAAGAATAATAAGCTGTTCCAGCCTGTCTGATGTGGCAACACGTATTCTGCACTCCCTTGGTAAGGCATTTACGGTTTTTTCTATATAATGGTCGGCAGTTTCAAATTCTTTGGTATAAACTGCATATATATTGTTGTATGTACGGGCGCTTCCCAAATTCCCTTTAACAAGATAACCGTCAAAAACAACAATAACTTCTATATGATTTTTATAACCTTGATAATTGCTCATTATGTCAAGAAGTTTGTTTCTGGCACTTTCAAGACTAACCTTAGAAAGCTCCTTCAGTTCCTCCCAGTCATGAATTATATTATAACCGTCAACAATTAAAAAATCTCTTTTCATATCTATTCCCTTCGCTGACGAACCACCTCATACATCAGAAGCGCCGCAGCCACAGAAGCATTAAGAGATTGAATTTCTCCTTTCATTGGTATGGAAACAGTAAAATCGCATTTTTCCTTAACAAGCCTTCCAACACCTTCTCCTTCTGCGCCAATAACAAGGGCAATTGCTCCTTTCATGTCAGATTCAAAATAAGTTTGACCGTCCATATCTGCACAGGCAATCCAAAGCCCTTGCTTTTTAAGCTCGTCTATGGTGTTGCCGATATTTACAACCTTTGCAACAGGAATATATTCAATTGCCCCGGCAGATGTTTTTGCAACTGTTGCAGTCAAACCCACAGCACGTCTTTTAGGTATAATAACACCATGAGCACCGCTTGCATCAGCAGTTCTTAAAACTGCGCCAAAATTATGAGGGTCTGTAATTCCGTCAAGAAGTATAATAAAGGGAGGTTCCCCTTTATCTTTTGCCCTTTGCAAAATGTCCTCCACCTCAACATAAGCACGGGCAGAAACAAAGCCTATAATTCCCTGATGGTTTTTTGTCTGACAAATTTCGTCAAGACGCTGTCTGTCTGTTTGCTGGACAACAATTCCTCTGTCTGTTGCCATACCTATTATACGCTTAATTGTTCCGTCTGTGTTTCCCCTTGCCACAACAATTTTTTCAACGTCACGTCCGCTTTTAAGCACTTCTAAAATTGCGTTTCTTCCCTCAACTTGGTTTTCATTAAAGTCTTTTCCGTCAAGACGTCTGTCCTTATCTCTATAGCTTTTTTCCAATTTAATTCTCCTTTTCGTTTAAAACACCTGCGTTAAAAAGTTCTTCAAGCCTTGATATGTCACCCTTAAGATAAAGATATCCAAAAAGAGCCTCAAGCCCTGTTGCATATTTATAATCCATTAAATCTGCATTTTTCGGCATTGTGTTACTTTTAGAGTTTCTTCCTCTTTTAAAAACAGACTGTTCCTCTTCTGTAAGCATTTTTTCAATTTTAAAATAAATATCTTTTTGGCCTTTTGCTTTAACAATCTCCCTGCTTTTTTTGTGCAGTTTGTTTACAGGGGCATTGCCGAAAGAAAGCACATAGGTTCTTACAAAAATTTCAAAAACAGCATCTCCCACATACGCCAAAACCAGCGGTGAAAGCCCTTTTGGGTTTTCGCCGCTGTTTGTTTTATAAGTCTTTTGTAACTTTTCTATATTCTCCACAATTAACCCCTAAACCACTGAACGCCTTGACGTGTGTCCTTAATTGTAATTCCCATATCTGTAAGCTGGCTTCTTATTGAATCTGCTGTGCTGAAGTCTTTATTTTTTTTGGCTTCACTTCTTTTTGCAATTAATTCTTCTATTAAAGCTGCGTCTCTATCAACTTCCTCTTCTTTGTCTTCTGCAATTCCCAAAATTGATGTAAGGGTATTAAACATATCAAGACATTTATTTGCAAAAGTTTTAGACATACCCTCCTTAATTTTAATGTTTATAAACCGAACCAGCTCATAAACAACACTTACTCCGTCAGCAGTGTTAAAATCATCATCCATTGCCTCTTCAAAGCGAATCTTAAATTCTTCTATTTCAGATACGTCTTCGTTTTCTTTAATGTCTGTTTCTTCACTGTTTTCAATGAAATATAAAAGGTCTTTTTTACAGTTTTTAATTCTTTCAAGACCGTTTTGACTGCTTTCCATAAGTTCACGGCTAAAGTTAATGGGGCTTCTGTAATGACCGCTTAAAATGAAGAAGCGAATAACTTCATAAGGAAACTGTGCGGCAATATCTCTGACTGTGAAAAAGTTTCCTGCCGATTTACTCATCTTTTCATTATCAACGGTTATAAAACCATTGTGAAGCCAATACTTGGCAAAGATTTTTCCGTTGCATGCCTCACTTTGTGCAATTTCATTTTCGTGGTGAGGAAAAACAAGGTCTTCTCCTCCCGCATGAATGTCAATGGTTTCGCCAAGATAACTTTTTGCCATAACAGAACATTCAATATGCCATCCGGGTCTGCCCTCACCCCAAGGTGAAGACCACTTAGGTTCTCCCGGCTTAAAAGGTTTCCAAAGCACAAAGTCTGTAGGGTTTTTCTTTGCTTCGTCAATGGAAACCCTGTCGCTTGCTCCGGAAATAAGCTCGTCAAGGTTTTTCTTTGAAAGCTTTCCATACTCGGGAAATGATTTTGTGTCAAAATAAACAGTGCCGTTGTTTTCATAAGCGTGACCGCCTTTAATAAGCCCGTCAATCATTTCTATTATGGAATCCATTTCCTCTGTTACACGAGGGTGGTAAGTTGCCCTTTTAACATTAAGGCCGTCTGCATCTTTAAAACACTCTTCAATATATCTATTGCTTATAACGTCCATGGTTGTGTTTTCTTCATTTGCTTTATTTATAATTTTATCGTCAACGTCGGTAAAATTTTGTACGTATGTCACTTCATATCCCTTATATTCCATATATCTTCTAACAGTGTCAAATGTAACATAAGGCCGTGCATTTCCTATATGAATATAGTTATAAACTGTAGGGCCGCAAACATACATCTTTACCTTTCCTTCTTCTATGGGAACAAACTCTTCTTTTTTTCTTGTTAAAGTGTTATAAACTTTCATAAAATAATCTCTCCTTTATCTTTCAGACTCGTTTTCAAAAATCATTTTTTCCAATGCTTCTATACGCTTTTTAAGCTGTGTAATTTCATCTTCAACAATGTCAGGTATTTTTAATTGGTCAAGGGTGTTTGACGGACACTTATCTGTTTCATTTTTAGTTTTTAATCTCCATTTTGCAGGCACACCAACAGCCGTTGCATTATCAGGAACATCTTTTAAAACAACTGAACCGCTGCCTATTTTTACATTGTTACCTATATTTATAGGCCCAAGAACCTTTGCGCCGCTGCTTATAAGAACATTGTCGCCTATTGTAGGATGCCTTTTTCCTGAATCCTTGCCTGTTCCCCCAAGGGTAACACCATGATAAATAAGAACATTATCACCTATTTCACAAGTTTCTCCTATAACAACTCCCATTCCATGGTCTATAAAAAACCCTTTGCCTATTTTGGCTCCCGGATGAATTTCTATTCCTGTTAGAAACCTTGAAAGCTGTGACACAAACCTTGCCAAAAAAAACAAATCCTTTTTATATAAAAAATGGGCGCCTTTGTGGCTTAAATTTGCCCAAAAACTTGGGTATAATAAAATTTCTATACTGCTTTTTATTGCAGGGTCTTTCTCCTTTATAACCCTTACTTGCTCCTTAATAAAAGACATACTGACCTCCATTAATTTTTTAAAACAAAAAAGCCTCGTCTTTGAATATAATTCAGAGACGAAGCTCTATTACTCCGTGGTTCCACTCTTATTCGGTACAAACATACCCTCAAGACGCTTTAACGCAGCCATACGTTATGAGCTAAATCTATAATAAAACCTCACCCATAAAGCTTCGGAATGCACTTTCACACATGTTGTTTTTAACTGCTCTCACCCAAAAGAATAATCTTAAGGCAGTTTTCTCTGTAAATCACTAAATGTGTTACTTTTTCCATCACAGCTTTTATTGTTTATTAATTAAGCAAATACAGTTTGAGGCTATGCCCTCTCCCTTTCCGGTAAAGCCTAAGCCCTCCTCTGTTGTTGCTTTAATGTTCACTAAATCTATATCTATTCCCAAAGCCTTTGAAATGTTACTTCTCATTTCATGAATATATGGCGACATTTTAGGTTTTTGGGCAATTATGGTTGCATCGATATTTATTATACTATAACCTTTCTCACTAATCAAGGAAAAAACTTCTTCTAAAAGAACTATACTGCTTATGTTTTTATATTTATCCTTAGTGTCGGGAAAGTTTTTGCCTATATCTCCAAGTGCCGCCGCACCTAAAATACTGTCCATAACAGCATGAACAAGCACATCCGCATCTGAATGTCCCAAAAGTCCTTTTTCAAAGGGTATTTCAACTCCGCCTATTATAAGCTTTCTTCCGTCAACAAGTTTATGTACATCATAACCAAAACCTATACGCAAAGGTTTTCAACTCCTTATTAAATATAAAGGACATTCCAGTTAAAATCTGAAACGCCCTTTTGTTTACTGTTCTGAAACAGGCTTGCTTTTAATAAAAAACTCCATCGCCGCACAAATTTTATCAGCAAATGTAAGAACATAGCTTTCTTTATATTTAGGAAATTTGATTGTGCAAGGCCACATATGTTTTCTTATACAATCTTCTTCAATTTTATTTATTTCACAAATCTTTTTTGCATTATCAAGGGCAATTCTTGGATGCCATGAAGCATGACTGCTTCTTAAAGATTTTTTTACTCTCCAATCATAAAAATATAAATCATGAAGAAGCCCAGCCCTTGCCGCCGAACGATAATCCCAGCCCATTTTTTTACAAACAACAAAGCTGTAATACGAAACATTAATGCTGTGCTGAAGGCGGCTTGTTTTATTATGCTGTGTCCACATGTCAAGTTTTCTAACTTTTTCATCTTCAATTATATCTTTTACACAATCGAAATAAATTTTTACTCGCTCGTCAGATAAATTTCTCAAATCAACTTTAGAACCGATAGCTTTTTTCAATTTTCAGCCTCCCAATAAACAAAAGTTGCTACTAACTAACTTTTGCTATTATAACATATGGGTGACATAAAATAAAGAGGAATTTTCATCTATTTAAAATTTATTTAGATTTAGGATTAAAAAGAAGTGCAGAGATATATGCAAAAAGAACTGCCGCACCTATTCCTCCTGAAGATGCTTTAAGACCACCTGTAAAAATGCCCAAAAAACCTATTTTATCTATCTCTTCTTTAACACCTTCAACTAAAGTATATCCAAACCCTGTAAGAGGAACTGTTGCTCCTGCCCCTGCAAAATCCACAATATGCTCGTATATTCCCAATCCTCCCAAAACACAGCCTGTGCAGACAAAAAGAACAAGTATCCTTCCCGAGGTTATTTTTGTTTTGTCCACAAGAATTTGGCCTATTGTGCAAATAAGGCCCCCCACAACAAAAGCCTTTAAATAATCCATGTTATCACCCCATTTCTATTGCCACAGCATGGGCAATGGAGGGTATGCTTTCTCCTTGCTGGCTGCTTAGCTGGCTCATCAAAGCTCCCGTTGGAACAAAGAGCATATTTTTAATTTTTTTATGTGTAAGAAGAGTGTTGAAATATCCGCAGTATGTTGCGGCGGCACAGCCGCATCCGCTTCCTCCGCTGTGTGTATCCTGTTTTTCTCTGTCAAAGATTTCTATTCCGCAATCAGTAAGGTTATCGCCAACTGTAAAGCCTTCATCTTTTAAAAGCTTTCTCAATAAAGCTCTTCCCACATACCCCAAATCTCCCGTTGCTATTATGGAATAAAAATCAGGCTCTCTTTTTGTATCCTTTAAATGTGCGGCAATAACCTCCGCAGCGGCAGGCGCCATTGCCGCACCCATGTTTGAAGCATCACTTATATCCATGTCTACAATTTTTCCTGTTGTTATATGGGTTATATATGCCCCGTTTCCATCCTTTCCCAAAACAGCCGCCCCGTTTCCAGTTACAGTCCATGTTGCAGATTGGGGTCTTTGACTTCCCATTCCAAGGGGAAAACGAAACTGCTTTTCTGCCGAGCAAAAATGACTTCCTGCTCCGCAAAGTACTTTTTCTGCAAACCCTCCGTCAATTGCCATAGAGCCAAGACTTAAAGCCTCGCCAAAAGTGGAACATGCACCAAAAAGTCCAAAAAAAGGAATCTCAAAATCTCTAAGCCCAAAACTGCTTCCACAGCACTGGTTAAGCAAATCTCCTGAAAAAATATAATCAATATCTTTGTCTGTAAAACTTCCCTTTTCCATTGCAAGCTTCATTGTTTCCTTTACAAACTTGCTTTCCGCCTTTTCCCAGCTGTCTTCGCCAAACATATCATCTTCAATAATTCTGTCAAAAAAGCCTTTCAAAGGGCCTTCGCCCTCTTTTCTTCCCACAACCGAAGCCACAGTTATAATAACGGGCGGCTTTGCAAATTTAACTGTTTGTGTGCCTATTTTTTTACTCATTTTGCCACCTCCTGAAAAAAATAATATATAAGTCCTACAGCTGAAGACGTAACAAGACCATATACAATAACAGGGCCGGCAACAATAAACATTTTTGCCGCCATGCCAAAAACCCATCCCTCTTTTTTAAATTCAATTGCAGGGGCAACCATTGCGTTTGCAAAACCTGTAATCGGAACAAAAGTGCCTGCACCGCTGAATTTTCCTATCTTGTTAAAAATTCCAAACCCTGTTAAAATTGCCGTCAGGCCTATTAAAACAATGTTTATAATAAGGGAAACCTCATCCTTTGTGAACTTATCTCCCGTAAGACCAACCTTTATAAACTCTGCAAAAACACAAATAAGTCCTCCCACAACAAAAGCCTTAAAACAGTTTGCGACAATGTTGCTGTTTGGAGAAACAATATCCACCATTTCTTTATATCTTTGTTTTCCAAAATCACTTTTGTCCATTAGAAACCTCCTGATTTATTATGACGTATTTAAATTTATCTGATTTCATATTTTTTCTTTGCTATCTTAAGATTAAAACGAAAACAATGCTTTGCAGGCTATTACTTTCCAAGGGTATAACTATATGCCTATGTTTTAGTTAGTAAAGCTTGGAATTATAAAATAAATAAGAGAGCCAAAAAGCTTTCCTAAAGCTAAAGCAATTATAAAAACAGCAAGACCTTTTGTAAGCTTTGCCCTTCTCATAAAAACAGGAACAACATTTAAAACCTCTGCCAGTGAAACTGCAAGAGAGCCGAAAAAAATTCCTATGGCTAAAGCAAAAAGCGGAGCCAAAACCTTTAAAAATGTTGCTCTAAAATCAAGATAAAGCTGTAATGTGCCAAAAAGTCCTCCAAGAGCTATAAAATCCTCATACAGTCTTATTTTATCTATTGTCCCTGTTTTTTGAGCAAACCGAGGAACAATTCCTATAACAGAAATAAAAGCAAAAACGCCTCCGGCTATAACAGTTCCTGAGCTATAGCCTATTATTGCCAAAGCAACGTCTTTCCAAAAATTCATTGTTATTTCTCCTTTTTGTTTTCAAGAGTTTCCAGTTGGTTTTTTAGAACTTCTTCGCCGTATATTGTCATTTGAACTTCAATGGGGGTTGGGTCGCAAGACATTTTTAATTTAGAAAAATGATTGTAGAAAATAATAATTCCTAAAGCAAGCCCTATTGAATAAGGAACTTCAAGAATATATGGGTTCTCTTTTTCCTCTCCATAAAAAATGCTGTAATAACCTTTCATAATATCAGGAATTTCACCGTCAGAGTGAAAGCTCATTATTGCCGTTGCCGCACCAAAAAATAAAATAACTGAAATAGACACAACTTTTAGCCATGTTACAAAACTGCTGTTTTTAGGCGGCTGTGGATAAAATTCAATAACCGTATCTGTTTCACCCATGTTAACAATTGTTGCCTTTGAATCTAAATTAGAAACAGATTTTACTATATCCATTATTGTAACAAGGTAATTACATCTTTTTTTATCATCAATGGTAAGTAAAATAAGATTTTTAAATTTTTCTCCGCTTGTTCCCGGTATATGAACCTGAGCAATATCCTTTAAGCAAATATCTCTTTTTCCTTCAGCCTTAAATTTTTTGACAGGCTTAATGTAAACATCCATGAAATCTCCTCCTTTGATGTATTATTTTCAATTTGCGTAAAAAAATACAGCCCCTTTGATTAATTTCAAAGAGACTGCTTATTATAAGATAATATATAATTAATGTAATTTTAAATTTTTATTAATAATCATTAGAATATATCCAAAATATAACGGCTGTGAATTTTATGAATTTTGTCAGTATCCTCGAAGTTTTTTAAGGGATTCTTTAATCCTTTTTTCAACTCCGTTTTCGCTTGGTTTATAATATTGCCTATCCAATAGCTCGTCAGGGAGATATTGTTGTTTTACATAGTGTCCTGGATAATCATGGGCATATTTATACCCTTTTCCTTTGCCCATTTCTTTTGCTCCGTAATAATGAGAATCTTTTAAATGGTTTGGAATTGTTTTAACCTTTATATTTTGAACATCACTTATTGCCATGTCAATTCCTAAATAAGAAGCATTGCTTTTCGGGGCACAAGCAATATACGTCACAGCTTGAGCAAGTATTATTCTGCCCTCGGGCATTCCTATAAAATTCACTGCCTCTGCCGCCGCCACCGCCACTTGCAAAGCATGAGGGTCGGCATTTCCCACATCTTCTGAGGCGCAGATTATAATTCTTCTTGCAATAAATTTTGGATCCTCCCCCGCATAAATCATTTTTGCAAGATAATAAAGTGCCGCATCAGGGTCTGAACCTCTCATACTTTTTATAAAAGCTGAAATAGTGTCATAGTGGTTATCTCCGTCTTTATCATAATTTAAAGCCCGCTTTTGTATACATTCCTGGGCAGTTTCAATGTCTATTTTTATTTTCCCATCAATATCTTTTTCCGTTGTTAAAACAGCAAGTTCTATAGCATTAAGTGCCGTTCGTGCATCGCCATTTGCCATATCCGCAATAAAACTTACGGCTTTTGAAGAAATTTCTATATTAAAATATCCATACCCTCTTTCGCTGTCACTGACTGCTCTTTCAATAAGGATTTCTATATCCTCTTTTTCAAGAGGCTTAAGCTCAAAAATAATACTTCTGCTTACAAGAGCCTTGTTCACCTCAAAATAGGGATTTTCTGTTGTTGCACCAATAAGCACAATAACACCATCTTCAACATGGGGCAAAAGTGCATCCTGCTGTGTTTTATTAAACCTATGAATTTCATCAATAAAAAGAATTGTTCTTTCCCCCACCATGCCAAGCCTTGTTTTGGCGGCTTCAACAACTTCTTTAATATCCTTTATCCCTGATGAAGTGGCATTAAGCTGAACAAAAAACCTTTTTGTTGTATTGGCAATAATTTTTGCTAAGGTAGTCTTACCTGTTCCTGGAGGGCCGTAAAGAATTATGGAATTAAGCTTGTCGGCAATTATTGCACGATAAAGCAGCTTGCCTTTTCCTAAAATATGCTTTTGACCTACAAACTCATCAAGGGTAAGCGGCCTTAGTCTTGAAGCAAGGGGTGCATCATTTTTCATGTTAATTTTACTGTTATATTCAAATAAATCCATATTCACCAAGCCTTATTTTCTATCTAAAATAAGTTTTTTAAGAGCATATGCAACACCGTTATTGTCGTTGCTTAGTGTTACACGCCTTGCAATTTTTTTCACCTCGGGGGCGGCATTTTCCATTGCAATTCCCATACCAACATATTCAAGCATGTCAAGGTCATTCATTTCATCACCAAAGGCTATTACCTCCTTGGGTGTTATTCCAAAATAATCACAAAGAAGCTCAACGCCCTGGGCTTTTCCTATGCCTTTATAGTTTATAAAAAGATATTCTTTCCAAAGAAAATCTCTTACATCAATATTTTCATATCCTTTTTTTCTTACAGTTTCGGCTATTTCCTCTGTTATTTCAGTGTCTGCTCCAAGAACCACCTGATAAACAGGGCCTGTAAGGTTATAAAGTTCATCAACTGTTTTTACATATCTTATACCGCCAAACCAGCTTTTTATTCTTCCTATAAAATCATGTTTATTAAAAAAATCATATTTTAAAAAGTCTTTATCAGGGAAATATTTATAATATTTATATCCATCCGAAACTTCAATAAAAGTTCTCCTGTTTTCACCTATCTCCACCAATTCTCTAACTTCTGCCATGTCAAGAGAAAGGCTTTTAACAGGTTTTTTTGCCACAGGATCATAAAATATAATTCCGTCTATACAAACAAAAGGAATTTTCAGACCCAGCTTTTTTGCAATAGGAAGTGTTTTAGTTATATTTCTGCCTGTGCAGACAGTAACATTGACCCCCTTTGCCCTTACTTTTTTAATTGTGTTAAGAGTAACCGAGGATATTTTGCCTTTGCTGTCAACAAGCGTTCCGTCTATATCACATACAACCAATTTATACATTTTGTACCTCATTTAAACAATTTTTATTTTTTAAACTATATATAGTGTATCAGCTTTTTGCTAAACTTACAATAATATTAAAAGGCTCCGCACTTTACATGCAGAGCCTTTGAGTATTTAGTTTAACTCTTTAACAATTTCATTTGAAACAAACATTTTTCCGTCTTCAAGCTTTGTTGAAAGAGAAAGCTTTTTCACTTCTCCGTTTAAGCTGTATTCTGATTCTCCAAGCTTAACTTCAAGCTTTACGCCGTCTTTTTCAATAACAACAGGGCTGTCGTTTGATAACCATTCAACACTAAATCCTAAGCCCTCCATCTCATCTCTAAGACCTATAAATTCAGCTTTTTCTTCCTCAACAAGTTTTTCTTCTTCGTTATCTAAAATCACAATAAGACTTGGTGTTGTCTGTGCAGGAATACTTCTTGTGGAAGCAGTATAGAAAACTGCACACTGGCTGTTTTTAACATCTTCTTGTGTAACTTCTTTTTCTTCGCCGCTTAAACTGATGATTTTTGTTTCTTCACTAATATTAAGTTTAAGGGTATTTTCTTTATTAACTAAGTCTTCGTCAAAAACTGAAATTTCATAATTTCCTGTTTCGGAATTTATTATAATAAGTTCAACACTTGATGTTTGAGGAGGATTGCTCATTGCCATTGGTGAGTTATAAGGAACTAAAAATGTAACCTTCATACCTTCTTTAAGATCTGCAACATTTTTTTCTTCTCCAACAGGACTGCCCGCATCAATTACAGTTGTGTTAAGATCAAGATGTGCAATAAGACCTCCGTCCTCACCCCATTCTCCAATCATAACCCTAACTCGATCCTTTTCTTTAGTAACTTCCGAAATGGTTCCTGAAAAATTCACAAACCTTTCTTCAATGTTTTCCTCGTTTAAATTTTCTTCGCTTGAATCAGTGGCAGCACTAATCAATTTGTTTTCTGCAACCTCCTGTGCAAATGCAGTTGATGCTAAAACTGTGGAACACGCAACAACTGATACTAAAGCTTTTCTTAATAAAATATTTTTTTTCATAATTAAATTCCTCCAAAAGTAAATAAATTTTATGGGCTGTATTTTTTCTATTATTTTTAATCTTTTTAGCCTCTATATTACTTTATACGAATGTTAATAATTATTGTTCCCTAATCTTTTTATAATTCACGCAATTTTTCTGCCGCTTCCTCGGGAAGCATTGGATTGATATAACTTCCTGTTGCAAATTCAAACCCTGCAGGAGCACCGATTCTTGGCAAAATTCTTAAATGCCAATGAAAAATTCCTTTTGACGTATTTTTTGGTTCGTCTTGAAAACATAAGTTAAAACAAATTCCTTTTCTTATTTTTTTAACTTTATTTAACAGCACTTTAAGTGTTTCGCCAAGGTCATCAAGAAGCTTTTCATCAAAATCACTGTAAGAAGATATGTGATTTTTAGGCACAACCCAAATTTCAAAACTAAACTTAGCCGCATAAGGAACAAAGGCCACAAATTCATTTGTTTCATAAATAATTCTCTTTTCTTCTGTTTTTTCATGTTTAAGAATTTCGCAAATAATACATTTTCCATGTTTTTTTTCATAATTTTCAAGTTTTAAAAAAACTTTTTCCTGAACCTGAGGAACAACAGACACCCCCATTATCTGCCAATGGGAATGGGCAATTGATGCCCCAGCCTCAGGGCCGTTGTTTTTAAATATTTGAATATAATTAATAAAATCTTCTTCTTTTAATTTGTTAAACCTAAACTGAAGAGTTTTTAAAACTTTAAGCATATGTTCTTTTGAAAAGCCGCATAAATCAAAGCTGTGGTCAGGAGTATCCACAACCACCTCATGGATGCCTATTCCTGCTTGGCTTGGATAAAAATTTTCATAACACTGTTCAAAACTTTCTGTATCAACTGCAGGATACATATTTCGAAAAACTCTTATGTCCCAGCTTCCATCATCGCCGTTTTGATATATTTTTTCAGGTGTCTGAGTTTCATTTCCGGGACAAAAGGGGCAGTTTTCTTCCAAAGCACTTTCGTTGGAAATCGTTTTCCGCTTAAACTGATATGGTTTTTCACGCCTGTTTGAGGCAAAAATAACCCACTCTCCTGTTAAAATATCTTTTCTTAACTGTGACATAATCTCACCCTATCTTATTTAATATACCAGCTTTCAATTCCGTTTAAAAAATCAAACTGAATGGGATTTTTCTCTCCCTCTATTCTATCATCCAAAAAAAGAGCAGACTTTCTAAAAACAAGACTTACATATGGCAGCTCTTCATTAATTTCATCTATTAAAAGTTTCATTTTCTCTTTCATTTGAGAATCGGTTGATGCTTTTTTATATTCCAAAATCAGATTGTCCATTTTTTCACTACTGTAACCTATATAGTTTTCTTTAGATTGGCTTTGAAACATGTATCCGAATTCAGGCACAATAGACATTTCCCATCCGCCGAGCACCATGTCAAAATCTTTTTTTTCAAGCCTGCTGACATATTCATCATAATCTATCTTTTCAACATTTATATTAAAGCCTATGCCGTTAAGTTCTTCTGCAATTTTAACCGCCGCCTGACTTCTTTGAAGGTTTTCCTTGTTTACAATAAGAGAGAAACTTAGGTTTAAAATTCCGTTTTCTGTACTTTTTTCCCTTATTCTTTTTTCTCCGTTAATTTTATATCCTGCACTATCAAGATATTCTTTTGCACTTGAAAGGTTGTATGAATATTTTGATGAAATGTTTTCATTTAACCAACTGTCAGGATTTAAAGGACTTGCGGCTTTAACTGCATTTGATAAATA
The DNA here is from genome assembly GCA_040772665.1 of Lachnospiraceae bacterium. Lineage (GTDB taxonomy): Bacteria > Bacillota > Clostridia > Lachnospirales > Anaerotignaceae > JAXGXT01. The sequence goes on along the minus strand of JAXGXT010000002.1, from coordinate 279,076 downwards.
CACACCCTCTATTATGTTTTCAATAGGCACAGCATATGCAACAGCTTTTCTTATATTTTTATTTTTTAATATTTCGTTTTCAAAATTAAAACCTAAAAAATCATAGTAGTTATCAATAAAGCTCACCTTGTTTGAGTTTTTCTCAAGCCCTGCCTTGCCTAAAGAATTATAATCTGCAATAAAACAATCTGTTATTGATTGGCTAAAAGCATATAAATCTGTGTCTTTGCTGTTTGTTATGCTTACAGTTATATTTTCAATTTTTGGAGTTTCAGAAAAACTATTTTCAACAGCCTTAAGCTTTAGACTTTTTGCCGCTGTATAGCTTTCAACCTTGTAACTGCCGTTTCCCACAGGGTTTATATCTTTATTTAATGCTAAACCTCCGTAATATCCTGAAGGTATTAATGGAAAGCCTAAGCAATATACATTTCCCACATAGTTTTCTTTAAACTTAATCACAGCAGTATATTTTTCTGTTTTTTCTGCTTTTAAAACATTTGAAACACATTCTTTATAAACAGAGTTTTCAGGCGCATTAAAAATTGTGTTAACAGAAAAAACCACATCATCTGCAGTTATATCATCCCCGTTATACCACTTTAAACCTTTTTTGATGTTTAATGTAAGAGTAGTTCCCTCGTCAGAAAAATACCAGCTTTCAGCTATTGAGCTTTTTGGCTTATAGTTATTTGAAATAGCTATAAGAGGCTTAAAAATCAGCCTTAAAACTGTATCCACCGATGCATCTTGGTTTAAAAGAGGGTTAAGAGTTGAAACAATTCGCATATTTAAATTTAAATCCTTGTTTTCGTTTTTATCTATTTTTAAAGACTCTCCCGCCTGTTTTCCCACAATTGTTTGTTCTTGTGTTTTTTCAGCACCATTTGTGCAGCCGCTTAATAAAAACATTACGCACAATATGTATATTATTAACTTTTTCATAGTTCCTCCATTTTTAATATAAAAAATCATATATCTTTTTAACAATTTTAACCTTTTGTACATATTTTTCAGTTTCTTCAAAAGGTATTTTTTCAAGTGTTTTTAAATCAGCAGAATATTCTTCATTTTTAAGCCAGCCGCTTACATTACCGCTGCCTGCATTGTATGCCGCAACAGCGGTGTCTATTTCTCCGTCATATTGTTTAATAAGGGCACTTAAATACCAGCATCCGATTTTTATATTAATTTCAGGGTCAAACAAAAAAGATGTTTCAAAGTTTTCAATTTTATTTACCTCTGCTCCCCAAATTCCCGTTCTGTCTGTAATTTGCATAAGTCCTTTTGCATTTTTGTATGAAAGTGCATTTTTATCAAATCTGCTTTCGTTAAACATAACAGAATACACCAAATGTTCATCAAGAGAAAACTCTTGTGAATATTTTTCAACAAAGCTATTAAAAGGCTTTTCAAAAATAAAAGACATAACAAAATATCTTGCCAAAAAGCCAAGAACAATAAGCACTAAAAATATTTTAAATATGGACCGAAGCTTTTTTAAATTAAAAAAATAAAACATCAAAATCTCCTATACATCTATAAATCTTAGTTTTTTTCAAACCTGCCACCTTAAAAAACGGAACAAAATAAAGATTAAAATAAATACTTTCATAACGGAGTTATGGTTTACAAAGCAAAGCAAATTAAATTGTATGCATAAACAGCACTAAAAAGCATATTGTTTTTAATCCGCAAAAGCTTTTCTATCTGTTATAATACTTTTCCACCTGCTGTTCCACATGATTTATGTCTTTATTGTTACATATAATAACATCTGCATATTTTTTATATTCCGGCCATTCTTTTTGAGATGCCATTCTGTTTCTGGCATGGGTTTCGCTTATTCCATCTCTATTTATAATACGAGAAAGACGAACTTCTTCTTCAGCACCTACAACCCAAATTTCCTGACATAAGTTTCTAAACTTTCCTTCTAACAACAAAGGAGCATCAATAACAACCAGCTCTTTGTTTTGTTTTTGAAAGTCCTCAATTTTATTTTCAATCTCTAAATATATATACTTATGAGTACAGCTGTTTAAAACATTTAAAGATTTTTTCCCGTCGGCAAAAACGATTTCACCAAGCTTCGCTCTTGAAATTTCTTCGTTGTCGTCAAGTATTTCTTTGCCAAAATATTCAACAAGCTCTTTATATGCAGGCTTATCTTTTAATATAATTTCATGGGCAACTGCATCCGCATCAATAACAGCCGCACCTTTTTTGCGAAAAATTTCGCTTACAACACCCTTGCCGCTTCCAGTTTGGCCTGTAAGTCCGATTATTCTCAAAAATTGCACCTCCCACTCCTATTTTGTTTCATACCAGCTTTTGCCCACTTTAACCTCTACTTCCATAGGCACTTTAAGGCTGACTGCGTTTTCCATATTAAATTTAAGAAGTTTTGAAACCTCTTCCGCCTCGTCTTCATAAGCCTCAATTAAAAGTTCGTCATGAACCTGTAAAATAATTTTTGATTTAAAGTTTTTTGCTTTTAATTCCTTATGCACCTTAATCATGGCAATTTTTATTATGTCTGCCGCACTTCCTTGAATGGGCATATTCATTGCAACCCTTTCACCGAAAGAACGTTGAATGAAGTTTGACGCACTAAGCTCAGGCATTGCCCTTCTTCTGCCAAAAATTGTGGAAACATATCCGTTTGTTCTTGCATTTTCAATTGTTGTATCCATATATTTTCTTATGTTTGGATATTTTTTGAAATAACTGCCTATATATTTTTCCGCTTCTTTTACAGTTATGTTTAAATCTTGACTTAAACTAAAAGCACCTATTCCATAAACAATTCCAAAGTTTACGGCTTTTGCGTTACTTCTTTGAGCAGGTGTAACTTGGTCAAAGGGAATATTGAAAACTTGAGATGCTGTTAGGCGATGAATGTCCTGTCCCTCTTTAAAAGCATTTATAAGAGTTTCATCCTCCGCCATATGGGCAAGAACACGAAGTTCAATTTGGCTGTAATCCGCATCAAGAAAAACACAACCCTCATTTGGTATAAAAACTTTTCTCAGCTGTCTGCCAAGGTCAAGCCTGATGGGGATGTTTTGAAGGTTTGGCTCTGTGCTGCTTATTCTGCCTGTGGCTGTTATTGTCTGGTTAAAGGTTGAATAAATTCTTTCAGTTTTTTCATCCATAACATTTAAAAGCCCATCGGCATATGTGCTTTTCAGCTTTGCAAGCTGTCTGTAAAAAAGAACCTTTTCCACAACAGGGCTTTCTGTCTTAAGTTTTTCTAAAACCTCCGCCGCAGTTGAATAGCCTGTCTTTGTCTTTTTTCCACCCTTTAAGCCAAGCTTTTCAAAAAGTATAACACCCAGTTGTTTTGGCGAATTAATGTTAAACTCTTCGCCTGAAAGAAGATATATTTCTTTAGTTATTATATCAAGTTCTCCTTCAAGATTATTTTGATATTCAAGAAGTCCTTTTTTATCCACCTTAATTCCTTGGCTCTCCATGTCACTTAAAACAAAAATCAAAGGCATTTCTATATTGTAAAACAAGTTGTCCTGATTATTTTCAGAAAGCTTTTGTGCTATAACTTTTTTTGAATTATAAATAATTTCAGCCTGTACGGCCGCAAACTCACCAAGTTCTTTCTCAGAAAGCAAATCTATGCTGATTCTACTTTTGCCTTTTCCTAAAACTTCTTCTTCGCTTTTTATGGTTTTTTGTAAAAATTCAGCCGCAAGATCATCAAAATCATAACTGTCTTTTACAGGGTTTAAAACATAAGTCCCAATTGCAGTATCAAAGCTTACACCTTTTAAGGCTATATCAAAACTTTTTAAAACTTTTATATTGTCTTTTATGTTGTGTCCGATTTTAATAAATTCCTCTTCCTCAAAAAAAACTTTAAGGGAAGACAAAATGTTACCTAAGTTTTCCTCATCAATTTTTATATAAACGCCGTTATTTTTTTCATTGTAAAGACTTATGCCTTTTATATGGTTTTTTTCAACAAAAAGAACGTAAGCCGTTTCTTCGCCTTTAGCAGACAATAAATATTTTTCTATTTCCTCTTTTTTGAAAACTATTTTATAATGTGTTTTTTCTTCAACTGTTTCTTCTTCGTTAGTTTCAAATCTGCCGAGCATACTTTTAAAACCATACTTTTTTAACAGTTGGTATGCTTGGTCTGAAATCTTGTCTACAGAAACAGTCATGTTTTCAAGTTCAAGCTCAATAGGCATATCTCTTTCAATTGTGGCAAGGGATTTGCTTAGCCTTGCCTGTTCTTGAAATTCTTTAAGGTTACCGGATGCCCTTGGAGGTTTTACTTTTTCCGCATTGGCTATGGCATTTTCTATTGTTTTAAATTCTTGGATTATTTTTGTTGCGGTTTTTTCTCCTATGCCGGGAACTCCGGGAATATTGTCTGAAGAATCACCCATAAGGCCTTTAAGCTCGATAAATTCCAATGGGGTAACGCCGTATTTTTCAAAAACATCCTTTGAGAAATAATCTTCAACTTCTGTTTTTCCTGCTTTTGTTTTAGGAATTCTAACCTTTAAAGTATCACTTGCAAGCTGCAATAAATCTCTGTCACCTGAAACAACAACAGTGGAAAACCCTTTTTCCTCTGCTTTTTTTGAAAGGGTGCCTAAAATATCATCTGCTTCATAACCCTCCATTGAATACTGCATTATTTTAAACGCACTAAGAAGCTCTTTAAGCATAGGAATTTGACTTGCAAGTTCCTCAGGCATTGCTTTTCTTTTGCCTTTATAATCTTCAAAGGCTTCATGTCTGAATGTAGGAGCTTTAAGGTCGTAAGCAACCGCCAAATAATCAGGTTTTTCCTCATCCAAAAGTTTAAATAAAATATTAAAAAACCCATAAACAGCATTTGTATAAAGCCCCTCATTGTTTGTAAGTTTGGGAACTCCATAAAAAGCTCTGTTAACAATGCTGTTTCCGTCAATAAGCATAACTTTTTTCTGCATATATTAAACCTCCGATGTTTTTTCCAATCATATTCTTTCTATTATACACCATTTTAAAATAAAACTACAGATTTTTTTATCACCCAAACATACAGTAGGGAATATAGTATATTAAAATTTTCGGGAGGCAAATTATGAAAAAAATTAAAACACTTTTATGTACATTAACTTCTGTCTTGCTTGTAGCTTCTGTTTCTTTTACAGGATGCAAAAAGGAGGATAAAACAGCAGAGCTTGTGGATTTGCGTTTAAATGAGGTTGTTCACTCTATTTTTTATGCACCACAATATGTTGCTTTGGAAAAAGGTTTTTTTGAAGAGGAAGGTCTTAAAATCACTTTGGACGTAGGTCAAGGTGCCGATAAATCCATGACGGCACTTCTTTCAGGTTCAGCAGAGGTTGCTCTTTTAGGAACAGAGGCAGGCTTTTATGTTTATAACGAGGGAGGAAAAGACGTTAAGCCCTTTGCTCAACTAACACAAAGAGCAGGAAACTTTCTTGTGTCAAGAGAAGAAGACAAAAATTTCACTTGGGATAAGTTAAAAGGTAAATCTGTTATAGGCGGAAGAAAAGGCGGAATGCCTCAGCTTGTTCTTGAATATGCAATAAAACAAAGCGGTTTAGAGGAAGGAGTAGATTTAGAAATTATAAATAATATTGCCTTTACCTCAACAAGCAGTGCTTTTGTGGCAAACGTGGGGGATTATACAGCAGAGTTTGAGCCGGTTGCAACCACCCTTGAGGATGGGGGAAACGGATATATAGTTGCATCTCTTGGTGAAGCCACGGGATATATACCATACACAGTTTATATGGCAACAGGAAAATATATTGAAGAAAACCCTGAAATAATTCAAAAATTTACAAACGCAATTTACAAAGGACAAAAGTGGGTTGAAACCCATTCTTCAAAAGAAATAGCAGAAGCCTGTCTTCCTTATTTTGAGGAAAGTAATATAGAAATGCTTTCAAGGATAATCGATAGATATAAAACGCAAAACACTTGGAAATCCACACCTGATTTTGATAAAGATGGCTTTGAACTTATACAAGATATTATGGAAAGCGGAGGAGAACTTGAAAAACGTGTGCCTTTTGATGGTTTTATTTTAACGGAATTTGCCGAAAAAGCAATTGAAACAGTTAAATAAAAGTTTTTATTTCATTTTTTAAAATTTAAGAAAAGCCCAATGTCTGCATTTAGACCTTGGGCTTTGACTTTTATACTGTAACATCTCTAATAATGTTGAAATTAAATTTCATCAATCATTTGTAACAAGACGTTTTTCTCCTTGTATTTCCTGTATAGGTTTTATGTTTTGAGTAACCTCTAAAACTCCTAAAAACTCATTGTTTTCATCACGCATTGCAAAATACCTGATTAAAATGTACTTATCTCCCATCTTAATCCAGAAATCTTCACTGTCTTTTACTCCTGCTTTAAAATCTTCAACTATTTTTTCCACTATATGAACACTTGCAGGGGGATGACAGTTTGATACATTACGCCCTATTACAGATTTAGTTCTTGGAAATATTCTTTCTGCCCCTTGTGAGAAATATTTAACCGTATCATTTTTATCAACAAATGTTATATCCATAGGCAAAGTGTCAAGAATTTTTATAAGCTCTTCTTTTTTGAGAAAACCTGTGGGAAGTATTATTTCATTTTCAGAAGCTTGTATCTCAGTTTTAGAATCATTGTTTTTATTAGGGTTCCATTTTGGAACACTTTCAATAAGACAATAACCAAGCTCTTCGCTTTCTTCTGAAATTACTCTCCATTCATCCAGTGCTAAATTTTCTATGAGCATTGGCAGAAGAATATTTTCTTCCTTAAAAATCATATCTTCTATTTTTGTTAAAAGAGTGGAAATCTCTGATGCTGATTTTATAACATCTTCCCTTTGAAGCTTGGAATTAATATGTTTAAGTTCTTCACGAATTTCATCGTCAACACCCCACATTACCTTTGGATGAGCAGTTATTCCATACTTTTCAAGGTAAGGAAACAGCAGATTTTCCTTTTTTACATAATGAATGCTTATTTCAGAAAGCTTATTAAGCTCTTCTTTTATGCTTTCATTTGCGGCTGTGTTTGGAAGTGTTCCCAAGTTTTTTTGTATACTTTTAATAAGTTTTTCTATTTCCCTATTTTCTTGTTTTAATGTATGAGCAGGGTGCCCAGGAGTTAAGGAAAGGTCATCAGATGAATGAATTTCGTCAATTGAGCCTTTAAAAACAGCGGCATGAACATCACAAAGACGCTGAACTTCGGCAACCGGCAAGCCCTCCGAAATAATAGCTTGCTCCGCCTGTGCAATTTCTTCTGCCGAAACATTTCCAAACACTTCGGCAAATTTTTCTTTAACCTTTTCAAGACTTTCTCCGTCATGAAGCTGAGAAATAAGGTCCTTAAGTACCTGCTGACGATATTCTCTGTTGTTTATTTCTGCACTCATTACAATTCCTCCTTTGTTTTAAAATTTTACAATTTCAATATAAAATTATCCCCTTTTAAATGAGCTTATACTCATAATAATTATATTTCTTATTTATAAATAAGTATGTAACAAAGGTTACAAAAATATGGAAAAAATTAAAATCCGGAGTTTTCTTTCATCACTTTCTTTTATAAACCCACTTTTAAAAAATAGGAAGATTTTAGAAAGCTAAGGTTTGTCTTAATCCAAATATATTAATTATAAATTAATATATCATAAAGACAAAAGAAAGCGGCGGCAAAGCCATCAGGCTCTTCCACAAACAAAGTTTGTGGTTATTATATCATATCGTGATATTCTTCATTTTTTTCCATCTGCGCTTTGGCATAAGGGCATACGGGAATGATTTTCTTGTTTTCTTCTCTTGCCCAATCAATAAGCTCTTTCAAAAGCAGTTTGCCTACTCCTTTGCCGTTTAATTCATCATATACATATGTGTGCTCAATTTTAATTACGTTATCGTCTGACAATGTAAATATTATTTCTGCCAATGCTTTATCTATAGTACCTATATAAAACCTCTTGTTCTCTTTTATAATTTCAAACATCTAAAAACCTCCTATATATATTTTAATTTAACTAATAAATTTGTATAGATTTTTTTAATTATAACATAATGTTGGCTAAATTTTCAAACAAATTACAAATTTTAATATACAAACATTAAAAAATTCTATACACAAAATTTTATAAAACGTTATGAATAACGCTTTTTTAATAAATTATGCAAAGAAAAAACCGCATTCTCATGCGGTTTTAAACAAAGCTCCAACTGGCTTTTTTAAAAATTCAGTGGGTTAGTTAACTTTATGCTGTTAATCAACGATTTTCTTTCCATAATTTAAAATATTTACTGTCATTAAATTTACTTTTATCATTTTTTCTCGAAATTTCCTTAAGAATAATAAAACACTCGTAAGCTTTATCGTTTTCTTTTGCTTTTACATACATTTTTGCCATATCATAAATAATATTTCCATACTCGTCGCTGTTTACTTCATAAATTTTTGCATAAATTTCTGCGGCTTTTGTGTAAAGAATTTCAGCAATATCAAACTTTTTTCTTTCTATATTTATTTTAGCAGTTTTTATGATAATATCGGCAAATCTTTTTGTGTCCCCTTCTTTTTTATTTATAATTGAAGCGGCCTCACTTAAATTTTCACTTGCCCTTTCCTTTTTGCCTATTTTTTTGTTTAATATTCCAAGGCTTATTAAATCATCACAAAAACTTTTATCTGAAACAAGATTCATAGCCCGTCTGGCTAAAATATTTTTTTCAAGATTTTCAGCGGCTTTTTCATAGTTTTTTTCTTTTTCGTATATAACAAAAAGACATTTTGTAATCATTGCAAAATCCATATTTTCTGTTTTTTTATTTTTTTCCATAATTTTTAAGGCTTTTTGAAAATAGTCATAAGCATCCTGATATTCCTTTTTCTCCAAAAAGCAAACACCCATCCCTGACAATGCTCTTGAAAAAAATTCACTTTTTTCATTTTTAATAGCTAAATTATAATTGAAAATCGCCTTGTCTGTTTCACCTCTAAGAAAGTAACTTTCTCCTAAAAAAACATGGATTTCTTCTAAAGAGCGGCTTCTGTTTCCAATAATCTTCTCCTCTGTTTCCAGTGCACTTTTAAAAAACTTCTCCCCTTCTTGAAACTCGCCCTTTGCTATTTCAAGCTTGCCCTTTGCTTTAAGGCAATCAGCATATTCAAGATTTTCACTGCCTAAATATGTTATAATATTTTTTATGGTTTCTTTTAAAAGTTCCTCAGCTTCTTTTAATTTCCCGCCTTTTGCATATGTATATATATTTTTAAGAATATATTCGTTTCTTGATTTAAGACATTTCCCTCTGAAAATTTCTAAACCTTTTTCAAATTGTTCAACAGAGCTTTCGTATAAGCCTGCTTCAAAATAGTGTCGGCAAAGCATTGATCTTGCTTTAACCAGTTCTTTTGCCGTATCCTTATAATCAGGGCTTATTTCACCTAAAGTATCAAGCTGAATTTCAAGAGCAAATTCAAGGTTGTTAACTGCACTTTCCAGCTTTCCCCACTTAACTTCCATTACGCCAACATGGTAAAGCCCTCTTGCATAACGTGGATGATTTCTTTCATAAACAGCTTTTCTGATGCTTAGGCTTTCTTCCAAAAAATCTAACGCCTCATCGCCGTCACCTAAAATATCGCTTGTGTGTGCAAGATACTGAAGATTTATAACCATGCCCATATCTTCATATTTTTCAAGGTTTTTTCTTAATCTTTTTGCCTCTTCAAAATATTCTTTCGCTTTTTCCGGTCTGTTCTCATCAAGAAAAAGCTTCCCTATGTTCATATATGACTCTATGTAAAGAAGATTTTCTTCTCCTGAAATTTGTTTTCTTATAATCCTTGCCTCACTGTATTTTTCAAAAGCTTCTTCAAAATCCTTAAGACCTTTGTAAACATGGCCCATGCTTTCAAGGGTAATTGTATAGCTTAAATGCTTTCTTCCGCCTATTTTTTCTTTTAAAACAAGGGTTTCTTCTAAATATTTCATAGCATTTTCATAATCACCCTTTTTAAGATAATCCACACCAAGGTTGTTCATACAATCAGCATAAAATTGATGTTCTTCTCCAACAAGCTGTCTTAAAAGAGAACGTACCTCGCTGTGAGTTTCTATGGCTCTGTCAAAATCACCTTTTTTTATAAAAGCCTGGGCAAGAAAATTAAGGCTTGTTATATAGTCAAGATGAGTTTTTTCAAAAATATTTTTTCTGCTTTCTATTGCTCTTTTAAAATAGACTATTGCCTGATCGTAAAGCTTTGCCTTTTCACAAACATGAGCCGCTTCAAGAAGAGTGGAAAGATAATAAAAGTTTCCTTCTCCTTCTTCTGTTTTAAGAATTTCCACTGTTTTACAAAAGCTTGAGATGGATTTTTTATATCTCCCTTTTTTAGCAAGAACACGGGCATAGCCGCATAATATGTCTGCATAATCTTTCTTTTGAATATCTTTACAGTTATCTGCCCTTTTTAATGCCGCCTCAAAGCACGATAAGGCTCTATCATGTTTTTTTAAATCTTCATAAGCACTGGCAAGGTTAAAAAGAGAAGTTATGCAGTCTTTATGGTTCATATCAAGATGACTTTCCCTGATTTTAAGAACTTTTTTATGTAAGGGCAAAGCATCTGCATATCTTCCGTCAAGGCTTAATGAAACGGCAAGGTTGCCAAGAGTATCAGCATAGCTTAAACTGCCTTCACCCAAAACCTTATTCTTAATTTCTGCCGCCTGCTTATAAAGCTTAATTGACTTTTCATGTGCCATTAAATCCCCGTAAACAATTGCCATGTTGTTAAGGTCATTGGCATATGCAAGGTTCATAATGTCATTATTGTTTTCATAAAGCTTTATAATATCACTGCCGTATTTAATGGCATCTGTATACTCACCGCTGTTGTAGGCCTCAAAAAATTTATTTCTAAGCCTCACAATATCTCCCACATAGTACGACACTAAATCATACCTCCTTAATTACATAATCATTCAAAAAAATTATCTTCTTTTTCTGTTTTAATTTGAAGATGGTTAAACACTTCTTTTATTATACCATAAGAATATCCTCTTCTTGTTAGAAAATCATGGAGTTTTTTCTTTTCTTTAATATCCACAACACGTCTTTCTCCAAGCTTTTTTATTAAAAGCTTTTCAACCCCCTCAAACTCGTCATATTCTTCGTTTTCTAAGGCTTCATCAACAATATGTTTTCCTACTCCTAATTCCCTTAACTTTCTATATATTTCAAACCTTCCTTTGGGGTTAATGCCTTGAGATTGTCTTATAAAGCTTTGGGCATACTCCAGATCGTTAACATAGTTATATTTTTTTAAAAACTCCATTACTTTTTCTATTACTTCTTCGTCATATTCTTGCTCTTCAAGTTTTTTTATTATTTCTTTTTCTGTTCTTTTTTTATAGGAAAGGTAATTAAGTGCACGGTCTTGTGCCTTTAAATATAAAACTGTTTCTTTTATATAATCAAGTTTTTCCTTTTCAATTTCTTTTCCCTCTTTAATTTTAAAAAACTCTATATCTTCTTTTATAAGCCCAAAGGCAAATTCTCCGTCTATAAAAACACTGTATCTTTCCTTATTTTTCCTTTGCTGCTCAACCCCTGTAACTAACATATTTATCTCCTTTGAAAATATTTAGGAATTTATAAAAAAGCCAGCATTTTAAACTGCTAAAACGCTGACTTTTAATATTTTTCTTCTAACTGCTTAGCTGTCTTGCTCCATCAAAAGTTCCTTTGCCGACTTTTCTTCTTCAAATCCGTCCATTTCAGTATCTATTTCATCATCGGCTTCCGATTTAAAAACATTTGCACTTTCACATTCTATTTTCTTGCCTGTTTCATCAAAACCAAATTTCTTTCTTACTCCCGTTTCCACCTCTGCCATTATGTCAGGGTTTTCTTTAAGAAATGTTTTAGCATTTTCCCTTCCCTGTCCTAATCTTGTTTCTCCATAACTAAACCAAGAACCGCTTTTTTTAATTATATCAACCTTAGCCGCAAGGTCTAAAACATCGCCCTCTTTTGAAATTCCCTTACCATACATTATGTCAAATTCAACAACCTTAAAAGGAGGTGCAATTTTATTTTTAGCAATCTTAACTTTAACCCTGTTTCCAACCATTTCTTCGCCCTGCTTGATTACATCTGCTTTTCTTATATCAATTCTTACAGATGCATAAAACTTAAGAGCACGTCCGCCTGTTGTGGTTTCAGGACTTCCATACATAACACCTATTTTTTCACGAAGCTGGTTTATAAATATAACTGTGCAGTTTGTTTTACCTATATGTCCTGTAAGTTTTCTTAAAGCCTGGCTCATAAGTCTTGCTTGCAGCCCCACATGGGAAGTACCCATTTCACCCTCAATTTCACTTTTTGGAACAAGTGCGGCAACAGAGTCAACAACAATTATATCAATGGCTCCCGAACGAACCATTGCTTCTGTAATCTCTAAAGCTTCTTCCCCGTCGTTTGGCTGTGAAATATAAAGGTTGTTTGTATCAACACCTAAGTTTTTTGCATAAACAGGGTCAAGGGCATGCTCTGCATCAATAAAACCTGCAATTCCGCCTTTTTTTTGTACCTCGGCAACCATATGAAGAGCAAGGGTTGTTTTTCCCGAAGATTCAGGGCCATAAATTTCTATTATTCTGCCCTTGGGAATTCCGCCTGCGCCAAGAGCAAGGTCAAGACTTAATGAACCTGTGGGTGTTACAGCCACCTCAATTTTACATTTTTCTTCACCAAGCCTCATAACTGAACCTTCACCAAATTTTTTATCTATATTGGCAAGAGTAGCCGCAAGAGCCTCTTCTTTAGTTGCATATTTAATCTCTACACTTTTTTTAGAGCCTTTCTTTTCTGCCATCAGGAACTCTCCTTTCAAATAAAAGCGAACTTTAGTTCTTATTTTAATTCATTTAATCAAACAAGTCAAGGTGTTGTTCCTTCTTGCCCCTCTCTTTTCTCTATTTCTCTTCTAAGCCAGTCAAAAGCCGCCTCCACAGTTCTTATTCTAATTCGCTCTCTGTTTCCGGCATGGTAAATTTGCTTTGCTTTGACCTCTCCTTTGTAATACATTCCTAAAAAAACTGTTCCCACCGGTTTTTCTTCCGTCCCTCCGCTTGGGCCTGCAACACCTGTAGTTGAAAGACCTATGTGGGAGTTGTTTTTTTCTGCTATTCCTCTTGCCATTTCCATAGCCGTTTCGGCGCTTACAGCACCATGTTTTTCAAGTGTTTCAGGCTTAACACCAAGACTTCTTATTTTTGCCCCATTGCTATAGGCAACATCACCCTCTAAAAACACCCTTGAAATACCGTCAAAATCTACAAACCCCGAAGACAAAAGACCTCCGGTACAGCTTTCCGCAACTGCTATGGTAAGATTTTTTTCAAGAAGCTTTTTGCATGTAACTTCTGCAATGTTTGTATCCCCCTCTGCATAAAGACGAATTCCAAACCTTTTGTGAAGTTCTTCACCAACAGGGTTAATAAGTATATTTGCCTCTTCCTTTGTTTTTGCCTTGGCTGTAACTCTCACCGCAACCTCAAACCCTTTTACATATGTTGCAAGGGTTGGATTTGTTTGGTTTTCAAGCATATCTTTTATAATGTTTTCTGCTTCGCTTTCTCCAACTCCCGCAAATCTAAACATTCTTGAAACAAAGGTAAATTCCTGCTTTGCTCCCAAAAACGGCATCACATATTCTTCAAACATAGGCTTAAGTTCTCTTGGCGGCCCTGGAAGCATAACAAGAATTTTTCCCTTGCCTTCAACTATTATCCCGGGGGCTGTTCCGTTTTTATTATACATAACAACAGAGCCTTTGGGCACCATAACCTGCTTTAAATTATTCGGTGTCATTTTTCTGTTTATTTTCGAAAAAAAATCTTCAAGCATTTCAAGAGCTTTTTCGTCTTTAACAAAAGGCCTTCCAAAATATTTTGAGCATGTTTCTTTGGTTAAGTCATCTTCTGTGGGGCCAAGACCTCCCGATGTTATAATAATGTCCGCTCTTGAAAAAGCATTAAAAACCGCTTCTTCAAGCCTTTGAGGGTTGTCGCCCACAACTGTTTGAAAATGCACATCAATTCCAAGAAGTGCAAGTTGTTTGGAAAGATACTGGGCATTTGTGTTTAAAATATCACCAAGCAAAAGCTCTGTTCCAACTGCTAAAATTTCTGCCTTCATAAAAACGTCTCCTTCAGCCCTTTAAAACTTTAATGTTTTTTACAATATAATCAAAACCTGATATCACAGTTAAAATTACTGCCATGTAAATTAAAACTTGGAAAAAAACATTCCCTTTTTCTAAAATTCCGCTTAAAACAAAAATAATCATAACCATTTGGCTTACGGTTTTTAGTTTCCCCCACCAGCTTGCCGCAATAACAATCTTTGCCTCAAGGGCAATAAGCCTAAAACCTGTTATAATAAACTCACGGCTTATAATTACAATAACAACCCATGCACTTATATCTCCGATTTCAACCATGGAAATAAGGGCTGCGGCAACAAGAAGCTTGTCTGCCAAAGGGTCCATAAATTTTCCAAAATTAGTTACCATGTTTTGGCTTCTTGCAATATATCCATCAAGAAAGTCGGTAAATGAAGCAACAATAAAAATTCCCGTCGCCCAAAACCTGTTGTAAGGCTGGGGTATAAAATTTGAAAGAAGAACAATAAGAAAAACAGGTATCATAACAACTCTAAGCAAAGTAAGTTTATTGGCAAGATTCATTTCCATTTTTCAAAGCCACCTCTCCATATAAGTCATAATCACCGGCTTGTGTAATAACAACATCTATAAATTCACCTGTCAAAAGCTCCTCTTCGCTTTTAACAAAAACAAGCCCGTCAATTTCAGGTGCATCTTTATAACTTCTTCCGCAGTACACATTTTCCTGTGGAAGTTTTCCCTCAATTAAAACACGAAGAATCTTTCCCACAGCCTTTTCGCATATTTTTGCAGAAATTCCTTTTTGTAAATCCATAACAGTTTCTTTTCTTTCAAGCTTTACTTCTTCGCCAATTTGATTTTTCATAATGGCGGCAGGGGTGCCCTCCTCTTGGGAGTATGTAAAAACACCAAGCCTGTCAAATTTTATTTTTTCAATAAAATCCATACATGATTTAAACTCTTCCTGGCTTTCTGAAGGGAATCCTGTTATAATCGTTGTTCTTAAAACAATATCAGGCATTGCTTTTCTTAACTTTTGTACCTTTTCAGAAATAATTCCCACTGTGTTTTTTCTTCCCATTCTTTTTAAAACATCATCGTTTCCATGCTGTATAGGCATATCTAAATAGTGACAAACTTTTTCTTCATTTGCCATAACTTCAATTGTTTCGTCTGTAATGTGTTCAGGGTAGCAGTAAAGTATTCTTATCCATTCAATTCCCTCAACTTTGCAAAGCTCTTTTAAAAGAACATGAAGACGGCTTTCACCATAAATATCAATTCCGTAAAGAGCTGTGTCTTGAGCAACTAAAATAAGTTCTTTAATATCCTGCTTTGCAAGCACCTGCGCCTCTTTAACAAGACTATCAACAGAACGGCTTCTGTATTTTCCTCTTAACTTTGGAATAACACAGTATGTGCAGTGGTTATCACAGCCCTCGGCTATTTTAAGGTATGCAAATGACCCTGTGGTTGAAACTATTCTTAAATGAGAATTATCTTCTTTTTCCATAGGTGTATCAATATGGTTAAGACTTTTTACTTTTTCACCTGCGAAAACTTTTTTAGCAACCTGAGCAATTTGTTCATAAGCCGTTGTGCCCACAACTGCGTCCACCTCAGGCATTTCATCAAAGATTTCTTTTTCATATCTTTGACCAAGACACCCTGCAACAATTATTCCCTTGCACTTATCTTCTTTGTATTTTCCCACCTCAACAATAGTTTCAATGCTTTCTTCCAAAGCATCTTGAATAAAACAGCAGGTGTTAACAACAATTAGATCCGCAGTGCTTTCATCAGCAACAATTTCAATTCCCTCACGCTTGCAAATTCCAAGCATTACTTCGCTGTCTACAAGGTTTTTGTCGCACCCAAGGGATACAAATGCTATTTTTATACTCATTTTTTTCAGTTCTCCGTTTCACTATTTTAAATTTCTTCTTCAACAGGGTTGTTTTGTGCTTCAAGCTGTGCCTTTGTTATAAGCACCTTTCTTGGCTTGCTTCCATCTTCAGAACTTACAATGCCGTTACCTTCCATATCTTCCATAATTCTTGCGGCACGATTATATCCGATTCTGAATTTTCTTTGCAGCATGCTTACAGAAGCCTTTTCCTGATTAACAACAAATTCGACAGCCGTTTGATAAAGCTCGTCACTTTCTTCATTTGTTTCCACAGCTTTTGTAACAGCTGTTATTTTATCTATCATGCTTTGGTCATAATCATGTTTTCTGTCTTTTTTAACAAATTCAACAATGCTTTCCACCTCTTTGTCTGTAACAAAAGCACCTTGAATTCTAACAGGTTTGCTCATTCCAACAGGATAAAAAAGCATGTCCCCTTTACCAAGAAGTTTTTCTGCTCCTGTGCTGTCGAGAATAGTTCTTGAATCAATTCCCGATGAAACAGCAAAAGCAAGCCTTGATGGTATGTTAGCCTTAATTACGCCTGTTATAACATCCACCGACGGTCTTTGAGTTGCAATTATCAAATGTATTCCTGCCGCCCTCGCCATTTGCGCAAGCCGGCAAATAGAATCTTCAACTTCACCTGGTGCCGCCATCATAAGGTCTGCAAGCTCGTCTATTACAATAACAATCTGCGGCATAAAATCATCTTCGCCGTTTTCTGTTTTTGCATTGTTATAACCTTTGATATCACGTACATTATGCTCAGCAAAACTTTGATATCTTAAAAGCATTTCTCTGACAGCCCAGTTTAGTGCACCTGCTGCTTTTTTAGGGTCTGTAACAACAGGAATAAGAAGATGAGGTATTCCGTTATAAACACTAAGTTCAACAACTTTTGGGTCAACAAGCAAAAGCTTAACCTCTTTAGGGTCTGCCTTATAGATTATACTTGTTATAAGAGTGTTAATGCAAACACTTTTTCCGCTTCCCGTTGCTCCCGCAATAAGAAGGTGGGGCATTTTGGCAATATCAGTAACAATTGCTTTTCCCGTAATGTCTTCTCCTAAAGCAAAAGCAAGCTTGCTTGGAAAATTTATAAAATCTTCGCTTTCAAGAACACTTCTTAAATATACACTTTGTGTTTCTTTATTCGGCACCTCAATTCCAACAGCCGCCTTGCCTGGTATGGGTGCTTCAATTCTTATGCCTATTGCCGCCAAATTAAGGGCAATGTCATCAGCAAGATTTACAATTTTACTTACCTTAACTCCTTGGCTTGGGGCAAGCTCATATCTTGTTACAGTAGGCCCTTTGTTGATTTGAGTTACCTTTGCTTCAACTCCGAAACTCATTAATGTTTCTTCAAGTTTTTTTGCGTTTGCAATCATATCTGTTTTCTTTTCCCCTGACTTTTGGGACGGCTTTTGGCCTAAAAGTTCTATCGGAGGAAAAACATACTCCTCCTCAACTATAATCTCTTCTTTGAAACTGATTTCCAAAGGTTTAGAAACTTTGTCTGAATGAGGTTTTTCATCAATTTTATTTATAATTTCGTTATTTTGCAAAACTTCTTCAATTTCAGGCTCTATAGTTTTTTCAATATCTTCTTTAACCTCTTCTTTTGTTTCTTCTTTAACTTCTTTTATAACTTCTTTTATAACTTCCTCTTTAACTTCTTCAATATAAGGCTCTTCTTCATTTGTTTTTATAACAGCCTCTTCCAAAACAGGTTCTTCTTCGGAAAGCCCAAAAATAGGTATGTTTTCGTCAAAACCTTCTGTAACACCCAAAACTTCTATAAGCTTAGGAGGGTCGGCATTAAAATCAACATCTGAAATATCAATAGATGGAGTTTCATAACCAATAGTCTCAGCCGCAAAAGTTTGATTTTCTTCAATTTTTTCAATTTCTCCTTCCATATTAGGAAAGCCTTCTTTTCCTTCAGAAAGTATTATATTAAAAATACCTTTCCTTTGTGCTTTTCTTTCAAGACGTTTTGCCAGTTTTTCTTCTTTTAAAAGCATTCTTTGTTCTCTTTGCTGTTCTCTTTCTTTTATGTTTTCTGCCTCTGCCTTAATTTTAGCCTCTTTTATTTTTCTTCTTTCTCCAAAAAACTCTATTATTCTAACAATTCCCATAAAAAGAGATTTTCCTGTGCCAAGCATTACAGCAATAATAATTATTGCAAAAACAATAATATAACTTCCCCAGCCTAAAGATTCACTAAGACCCCATGCAGTAATTCCGCCTAGAACACCTCCGTTAAAGCTTGTTGCGTTTTTATAAAACATAGAAGTGTTTTTTAAAACAGATTCTCCTGTTTTAGTTCCGCCTTCTGTTATAAGCTGAAAAAGTGTAGAAATTCCCCACGAAAAAAGTATTATGCCTATAACCTTTAAAGCCGTCATTCTTCTTTCTTGGGAAAAAACAGTCCATACACAAAAAGCCATAACAGCAGGGGGCAAAACAAATGCTCCTGCACCAAAAATTCCTTTTAAAACATTGCTTACTGCAACTCCAAAAATGCCCATAACACTTGTAAAAAGGCTTAACATAACTATTAAAGAAATAAGAAAAAGCATGAGAATAAAAATTTCATAATAGATGGTTTCACCGAACTTTTTTTCAGAAACATAGGTTTTTGAAGTTTTTGTGTTTTTAGGTTTTGTGTTTTTAGAGCCTGACCCAGTTGTTTTTGAAACAGCTTTATTCTTTTTAAGAGCAGAACTTCCTTTTTTATTTAAATTTTCAGACATATGTATTCCCCTTAATTTCTATATTCTAACTATTTATTATACCACAAAAACAAAAGAAAGCGGCAGTAAAGCCGACATTTTTTTGTCAGCGGACGAATGAAATTTGCGGATATTATCATAAAAGCAAAAAAAACAGCGGCAGAGCCGTTAGGCTCTCCTGCAAATGAAATTTGCAGATATTATACCACAAAAATAAAAGAAAGCGGCAGTAAAGCCGATATTTTTTTCCAATGGACGAATAAAACTTGAAAAGTTTTATTCGTAGTATAATCTGCCCTTTGAAGCACTTATTTTAATATTAGGTTTAAAATTATATAAAACATAAAATTGTATGTTATAATGTGTATAAACTAAAATTATTTTTGCATATTCCCACCGCAGGCATACTCTTTAGGTTTTTCATATATTCTCTTTATCGGAGGCCTTATCAATGAAGGAAAAAAACGCAAAAAACGAAATCATCTTTGCAAATGTTTTGCTTTGTCTTATGGTGGTTTTTATACATGTTTCAAGCGAGCCTGTAAGCAGCCTTGAAAAAACAAGCCTTGCATATGCGGCCGTTATGTTTCCTTGGAGGTTAAGCGGTTTTGTTGTTCAGGGTTTTATTTTTCTTTCCGCTTTAAAAATTTTCATAAAAAAAGAAACAATAAATTATAAAAACTATTATGTCTCAAGATTTAAAACAATTGTTGTTCCTTATGTTGTTTGGGTTTTTATATATTATTTATATTTTTATTATAAAAGTTACTTTCCCTTTAATATAAAGGAGCTTGCTAAATATATTTTTATTGGCAATTTAGTAAGCCCTTTTTATTTCATAGTTATAATTGTTCAGTTTTATGCCCTTATGCCTTTTTGGCAAAGATTATATAAAAACACAAACCCTTTTTTAAACATTGTGTTTTCTCTTTTAATAACACTTGCATTTAAAGAGTTTACGGCTTTTAAATATAGCGACAGGCTTTTCCCCACATATTTTATTTTTTGGAGCCTTGGAGCTGTCTGCGGTGTTAACTATGAATATTTTACAAACTTTTTAAGAAAAAAGCTATATAAAATTTTAATGGTTTTTTCAGTTACTGCCGCCGCTGATTTATTTTTTACATATAAAGTTTTTGTTTTTAAAGAAAGCTTTATATTTTTAGAAACACTGCATCTTTTTTATTGCATTTTTGCAATAGCCGCTGTTATTTCAATAGGCATGTTTATCAAAGAAAATATATTTCTAAAAACAATCAACGGCATAACTTTTTATATATACCTAAGCCATTGTCTTGTTATGTTTTTTGTTAACGAAAAACTTAACACCTTGGGCATAACTTCAATTAAAACAAGATATGCAATGCGTTTTTTTGCAGTATATATCATAACAATATCACTTTGTGTTATTTATAAAAAAATAAAGACTGTTTACCAAAAAAGATGTATGTGATAATATAAAAAATATTAGTTTCTGGAGGAATGTCAAATGGAAAATATACATAAAAAAATAGGAATAATCGGCGGCGGTCAGCTTGGTCAAATGATGATTTTAGAGGCAAAAAAAATGGGTTTTTATATAACCGTTTTAGACCCTACCCTTAACTGCCCTGCGCATACACTTGTGGACGAGCATATTGTTGCAGATTTTGATGACGAAAACGCCATACGTCTTCTTGCCGAAAAAAGCGACGTTATAACATACGAATTTGAACACATAAACGCTAAGGTGCTTAAAGAGCTTGAAGCCGAGGGAAAAGCTGTTTATCCAACTGCGTCAAGCCTTGAAATAATTCAAAACAAATTTACTCAAAAAACTCTTCTTAAAAATAACCTTATCCCTGTTCCTGATTTTTGTGAAATTAAAACCATCAGCGACATAGAAAAGGCAGGGGAACTTTTTGGTTTCCCCATGCTTTTAAAAACCTGCACAGGCGGATACGACGGAAAGGGTAATTATGTTGTTAAATCAAAGGAAGATTGCAGTTATGGTTTTAGTGCTTTGGGCGAAGGCAAGCTTCCCCTTATGGCAGAAAAGTTTTTCCCTTTTATAATGGAAATTTCTGTTCTTGCATGCAGAAGCATAGATGGTGATGTAAAAGTATATCCCGTTGCAGAAAATATACACTTTGATAATATTTTAGATGAAACGAGAGTTCCTGCATCAATATCGGCTGAAACCACCTCCTCAGCAATGGCATTGGCAAAAAAAGTCATGGAGGTTTTTAACGGTGTAGGTATGTTCTGTGTTGAAATGTTTGTGGACAAAAACGGAAATGTAGCCGTAAACGAAGTTGCGCCAAGACCTCATAATTCAGGCCATTATACCATAGAGGCTTGTGTAACAAGCCAGTTTGAACAGCATATAAGAGCCGTAAGCGGACTTCCTTTGGGCGACTGCTCTATTATTCGGCCTGCTGTTATGAAAAACATTTTAGGGGAAGAGGGTTCATCAGGGAAAACCCTTGTGCTGGGTGCAGATTTATGTTTGAGCATCCCAGGGGTAGCTTTGCATATTTATGGTAAAAGCGATTCAAAAGCCAACAGAAAAATGGGGCATTTAACAGCAACAGCCAACACCTTTGAGGAAGCAAAAATAAATGCCGATAAGGCTAAGTCTTTCATTAAAATAACAGGCGGTAACAGATGATTAAACCATGATGTAAATGGATTTATGAAAATAAAATCTTACATCTTGCAACCCTTGGAGTATTTGTTTTCACAATATATTTCATAAAACGTCTTTTAAGTTTATTAACCTTCTATACAATTTTTTACACTTATAACCCTTATGTGTTTGCGTCACAGCTAACATTTTGAAAATTTTAATTATAAGTGCATCTTTTTTTAAAAAATGTTGGGGCAGATTTTATGCTCCCCAACATTTTTTATAAAATATCTTTATGGTTGAAAGTGTGATGGATAGACTTATTTCCTCCGCTGTCAAAGCAGCCTCCTCAATTTTTTTACGAGGATATGACGTTTACCCATAACATCCTTTTCATAATTTTACTTAAAAAATCCTTCAACCTATAATATAGTTTTTTATCATATGTTTTCATTTTTAATTAATATTTAATATTTTTATATAGCTCCATTCCTTCTGAATAAAACTCATATGTGTTTCCTTTTATTTTTTTTGCTTTATACATTGCCATATCTGCATAGTAAAACATTTGTTTATAGCCGATTGAATCTTTCTCATATATAGAAATACCTATGCTTATTCCCAAATGAATCTGTTTATCCTCTATATCGTAGTCTTTTGAACTTAATTTAATAATTTTATTTACAATCTCTATAATATCTTCTCTGTTTTCATAAATATAAAATGCAGAAAACTCATCTCCGCCCATTCGAGATACTATGATTTTTTCCGGCGATTCTTCTGCTATGCTTTTAAGCCTGCTTGCTATTTGTTTTAATACGGCATCCCCGGCAATGTGCCCATAATTATCATTAACACTTTTAAAACCATCTAAATCCATAATCATAACGGCATAATTTCCGTTTGGGTTTTCCTTTATTTCTTTTTTGATTTTATCCTCAAAATGTCTTCGGTTTATAAGGTCAGTCAGAAAGTCGTGTGTAGCCTGATATTTTGCCTGTTCCTCCTCCAGCCTTCTATCATTTATATTTGTGGCAATTCCTATAATCTCTAAAATCTTTTCATTATCATCAAAAATCGGACTGACAAAATGTTCATAATAATTATCTTCATAACTTATTTGAAACCTCTTGGATTTTCCATCAAACACTTCTCTCACCAATTCCTTAAACTCCTCAACATATTTATCTGAATAAAAATCTTTTAAAGGTTTATAGGAGGATTCCAATGAAATTTCTTTTTCTTTAATAATTGATTTACCATAGTTATATGTAAGCATAAGTTCCTCGCCATTTTTTCTGCACTTATAAATATTTTCAGGAAGCAAAGCTATATTTTTTGTAAATGTTTCAATTTCTTTGTTTCTTTCTTTTTCAAATGTTAACAGGCTGCGATATTTTTTCACTATAATAAATATTCCAAAGTATATAACACCCAAAGTAAAGACTAAAAGTATTAAAAAAATGCTTAAAACCTGTCTAACAAAAACTTCTCTGTCTTTTTCATCTAATAATATACTTATTAAATATTTATTGTCCACATCTTCGGCCGGACTCATAAAAATTGTTGTTTCGCTTCCTTTATAATTAAAGGTCACCCTTTGGTCTTCTTTTATAGAATATAAATTTTCCGGTGTAAGCCCTGATTCTTTTAACAAATCCATTTTAAATGTTCCATATAAAAAAGTTGGCGACTCTGGATTTTTAAAATCATTGTTATAAGTTTTCTCATATGATTTTAAATCAATAAGGGTAATCTTATCAATATAGGGAATTTCATTTCCCAAATGCTCAAAAAACTCATCAAGCATATTTTTTATATTCCCGCCATAGCTATTATTGTCTTGCACTATGCCATTAATTATATAACCCTGGCTTTCATTAAAATAATAGGCGTATCTAAAAAACCCTTCGGCATAGTATGACTTGCTTCTTGGCCCAAACCAGTAGTTTTTATGATAATAACCCTCCTCTTCCGGAGTCTTGCCTATGAATAGACTTTCAAAAGCAGAGTTCCAGTAACCCCATTCATCTGTTCTTTCCCCAACCTCCTCCGGAAAGGTTGCCTTGTTGCTGCAATTCTGATGACCATCGAGCCTGGTACCCCCTTGGCGTCAGGGTATATTTTCAATATTCCAGCTCTCAATCTTCTTTTTAACAAATTTGCTGTACTGATTATAACATGACAACTCTTATTTTTCGATGTCTAATTTATAAAAGATAAAAGCTGCCAACAATAAAACCCCCAGCGTACTGAGGGCTTTAGTCTTAGCAGTTTTTAGCAGAACCGATTCATTCGTCCTACTTAGCATTTTTTTGCAAACTGAACCGTAGGCTAATCGGCACGGGGCAACAAAAAGCAGGAGGCAAATCACCTGTCATAATGATTGGCCTTCTACTTTTTATAGCTTTTATTACTTAGTTAATAAATTATACAACACTTGGGCCATCTCTGCGCGGGTAGCACTGTTGGTTGGGGAGATTTTACCGTTGCTGCCGGAAACTATTTCAGCCTCTACAAGCTTGGTCATAGCGTTCTTAGCCCATGAAGCAATGCTGTCAGCATCACTAAAGTCTGAAAGCTTCTTGCCGAGATTACCCTCCGGCAGCTCACCAATCTCAGTTAGTGCATTGTATAACATGGTGAACATTTCCTGTCGAGTGATTTTTTTGTCCGGCGCAAACATGTTGTTTCCAATACCTGCTGAAATTCCCAGCCTCTTAGCTTCTGCAAGGTAATTCGTGTAATAGGTGTTGCCTGCGTCTACAAAATTATCCTTTGGATTTGTGTCCGCTTTGATGTCATATGTTTTCATCAACATCACTATGAATTGTCCGCGGGTTAGTATCGTATCGGGACTGAATTTCCCATCCCCGGTGCCTGTGGTGATGTCCCGTGCTGCAAGAAATGTCACTGCACTCTCATACCAAGCATCTGCAGGTACATCCTGAAAGCTGATAGGATTGTAGCCTATGACAAAATTTGAGAAATGTGAGGTTTTAAAGGTTACACTCTTTGTTGCGGTATCATAGTGTCCTCGCATCCTAACAAGCTTTCCACTGTCACTGAGATACCAGATGACGATAGCATGAGGATGTTCATTCTCCCCTAATGTATACGGAATGCTGACCGTTGCCTGCCCGCCGTTGAAATTAGAAATTGTCTTGCCAGCGCCTGTGACCGCGAAGTCATAAACGGGGCGGGAACCTACCAGTGCTCTCTGCTCCGCCGACAGCTCAGTGCCAGTTACCTGACGCACCGCCAGTGCCACATCACCAGAACCAACCAAAGTGCCTATGGTATCCATAGCCTTTTTATCAAAGACTACTGTGGCTAAATGTGCATTGACAGCAGCTGGTTTGTCGGCATTATTTACTTTTTTGAAATCATCGTTCTTAATGACAACCTGTGCACCTCCGTTTGTTTGAGTCAGGGTGCCTGTGACAGAAACTTCGCCGTCGGTTGTTGTAACCGTAATTTTAGTCCCTGTGTCAGGCGGTGTGCTGCCGCCGCTACCACCGCTGATAGGCGGACTTACCGGTTTGTCGGTCACCGTGAATGTCAAGGTAAGCATATTTGAGACAGCTCCACCGAGATCCTGAGCATAATACCTCAAAGTATGGCTTCCCGACGTCAAAACCCCCTTGAGAGGAGATAATGTTATATTTTGTGTAGCCGGAGCACCGGGATATGTCCAGACAACACTAAATTCTGCCCCATCCAATGAGCTATATATCTTTGTACCCGATGTATTCTCTGCATCTGTGACTGTAATGGTATATGGATAATTTTCCCCGAAGTAGACGGTGTTGTAGCCCCAATTTGAGGTGATAACGGGAGCCTGATTAATAAGCGTATTCTCAAACTCGGCTGTTACCGTTACATTGGCAGGAGGCATTACAAAGCTCGTACCTGCGATGGAATAGTCGTTTCCGTCGTTGTATTTCAGCGTCCCTGCCTTGAGTTGTTTTCCGGTATCCGGAGTAATCGTAAGATTGATATTAGTTCCGGGTGTTGCTGACGTTGGGCTTGCCGTAATCGTTCCACCGGAAAGCGTTCCGATGGTGACAGTATAGCCTCCCTGTGGGATTTTAACCCTCACGGTGTTAGTAGCAAATGGAGCGGGAGATTCAACTGTAGTATTGGAATATACTACATAGTCTCCGGATATCTCATAGTCGTTTTTGCTGATATCCATATTATTTAGCCTCAGGTATGGTGACGCACCAAGTATACTCCCATTTATCGTTACCGTACCACCATAGAATACACTTACTCCAAAACCGGTGTTTACGGTGATATCACCGTTTATCGTAACATCCGGGGAGGCCGTTGGCGATCCTGAAGCTGCAATATATCCGGTTACATCTCCGGTGATTTGAATATCTGCATCATTACTCACACTTATAGCTGCACCTCCTGTTCCAGTTACGTTTCCTGTAACTGTTATATTCGGAGGATTCCATCCGTCGGTTGCATTTGCGCTAATAGCATGGTCACCGCCTATGATGTCTCCTTCAACTGTAGCAATTCCACCGTAATCCGACACAAGCGCCCGGCTGCCGGAGACATTTCCTTTTACATTGACCGAGCCGTTGTAGGCTGAAAATGCTCCATAATAGGAACCGTCTACATTACCAGAAACCGTAATAACTGCTCCATCCTGGGCATAAATTCCTGCCATGTGCCCAAATGCACTGCCGGTAAGATTTATTGTACTGCCAAGGCCGTCTGCATAAGCTCCAATTATGTTTTGATAAGAGCCTGCACCAGCTGGTAATGATGCTGTTAAGCCTCCTTTGATATTTACCTTACCTCCTGATACTGCGTTGACACAATGCTTATATTCCCCAGAAGAATTTACAGTTAGAACTCCACTACCGTCTTCGTCCAAAATATTCAAAACTCCATTGTTTTTAGCTTCCAAAGCATGACCTGCAACACCGGACACAGTCAAATTAAAGCCATTTAAGTCAATGTCTACGTTCTTAGCGTCAGCTGTAATCCCATTGGAGTAGGTGATGTCTGAGATGAGAACAATGGTATCTGTGTCATTTGCTGCAGCCAGAGCACCCGCAAGTGTCGGGTAACCGATTGAGCCGATCTTAGCTACGTTCGCCGCAACATTGTTCGTCACCTCCTGATTGGCAAAAGCCGTCAGCATTCCTCCATCGGCTGCCGCAATGGTGCCTGGTGTGTAGTCTACCGTAACAGCCTGACCATATACAATCGGTGTTGTTAACGTCAGCTCAATGGTCTTTGTGTCCGTTCCAAGGTTAGCCGCCGTAACTGCATTGCCATTTCCGCCAGATACTACACTAAACTGTGCATGCTTACCAGTGGGATCTGCCATAGTTTTATTAAAGCTTAAAACAGCCTTTGTGCCATTCTCATTCGTTGAGGCACTTTGGAATATCGGAGGCAGGGATTTCAGCCTTACACTGATAGATGATAAGGCTGTTCCTGGTAAATCACAGGTGCTAAGAAAATTAGTGCTTTCATCTGTCAAAGACACAATTTCCTTTAAGCCATCGGATGAACCAGCTGTATAATTGGTTGATGCTTTCACCGTTGCAGCAAAGTTTTTGTATTTTGCGGGCAATGTCACCTCAAATAATTCCGTACTTTCATCAAGCTCTGTCACAGTGATATCTGTATCTTGTAATACGGCCGTATCAAGCATGAAATTGAGCAAAAATGCACTATGCCCACTTGCGTCTGCTTTGCCATAAATGGCAGGATAATTGCCAGATGAATATGCCTGAACATCAGCAGTATCGGAGAACGCAATGGAAGAGCAAAAGCCAATACCGGTTCCGCTATCACCGACTTGGCCGGAATATGCTCTTACCGTTCCACCGTTTATTGTGATTTTTCCGGTATACCTTGATGGATCTGAGCTTCCTCCTCCAATACCCGCACCTTCAGGGTTAATGCCACCGCCGATGGCGGTGATTATCCCCCCATTTATTGTGATATCACCGCAAGAACTACCTGTAGCGCCGCCGATACCAGCCGCACCAGGTCCTCTCCAAGCACCTGGTGTTCTTCCGTCTCCACCTTTTGCAAGTATAGTACCACCATCAATAATTATCGTGCCACTTGCTTCTAATTCGCTTCCTCCTATTCCAGCACAAGCATGGTTAGAAGAAGTATCTGGACCACCATATGCTGACAGTGAGCCATTTCCCAAGCTTTGACCATCTGTTGTAATGGTGAGAGTTGCTGATGGCTGTACACGAATGCCGGCATGACCTCCCCAACTTGAAAATATATTGTTGCTATCATCCTTGAGTATCATTGTAACACTTGCGGTTCCGCCAACTTCAAAGGGCAGGTTAACATTAATATTTACATTATTAAGGGTTACAGATGCGATGACTCCGGTACTAACCCTAATCCTATTTTCGGTTTGTATTCCACCGCCATTTACTAAGTAAGAACCATTCTCGTTAATCCATATTTCACCCGAAGTGAAAGTCCACCCAGTACCGGTACCGGTGCCATCAACAATATTAATTTCTGCATCATAGCTATCTGTCGCATACGTTGTTATAGGTACCGACACAAACATCGATACTATCATTGCGGCTGTCAGCATCCAAGAAATCACTTTTCTACGCATGTTTCTCACCTCCTTTATATTCACAGGTAATGTTGATATTTAGGTATTCTTTCAGATAGTTTATAACTTCCGCAAGAGAACAACTTTCATCAAGAATACCGGAGTACAGTTCATTTCGGGTCTGTATCTCCAGCCCCGGAATCCGCCCCTCCGTTAGTGTGACAGATAGAATATCGCCCTCTGAAAGGACAATAACCCTCTCGCCACTCTCCTGAAGCGGAATAAGCGATAGACACCCTTCTTCCGCTTTCATCCAATACGGCTTCATTTCAAAAAAACCGGTCTTAATCCGTGCTAAAATCTCCATGTGCATCACCTCATATTCAGTATAGGGAAAAACTACCTATTAGACAATATGGCGGCACAATCTGGCAATGACAAAATAGTGGCACAAACCATGCCATTATTTATTGCCATCCTGACGATAATCTGTTATTCTGAATGAAAGGAGGAATTGCCATGACTTTTGCCGAGAAACTTGACTTTCTTATGAATATTACTAAAACTACAAACAGCGCGTTGGCTCACGCTGCAACGCTGGATGCCTCATATATCAGCCGCTTACGTACCGGAAAACGACTCATGCCCAAGGATAACCACATGATACAGAGTATGGCTATTTTCTTTGCACGTCAATTCAAAGAGGACTACCAGAAAAGGGCCTTGCTTGATGCTCTGAAGCTGATACACCTGCCAGGCGACAGCAGTTTGCTTACCGATGAAATTACCCGTTGGTTGATACAAAATGTGGAAAACAGTACTCAACAGGTGGAGCGTTTTTTGAGCTCTCTTTCCAGCATGGCCAATCGCTCAGAGCAGATTAGTCAGTCAGATAATTCTAAACCTTATTTTCCTGATGAAGCTGTCTCCATTTATTATGGTATCGAAGGCAAACGTAAGGCTGCAGAATATTTCCTTTCCGAAGTTGCCGTATGTGAATCCCCCCAAACCCTGCTTCTTTTCAGCGATGAAGGAACCGCATGGATGACAGAGGATCCCACATATGCCCGCAAGTGGGCGGAGCTTATGCTCCGTGTCCTCTCTCGCGGCAATCGAATTAAGATTATTCACACTGTCAGCCGGGATTTGGATGAAATGCTCAGCGCCATTAATCAGTGGATGCCGCTGTATATGAGTGGACTAATCGAGCCTTATTTTTATCCTAAAAAACGGGATGGCATTTTCAAACGAACATTGTTCATCGCTCCTGAAACAGCGGCGGTCATTTCAAATTCCGTGGGAGATCAGATTTTTTCTGCTGCAAATGTCTTATACCGTGACCAAGATGCCGTGGCTTCCTTTGCTGAGGAATTTCTTCAATACCTATGCTTGTGCCGGCCTCTGATGCGGATTTTCACCACTCGGGAACGAGAGGGATGCTACGCTACACTAGTCGAATTCGAACGAGGGCAGGCCGATTCGCTGATTAAGACCGAGTCGCTTTCTATATTGACTATGCCTAAACCTCTACTTATGCAGATACTCAAGCGGACCGGTATGGATGAATATGACGGCGTTTCTCTCCATGAAGTGCGTTATCAATGTTTTCTGGAGAATTTACAGTCAAACCACTTTACCGAACTCATCTCACTGCCGGATATTGAAGCTGTGAAAAGCGGAAGCGTCAAGGTATCCATGTCAGATACGCTAAGCAGGGGAGCAGTGTACTACACACCGAAGGAGTTTATCGCCCACTTGGAGCACATTCTTGCACTGCTTGAATCCTTTGAAAATTACCACATTCATTTGATCGATAACTCAACAGAAGACCGTTACACCGTCTATGTGAGGGAAGAACTCGGTGTCATTATATCAAAGACCTCCCAGCCGTCGGTTGTTTTGGCTGTAAACGAAGTTAATATGACCGCCGCATTCTGGGACTTCCTGAAAAGTATAATTGACGAAAAAACATATAGAGCAGCAAAAAGCATTGATTCTATTTCCGTGCTGCGGAACTACCTTGTCGGGTTAGCAGGCTATGCTGTTGATTCGGCACATTAGCACAAGGAGACGCTCTTATCTCAGCTATACAACATGCCTGAAACAGGTTCTCCTCCCGAATCGAGAGGGATTGCATCATAAGCAAGAAGATGGGTGTCCATTTAGGACACCCATCTTTTCGTTCAATCATTCTCAAATTAACAATAAGGAAAAATTATTTCATTTTCTTAGCAGCTTCCTTCGTATTAAGCTCTTCAATTTTAGCAATATAACTGTTAGCCTTATTTAAATAATAAGATCCCTTATTCTTTTTTATTTTCTGTACAATATCTATCGCATCATCATATCTTTTGGCCTTGATATACAAATCAGGCAGTCTGAACATCCATCCAGAACCTTCAAATTTAGGACCGCCATCTTTCCAAATTTCCTCCCAAAAGTTAATAATCCATTCAAGATCATTATCTTCAGCATACTTCTCATCGGCAGCTTGAACAGCTTTTATCTGCTTGTCCTGATTTTTAAGTAGCCTATAGCCATCCGGATCTATTGCTTTCAGTTCTTTCATGAAAGTTTTGTTGCTCTCTACATTTCTATTGTCAATATCGGCATGCTTTTTCTCTATGATTTCCATGTAGTTGCTTTTATCGCCAGTGCCCAACAATTGATTTAAATCCCAAACAGTAAATGTAGTGTACTTGCTATGACTATGCATATATGGCACATAGGCATTCTCTTCAAGTTCAGCTTTACCGAGATTTGTAAGTTCGTATTTACCTGTTTTTTCATTAATTATAAGGTAACCACGCTCCATCAGCGACTCGTAAACAGAGCCCACATCACGAATGCCATATTTGTACCACCAATACCCAGGGTATCCGTTCTTAGGGTTAGGATATTTTTTACAAAAGTGTAACATTAAAATTTCAGGAACAAACAAGCCTCTATCGGATGGAATAGACGTTTCCTTCCTCTGCTCAAATGATACTGCCCCATTTTCAAAAGGTGTTCCTTCATGTGATTTTGCCATGTAATATGAATCCGGCTGATAATATTTTTTCTCAGATTCAGGAATAGCGGCCGTCTGCTTTAATAGTGTTTCCTGCGCCGTTGGTATCAAATTCTTCTCTTTAGTTTTTTTCTTGAAAATATCAAATATTCCCACTTTATAACCCCTCTTTATTTGGCTAAGTTCATTTATATATTTCAATCTAAATATCCGCAATCACTTTTACTAAGCCTTTATCGAATATATTTTTTTAAAACATTACATATTAATCATAACACAAAAGTCCCATTTTTTGATGTACTATTTGTAAAGAGGGAAGCTGCTAAGACTAAAACCCTCAGAGCTCTGAAGGTTTTAGTCTTAGCAGTTTTCAGCAGGAGCGGAGGCTCCACTCCTGCATACTTCAACATACTGAAATATTATTTTTGCTTTCATAGTTATATCAATCTTCATAAAATGGAATTTCCTGTTCCATTATAATGCCATATTTAAAATGGATTTCTATTTTGGATTCATGGATTACCTTGATTCTAAGTATCAGGCGCCTTATTAAATCCTCATCAAACTCTCCCACTTTACAGCTTACTCTGTCAAGGCAAGAGTCCATTCCTTCTAACCTTTGCCCATATTCTCCAGCCGATTTTTGTTCTCTTGCATGCTTTAGTTTCTTCATTTTAAGAGCTTGCATTTCTTCCGCAATTTTCTTATATTGCTCATCAAAGTCTTCATTGACGGCTCCCTGCTTGGCATTTTCTTCAATCAGCGTTAATAGTTGTTCCTGAAGTTTGGATATTTCGTCATCAAACTCTGTTTTTATGTTCTTAGTAGTGTAGTTCCCAATCACTCGGATCACATTCTCTCTGAATGCTCCCACAACATCTCTTTGATTTTCTACTACGCTGTTCACAGCCGTCATAATCGCTTCATGCAGAGGTTTCTCTTTCAAGGTAGCGGAGTGCTTGCATTTTTTTGTTCCGTTTAATAATCTGCTTTCACATCGCCATACAGGAGTAATGACCCCATTCCTTGACCATGTCTGCCTGCGATAAGGGTGGGAGCATTCTCCGCAGACAAGTGTCAATGACGGTGATAAAATGTAAGAAAACAGCGGTTAAATTTTGCAGTTTTATGGCGGCAGGAAAATAATCTATGTTACACTCAAAAAAACGTGAAAAGGAGTGTAGCGAATGAAAGGAAAACTTTGGATGAGTATTAGAAATGACAGAAAAAAAGGATTAAGTTACACAGAAATAGCCAGAAAATATCATATTGACCCTCGCACTGCTAAAAAATATGCTGAATCGGAGACAAAACCAGCATATGAATTATCATCACCGAAGCCATCAAAATTAGACCCTTACAAAAGCCTAATTGACACTTGGCTTGATGAAGCCCCTTACAGTGCAGTAAGAATCCATGAAAAACTAGCGGAGCAAGGCTGTACATGCAAGTATACCATTGTAAGGGAATATGTATCTTCTAAAAAGACTCAGTTAGCAGAAAAAGCCACTGTACGTTTTGAAACCATGCCAGGTCTTCAGGGGCAGGTTGACTGGGGATTTTTTGAAAACTATAGGGTGCTTCAGAATGGCGAATATAAGAAACTATATTGTTTTCTTATGATTTTAGGATATTCAAGAACCAGATATATTGAGTTTGTTACAGACATGACTACAAATACGCTTATAAGATGTCACATAAATGCATTTAGATATTTTGGCGGATATCCTGAGGAAATTCTTTATGACAACATGAAGCAAGTGGTTGTTAAGCGTCTGCTCAAGCAAGAAGATAGTGAACTAAATAAGCAGTTCGAAGATTTTGCAGGATTTTATGGATATAAGCCTGTTTTATGCCGTCCGTACAGAGGACAAACAAAGGGTAAAGTGGAGCGCACTGTTGCATATGTTAGGGATAACTTTATGACGGGTATTAAGTATGATTCCTTAGAAACCCTCAATCTTCAGGCAACGGCATGGTGTAATAAGGTAAACAATAAAGTTCATGGAACAACTAATGAGATTCCATTTGAGAGGCTTCTAAAAGAAAATCTTCAGCCTTTAAAAAGAGAATATATTATTGATAAAATTAATCTCAGAAGAGTTGAAAAAGACTGCCTCATCAGCTATGCCGGCAATAAATATTCCGTTCCAGCAGAATATATAGGCATGGATGTTGCAGTCATAGTTCTGGACAACATGCTTGCGGCATATCACCAAGGTAAGCAGATATCTCTGCATAGGTTATCATACAACAGAAATGATATGGTGGTCAATAAGGAGCACTATAAAAAATTACTGTATAAGCAAACCTTTGATACAGAAAATACCCTTTTATACAATAGTAACCTTGTAGATTTTCCATCGCCAAAGCATAGTTTAAGCCAGTATGACGAGTTAATGGGAGGTGAAATCTAATGAGTGAAATTGCATATGAAAGAATTAAAAATAATCTTCAGACTCTGAATATGAAAAACACCCTTACTATAATAGATAATTACCTGGAGCAGGCAATTCATGATAAAACCAACATTGTTGATGTGCTGGACCATATTTTAACCCAAGAAGCCAATGCAAAGCAAACAAGGGCTGTTGATAACCAGATTCAAATGTCGGGCTTCCCCTTTAGGAAAACCTTAAATATGTTTGATTTTTCTTTTCAGCCCAGCATAGACAAAGAACAGATAATGGAGCTGGCCACCATGCGGTTTGTAGAAAACAAAGAAAATGTAGTCTTTCTAGGAACGCCCGGTGTGGGAAAAACTCACTTAGCAGTTGCACTTGGTATGATTGCAGCGCAAAACAGATATTCCACCTATTACATAAACTGTCACAATCTAATAAGTCAGTTAAATAAAGCACACTACGAAAACCGGCTGCAGGAAAGATTAAAGACCTTTGCAAAGTATAAGGTGCTGATTATTGATGAAATAGGCTATCTGCCTATGGATATACAAGGGGCAAATCTATTTTTTCAGTTAATTACTAAAAGGTATGAAAAAAACAGCACCATATTTACCTCAAATAAGGCATTTTCCTCATGGAATGAGGTGTTTTCAGATATAACAATCGCCTCAGCCATACTTGATAGAATCCTGCACCACTGCCAAGTTGTAAGTATAAAAGGCGAAAGCTACCGGTTAAAGGAGCGTAAGGAGATGATGAAAAGCAAGAATATAATAAATACTTTGTTTGAAAAACAGGAATAATTTTTTGCCAAAAACCAGCAAAATTTAAACGCCGTTTTTATACAAAATCAAAACGCCATTGACAGATAAGTCATGAGAAGTAAACGCATAGAAGTCGTCAGTGAAAGTATGTTCTACACGCTTATGGCATTTTTACACGGTGAATATAGTGGTGTTGAAATTGCAAGCATGGTTGAAAAATTAACAAAAGGGCGTGTGCGGTTAGGTCCTGCGACACTCTATACCATCTTAGGACGTTTCGAGGAGGAACAGATTCTGATGGAAACTCGCACTGAGGGACGTAAGCGCATCTACCGCATCACCGACAAAGGAATACAAATGTACCACGATGAGCATGAGCGGCTGGCACAGTGCCTTAAGGATGCCGCTACTTGGGAGGAGGAATCAAAATGAAATATTGTTATAAACGACCAGCCTTTGATTTTTATGATACCATCGCCATGGAGTGCTGGCTTTCCGACATGGCGAAAAAAGGCCTGCTTTACACAGGCAACAACCTTGTGTATTTCCGATTTTTAAAGGCTGAACCTCAGGATGTCTGCTATCATGTAGAACCTACAACCAATGATGCGATGGAACCTTCTGATGAAATGCTATCCGCTTACACCGATGCCGGTTGGGATTTCGTTGCGAACCAGGGCAATCAGTTCTTCATTTGGAAGTCCACACGACCTGATGCAACAGAACTGCACACCGACCCCATCGTGCAAAGCGAGAGCTATCGCAGGCTGTGCAAAAAACTAACACGCACTGCAGCCTTCACAGGGCTTTGTGTCGCTGCTATTTTTGTAATTATTCTCGGAGGCTTTCTTGTTTCCGATAGACCTGTAATGCTGTTTTTAACAAATCCGCTCTACATTTTCTTAGCAGTATCCGAACTTTTTATTGTTGCACAGGTAGTGCAACAGGCGAGAAGTACCTTGAGGATAAAAAAATGCTTGCAGATGGATTTTCCCTCGATCACAAAAAAGACTACCACAAAGAATACCATGTCTATCGCATTATAAATGCGGTATCTCTGCTGCTTTCCGTTTTAATTCTGATTACTGCTCTTTTAACCCTGACAACCGGCTGGAGAAAAAGCACAGTAAATGTGACAGAACCTTTGCCATACCTCTCACTGGATTTGATTGAGCAAAGTGAAGAGTTTGTTTGGGCAGAGCCAGCCTTCATGTTTGCCTCAGATATTGATTACAATAACTATGTGGACTATTCATGGACACCCTTGGTACCTGAGCATTACGAAATTCATCAAGAAAGGGCAGACCAGTCACACAAATGGCCTGATGGCAGCGGTTATTACTTCCCAAGTGCAAGTACAGAATATTATCGTTTGGCATTTTCCGTATTCGCACCGGCACTATTTGACGAATTGATGGAGCTGCATTTGTGGAAGGATGAGGAATACATAGTCTACGAGCCTGATGCCTTTGACCGTACTGTAATTGCGCAAGACGAGTATATGACACATCTATTTGTTCAGTGGGATAAGCAGGTAATTTATATTCGCTATCATGGATATGCTGATTTAGGCGAAAGACTTGAATTGCTTGCCAATGTGCTATCCTTTCAATAATCTTAAAATAGGCACCACACTTTTTATGAGTGTAGTGCCCATGCTGGTTATAAGCCAAGTATAGTCCAGAAGATATTCGCATAAGGGCGGTGAAAATAAAAAAACACAACCTTAACTATTTTTAAGGTCATGCTTTCTGATTTATTTATGTAAGTCAAACCCTTTTAGCAATTTATCTACATGATTTTTCTTTCCTCGTATGCCTATTCCAACCAAATTCAACTCATCTGTTTTGTATTTTCCCACCATAGCCCTATTGTCTTCGTCATTATATGTTCCAAATAGTTCTTCTGTATAAATAGATATTACTACATCCTTTGTCATAGCTTTTTGGAGCAACTCATTCATTTTTTCTCCTGTAGCAGAATGTATCATTATTGGCTGTTGCGACATAGGCAAATATGAATTCCCATCCTTATCTGTATAAGGCTGCCCGATGATATTTTGTGTCCCTGCAATGCCACTCATTAAAAAAGCTGTTACATTCAACTTTTGCCACATCTCTAAATCTTCTCTCAAAACTATTTTAATTTTGGTGTCAAATTCCATAATACGCTCCTTTGTGTACTTGCAAAAGTCACCCTATCATAAATTATAATGGGTGACTTTTACCTCCCTCAACAACTATTGTTTACAATCAACTTATATTCTCAAACAACCTATTTCTCAAATTTTTATTGATTTGAAAACTCCGCTTTTCTCTTATTTAAGAAGGCGTCTACCCCTTCTTTTTTATCTTCGGTAGAAAAGAGGATTCCTGCCAAATCCCTTTCGGTTTCTCCTGCATCTTCGATACTCATATCTGCTACTTTATTTATTGTCAATTTTGCAAATTGAACAGATAGAGGTGCTTTGGCAAGCATCATGCCCATTGTTTCTTTGGCTGCATCTATTAATGCTTCCGGTTCAACTACTTTATTTACTAATCCAATACTATCGGCTTCATCCGCCTTTACCATGCGGGAAGTTAATATGATTTCTTTCGCCCTGCCAAAGCCAACTAAACGCTGTAAACGCTTAGTTCCTGCATATAGCGGCATAATGCCAAGTCCAACTTCAGGATGCCCGAAAACCGCTTTTGTACTTGCAATTCGTACATCACAAGCCATAGCTAGTTCATTTCCACCACCAAGACAATATCCGTTAATAGCTGCAATAACCGGCTTGCTTAAGTTTTCTATGTACACGCATAAGTCTTGGCCTTCTTCGGCAAACTTTCTTCCGCTCACTGCATTCAGAGGAATAAATTCGGCAACATCTGCCCCTGCAATAAAGGCTTTCTCGCCTGCGCCTGTTATAATAACACCTCTTACGGAACTATCTTCTTCGATACACTCCATAACCTTTCGTATTTCCCCAAGCATTTCACCATTTAATGCATTGAGTGCCTTTGGTCTGTTCATTGCAAGAACCACAATGTTCCCATCCTGTTCAATAATAATGTTTTTAACGCTTTGTTTCATTTCAATAAGTTTCATAATCTGCCTCCATTCTAATTATTAATAGTTGCCTATATTTTAAGCCCTATCTTTGATTTTTAAAGTAACCAAAGAAGCCCCTAAGCAAAACAAAATATCAACTGCCCAAATGATGGTATAACTTCCTGTCATATCAAAGCATATACCACCAAGCCAAGCACTGAAAAAACTGCCTATTTGATGAACTAAAAATACCATACCAAAAAACATACCTAAATTCTTTGCTCCAAAAAATTCACTTAATAAGCCTGTAACAGGCGGCACAGTGGATGCCCCTGTAAACCCTGCCAAAAAAATAAAAACACATGCCGTAATTAGATTTTTAGGCAGTAGCAGCAGTATTAAAACAATCACTGTTCTTAATCCATATAGAAGAGAAAGCGTTGTCTTTTTATTCTTCTTACTGCAAACTGCACCTATAATAATTGAACCTACAATTGTTGCAACACCATACACAGAAAATATGTAAGCAACTGTTTCTGAGGAAAACCCAAGGGAATCAAGTTGTGTGGGAAGATGATTTGTTATTAAAGCCATATGAAACCCACAGGTAAAAAATCCTAACACAAGAATAACAAATACAGGATTTTTGATTGCCGTTTTAAACATATCTGACATGCTATTTTCTTGTGTCTTATCTTCTTCTATATCTAATTTATCTATTAAATTATTTTCTATCTTCTTTTCTTTCTTCTCCTTAGCAAGTAAAACGGAAACAGGAATCATTAACGCTGATGGAACCGCCAAGAAAATCATCCCTGACATTAAACCTCCTATACCAATAATGGTACTAATAATAGGTGAAAATAAAATATTCCCAAGACCATTACTTGAATTCACTATGCCTGAAACCATTGAAGAAGCTTCTTTCGGTATTTTAGGATTAATGCAAGCCATAATAATACCAAAAGAGATTGCGCCAGTTCCCGTAGGTAACAAAATCCCTAAAAACAACATTAATGACATGGGCGACTTACAAAAAGGAATTATTAAAACTCCTATGACTGTTAAAATTGAACCGACAACAAGGGTAAATAAGTTTCCTTTTTTTAATGCAATTGCACCAAATATCGGATGCGCTATGCCATATACAAGTTGCCCCACCCCCAATACAAAGCTGACCGATGTAAAAGAACTTCCTGAATTTGCAATAATTGAATTGAGCATAATGCCATAATTGTTCCGAATTGCTGAGTTTATTGCATATAAAAAACTTCCTGCCAAAGTGAGTAATACAATTTTGAACAGCATGGATGTTTTATTATTTGATGTATCCATAACTTCCCCCGTTCACGTAGACCTTTATTTAAAACTTTAATAACTTAAACATCCAATTTTCTAATACTTTCCAATATTTCTTTTAAAACAACCATATTTTTTTCACCGATTACGCTTTCAACTTTTTCTTGTTCCTTTTTCCAATGGACCCTTCCTTCAGTAATTACCTCTTCACCTTTTTTTGTTAACTGCATTGTTTTGAACTTTTTATCTGCTCTTTTTGCTTCTTCAATAAGCTGATTTTCCATTAAAATTTCAACACTACGAATAATAGCAGTTCTATCCATCTTTGTGTACT
This sequence comes from Lachnospiraceae bacterium, assembly GCA_040772665.1. Classification (GTDB taxonomy): domain Bacteria; phylum Bacillota; class Clostridia; order Lachnospirales; family Anaerotignaceae; genus JAXGXT01. The sequence goes on along the minus strand of JAXGXT010000002.1, from coordinate 240,182 downwards.
GTGCAAGCTCAGACTTATTACAATTCCCTAACATTTGAATACTTACAAGGAGTGAAAACTGATTAGCGGTAACGCCAAAGGGTGCGAACATCCTATCATAGTGTTTTGTTAGAATTCCTGCTGCCCTCCTAAATTTGATACAATAACAAGGAATATCTCTTGGTATAATTTCACTCATATAATCACCTTTCAATTGATTCTAATGTTTTTTTAATTACATCTTTTATTTTTTCTGATTTTTCACTTTCATAACAATCTGAAAGAATTTCGGAACAGGTTTCTCCGCCAATTTCTCCTAATGCCCAAACAGCGTATTCTCGTATCATTTCATCCGGGTTTTTCAACGCAATTTTTAAGTCCTTTGCATACTTTTCGTCTTTTGAGTTCCCCATTGCAATGGCAGCATTACGACTCAAATAACGTTTATCCTTAATGTAGTTATATAAAACAGGATAAATCCGAGTATTAAAATAATCATCTGACATATTCAATATTTTCTCCAGTTGAAAATCCTCTTTTATTAATTCAATATACTTATCTATAGGTTTACTTGCTTTTAGCTTCTTTTGGTTACGAGGACAGACATCTTGGCAGATATCACATCCATGAATTTTAGTTCCAATGGCATTTCTTAACTCATAAGGAACAAAAGAGGATATATTCCCTCTGTTATCTTGTGTTACCCAGTTATTAAAAGAAATGCATCTTCTTGGGTCTAATTTAAAAGGTTCATAAATGGCTTTTGTAGGACATGCATCCATGCAAAGTCTACAATTAGGCGAACACTTATTTCCCATTGTAGGTTTGTCATATTCCAGTTCTTTATCAATAACCAATGTTGTAATCAAAATATAAGATCCTGCCTCTTTGTGGTAGGCAAAATTATTCTTTCCAAACTCAGTTACACCTGCCTTTGTTGCCATCCACCTTGCAGGCAAGCCAATGGTAGAATTTACAACGCATCCACCATTCGTTAGATAATCTTTCATTAATTGAACTCTTGCATGCGCCACAGTTCCCTGTGGTGGTGTATATGCTCTAGCCATATAGGCTTTTCCAATCATCTGTTTCAGTTCTTCGGGGAAATCATACTGAAAATAGTCCCAAACTAATACAATAACTGATTTTGCACAGGGCATAATCTCCTTCGGTTTTGCATCTTTAATGGGATTGGTTGTTGTATATTCTAAAAGTTCATACTTTTCCCCTCTCGAAACAACTTCATCAATATAGGCTGTTAAATCTTCTGCATCTGTAATGCCAACAGCGCTATACCCTAGACTTAATCCATATTTTTTTATATCTTGTGATTTCATAGGCATCCCTCTTCTATTATGTGATTATTCACATGTGTTTAGACACATAATAGACTATTTTTAATTCCCTGTCAATATTTTCTATAACATTTATTGTTTTGTTAAACTAAAAAAGACCTAAACTGTATTTAAGTCTTTCTTGGGTTCTAAACAAATTTTAATGAGATACTGCCAATTCCACAAAAGGTAGCTGTAAAAACATCTCCTGCCTGTGCCGAAATTGCCTCTGTTAATGCACCTGACAGTATAACACTTCCTGCTTTTAATTCTATATTATACTCTGACAAGGCATTTGCTAACCACGCTACCGCTCCTGCAGGGTTTCCCCATACCTCAGCAGTAACTCCTCTATTCATAACCTCACCGTTTCTCTCAAAAACCATCTCTGTATGATGCATATCAATTTTATGGATGTCTATCTTTTTTTCACTTAAAATAAAGCGTGCAGAAGACCCATTATCTGCAATGGTATCTTCAAGTTTAATTCTCCAATCTTTCATTCGTGTATCTACAACCTCTAGTGCGGGAACAATATAATCTGTGGCATCATACACATCCTTAATTGCAACATTCGGGCCTTTTAACGTCTTTTTCAAACAAAAGGCTAATTCTCCTTCTACTTTTGGTTGGTATAACTCATCTGTTTTACAAATAGCATCTTTAATAAGCATTTCATCTGTTAAATGACCATAATCAGGAACGTCAATGCCAACCAATTGCTGCATAGCTTTACTGGTTAGACCTATTTTCATCCCTATCAGTTTCTCTCCACTTTTTACTTTCTTCTCAATGGTTTTTAGTTGTATATGATACGCTTCTTTTACAGAGATATTGGGGTATTGTTCACTGATTGGCTCTATTGTCATGCCTTTTATCTCTGCCTGTAGTAAGCTATCTGCAATTTCTTCTATATGCATTTTTATCTCCATTCTGATATAAGCTGACTAGAAACATTATTTTAATTTCAATTTTTGATGAAATCGTTTTTATAGTATCATATAAAATCATATTTATAAATAGGTTTTTATCAATAAAATGAGTTCTACCTTTACCTATAATCCAACAATACCCCAAATATAAAGTGGTGCTGTTAAGGTAAACACCAAGCACGCAAATAAAATTGCTGGGGCACTCCACTCAAATTGCCCATGTTTGCGATAATCAAAATATGCCATTCCAAGTTTGGCGAAGAAAAATACAGCTAAAATTAAATCAATTGCTGGAAAGACTACCTTATTTACCACAGTCTTAATTTGCCCTGATGCTTCTCGCCATGTACCCTCAATTGCCCCGGCTACATCACCTGTACCGGCAGCAAAGGCTGTTGTACAGAAAACCATGGATAACATAAGGACACAAGTAAACATCAGGATTCCTTTTTTATACTTCGTCATAGAGACCGCCTTCCTTCTTTATATATTTTCACAAGACAAGATCCCCACGGGCTAGATTAACTGCTTTTCTTCCGTGGGGATTTTCATTATAGTTCCTTTCTTTTTTAGGGCTTTTGCGGAGCCACATGCCAGTCATCCCAAAGTGATCCCCGTATGGTTAGACTGTCAGTCAAATTTGCTGAAAGCATCCCGACCGGAGTCCAGCTATCAAGCACCCAAGTATTAACTTCGTAGTCTCCATCAGGCATCCAAACAGGGCTGAAATGTGTTCGGTTCTTATAGGTTGAATAAATGTTTTTCTGAAACTCAAACCGGGCAGAGCTACCGCTTTGCATTCGCTCCAGCAGTCTCCAGTAAGTGCCATAGTTAAACTCAGGAAAATAGCTTACGGTATTCTGCGGATTTGTTATAGCAGAAGATTGATTACTGCTAACTGATGCAGATACTACTTGGTTAATTCCATAGCCCGATTTCATTTTGCGGCCGTTAGCTGTGGGATTTTTACCGTCGCAAAGGATGCTCATATTCGCAGAAAAAGTAGCATAATATCTGTTTAAATCAAACTCCCACCATCCGTGATCACACCAATACCCATCCTCATCATCTCCGTGCCACACCCAATATGCTCTCCACCAAGAACTCCAAACTGTCCAATCAGCTCTTGTTTTTTCTACCCGCTGCGGTACAGGACTTTTCTGAAAGCTGTTATTTCTATCATCAGCAACGGGATTGGGTGGGGGATTCTTATCCAAATCTACAATCTTGCAGTTTATGATGCTCTTATCAGTCCCGCCCGGACCCCTTACAGATACATGAATTACCATATCCTGCTCAGTCGCCGGGGTTTTCCATTTTACCCATGCAAGTTGACTGTCTCCGCTCGGATAATAGACATTGCCTACGTTATAGGTTATGCCGTTTATGGTGAAGCTTACTTGAGTTGGATTATCGGGATCGGACTGCCCTCCGCCTACCCTTACTGATGTAATTACCTCGGTATTTACCCTATATTCGTAATCATAGACAGAGACCACGGGAGCTTCCGGTTCTTCTTGAAAACGAACAATACCAAGACCGAGACTGGATTTAATATCCGCATTTGATGCGGTAGTGGTTTTACTTCCGCTCCATGCCAGATACCCAAGATCTGAAACCTCCAAAAACATAGAAAGAGGCAGGTTCTTATGAGATAGTGATGTCATCCTCTTTCTAAGCAGACCGCTTACCTGTTCATCATATAAGGCTGCTTCAGTAGCCGTGGTAACAATCATCACACCCTCAAATTTGTAGAAAGCAAAGGGTTCGAGGAGCAGCTTGTAATCTCCGCCAATTAGCACATCGTAGTCCATACCTGTATGATTTGAAATTAGCTTCACCGTATATTCCGAGCAAAAGTACCTTTTTATAGCATCAATATTGTTACTGCCGTTAGTACTTACTATAAGCGGCATTGCTTGGGAAGGATTTATATATTGAAAAGACCCTTGTTGTGGAGACAGACTTTTACCACTGCTATAACTTAACTTACTAACCTTGCCAAAATGAACTATCGTTGAAGGGGGAATTTTGTTGGTGAGATCAATAGGAGTAGTTACTACTGCATGATCGCTGGCTCTTACCACAGTCACCCTTACGCCATCATTCCCCGGTGTCCATGAGTTGGTGCTTGTGCCATCGCCCATACCGCCTCCGCCTCCGTCAATATTTCCATCACCAACTGCAAAAGCCGGTAAGGAAGAACAGCATATCAGGGCAATGCACAGGCAAATTACCATTAATATTTTCTTCATTCAGACTCCTTTCCGCAATAAAAAATGCACCGCCTGTGCAGTGCATTTTTTATGCTATATTTATTTACTCACCCATAATTCCTACTTGCTTGTTAATATCTCCATCGCTTTCACCTGTGATTCCTTGATTTTCGCCGCTGTTTTTAATCCATCCAAACCCCGGAAGGTAGGTTTCTCCTTTGCTATTAACATCTCCGCCTTGAGGCTGATTATCACTCTTAGGTGGCATATTTGGTTTTTCTACCTTGTTATGCTCAACCGGTTTATCCTGTTCAGTGACCTTTTCGCCATTTGGCTTTTGGTCAGGATTTTTAAGCTGTTCATCGGTATACTCAGGTTTTACAGAATCAGGCTGAATGGTCTGCTCAGTGCCTTTATCTATTCCGTTGGCATTACTGGGTTCCTTTTCGATTTCAATAGGCGGCACTTTAATATCATCTTCTTTTTCTGTTATATCAGGAGTTTCTACGGCTACTTTCTGCGTGCTGCTATTTTGGTCAGGCAGAACTAAATCATTTATAGGCGGTACCTTAAACTGGCTCATGATTGCTACCAAAAGTACCGCACTAAGCACCAGCCCGCCTGAAATAATCAGCCATTTCTTCACTTTTTCATTTATATTTTTCATAAGAGCATCCTCCTTGTCTATAATTCAATCCATTTTGTTAAGCCATACCCTACCACATGACAGTTCAAAAGTCTATCATTATTATGGAAAACTTTTGAAAACCCTATTAGCATGGGTTCCGTACTTAAAACCTTGGGGTATAACCGGCGCTGGTTTTCACTTTGATTTGCATAGGCGGCAGCAGTTTTCCCCCAAAGGATACCGGTACCTCCAGCATAATGGGTACAATTTGGGAGGATGAAACTCAATACAGTGTTCATTCGGTACATAACTCTATAAGGAAGGAGGTAGTCAAAACATGGCTAAGAAACCAATAAAACCGCTGATTACAGCACTTTATGAGCGTCTTTCAAAGGACGATGAGCTGAAGGGCGAGTCCAACAGTATCACCAATCAGAAAAAATATCTCGAAGATTACGCAACGAGAAATGGCTTCACCAATATCCGTCACTTCACGGATGACGGTTATACCGGCAGAAACTTTAATCGCCCAGGCTTTCAGGAGCTGCTGGCTGAGGTTCATGCCGGGAATGTCGGTGTGATCATCGTTAAGGATATGAGCCGACTTGGTCGTAACTACCTGCAAGTAGGGTTCTATACCGAGATACTGTTCCCAGAGAAAGAAATCCACTTCATTGCAATCAACAACAGCGTTGATAGTGAGAACGGATCTGATAATGACTTCACTCCGTTCCTCAACATCATGAACGAATGGTACGCAAGAGATACCAGCAACAAGATCAAATCCATCTTCAATTCTCGCATGGCCGATGGCAAGCGATGCAGCGGAAGTATTCCGTTTGGTTACAATCGTATGCCCGGAGATAAGCAGACCTTGGTTGTGGACCCGGTCGCTTCGTTGGTGGTCAAACGTATCTTTGATATGGCCGATACCGGCATGAGTCCGACTCAGATCGCAAAGCAGCTGCAGGAAGAACAAGTGCTAATCCCTTCGGCTTATACAGCCAAGTTTCATCCTGAACAGAATAACGGTAAGCGTTATTTTGATCCGTATGGATGGAGCAATACCACCGTCAATGCGATCCTTGACCGTCAGGAGTATCTTGGTCATACGATCCTGAAAAAGTCCGTCAGCACCAACTTCAAGACCGACAAGAGAAGGTCAACCAGTGAGGATGAGCAGTATATCTTCTACTTCACTCATGAAGCTATTGTCAGTCAGGAGCTTTGGGACTGTCAATGGCGTTTTGATTTTGTATAAAAACGGCGTTTAAATTTTGCTGGTTTTTGGCAAAAAATTATTCCTGTTTTTCAAACAAAGTATTTATTATATTCTTGCTTTTCATCATCTCCTTACGCTCCTTTAACCGGTAGCTTTCGCCTTTTATACTTACAACTTGGCAGTGGTGCAGGATTCTATCAAGTATGGCTGAGGCGATTGTTATATCTGAAAACACCTCATTCCATGAGGAAAATGCCTTATTTGAGGTAAATATGGTGCTGTTTTTTTCATACCTTTTAGTAATTAACTGAAAAAATAGATTTGCCCCTTGTATATCCATAGGCAGATAGCCTATTTCATCAATAATCAGCACCTTATACTTTGCAAAGGTCTTTAATCTTTCCTGCAGCCGGTTTTCGTAGTGTGCTTTATTTAACTGACTTATTAGATTGTGACAGTTTATGTAATAGGTGGAATATCTGTTTTGCGCTGCAATCATACCAAGTGCAACTGCTAAGTGAGTTTTTCCCACACCGGGCGTTCCTAGAAAGACTACATTTTCTTTGTTTTCTACAAACCGCATGGTGGCCAGCTCCATTATCTGTTCTTTGTCTATGCTGGGCTGAAAAGAAAAATCAAACATATTTAAGGTTTTCCTAAAGGGGAAGCCCGACATTTGAATCTGGTTATCAACAGCCCTTGTTTGCTTTGCATTGGCTTCTTGGGTTAAAATATGGTCCAGCACATCAACAATGTTGGTTTTATCATGAATTGCCTGCTCCAGGTAATTATCTATTATAGTAAGGGTGTTTTTCATATTCAGAGTCTGAAGATTATTTTAATTCTTTCATATGCAATTTCACTCATTAGATTTCACCTCCCATTAACTCGTCATACTGGCTTAAACTATGCTTTGGCGATGGAAAATCTACAAGGTTACTATTGTATAAAAGGGTATTTTCTGTATCAAAGGTTTGCTTATACAGTAATTTTTTATAGTGCTCCTTATTGACCACCATATCATTTCTGTTGTATGATAACCTATGCAGAGATATCTGCTTACCTTGGTGATATGCCGCAAGCATGTTGTCCAGAACTATGACTGCAACATCCATGCCTATATATTCTGCTGGAACGGAATATTTATTGCCGGCATAGCTGATGAGGCAGTCTTTTTCAACTCTTCTGAGATTAATTTTATCAATAATATATTCTCTTTTTAAAGGCTGAAGATTTTCTTTTAGAAGCCTCTCAAATGGAATCTCATTAGTTGTTCCATGAACTTTATTGTTTACCTTATTACACCATGCCGTTGCCTGAAGATTGAGGGTTTCTAAGGAATCATACTTAATACCCGTCATAAAGTTATCCCTAACATATGCAACAGTGCGCTCCACTTTACCCTTTGTTTGTCCTCTGTACGGACGGCATAAAACAGGCTTATATCCATAAAATCCTGCAAAATCTTCGAACTGCTTATTTAGTTCACTATCTTCTTGCTTGAGCAGACGCTTAACAACCACTTGCTTCATGTTGTCATAAAGAATTTCCTCAGGATATCCGCCAAAATATCTAAATGCATTTATGTGACATCTTATAAGCGTATTTGTAGTCATGTCTGTAACAAACTCAATATATCTGGTTCTTGAATATCCTAAAATCATAAGAAAACAATATAGTTTCTTATATTCGCCATTCTGAAGCACCCTATAGTTTTCAAAAAATCCCCAGTCAACCTGCCCCTGAAGACCTGGCATGGTTTCAAAACGTACAGTGGCTTTTTCTGCTAACTGAGTCTTTTTAGAAGATACATATTCCCTTACAATGGTATACTTGCATGTACAGCCTTGCTCCGCTAGTTTTTCATGGATTCTTACTGCACTGTAAGGGCTTCATCAAGCCAAGTGTCAATTAGGCTTTTGTAAGGGTCTAATTTTGATGGCTTCGGTGATGATAATTCATATGCTGGTTTTGTCTCCGATTCAGCATATTTTTTAGCAGTGCGAGGGTCAATATGATATTTTCTGGCTATTTCTGTGTAACTTAATCCTTTTTTTCTGTCATTTCTAATACTCATCCAAAGTTTTCCTTTCATTCGCTACACTCCTTTTCACGTTTTTTTGAGTGTAACATAGATTATTTTCCTGCCGCCATAAAACTGCAAAATTTAACCGCTGTTTTCTTACATTTTATCACCGTCATTGACAATCAAATCGCCCGGGTTCTTACCCAGGAACAGGTGCTCAATCCGACCAATTACTATTACCGCAAGACCGGAGCATCACACAAGTCGCTGGATACTGCCATGCCCTACCGCTGGACGTCAAGTTCTGTGACCGCCATCTTGAACAACAGAACCTACCTTGGGCATATGCCGGGATTGCGGACCACCACGCTGTCCTACAAGAACAAGAAGGCTGTTTACCATGATGAGTCTGAGCAGATCTTAGTCGAGAACACGCATGAAGCATTGATTACACAGGAGCAGTGGGATATGGTGCAGGAGCTTCGCCAGCGTAAAAAGCGTACACCAAAGCAGATGGATGAACCGAATTTATTCTCTGGCTTGGTGCACTGCATCGACTGCGGCAAGCCTCTCGTCTTGCATCGGGCACACACCATGGATGCGATTAAGAACAATTTCATGTGCTATACCTACAAGAAAAAAGGCAAGGACATTTGCTCCTCCCACTACATCCGGGAACAGGATTTGATTCATATCATCCTTGATGACTTGCGCAGAGTCACCCATTTCGCCAGACAGAAAGAAGCCCTCTTTGCAGAGTATATCAACCGCAAAAACTCAGTGGAGCTTCGCCGTGAGATAACCGGTTTGCAAAGGGAGCTGGATGCGGCAAGGCGCAGAGATGCGGAGCTGACAGCACTATTTAAGCGGCTCTATGAAGATAATGTGCTGGGACGAGTGACCAATGAGCAGTTCCGGCTGCTCTCTGGCGATTACAATGATGAGCAGAAATCTCTCAGAGCCGCCATACCTGTCAGAGAAGCCAGACTGCAAAAGCTGATGGACTCTGCCTCCAACGTGGACTCCTTCATTGATAAAGCAAAACGGTATACTGAGATACGAGAGCTGACTCCTGAAATCCTACGGCTCTTCATCTCACGCATTGAGATAGGCGAAAAGAGCGTCAAATACTCCCGTACAGCAGAACAGGATGTCCGAATCGTCTATCGGGATGTTGGAATCATGGATAGTGTCCAGCCTGCAAAAGAAAACGGTGAGCAAGAAAACATTGCATAAGGCAGAACAAGGCGGACAGCTTTCGCCGTCCGCCTTGCATCTGAACCCCAGTCCACAACCTGTCCCTTTGAACGAGAAGAGAAGACTTTAAAGGTCTTTATCAAAAATTCACTTCCCAAACTGTACCTAATGCCACAACATTGTTTATCTTAGCCATTACCCATTCACATTTTTTAAAAAGTGAATGGGTTTAATAAAACCTTGAAAAGTATTTTTTCATGTTAAAACATTAATTAAAATCGTCCATAAATTAAAGGGGATTCGTTACTTAAATTATAAGACATTATTAAAACAAAATAATTTTTAAGCTATAAATTTTCTATAAATAAATATCTTTTTTATATAGATTTATCTTTTAATATAGCTGTGATGCACCTTCATCTATCTTAAACTTACCTACCTCCGCCCTAAGCGTAACAGCTTGAGCTGACATTTCCTCGCTGGTTGCAGAGTTTTCTTCTGCTGTGGCTGCATTTGTCTGCACAACTGCAGAAATTTGGGATAGTCCGTTTTTAATCTCTTCTATTGCAGTTGTTTGTTCTGTAATAGATTGTTCAATCTTTCCAAAACTGCTTGTTACACCAACAGTACTTGTGCCCACATCCTGCAAAATTTTTGCTGTCTGATTGCTTATTTCCATTCCTTTTGCAACAGTAACAACGGATGTTTGAATCAGTTCACCTGTCTGCTTAGCGGCTTCTGCTGATTTTGCCGCAAGGTTACGAACCTCGTCTGCAACAACAGCAAACCCCTTGCCAGCACTGCCTGCACGAGCCGCCTCAATTGCAGCATTAAGCGCAAGTATATTGGTTTGAAAAGCAATATCTTCTATAACCTTTGTGATATTGGCAATTTGTGTAGAAGCGGAGCTAATGTCTGACATAGCTTCTATAAGCTGTTCCATGTGGTCATTTCCAGCATTTACACCTATACCTGCTTGCTGCACAGATTGTGATGCTTCAATAACCGCAGAAGCGTTTTCCTCTGCCTGTGCCGCAATTCTTTCTACAGATGCGGCAAGTTCTTCAACAGAGGCTGCTTGCTCCGTAGAGCCTGCTGCAAGCGCCTGAGCGCCGCTTGATACTTGATCAGACCCTGTTGCAACCTGTTCGGCAGCCATATTGATGTTCAACATTGTGTTATTAAGAGTAAAAACTGTATCCTCAATAGTTTCCTTTAAAACTATGTAATCTCCAGGATATTCTAAATCCACTTTAAGCCGTAAATCCCCATGAGATATTTTTGTAAACTTATCAATTACATCTGCAAGAATAACACTTTGCATCATATTTGTTTTTTGAATTAAGGCAGCCATCTTGCCCAATTCATCACGGCTTTCATATTTAATTTCTTTTTTCATATTTCCTTTAGCTATTTCATCATAAGCATCCACAATTTCATTAACAGGTGTAAGTATAGACTTTCTTATTATAATCGCCAATATAATAGATAGAATAACTGCTGTCACACCGCACAATGTAAGTATAATAAAGGCAAACTGAACTGATGCGGATGCATCCTTTTCCTGAATTAAAGCACGTTCATCTGCAGTTGTGGTAAATTTAACTAAAATTTCGGTAACTTGGTTCATTATAGGCACATATTCATTCTCAAACTTTTCTTTTGCCAGCTTCATGTTAGATTCCGTAGGGGTTTTCATAACGGCGGCAATTTCCAACCTTATTTTCGCTGCGCTATTAAACATCTCTCTGATTTTTGCAATATCATCATCACGGCTTGTATCTCTTTGATTGCCGGCATATGCATCAATTTCACTTAATAAGGTTTCTGAATCCTCGCTGGCTGTATCCATCCATTTTGTAATCTTTTTAGTATCAATCTCCATTAAGGCACTTGCTATATCACGTTGTACAGACACTGTGTTGCGACGGATCATCCAGATGCTTGTGCTGTTTGGGAGGGTATATTTTGAGTAAGAATTAATTTGCTCACTAATGCCGCTTATGCTATAAAATGACATTCCTATGGTAATTAAAATCATAACTAATATGGTGCCAAAGCCAATAATAAGTTTTTTGCTGATAGATAAGTTTTTCATAATTACAATCCTCCAAGTCTTTTGTGTTTAAACTTTGTTGCCCTTTTGTTTAATTTAGACAGAAGTTACCATAGTCAGATTTTCACCAAATAGAATAAACCCCATCTTGAAATTATATATTTTTATATAAAATCACTTCCCCCTTTTTTAAGTACAAGACAGTTTCGACTGTTTTCTACAAAACTTCCTATACTTTTTTCTAATTAGACTTTTACATATGTATTGTTATTCCTGCTACAAAAAAACCACATAATTTCAATTATGTGATTGTCAGCTGCATATGTTCAATTTGACGAGCATGAACCAAGCCGCTTTCCATCGTATAAATACGTGTTGTGTTCACATTGGCATGGCCAAGTATATCAGCCAAACGAAAAAGATCCCTTTCCAACGTATAGTAAATTCGTGCAAACAAATGACGCAGGTTATGCGGAAACACTTTCTCGGCTGTAACTCCTGCCTTTTCACAAAGAGCTTTCATGCTTCTCCATATATTGGAACGATCAAGAGGTTTGCCAGATTTGGTGATAAAAATAGAACCTGAAGCTATTTATATTTTCCTGCATATCCAATTAAAATTCGGCGAAGTTTTTTGGGAATAAAAATAGTTCGCATTTTACCCTTACAGTTTACAACAGCTCTTCCCGTTTTCACTGCTTCTACTGTAACAAACTGCAGCTCGGAAACTCTGATTCCTGTGGAGCAAATTGTTTGAAGAACCAAACAAAGACGCTCGTCCCCACTTCTTTCAGCCGCTTTAACAAGACTCATATACTCTTCACGTGTAAGCTCTTTGTCCTCCTGGCAAAACAAAGCCCTTTGTCTTTTCAGCGGCTTTAGTTTAAAATCTTCCCAGCCCATAAACCTTAAAAAAGTATTAATCCCTGCCAGCATAGTATTAACACTTATGGCTGCATATTTTTGCATCAAACTTTCTTTCCATTCAAGCAAAACACTTTTAGTAAACGGCCTCTCGCCGACAAACTTGCATAATGCCTTAAAGCTGCGTTTATAAAGTTCAATAGTAGAAGCACTTTTTTCCTGTTCTCTAAGGTAAATGGTAAAGCGCTCTGTCATATGGTCGGCAATTGTTCGTCCCTTTTCTTTTTGCGTCATAATATAATTACCTCCTTATTATATTCCCAGCTTATTATATCATTAGATAACTGCAATAAATAAAAGAATATATAAAACCCTTGCCATATTACGTATTTAAGTTTTATTTTAAACTTCACAAGAAATTAAATGCGTAGATTAAATAGCATTGTTTATGAAAATTAAGAATACACTATATTATAATTTTGTGTTTTTGACACACACGGAGGTGTATAAATGTACATCGATAACAGAAACTCCAAATTAAATAAAAACAACACTCAATCTATAATAAATACACAAAAAACTCAAATTAGATATCCGCAATCCACCTCTCCTCTTCCCTGCACTTATGCAAAAAGTAAGCCTATGCCTTCCCCTATATCTGCGTTAAACATAACAAACGAAAAAACAGAAAATTCAGATGTGCTGCATTCTCAAACTGTAGGTGATAATGGCCCGGTTCTTATTCAAGACACTATTTTACACGAAACCTTGGAAACCTTTGTTTTTTCCACTACTCTTCTAAGGAGGCTTCATACAAAAGGGTATGGTGCTTTCGGATATTTTTATACAACAAATTCAATGAAAAAATATACAAAAGCTAAATTTTTAGAAACTCCTAACGAACAGATACCTGTGGCTGTGCGCTTTTCTTATGCCGCAAGCAATCAAGGAACACCTGACACTTCACGAAATGTGCTGGGGTTTAGCACCAAGTTTTACACAGACGACGGAATCTTTGATTTGCTTTGTAATCATATTCCTGTCTTTTTTGTACGTGACAGCATTCGGGTGCCTGATATAGTCAGCCACCTTTCGCCATCCCCTGTGAACAATCTGCCTGACCCTGAAAGACTTTGGAGTCTGTTTGCCAAATATCCTGAAGCAACAAACATGCTTATATGGTTTTTCTCGGATTTAGGAACTGTAAAAAGTCTTCGGCATATCAAAGGGCATAGTGTAAGCACTTACGTATGGCGAAATGCACAAAATGTTTGCCACTATGTGAAATATCATTGGTTTCCGGTTGAAGGAACTTCTTATATTAATCAGCAAGAAGCCCAGTGGCTGGCATGTCAAGACCCTAATATTGCAGGACGTGATTTATATGAAAGTATAGCAAACGGAAAACCTGCGGAATACGAACTTCGTGTACAGCTTATGAAACCTGAAGATGCAAAACTTTTGTCCTTTGACCCTTTGGATGATACAAAAATATGGGATGAAACTGCATACCCCTTTTTGCCTGTTGGACGATTAATTTTAAACCGCAACCCTGAAAACTATGCCGAAGAAGTAGAGAAACTAGCCTTTAACCCTGCAAATTTACTTCCAGGCATTGAATTTTCCGATGATAAAATTCTTCAAGGACGCACTTTCATTTATTCAGATGCACAACGTCATAGGCTTGGCCCCGATTTTCGTAACATTCCTGTAAACAGACAACTAAACCGCACTGTATCCTCTATGGTGTCCAGCGGAAACGGAAGACATATTTCAGGCGAAATTATGCGTTCTGAAATCTCAAACCCGGATAACTTTACACAGGCAAGCGAGAAATATGAATCCTTTTCTGCCATAGAAAAAAAGAACCTTGCAAATAACATTGCATCAAGCCTTGCAAATGCACAGCCTAACACACAACTCACAGTGTTATGGCATTTAGAACAGGTTTCAAGCGAACTTTCTGAAACAGTTAAAAGTCAAATGCTTTTATATATAAATTTAGAAAATAAATCTTAACATTTGGCCTTTTGCAAAAAAATAAACAAGACACTATGCAAAATAATAGTGTCTTGTTTATTTTTCAGTTTGATTATTTTTTATAATTTATAGTTTATAATTTTTCCAATGTCTTTTAATGCTTTAGAAAATAAGATATCAATAGTTTATAATTGTTAAACCTTTGCTTTTTCAAAGACTTAGAAAAAAGATAAAACCAAACATTCTCTGCATCAATACTTTATATTAGTATTTGATGAATTTATCTCCCGGAACACCGCAAATGCTGCATCTTTCAGGAACAAACTTTTCAATATTGCCGCAAACAGGGCAAAGATAATAAAATTCTTCTTCTGTCTTATCAAGATTTTCCAAAGCCTCTTTGTAAAGCTTTGCATGAACCTCTTCTGCTTTCATTGCAAAAGTAAAGGACATAACAGCTTCTCTGTTTCCGGCCTCTTCAGCTTCTTTTACAAAATCAGGATACATCTGTGTATATTCATGTGTTTCCCCTGCAATGCCATCTTTTAAGTTATCAGCTGTTGAACCAATTTTTCCTGCAATTTCAAATTGTTTTAAAGCATGTAAAGTTTCAGCATCAGCCGCAGCTCTAAACAATTTAGCAGCATTAAGTTTGCCATCTTTTTCAGCCTTTTTAGCATATGCCAAATACTTTCTGTTTGCCTGAGATTCCCCTGCAAACGCTTCCATTAAGTTATTAAGAGTTTTGTTTTCATCCATTGTTTTTTCCTCCTCATTTTCATTGAAAGTTTTTATTAATTTTTCCACTGCTTCCAGCGGAAAACCTTCTGAGTTTTTGCCAAGAAGTGATTGTAAAAAATCCTTACTGTTTTGACTTTGGGGAAGCATATATCCTGCTTCACGAATTATATCCTCAGCCATAATACGGTTAGATTTTTCAATTGCCGCTGCCAATTTGCCCGGCAAACCTGCGGCTATAGCTTCCTGTTCAGTTTTACTTCTTAAAAGAGCATTCATCATTTTTACAACAAGCTCAGTCTTAGGCTGCTGAGGCGGATATTCAAACGGCACCATAGAAATTGCGCCTGATGGACAGGCATCGGCACAATCTTTGCAACCTATACATTTTGAAACATCAATAATGCTGTCTTCAGTGTCCGTTGCCCCTGTAGGACATACGTAGAGGCACAGGCAGTCTTTAGTACATAAGCGTATATTTCTTACTGCATATTTCTTAGACATTCTTACTCCCTCCCCTCAATCTTTTCAAATTTCCAATTAGGAACTTTGCAAACAGGACAAATTTCGGGAAGTTCTTCCCCTATGTAAATAAAACCGCAGATAGTACAAACATAAACCCCCGTGTTTTCCAGCATTGCATCGCCCTCTTTTTGATATCTATTTAAAAGCGATTTTAAAATACGAGTAACTTTCTCACTCCAAACAAGGGCACGAAGTGCTCCTCTGTCTTTAACATCTGCTGCCGCCGAATTTGCATTAGGAAGTCCTTCTTCAAGGTCTTTTTCAATCAAAGCAAGCAGTTTGTCAAAATCAGGGTCAATGGCAGGTTCTGACACTTCCTTAAAATATTTTGCTAAATCATTAAAAAGGGCTGATTCTTCCGCTTTATATTGTTTTTCACAGCCACGTGCCAAGTTGGTGAAAAGCACACTAATCTCAGCAAAGGACATTTCCTTCATATCCGTTGATAGTTCAATTGAAGACATAGGTTTCTTTGCTTTTGGAGCAGAAGTTTCCCCCTGTTTTTTAAATTCACTTTTTTCAGCGGCACAAAGCGGACAGACCCAATCCTTTGGCAAGTCTGCCCATGCTGTTCCAGGTGCAATGCCTGCTTCAGGAATACCCTTAGATTCGTCATAAGTGTATCCGCAAACAGAACATACATATTTAGCCATATCATTACCTCCTTTTTTAAATTTTATTTATATTTAGAAAGGCAGCTTGGACATACGCCTTTAAAATATACACTTTTATCTTTAATAACAAACTCCTCAAGCCCTTCAGCAATCATAGAATCTGTGTCAATTGAAAAATCAAGTATCATCCCACAGCCTTCGCATTTAAAGTGTCCGTGATTTTCAGTTATAATATCATATCTTATTTCTTTGTCGTCGATTTTAACGGCTTTTACTATTCCTGTTTCCGTTAAAATACGTAAAGTATTATATATGGTTGTTTTTGACAATGTAGGTATATCTTTTTGAAGGTCACTAAAGATCTGTTCTACAGTTGGGTGGCAGGTATTTTTTGTAAGGTATTCTAAAACCTTTAGCCTTTGATGGGATAAATTAATATTTTTTGTTTTTAACTTTTGTTTTGCAGTTTCAAATGTAGAATGCATTCACTCACCGCCTATTACAAAATAAACATTTTCAATTTATATTCTATACAAAGTTGTAATCATTACACTGTAATTATATTCCAACCGGCTCTAAATTGCAATAGCATATAATTAACTCATTAACTTAACATTATTAACATAAAAAAGCATTTAATAATAAATAATATAAACAAAAATTATAAATATATTTGTGAAATAAATGCTTATTGACAAAGTAATAGTATAGTAAATTTTAAAATAAATATACATTTTATACAAATTATAAAAGTTATTTATGTTTGTTATTATAATTGCATATTTACCTTTTTATATAAATGTTGTTATAATTACAATGATAAATATAAAATATTTTGACAACTAAGTTTAAGGGGAGAAATTTATGCAGGAAAAAGTTAAAAGCAATGGCATTGCATTGCTTCCGTTTTTAATATTTATTGTTCTTTATTTGGGCAGTGGAATTATTCTTCAATCAAAGGGTGTGGAAATGGCATTTTATCAGTTTCCGGCACCAACGGCATGTCTTATAGGTGTAATATTTGCTTTTTTAATATTTAAAGGAACAATGGATGAAAAGTTTACAGTTTTTGCAGAAGGTGTTGGTCAGCAAGATATTACAACCATGTGTATGATATATTTGCTTTCAGGAGCTTTTTCAGTAGTTTCAAAACAAATGGGCGGTGTTGACTCTGTTGTTAATCTGGGGCTTTCAATAGTTCCGGCACAATTTATAACGGCAGGCCTTTTTGCATTGGCTTGTTTTATGTCTTTGGCAACAGGCACCAGCATGGGAACCATAGCAGCATTAGTGCCTATCGGCATTGGAGTTGTGGATAAAACAGGTTTAAGCCTGCCTCTTATGATGGCTGCAATTGTGGGAGGGAGCATGTTTGGTGATAACCTTTCCATAATTTCAGACACAACAATTGCCGCAACAAGAACACAAGGCTGCGGAATGAAAGATAAATTCAGAATGAACATAACAATTGCACTTCCTGCCGCTGTTATTACCTTTATTTTGCTTTTAATATTCGGAAGACCTGAAAAGCTAATTGAACTTGATATAGGAGCCTACAGTATTATTCAAGTACTGCCTTATTTATTTGTGTTGATTGCCGCACTTTCGGGAGTAAATGTTTTTATTGTTTTAACCTGCGGAATTTTTTTATCAGGGTTTATAGGCATAATTTATACAAATATGAGTTTTTTAATGTTTGCTCAATCCGTATATGAGGGAATGCTTGGAATGATGGATGTATTTCTAACCTCAATCTTTATAGGCGGTTTATCGGCAATGGTAACAAAGGAGGGCGGCCTTCAATGGCTTCTTGACAAAACTCAAAAGATTATAAGAGGCCCGAAATCTGCTGAAATTGGAATTTCCGCAATGATGATTGCCACAGACATAGCTGTTGCAAATAATACTGTTGCAATAATTATAGAAGGGCCTATTGCGAGAAAAATTTGTGAAAAATATAAAATTGACCCAAGAAGAAGTGCTTCTTTACTTGATATTTTTTCATGTATCGCACAAGGTGCCATACCTTATGGCGCACAGTTACTTATGGTGGGCTCTTTAGCTGCAGGAAGTGTAACTGTTTTTCAAATAATTCCTCTTTTATGGTATCAAGGACTATTGGCGGTTTTTGCTGTTTTATCTATTTTTATACCTTATGCAAATTGGCCAATAAAGAAAAATCCATGGAATTTTGAAACATGGAAACCTATGAAAGAAGAAAAATAATAATTTAAAAAACCTAAACATTAAGGCAGTCTTTATAAAAAAGCTGCCTTTTTACATTAAAGAAATTAATTTTATAAGTACTTGCTTATAACCCCCTGAAAGAACATAGAGTTTAACGAGGTGATTTATATGAAAATATTTAAAACTAAATTAAACAAAAGACTTTTAATAGCTTTTGCGGCAGCCCTAATAGGAATTGCAAGCTTTAGTGTTTTTAATGTTAATGTTAAAGAAGTTTTTTCCTATGCTGTAAGTAAAGAAAGAAAGCTTCCTATCTACTGCGTTAAAACAGATGAAAAGAAGATTTCTATAAGTTTTGATGCCGCATGGGGTGCCGATGACACAGACGAGCTTTTAAAAATACTTAAAGAAAATGATGTAAAAACAACATTTTTTATGTGTGGATACTGGGTAGACGATTACCCCCAAGAGGTGATGAAGATATTTTTATCAGGCCACGATTTGGCTAATCACTCAGCAACCCACCCTCATATGAGCCAGCTTACTAAAGAGCAAATAAAAAAAGAAATTATGGAAACCCATAATAAGGTTTATGAACTTACGGGGTATGAAATGGATTTGTTCAGACCTCCTTTTGGCGAATACGACAACAAAGTTATTGAAGGAGCTGATGAAACAGGATATTATACTGTACAATGGGATGTTGATAGCCTTGAAACAAAAATTATTTCCAGATTATTTCTATAACTTTATTGCCTAAAATAATATGATTAATAAAAAGCTTTGCCAGTTCTTTTTTATCATCAAAGCATAAGTTGTTATAATCAAAGTCCGGAGGATTCACAGCTTCTTTACGAGATTTAATTTCTTCAAAATATATATTTATTAGTTTTCTTTTTTCTTCATCCAATTCTTCAATTCTTTTGTTTATGTATGAAATGCTTGCCCCTGTGCTTTCTTCAAGGCTTGAAACAAGATTAGTGATTTTAAAGTCTATTTCAGCTATTTTTACGGTGTGGCATGAAGTTTCCGTTTTTTCTGTTTCAGCTAACAGTGATACATCACTCTTTTTATCCTTTAATCTTTTTAAAATCTCCTTTTCAACATAGTTTTCCACATCATCAACTCTGTGTGTTTGCTGTAACTTACAAACTTTATGAACATATTTGCCGCTGCATGAAAAATAATTAACCATGCCTTCTTTACACTTTCCTTTACGCACAGAAAAAGAATATCCGCAGTTTCCGCATTTTACAAACCCTGTAAGCCAACTGTGTTTTCCTTTATGCAGGTTTTTAAGCTGTTTGTTTTGATTCAGCTTATGCTGACAATAAAGAAAAATATCGCTGTCTATAATTCCGTCATGAGAGGCAATAGCAAGCAGGTGGTTTGTGACATCTGAATATTTGCGTGAATTAGAGCTTCTCTTTCCAACTAAAACACAAGCCTTTTTACCATCAAATTCTTCTAGCTCATTGGCAATTATTGCACCCTTTGATTTATAATAATTATAAATTCCAATGTCTGCCTTTACATAAACAGGAGATTTAAGAAGTGAAGAAAGTTTTGTGTTATCCCAGGACTTGCCTGATGCAGTTGTTATTTTATTTTCTGATAAATAACGCTGTACATCTGCCAAAGATGTTGTGGGAAGACTATAAAGCTGAAAAATTTTACACACCACATCAATTTCTTTGCTGCATTTGTAAATTGACATTTTTGTACCATCAACTGTCTTTTTAATTATTTCAAAACCATAAGGAGCAGGGCCTCCCCCAATACCTCCCTTTTTAACACGTGCATAATAATTATCTTTAACTCTCTCGGCAATGGTTTCTCGTTCAAGCTGGGCAAAAACAATAATTATATAAAGCATGGCACGTCCCATAGGGGTTGATGTATCAAATTTTTCAGTTGCAGAAACGAAGGAAACCTTTTTATCTTCAAGGTTGTTTATAAAATCAGCAAAATCCACAATTGACCTGCTTATACGGTCAAGACGGTAAACCACAATCTTGGAAACTGTTTCAGTATCCATATCAATCATCATCTGCTCGAAAGCTGGTCTGTTGATGTTTTTTCCGCTGTAGCCTTTATCTTGATATATCCTGAAGTTTTCATTAAAAACTTCTCTTTTTGCATATTCAATTTGAGTTTCTATGGAAATGCTGTCTTTTTTATCAATGGATTGACGGGCATATATATATATCATTGCAACCTCCCAATAAATATATATTTTTAAGGGCTGTTTTAGCGTCAATTTTACAAATTTTATAATATGTTTTCATTCATCTGCATTTTTAATTAACTCATACCATTTTAAATATTCATTGGTGTGTATGCTGTCTTTTAAAAACACAAAACTAAAATCGTGCTCTGCCAAAAATCCTTCTACGTTAATTTCAGAAAGAATTCCTTCCTCAAGCTCTTTTTTTGCAGCAGCCAAATACATAAAAGACACTCCGGCATCTTCTGCCACAAGCTGTTTTATAGCACTCATGTTTCCAACTTCATAAATATGTTTAAAGCTTTGAACTGTAAGGTTATAACGCAAAAGCGAGTGTTCTAAAATATCTCTTGTTCCTGAACCTTTTTCTCTTAAAACAAGGTTATGTGTAAGAAGTTCCTTAAGCGTTACCTCCCTATTAACAAGATTAGACTTTTTGCTGCAAACAGGAATAAATCTTTCTTTTTTCATAACAATTGATTCATATTCCGCTTTATTAAAATATCCTTCCAAAAGTGCAAAATTAATTTCTCCTTTATGCAGCTTATTAAGAAGAACTTCCGTATTTCCAACATTCATCGAAAGGGATGTTTCAGGATAATCTTCAATAAGTTTTCTAAGAATTTTAGGCATAATATATTCGCCGATTGTAAGGGTTGCGCCAAACAAAAGAGGAACACTTTCTTCTGTTTCAGTAAAAATCACTCTCTCAAACATGCGTCTGTCCGCCTGTACCCTATTGGTAAAATTATAAAGCTTTTCCCCTTTTTTTGTGAGAGACAGTTTTCTGTTTTTATATATAAAAAGTTTTCCTCCATAATACTGCTCAAGATATTTAATGTGCTGTGTTACACCGGGCTGTGTCATATTAAGCTCTTCTGCAGTTTTTGTGTAACTTCCTATTGTGCAAAGAGCCAAAAAAGTTTGGTGACGAAAATCAAGCATATAAAATCCTCCATTATCCTAAATTATAACTTTATAATAAACAATAATTTGATTTTATCAATGTATAACCGTAAAATCAACCTTACGGAGGTAGATTTTTATGAAAACAATTACAAAGCTTTTGCCTGGGATTCTTGCTGCGGTGATTTTAGCAATAATATCTAATCATATCAGTACATTTGTGCCAATGGGGCTTATAAGCGGAAGTGTATTTGCACTTTTAATAGGCATGATGCTTAATCCCTTAATTTCCAAACACACTCTTTTTAAAAACGGTATTGTGTTCACATCAAAACAAATTTTGCGGTTAGCCATTGTACTTATGGGAATAACTCTCAGCTTTTCCCAGGTGTTTCAAGTAGGAAAATATTCAATTTTTGTTATGTGTTTTACACTATTTGCCGCCTTTGGCGGAGGTTATGTTTTAGGCAAAGCTTTTGGAATGGATTGGAAACTTTCAAGCCTTATTTCCGCAGGAACGGGAATTTGCGGCGGCTCTGCAGTTGCGGCAATTGCACCTACAATTGAAGCAAAGGATTCTGATATAGCTTATGCCATATCTGCAACATTTATTTTTGATATATTCATGGTAATACTTTTTCCTATTGCAGGTAAATATTTCGGCATGAGTGATATGGGCTATGGCTTATGGGCAGGCACTGCAGTTAACGATACATCTTCTGTTGTTGCGGCAGGATATGCTTTTTCTGATGCGGCAGGTGCATATTCTGTAATTGTTAAACTGACACGAACTCTTTCGATTATTCCCACAGTAATTATTTTTTCTTTTATAAACCAAAAAGAAAAGAGCATTATTAATGGAGAATCTGTTCGAAAAAAAGCAAATATAAAGGAGATTTTTCCTTACTTTATTTTGATGTTTCTTATTATGGTTTCAATAAAAAGCACAGGAATTATTTCAGATGCATTTAGCCATGATGTTTCAAAAATAAGCAAATTTTTTATGGTAATGTCCTTGGGTGCAATCGGTCTTAAAACAAATTTTTCAGACGTTGCCAAATCAGGCTTAAAGCCTATGATTCATGGTTTTTTAATTTCTTTACTTGTTGTTATTGTTGCTTTTGCTGTGCAGCTTCTTTTAGGACAAATATAAATAAAAAATATGCCCATAGATAATTCTTGGGCATATTTTAGTTTTACAATAAATTTAGTTAAATAATAAAAATAAGCAAATATGCTTGCCGCATAAAAACTTATATATCTTCGGTTAGAAATCTGTTTCTTAAACCACATCTAAATAAAATAATTTCAATAAAGTCCAATACCTATCTCTCTTCAATGATAAAATTGTAAAATCAGCATCAACTATTTTTATAAAGCCAATTATTTATTCAACAGAAATTATATAATAATATAAAGGCTGATTTCCTCTATGTATTTCCACATCACAAGAGGAATGTTCATTCCTAACATATTCAGCAATTTCCTCAGCATCCTCTTCTGTTACATCACTGCCGTAAAATATGCTTACAATTTCGCTTTCATCGTCAATAGCTGTTGATAAAAGTTCTTTTGTTCCCTCTGACACATTTTTTGAAATGACTTTAATCTCTCCGCCAATCATTCCAAGGATGTCCCCCTCTTTTATACTTTTATCTTCTATTACAGTGTCACGAACCGCATATGTTACAGAGCAGGTTTTAACAAAGGAAATGCTTTCTTTCATATCGCTAAAGCTTTTTTCTATACTATTTTTTTCATCATAGCCTATCATTGCCGCAATTCCTTCAGGCACCGTTTTGCTTGGAAGAACAAAAACTTCCTTGTCCTTTGTAAGCTTTGCAGCTTGTTCGGCAGCAAGAATTATGTTTTTATTGTTGGGCAAAATAATAATTTTTTTTGCATTAATTTTATCTATTGCCTTTAAAATATCCTCAGTGCTTGGGTTCATAGTCTGACCACCCTCTATTATTTCATCAACACCAAGGTTTTTAAAAATATCAGATATTCCGCTGCCCATAGAAATAGAAATGAAACCTATATCTTTTATTTGAGCAATATCTTCTTTGCTTTCCGAAAAGATTTCTGTTTTGCTGCTGTGCTGAAGCCTCATGTTATCAATTTTTAATCCATCAAGATGTCCAACCTCAAGAGCCTTTTCTATTATCTTGCCAGGGTGATCTGTATGAACATGAATTTTAACCATGTCTTCATCAGCAACAACAACAAGTGAATCTCCCAAAGTCATAAAATATGATTTTAAGCCTTCAACAGTTTCTTCAGACACATCTTTTTTTAATATAAAAAATTCAGTGCAGTAACCAAATGTAATTCCCGAATGGTCTATTGAAGAAAGTGCAGAAAAGTCCACGTCTGCTTTTTTTGTGTCATCATTTAAAACAATATCCCCGACAATGTCAATGGATTTTAAAGCACCTGTAAGTATGCACATAAGACCCATGCCGCCTGCATCAACCACGTCAGCCTGTTTAAGAACAGGAAGCATATCTTTTGTTTTAAGAAGCATTTCGTTGCCTTCATCAAGAATTTTTTTTAAAAACTCTTCTATATCTTCCGTTTCAAAAACATACTTTTCAGCAGCTTCCGCACATGCACGGGCAACAGTTAAAATTGTACCCTCTTTCGGTTTCATAACTGCTTTATATGCAGTTTCAACCCCTTTTCTAAAAGCAAGGGCTATTTCATGACAGCCAGCTTCTTCAACACCCTCAAGCCCCTTTGAAAACCCTCTAATAAGCTGGCTTAATATAACTCCCGAGTTTCCTCTTGCCCCTCTTAATGAGCCTCCTGCTGCCGCCTTAGCCGCTTCGCCTATGTTTGAAGAAGTTATTTTTTCACATTCCCTTGCCGCTGCAAGGGCAGTAAGAGACATGTTTGTTCCTGTATCTCCATCAGGAACTGGGAAAACATTTAATGAATCAACAAGCTGTTTGTTATCGTTAAGCTCATTTGCTCCGGCTATAAACATTTTTTTAAACAACAGCCCGTTTATGCCTGTTAAACTCACGGTGCACTTCCTCCTTAATTATCCACTCTTACGCCTTCAACGAAGATGTTTATTTTATCAACTTCAAGCTCAAGAGTTTCTTCAAGCTTATACTTGACTGTGCTTATTATGTTTTCTGCAATGGCTGAAATATTTGTGCCATATTCAACAATAATATGAAAATCGAGAAAAATTTTATTCTCTTCAACAAAAACCTTTATTCCCTTTGTAAGACTTTCAACTTTGAGCAGCTGAAAAAAACCGTCTTTAACATTTTTTGCGGCCATTCCCACAATTCCGTAACATTCCATTGCAGTAATTCCCGCAATTTTTGCTATAGCTTCGTTATCGATTGTTATAATTCCCAACTGAGTTTCTATTTTAGCTGACATATTCATACTCCTTTCGAACTTGAAGTAATTAAAAGCATATAAAAAACAGAGCAAAAGCCTTTCAGACTTAAGTTTCTCCGCTTGATGTTCAATATTATACCATTAAACACCTGCTTTTTAAAGTTATATTTAAACTATTTTTAAAAAAACTAATAAAAATATGCTTAATCCCTTGCAATAATACTGAATTTCTGTTAAAATATTTTTGTTGTGTCATGGAAAGAAACTAAGGAGGTGCAAAGTAATGGCAAAATGTGAGATTTGTGAAAAAAATCAACGTACTGGGCATAGAATTAGCATCAACCGTAGCCAGGTGAGCAGACGTGCTAATAAAGTATGGAAACCTAACGTTAAAAGAGTTAAAATCAACGATAACGGTACGGTGAGATCTATTTACATTTGCACAAGGTGTATACGTTCAGGTAAAGTAACACGTGCTATATAATAAAAATCAGCTCTCAGCACTTTGATGTTGAGAGTATTTTTATTTATATTATTTTCTCCAATTGTGGAACAAAAATTATAGAACAAAAATTTCAGGCATAGTTTTTTAACGGCTTTAAGTTAAAACTCTATGCTTTTTATTTTTAAAATTTATCAGCATTTGTTGAAAATTAAAAGCCCGCCTGCCACAACCATTATGGCGGCTGCCAAAAACCCCCACCAGGGAAGAAAAATAACAATAAGCATACCCATACCCATTGACGAAAGCACAACTCCGAGAAGTTTTTTTTGCATAATAACACTTCCTCCTCAAAGGATTTAATATCATTGTATTCCTAGTTTTCATTTAAGATACTAAAAAGGTGCTCTGCTTTTAGCAAAACACCTTAGTATAAAAAGAAAGTTAAAATATTGCAGCTGCGTATTTCGCTTCCCTTTGCAATTCACTATGAGTGTCGGCATTTTCTTTAGCCTTACACCTTACTTTTTTAAAATCAAATAGCCTTGGAAAAAACCCCAAGGTTTTAATATCATCTGTATTTCTATATCACAATGGCTTTAGTCGCTGCATCTCATTACAAAAAGAAATCCTTCTTTTATTTCAATTTCCGCTTTCTCTTCCGTCATCACATTGCTAACGGCAATAAGACGCCCGTTAAGCTTAAGAACATCATCTTTAAGGCTATATTCAAGACCTTTTGTAGAAATTCCTTTTACCTCCATGGAAAGAGGAATAAGCGAAACCAAATCTCCTTTGCCGCCCTTTAAAATACAGCTTTTGTCAATAAGAAAAACTTCATTTTTTTCATCAACAAGTCTTGCCATAACACCCTTTTCAAGAAGATATAAAAGGTAGTGACAATTGGCAAGGGTATGGTCCATTCTGCTTCCGATAGCACCAAAAACAGTTATGTCTTTTGCCCCTTTATTTAAAGCATAGTCAAGGCCAAGCTCAAGGTCTGTTTCGTCTTTATGGGAAGGAAACTTTATAATTTCCACACCTTTATTTTTAAAAAACTCAAACGTTTCCTCATCAACAGAATCAAAATCTCCAACCATTGCATGAGGGGTTATGCCAAGTGCCTTTGCATGACGCAAACCGCTGTCACAGCAAACAATCATAGTGTCAACGCTAATATATTTTTGGCAAAACCCATAATCTTTAATTTCTGCTCCCGCAAAAATAACAGCTTTCATCATTGAAACTCCTTAAAAACCTCAATAAACTTTTCTGTTGCCAAAGCCGGGCTCTCCGCACCGAAAACAGCAGACCCTGCAACAATTATGTTTGCGCCTGTTTCAAGAACTTCCCTTAAATTGTCAAGACCAACGCCGCCGTCAATTTGAATATCAAAATTAAGGTTCTTTTGCTTTTTAATTTCGTTCAAAACAGGTATCTTCGCCATAGCCTCAGGAATAAGCTTTTGGCCGCTAAACCCAGGATAAACTGTCATAACAAGAACCATATCCACCTTGTGAAGAACATGTTCAATGTCACAAAGGGGGGTGTCAGGCTTAATTGTAACACCTGCTTTAACACCTAAATCATGAATTTCATCAATAACATTTTCTAAATCCTCAACAGTTTCAGAGTGCACAGTGATTATATCAGCCCCTGCTTTAACAAAATCCTCAATGTATTTTTCAGGGTTTTCAATCATTAAATGTACATCAAAAACCATTTTTGTGACAGGTCTTATACATTTTACAACAGGCGCACCAAATGTTATGTTAGGAACAAAATGACCATCCATAATGTCAAGATGAAGATATTTTGCTCCTGCATTTTCAATTTGTTTAATTTCTTCTTCAAGCTTTGAAAAATCTGCCGAAAGCAGTGAAGGTGCAAGTATTATCATTTTTTGTTTTCCCCTTCCTTTAGCTCATTGTATATTGTCATATATCTTTTGTATCGAATTTCACTTATTTCTGTTCCAACCTTTTCTTTAACACCGCAGTCAGGCTCATTAATATGGCTGCAGCCGCTAAATCTGCAATTATGAATAAAGGGCAGAAACTCCTTAAAATAATATTGAAGCTCACAAGATTTAATATGCTCAAGAAAAAGTGAAGTAAACCCAGGTGAATCCACAACAAAGCTATCTTCAAAAATTTCAATAAGTTCGGCATGACGTGTTGTATGTCTGCCCCTTTCAATTTTTGCACTTATTTCCCCTATGTTTAGCTTAAGGCTTGGGTTGATCGCATTTAAAAGACTGCTTTTGCCCACACCCGACGGCCCTGCAAAAACGGAAATTTTTCCTTTTAGTTCATCTCTCAGCCTATCAACATTAACATTGTCATATGTTGAAACAGGTATAACTTTATAACCTGCATTTTCATAAAGTTCTTGAATATCTTTATATTCTTGGTCTTCATCAAGCTCAATTTTATTTATGCATATAACAACATCAAGTTTTTGCTCTTCAACAAGAATTATAAACTTATCAAGCAAATCAATATTTATATCAGGGCTTTTTGCCGCAAAAACAATAACCGCCTGATTAATGTTTGAAACCCGTGGCCTTATAAGTATGTTTTTTCTTTCCTTTATTACGTCAAGGCTGCCTTTTTTATTGTTTTCATCAATTATTGAAATCTCAACTTTGTCACCAACCGTAGGTGTTATTTTTTCCTTGCGAAACTTTCCTCTGGCACGACATTCGTAAACGCCCCCACTTGTGGCAACATAATAAAAACCGCCTATCCCTTTAACGATAGTTCCCTTTATCATTAATTACCTCCCGAAGAAAAATCTGCATTTTGGCTCCATTGATATACATTATCAATATAAAGCTGAACTTCTGCCTGCCCTTCGCCGCTTAAAGTTATACTAAAAGGAAAATCGTTTATTGATTTTGTTTCATTATATACAACATCAACAGTGTTTCCGTTGACGATTTTTAAAACCTTAACTGATATACTGTTTTCATCAACAAAGGATGACGGAGCGGAAATTGTAAAGCTTTTTGTTGATTTGCCTCCTTGGGCACTCTCTCCTTGTGAAGGATTTTCCTGTGAAGGCTTTTCATTGGCCCCATTATCAGGTTCTTCATTAGGCTCGCCTATTTTGCTTCCCACAACAACAAAATCAATTTTTGTATCTCTTGCAACCTCTGTGTTCTCAGGCAGTGATTGCTTAATAACTTCATCTTTGTTTCCGTCTGCTGTGTTATCTTCTGTTACCTTTCCAATAAGAAGCCCTTTTTCCGTAATAAGTTTTTGTGCATCTCCAAGCTTCATTCCCAAAAGGTTTGGAACTGTTACATTTTTGGTTTCAGGGCCTTTGCTAACTGTGATAGTTATTTTAGAACCGCTGTTTATCTGGTTTTTAGAAGGCGGTATTTGTTCCATAACAACACCTGCAGGTACTGAATCATCAAAAACATATTCTACACTTGGTTCGCTTCCTCCATAATTTTTGATTACTTTTATGGCCTCTTCAAGTGTTGAATAAACCACATCAGGCATGGCAAAGGTTTTCGAACCAAGGCTTAGTGTTACATTAACAACATCACCCTTACTCACGCTTGTTCCCTCTTCAATTTCCTGATACATTATTATTCCTTCTTCATACTCACTGCTGTATTCTTCCGCCGAAGGATTAATTGTAATTTCCATCTTTTTAACCTTTTTTTCAGCTTCGCTGACAGTATAACCAATAATTGAAGGCATATCGTTTGTTTTGGCGCTGACACCAAGCACAGAGCCAAAGCCAAGCATTTTTGCACCAAAAATTGAAATCACTGCAATTATAGCAAGAGCAGTTATAATTGCTGCTATAGTCACCTGCTTTTCCTTGGCTTTATAATATTCATCTTCTGATTCTTCGTAGTTTCTTCTCATTTTATTATCACTTCCCGATTTTTCAGACAATTTGTTTTTACCGTTTTGTCTTGTATCTTTCGCAGATGTCTTTTTTCTTTCTTTATAATAATCTGTTTCATAGTTATCGTTATCTTTTGAAATTTTTAATTTTTTACTGTACATATCAAAGCCCACAGATGCCTCAGGCAACTCCACATCCTTTCTTACATTTGCCAGTTCAAGCTTTATTTCCTGATTGTTTTCTGTTTCTTCAACACCTTTTTGAGCGGCAAGAGAAACGCCTAAGGTGGATGCGGCAACCGAAGCCTCGCTAAGAGTTACGTGTTCTTCAGTTTTAACATTCTCAGTTTTTTCTTTTTTATAGCCTTGACTTTCTTCAGAAAGAGCTTTTTTTAAATCGGAACAAAGCAAATCAACATTTGCGTATCTGTCATCTTTTTTCTTTTCTGTCGCTTTTTTAATTATTTTTTGTAAAACTTCACTTGCATTAGGATTAAACTTTCTTATGTCAGGCAAAGTATCGTTAAGGTGTTTAAGAGCTATTGCCACAGATGTTTCGCCGTCATAAGGAACTTTTCCTGTAATCATTTCATACATTGTTATGCCAAGGCTGTAAATATCACTTTTATAATCTACATAACCGCCTCTTGCCTGTTCAGGGGAAAGATAATAAACAGAGCCTAATGCGTTGCTTACTGTTGTGGCTGTTGTTACATCAGAGGCCCTTGCAATTCCAAAATCAGTAATTTTAATTGTTCCGTCAACACTGACAAGAATATTATGAGGTTTTATATCCCTGTGAATAACTCCGTTTTTATGGGCATGGGAAAGAGCAGATGCCATTTGAATAGCAACACTTAGTGTGGCAATGTTATCAAGAGGGGCACTATTTAAAATAACCTGCTTTAAAGTATCGCCATGAACATATTCCATCACTATGTAATACACTCCGCTGTCTTCACCCACATCATAAACATTAACAATGTTTGGATGAGAAAGCTTTGCCGCAGCTTTTGCCTCTATTTTAAATCTTTCTTTAAAATCTCCGTCTTCGGTATATTCTTCTTTCAGCACCTTAACTGTAACACTTCTGTCTAATTTTAAATCGTTTGCCCTATATACAGCGGCCATTCCGCCTGTGCCTATTTTTTCAACTATCTCATAACGCCCGCTTAATACGGTGCCTATTGCAAGTGTCATGCCTTCACCTCGTGTCTGACAATTATAAGTGAAATATTATCTCTTCCTCCGCTTTCATTTGCAAGTTCAATAAGTCTTTCAGCCTTTAATTCAAGGCCGGTTTTTTGAATCAAAACCTCTTCAATAGCCTTATCTTTAACCATTGCCGAAAGTCCGTCCGAGCAAAGAAGAATAATATCATCTTTTTCCATAGTTTCTATTATTAAATCTGTTTCTACTGTTTCGGCAGTTCCAACCGCCCTTGTTATTACATTACGTCTTGGATGAATTTCTGCCTCTTTTGGGGTAATTTTGCCCTGCCTTACCATTTCCATAACATAGGTATGGTCTTTTGTAAGCTGCAAAAGCTTATTCGCCCTTAAAACATATGCTCTGCTGTCGCCGACATGAGCAATTGCCATTTTTTCTTCATCAATATAAAGGCATGTGAAAGTTGTTCCCATACCGTTTAAATCAGGGTTTTCAATACTTTTTTTGTAAACATAGTCATTGGCAAAAGCTATGCCCCCAACAAGAACATCATAAGCATCGTTTCCATGAAGTTTATTTTCTTTAACATATTTTAAAAAGCTCTCAACAGCAAGGGCACTGGCGGTTTCTCCTCCATTATGCCCTCCCATTCCATCGGCAACTATATATATTTTGTCTTTGTCATCACCAACATAAATACAGTCTTCGTTATTGGCTCTTATAAGCCCAGTA
Source organism: Lachnospiraceae bacterium (assembly GCA_040772665.1). Classification (GTDB taxonomy): domain Bacteria; phylum Bacillota; class Clostridia; order Lachnospirales; family Anaerotignaceae; genus JAXGXT01. Next base: position 208,978 of record JAXGXT010000002.1, on the reverse strand, counting down.
ACGCTTTTGCCAATCGATTCCATATGAGGTTCACCTCCTGTTGTTGCCTAAATGTCCTTTTCTTAGCTGTCCGCAGGCAGCATTTATATCACTGCCAAGTTTTCGTCTTACAGTTGTTTCTATTCCCTTTGAATTTAAAATTTCCGCAAATTTTTGAATTGTTTCTTCACTGGATTTATAATAACTTCTTTCTTTAACATCGTTAACAGGAATAAGGTTAACATGACAAAGCATGTTTCTAAGCCTTTGAGAAAGCTCTATGGCACATTCTTCGCTGTCGTTTATACCTTTTATAAGAGCATACTCAAATGTAATTCTGCGTTTTGTTTTATCTGAATACTGCTTACAAATAAGAAGCAGGCTGTCAATATCATTTTTTCTTGAAATAGGCATAATTTTGTTTCTTATTTCATCGTTAGGTGCATGGAGAGAAACTGCAAGGGTGATTTGCAAATCCTCATCCATAAGCATATTTATTTTTTCAATAAGTCCGCAGGTTGAAAGAGTTATGTGTCTTTGACCTATGCCAAGACCTTTTTCATCATTAATTAATTTAATAAATTTTATTACATTATTATAGTTATCAAGGGGTTCTCCGCTGCCCATCAAAACAACACTTGAAATTCTTTCCCCAATATCTTTTTGTATTTCATAAACCTGGCTTAAAATCTCCCCTGTGCTTAAATTCGATTCAACTCCGTCAAGTGTTGACGCACAAAAAGTACATCCCATTTTACACCCTGCCTGTGTTGAAACACAAACTGCATTACCGTAGGAATAACGCATTAAAACAGACTCTATTAGGCTGTCATTTTCAAGAGCAAAAAGATATTTTACCGTTCCGTCTTTTTGAGAAACTGTTTTTTCAACAATTTCAAGGTTTGAAATTTTGTAGTTTTCTTCAAGCTTTTCTCTTAAAGTTTTTGATAAATTTGTCATTTCTTCAAAACTTGTCACAAGTTTATTGTGGAGCCAGTCGTAAATTTGTTTCGCCCTAAATTCAGGCTCTTTAAGTTCTTTTATAACCATTTTAAGTTCGTCCATGGTCATGGATTTCAAATCCGCTTTTCTCATTTTTTATCCCTTTCTTATTAAACGTGCTATAAAAAATCCGTCTGTTTCGTGTATATGCGGAAAAAGGCTTATGTGTCCTTCTTTTGATGTTTCAAAAGTTTCTCCATTGGGAAGAAAGCTTGTTAAATCTTGAAGCTCGTAAGGAAAGTTTTCTGTAAACCATTTTATATTCCCTAAGTTTTCTTTTTTACAAATTGTGCATGTGCTGTAAATCAAACTTCCACCTATTTTAACATATTCCCATGCTGCACTCAATATTTCTCTTTGCAGCTTAACAAGCTCGTCTATATCATTTCCACTTCGGTTCAGCCTTATATCAGGCTTTTTACGCATAAGCCCAAGCCCTGAACACGGAGCGTCAACAATAACTTTATCATACTTTTCCCTGTCTTCCTCATAAAAAACCACTGCGTTTTTAAGCTCAATTTCTATTATGTCTATACCAAGCCTTTTTGCTGTTTCACTTAAAAGATGAAGTTTATGAGGATATATATCACGAGAAATAATCTTTCCCTCATTTTTCATTTTTTCAGCAGCTAATATGCTTTTCCCTCCCGGGGCAGCACACATATCAAGTATTTTTTCTCCCTCTTTGGGGTCAAGAATTTCAACAGCCAAAGCGGAGCTATCATCTTGAACATGAAACATACCGTTTTTAAATGATTCAAGAGAAGAAATATCTTTAAGTTTGGTAAGCTTTAAAGCCGAATCAATAAGCCTTGTTTCCTCCGCAAAAACACCCTCTTCCTCAAGACTTTTTTTAAGTTGGTTTTTGTTAGTTTTAAGGGTGTTAGCCATAACAGTAACAGGTGCGGCTTTTCCGTTTGCCTCGCATAAATCTTTGACAAACTCATAAGAATACTGGCTAAGCCACATTTTAACAATCCATTCAGGATGAGAATATTTTATGCTTAAATATTTAGACGGTTGATTTTCTTCATTAGGCAAAGTAATTTTATTATAATTTCTTGCAATGTTTCTTAATACTCCGTTTGTAAACCCTGATAACTTTCCAAAACCTTTAGATTTAACAAGCTCAACCGCTTCGTTAACTGCCGCACTTTCAGGCACATTCATAAAAATCATTTGATAAACTGCATTTCTCATTACAGCCAAAATCCACGGTTTCATTTTTTCGGTTTTAACCGTTGAAATGCAATTAATAATATAATCTATATAAAAAATATTTCTTAATGTTCCGTTTGTAATTTCAGTAACAAAAGCCTTGTCTTTTAAATCCATTGCTCCGTTTTGCTTTAATAGCCTTTTCAATGCCACGTTGTTATATTCGCCGTCTTTCATTACACTCATTATAACCTCTGCGGCAACTTCACGCGGATTTATTTTTATCATGATTAATTTCCTTTCTTTACAAAACACTAAAAATAATCTGCAAAAAATATTATTTATAAAAATATAAAAACCCTAACTTGTGAAAAATCTCACTTTTCAATTTTTTCAATATTAAAATCAAACAAACAGCTGTATTTTCTCTATATATATAAACTATAGCAATTATATATTCTACCTCATTTAAGGCTTCACCGCAAATATTTTTGAAGATTTTAAAAGAAAAAGCTCGAAAACCATGTTTTCGAGCACATAAACTTTAACATAACTAAATTTTTAATCCCGCCTTCTTCCAAAAAGTAAAATAAGTCTTAAAAGCTGGGCAATTGCAACAGCAGCACTTGCAACATAAGTTAAAGCCGCCGCATTTAAAACCTTTCTTACAGGAGAAATTTCGTCATAAGACAGTATTCCGTAATCTCCAAGCATGCCAACCGCTCTTTTTGACGCATTAAATTCAACAGGAAGTGTTACTAGGGAAAACAAAACAGCAAGGGAAAAGAAAATAATTCCAGTTTGCACAAGAAGATACCCAAAATCAGATCCGGCTTGTGAGCCAAACAAAATACCTATAAATATAAAAGGCATGGCAAGTTTTGAGCCTATGTTTGTCATTGGAACAAGGGCACTTCTTAAAGCCAAAGGTGCATATCCGTTTGCATGCTGCACAGCATGGCCTGTTTCATGAGCGGCAACACCAACAGCAGAAAGCGATGTTGAATCATAAACTGATTCAGAAAGCCTTAAAACCTTGCGGGAAGGGTCGTAATGGTCTGTTAAATTTCCCCTTACCCTTTCAATTTTAACATCACTTATTCCTGAAGACTGCAAAAGCCTTCTGGCAACCTCCGCACCTGTAAGGTTATACATGTTTCTTACATTGGAATACTTTTTAAATGTGCTTCCAACCTTTGATTGAGCATACATGGCTAGAAGCATTGCAGGTATAATAACCCAAATATATTGCATATTAAAATAAAATGGCATATTTTTACCTCCTTTTGTCTTTAATAAAATTTACGCAAAATAAAGATATATGTCTGTTTTATTTTAAAATTGTTCCTTTTTCAACAGCATGCCCTCTCATGTATGCATCACAAGCCATGGCTTTTCCGCCTTTTGACTGAACCTTTGTAACAAGTATTGAACTGTCGCCTGTTTTAACAACAAAGCCTTTTTTGTTTGTTTCAACAATTTCTCCAATAGACTTGTCCTCAAAATTTTTAGAAAAAATTTCAACTCCCCATATTTTAAGAACTTCTTCATTATATATAGTGTAAGCCCCAGGTTGTGGGTCAAGCCCTCTTACAAGACATGAAATCTGCCAGGATGTTTTATTCCAGTCAATATGTCCTGTTTCACGTTCAAGCATGGGCGCATATGTTGCTTCGTCATGGTTTTGCGGAGTTCTTTGTGCAGTTCCTTTTTCTATTTCTTTTAATGCGCTGATAATAAGGTCTGCTCCCACTTCTGCCATTTTTTCATTTAAAGAGCCGTATGTGTCATCTTTATTTATTTCTATTTCTTCTTTTAAAATCATATCTCCGCTGTCAAGTCCCTTTGCCATATGCATAATTGTTATTCCTGTTGTTTCTTCTCCATTAATAATTGACCACTGTATAGGCCCTGCACCTCTATATTTAGGTAAAAGCGAACCATGCACGTTTACGGAGCCAAACTTAGGAATGTTTAAAACTTCTTCTTTTAAAATCTGACCGTATGCGGCAACAACAAAAATATCAGCATTATAACCTTTTAACTTATTAATAAATTCAAAATCATTAATGCTTTCAGGCTGTAAAACTTCAATGCCAAGCTCTATGGCTTTTTCCTTAACAGGGGGGAAAACCATTTTTTTGCCTCGTCCCTTTGGCTTATCAGGCTGAGTAACAACGGCTGAAATTTCATAATTTTCATAAAGCCTTTCTAAAGACTTAACTGCAAAGTCAGGTGTTCCCATAAAAATAACTTTCATCTGCACCACTCCTTACTCTTCAGGCTCAGGCATAGCTTTATCAATATATAAAACTCCGTCAAGGTGGTCAAGTTCATGGCAAAGAGCACGTGCCATAAGTTCTGTGCCTTCAACAATTATCTCCTGTCCCTCTCTATTATATGCTTTTACTTTAACATAGTTTGGTCTTTCAACAAGAGAGCTGCATCCGGGAAAACTCAAACAACCCTCATAGTCAATCTGGCTGTCTTTTTCTTCAATTATTTCAGGGTTTATAAGTTCAACCATTCCCTCGCCTATATCAATAATCGCAATTCTTTTAAGAACACCCACCTGAGGTGCGGCAAGGCCTACTCCGTTAGCATCATACATAGTTTCTGCCATATCATCAAGAAGTGTTATTATATTTTGGTTTATTTCCTTAACAGGTTTGCAAATTTTTCTTAACGCTTCATCAGTGTCAAGTCTTATTATTCGTTTAGCCATTTTGTCCTCCTATTTTCACAGTGTTTTTTAAAGTTTACATCAATAAATAATTTTATACAATAATTTAACCATATACTAAGGATTTAAAGTTATGTTTATAAGAATGTCCTGTTTTTTGCTTTTGTTTAGTTCATCAATACAACCTTTAACAAAATCCCACAGTTCTTCTTCGTTTTCACCTTTTATAATAATGCTCCACCTGTATTCATCTTTGATTTTTGAAATAATTGCAGGGGATGGCCCTAAAATTTCAAAATCCTTATTTTTTGAAGCAAAAATATAACTTAACTTGTTTATATGTTCAATTACATCCCTTTCATTTTTGCCTAATATAAGTATTGAAACTATATTGGAATAAGGGGGATAATTAAGAAGCTTTCTTACAGCCGATTCCTTTTCGTAAAACTCTTCGTAGTTTCCTTTTGCCGCAAGCTGAATTATGTAATTTTCAGGAGAATATGTCTGTATTATAACCTTGCCTTTAAGACGGCCTCTTCCTGCCCTTCCTGAAACTTGAGTAAGAAGCTGAAAAGTATTTTCGCCCCCTTTATAATCAGAGGTGTTTAAAGAAAGGTCTGCCGCCACAACTCCAACAAGAGTTACCTTTGGAAAATCATGACCCTTGGCTATCATCTGAGTGCCAATAAGAACGTTCGCCTCACCATTTTTAAAACTTTCTAAAATATTGGCATGGCTGTTTTTTCTTGAAGTTGTGTCCATATCCATTCTCAAAACCTTTGCCTTAGGAAAAAACTTTTTTACTTCTTCCTCCACCTTTTGAGTGCCTGTGCCAAAATATTTTATATATTTTGAACCGCATTTAGGGCAGACAGTTGGTATCTCTTTTTTTCCGCCGCAGTAATGACACATTAAAAATTTTTCGTTGGCATGGTATGTATACGAAACATTGCATCTGTCACACATCATAACCTCACCGCATTTGCGGCAGGACACAAAGGTTGAAAACCCTCGCCGATTTATAAAAAGCATTATTTGCTCATCAGCTTCCAGGGTTTTGTTAATCTCCTCAAAAAGACGTCTGCTAAAAATTGTTCTGTTTCCCTCTGAAAGCTCAACTCTCATATCAACAATTTCTGTTTCTGCCATAGGCTGTAAAAAAGGCCGGTTTTTAAGTTTGGCAATGTTTATTTCTCCCTCTTGTGCCCTTTTATAAGTTTTAAGTGATGGAGTAGCAGAACCGTATACCATAAAAGCATTGCTTTCTTTACAGCGAAACTCTGCCACTTCCCTTGCATCATACTTGGGGGTTATATCACTTTTATAGCTGTTTTCATGTTCTTCATCAATTATTATTATTCCCAGATTTTCAAAAGGAGTAAAAACAGCACTTCTTGGCCCAATAACAATGGATATTTCATTATTTTTTGCTCTTTGCCAAATTTCATGCCTTTCCCCTTGGCTTATTTTGCTGTGGGTTACCCCTACCCTATCTTTAAATCTGCTTATAAACCTTTGGGAAAGCTGGGGTGTAAGTGAAATTTCAGGAACAAGAACAATGGCTTGTTTTCCCTTTGAGATTACATCTTCAATAATCTGCAAATAAACTTCTGTTTTGCCGCTGCCTGTAACACCATGAAGAAGAACAGGTACTTTGGAATTGATTATTGTATCAAAGGCATTTTTCTGCTCATTTGTGAAATCAAAAGGAAGGGAAGTTTCCCCCTTATAATTTTCTATTTCTTTTCGCTTTATTTCTGTCTGTTCTTTAAGTATTCCGTTTTTAAGAAGTGTTTTTATAGGTGACGCACTAATTTTCAACTTTTTTGCAGCTTCAAAAGCTGTTACATTTCCAAACTTTTCAATATATTCTATAACGGCCAGTTGCTGCTTTCTGCTTTCTTTTAAATATAGCTGCGATTTTATTTCTTTAATTTCTTCTTGGTTTTTATTAAAATAAAGTAGTTTTTCTTGGTTTTTAAGGTTAATGCCGGCAGGCATAACCGTTTGAAGGCATTGGGAAAGAGTTGTATAATATTTTTTTTTCATCCATAAAGAAAGCTTAATTGAACTTTCTGAAAAAGCTGGAAATAAATCCATAACAGATACTATTTCTTTTATTTTTTCTTTGGGAATTTGTGAAAACTCTTTTATTCCCACAACATACCCTTCTGTTTTTCTGTTGTTTCTTCCAAAAGGCACTGTAACTCTCATACCAAGAACAATTTTGTCTAAAAGCTCCATAGGGATTTCATAATCAAAAATCCTATCTATGTCAGGATGTGAAGTTTTAAGTATTACCTCTGCAAACAAAGAGCCGCACCTCCTTTATTAAAACGGGAAAGTGCAGACGTAAAAGTCTGCACCTTAAAAATTATTCCTCATAAAATTCTTCTTCAAAATTAGTTTCAACAACATTTTTTTGAACAGGCTCTTCAATGTGCTGGTTTTGAATAATGGAAATTTTTCCTTCATAAAGTTCATTAACTGCTATTGACACAGGTTTGTCAACTTTAACCTTGGATATTAAAGGCTCTGCACGGTCAACAAGCTGTCTTGCTCTTTTTGCCGCCGCTATAACTATTGTGTAACGGCTTCCAACAACATCCTCACCCTCTGCACCTTTGTTTATTTCCTCAAGCAGGTCTGAATAAGATGGTCTTAACATATTTATATCTCTCCTTTAAAAGTTTCGCCAATTTCAATGTTTCTTGAAGTTTTAAGTTTTTCAGCATTAACTATTGTTTTAATTTTTTCAACAGCATCCCCAACTTTGTCATTAACAACAACATAGTCATATTGAGGGAAAAACTCAATTTCTTCTTCGGCACGCTTTATTCTTTTTTCAATAATCTCTTTTTCTTCTGTTCCTCTGCCCTCAAGCCTGTTTCTAAGCTCTTTTGCAGACGGAGGCATAAGAAATATAAGAACCGAAGCAGGATATTTTTCTTTAATCTGCAACGCCCCTTGAACCTCTATCTCTAAAATTACATTATAGCCTGTTTCAAGCTTTTCTTCAACATAAGATTTGGGTGTGCCGTAATAGTTGCCGCAAAAGCTTGCATATTCTATAAATTCATTGTTTTTAATCATCTCTTCAAACGTTTCTTTTTCCTTAAAAAAATAATGTGTTCCATGTTCTTCATAGTTTCTTGGTTCTCTTGTTGTTGCGGAAATGGAAAGTGCATACTCTTCACATTGCGTAAGCTTTTCTACAACAGTGCCCTTTCCTGAACCTGACGGGCCGGAAACTATAAGCAAAATACCTTTTTCATGCATGTTTATTCCTCATTTTCATCAATATTTGAAAGCCTGCTGCCTATGGTTTCAGGCGTTATAAGACTTAAAACCACATGGCCGCTGTCCATAATAAGTACGCTTCTTGTTTTTCGTCCATATGTGGCATCAACAATATTGCCTTTTTCTCTTGCATCTTGAATAAGCCTTTTTATAGGTGCAGATTCGGGGCTTACAAGAGCAACAACTCTTCCTGCATTTACAAGACTTCCAAAGCCTATGCCTATAAATTTAGAAGATTCCAAAATACTCGCCCCTTTTATTCTATGTTTTGAATTTGCTCTCTAATCTTTTCAATTTCTGTTTTAAGTTCAATGGCTGCTTGCGTTATCTGAATGTCGTTGGATTTTGAACCTGTGGTGTTGGCCTCCCTATTCATTTCCTGAACAAGAAAATCAAGTTTTCTGCCGATAGAGCCGTCTTCATTGGTAAAAATATTTTTAAGCTGTTCAAGATGGCTGTACATCCTTGTGATTTCCTCATCAATACAGGCTTTATCAGAAAAAATTGTTATTTCCTGTGCAATACGCTGTTCATCCACAGGGGATTTATCAAAAAGCTCGTTTAGTCTGTTTGTAAGCTTTTCTTTATATTCTTCAACAACAATAGGGCTTCTTTCTTTAATAGCGGCAACTATATTTCTAATTTTTTCCCCTTTTAAAAGTATATCGGCTTTAAGGGTTTCCCCCTCTGCCTCTCTCATTGAAATAAAATTATTGATAGCCTTGTTTAATGCCGGCTCAAGGGTTTCCCAAATAACATCCACTTCTGTTTCAACCTTTTCCGCCGCCAAAATTTCAGGAAACCTTGCAACAAGGTCAAGCTTGTTTTGGCTTGTAATTCCATATTGATTTTCAATATAGTCAAGCTTTTCCAAATAAGCCTTTGCAAGATTTTCATTAAACTTTATTGATACGTCGTCTTGTGAAAAAGTTTCAAAGGTTATATAAACGTCTGTTTTTCCTCTTAAAATTTTTTGAGTTAATGTTTTTCGTATTTTATCTTCAAGGTAATTCATAAATCTTGGCAGTTTTATTGTTATATCATTATATCTGTGGTTAACTGATTTAATTTCAACAGTGAATCGTCTGTCAAAGGCTTCATTTTCGCCTTTGCCATATCCTGTCATGCTTCTTGTCATAGCCCGTCATCCTTTTAAAATTATTTTATAACGAAAATACATTTCTTTGATTATATATTAATACACAGTATATAATCAAGCATGAATTTATGTTATACTACATAAAAGCGAGAAAAATAATACAAAATTTAAATATAAGAATATATACAAAGTTAAAACCTTAAAGTTCTTGTAAACACTTTGTTTTCTAAAGCAGACAATGTGCAGTATTAGAGCTTGTTTTAAGCAATCATTTATAAAAGTATGATTTATAACCTATTTATATATACTAAAAATATTTTAATTATAAAAGTAATAGACGGAGGATTTTAAAATATGGCTTTAGACTCAATAGCTGTGAAAAATATAGTTTTTGAACTTAACAACAAACTTTTAGGCGGAAGAATAGATAAAATATATCAGCCTCAAAAAGACGAAATAATAATGTCTGTAAGAAGCATAGGCTCAAACTTTAAACTGCTTCTTTCGGCAAACCCAAGCCACGCAAGGGCCCACATTACAAGCTTAACAAAAGAAAACCCCATATCCCCTCCCATGTTCTGCATGGTTTTAAGAAAACATGCCGCAGGCGGAAAAATAACAAAGATTTATCAGCCTGATTTTGAGCGTATAATAATAATAGATTTTGATTCCCTTAACGAGCTTGGAGATATGGCAACAAAAAGTTTAATTATAGAAATAATGGGCAAGCATTCAAACATAATGCTTGTTGATGAAAACAAAAAAATTCTTGATTCAATAAAACATATTTCCCACGAAACAAGCTCTGTAAGAGAAGTTCTTCCCGGCAAGGAATATGTTTTTCCGCCTTCTCAAGGTAAAATAAATCCGTTTAACCTTATTGAAGAAGACTTTGTTAAAGTTTTTGATGAAAAGAAAAGCTTAATTCTTCAAAAAATAATTTATATGTCATACACAGGCATAAGTCCTGTAAGCGCAAGTGAAATTTGCCATCAGGCAGGCTTTGACTCTTCATTAAGAGGAGAAGAGCTTACACAAAAAGACAGGTTAAAGCTTTTTTATACTTTTAAAGACTTTATGAAAAATGTATCTGAAAACAATTTCTTTCCCGAAATAATTTACGAGCCTAAAACTGAGCGTTTGCTTGATTTTTCACCTTTTGAAATGACACAATATTCAGGGTTTAAAAAAGTTAAATACAGCTCTGTTTCTGAATTACTTGAAAACTTTTATAGCCAAAGGGCAAATGTGTATCACATTAAACAAAAAGCCTATGATATGCGCCGCCTTGTTACAAGCAACATTGAAAGATGTGTAAAAAAGAAGGAAATGCAAATCAAAACTGAAAAGGATAATGAAAATCTTGAAAAATGGAAGCTTAAAGGAGAACTTATTACTTCCAACATTCACACAATAAAAAAAGGAACAAACACCTTTAAAACAATAAATTATTATGACGAAAACATGGCGGAAATAGAAATTGCCCTTGACCCGACTTTAACACCTGCGGAAAACGCACAAAAATACTATAACAAATATAATAAAGCAAAACGCACCTTATCTGCCCTTGAAGTTCAAAAAAAACAAAACGAAGAGGAACTTGCATATTTGGAAAGTGTTTTAATAGGCATTGATGCGGCAACAGAAGAAGTTGATTTAAAAGAAATAAAAAATGAGCTTATGGAACAAGGCTTTATAAAGAAGAAAAATATTAACAATAAACAAGATAAACGTCAGAAAAAATCAAAACCGCTTCACTTTATTTCAAGTGACGGCTTTGACATTTATGTGGGAAAAAGCAATACACAAAATGATGAGCTAACAATAAAATTTGCAAAATCCAACGACACATGGCTTCACACAAAAAATATACCAGGCTCTCACGTTATTGTTTCGGCAAAAGATGAAAGCGGGAACATTCCCGACAAAACTCTTTTTGAGGCAGCAAACTTGGCGGCATATAACAGTAAGGGCAAAACAGGCTCAAATATACCTGTGGACTATTGTCTTAGAAAATTTGTTAAAAAACCAAAAGGCTCAAAACCCGGAATGGTTATATACACCAGCAACAAAACAATCAACATCACACCAAATGAAGTTTTAGCAGAAACCATGAAAAAAGGCTAATGTCAGGAGTGATTAAATGCTTATAAAAAATACAAACATGCTTTCAAAAGACGGAACTATTTTAAAAAATGTAGACATTAATATAAAAAACGAAAAAATTGATTTTATAGGCAGTAACTTTTTGGGAGAATACACAGAAAGCTTTGACGGGGTTGATATGCTTGTTCTGCCCGGCCTTTGCAACACCCATTGCCACGTGCCTATGACACTTTTAAGAGGTCTTGGAGGAAGTCTGCCCTTGGAGAGATGGCTTAACGAAGCAATTTTTCCAACAGAGGCAAAGCTTACGGAGGAAATGGTATATTACGGTGCTTTGCTTGGAATTTCAGAAATGCTTAAAGGCGGAATTACAAGCTTTAATGATATGTATTATTACAGCCATAAAATTTGTGATGCAGTAATAGAAAGCGGAATTAAAGCAAATATTGCCATGGATGGCTTCGCCTTTTCGGACAGCCTTAAAAGCAAGTTTTCAATTACAGACTTTCAGCTTTATGATTTTCATAAAGAATATAATGGAAGAAACAATGACAGCCTTAAAATTGATATGTGCATTCACGCCGAATATACAAGCGATCCTATAAAAATAGAAAAATTAGTTAAAATAGCCTCTGACACAAACTCAAGAATGCAGCTTCATTTAAGCGAAACAGAAAAAGAAAATCTTGGCTGCTTTAAAAGACATAAAAAAACTCCCTCAGGCTTTTTTAATGACTTAGGTGTTTTTGACCTGCCCTCAACAGCCGCCCATTGCGTTTACTTGACACAGGAAGATTTGAACATTTTAAAAGAAAAACATGTAAGTGTGGCTCATTGTCCCATAAGCAATTTAAAACTTGGCAGTGGTATAGCGGACATAGTTAAAATTAAAAATCACGGTATAAATATAACATTGGGCACAGACGGTGCCGCATCAAACGATAATTTAGACATGCTTTCAGACATGAAAACAGCTATACTTCTTCAAAAGGGTATTCACAAAGATGCTTCTCTTTTAAATTCTTTTGATATTTTTCAAATATCTTCAAAAAACGGATTTATTTCACAAGGAAGAAACGACTGCGGAGAATTAAGTGTAGGCTCAAGTGCGGATTTGTTTATTGTTGATTTTAAAAAACCCAACCTGCAGCCTGTAACTGATATGCTTAATTCTGTTATATACTCATCTTTATCAGATAATGTTGTTTTAACAATGATTAAAGGAAAAGTAGTTTATAAAAATAATGAATTTCTAACAATTGATATGGAAAAGGTTCTTTATAAAATAAAAGAATTAGGAAATATTCTTTATTAAATCTATTATTTGCATTAAAAAAAGCGGAGAAACTTTTCTCCGCTTCATATTGAAGACAAACCTTGGGCGTTGCCCAATCCCACTTGCTTTTTGAAAAAAGCAAGACCAAAAACTTTTATCAAAACCGCATATTCATGCGGTTTTAGATGGGTCAAGGGTAAAACCCTTGTGGGTGTTTGAGGGCAAAGCCCTCAAGGTTTTGACTTTGTCTACGTTCTGAAGCAGAGAAACTTATCTCCGCTTTTCATATTATACATCACTTTCATTTAACATGTTTTCAATGAAAATTCCATATCCCTTGGTAGAATCTTTAACAAAAACATGGGTCACAGCTCCTATAAGTTTTCCGTTTTGTATAATAGGTGAGCCTGACATTCCTTGAATTATACCGCCTGTTTTATCAAGGAGTCTTTTGTCTGTAATCCTTACAATCATGCCTTTATCAGTTCCTGTAAACTTATTTACACTTTCAATGTTAACAGAGTATTCTTTTACTTCTTTGTCTAAAATATCGCTTAAAATAACAGCAGGACCTTCTTTTATTTCGTTGATAACAGCAACTTCAACAGGCTCTGCTTTAAATTTGCTTAAACTGTTTGAATTAATATTTCCATAAACTCCTTTTTCAGTATTTTTGTTAATGGTTCCTATTACATTGCTTTTGTCTAAAGCACCACAAACCTCTCCGGGTTCTCCGCTGATTCCTTTTTTAATTCCTGAAATGTCACTTAAAGTTGCAACACCCTGAGCAACAGAAACCATAGTTCTTGTATCAACGTCATAAACACCATGTCCTAAAGCACCGTATGTCATATTTTTTTCATCAATATAAGTTATAGTTCCAAGACCTTGAGTTGAATCTCTTATCCACGCTCCAATTTTATATTCTCCTGCCTCATTTAAAGATGGAGTGAGAGAAACGTCCATATTTTTTTCATTTCTTTTAATTTTAAGATTAAGGTTATCGCCTTTGTTTTCTTTTATAACCTCCATAAGCTCCTCTTTTTCAGAAATGACATTTCCGTTGCAGCTTAAAATAATATCTCCTGATTTAATTTTTCCTTCGGAAGGACGATTGATTTCTCCGTTTTCATCTTTAATTCCTCCTGTGCCTAAAACAAGAATTCCCTCTGTTTTCATAACAACTCCAATAATTGTGCCGCATGGTATAACCTTTCTTTGGGGTATAATATTCACAGAAACATTTTTAAGCGGTATACCAAATGCACTTACCTTTGCAATTGTGGTGCCTTCTGAAACAGGAGTAATTTCTGTTTTTTCAGATAAATCAATTTTTATATTGCCTTTTACAGGCTCAGGTTCACTGCCTGAAACTATAATGTTGTCCTCATTATATAAACTAACCTTTAAAGGCAAACTATATTTAATTTCTTGTGTTTCACCTGCAATAAAATTAATGTTTTCAGGTATATAATATTTACTTCCAAAAAAACCTGCTGTTACTGCCAAACAGCATAAAAATGAAATATAAACAGCAATCTTTTTTATCACCGCATCACCTTCCTTCGTTTTTAAGATTGCCTTTTTAGCTCTTTGATATACAGACAAAATATATATTTCGCTTCTTAACCTTAACTTTACGTTTTGGAAACTTTTAGATAAAAAATCGACCCTGGTTTACACCAAAGCCGAAACAAAGTAAGGAAAATACTGTTAATAAAAAAAGGTTGGCAAGCCTTTTATAGAAACCTTGTCCATCTGTCTAAATCGGGGTCACAAAATTTGAACTATAGCACATCCTATCTTCTTTACGGAAATACAGCCATTGTGTTATATCCTGTGTTGCATATTGCCGCTGTAAAACATTATTCAGCAGTCTATGTTATATAAAAAAGCTGTAAATTTAAACACCTGCAGCTAAATCATTCCATATTATTTTTCAATCGCAACCAAGTTCTCTGCATCCCTGTGCATTTGTAGATACAGCATGGTGTTAACATATAAATCCTTTTTGTGCAGCTTGTCCATACATGACAGCCTTATTGACTGTCCTTTTTCGATGGATCAAGTATCATCTGCCTAATTATTCTTTTTGCAATATCCGGCAGCTCCACACCCGGTTCATCTAAATAGCCCTTTACCGAATCTCTGATGGTGCCATCAGCCATAATATGTGTTACTTTACCTATCCTTTTGGGTTCTGTATTTTTTTGTTCTGACTTTTTCATATTCCCACCTCCATATTTATGTATATTCCGACACGGGTTGTACTTATTTCTTTAAAACCCTGCAATACTTAAAACCACTTCATCTATGTACTTCTATTTAGTACCTGAGCAACATTCCTAAAAAATTTATCACTAATTAAGATACTGCTTTTCAGTCTTGTCATTATAATATTATCTTATAAAATAAAAGAACTTAAGAACTAAAAGAAAGTATATATTCTAAGCTATCAGGGGGCTTTGAATACTTATAAAAGC
Organism: Lachnospiraceae bacterium; assembly: GCA_040772665.1. Taxonomy (GTDB): domain Bacteria; phylum Bacillota; class Clostridia; order Lachnospirales; family Anaerotignaceae; genus JAXGXT01. The sequence continues at coordinate 193,892 of JAXGXT010000002.1, read as the reverse complement.
AGAGGAATAGATTTGATTATAAGGAGAAAAAAAGAATTAATTCTAATACAATGCAAACACTGGAAAAGTGAGCCAGTTATTCATAAAAATATAATATTACAACTTAGAAGCATATTCGTTTATATATATTCAACACTATTAACCGCAAACCAATATAAATATATTTAATCAAGAGGTGTTTTTGTGAAAGATAAGCTTAGGGTTTTCGGCTATGTCCGAGTATCGACAGAAAATCAGCTTGAGAACTACAGTATAGAGGAACAAGTAACTCGTCTTAAGGCTTACTGTTCTGCAAGGGACTGGGATTTGTTAAAGATATACACTGACGGTGGTTTCTCCGGTGGGAACACAAACCGCCCTGCTTTAAAGCAAATGCTGTCTGACTTAAAAACATCTGTGGCCGATGCAGTTCTTGTATATAAACTTGACAGGCTTTCCAGAAGCCAAAAAGATACCCTCACACTAATAGAAGATGAATTTCTTTCAAATAATATTGATTTTATTTCTATTAATGAAAACTTTGACACATCCTCCCCTTTCGGAAGGGCAATGATAGGCATTCTTTCTGTTTTTGCACAGCTTGAAAAGGATAACATAACAGAAAGATTTACAATGGGCAGAATAGGCAGGGGAAAAGCCGGATACTTCCATGGCGGAGGAAATGCTCCTTACGGATACACCTATGAGAATGGAGAGCTAACAGTTAATGAAACACAAAGCCGAATAGTAAAAGAAATATACAGCCTGTTTTTAAACGGGAAAAGTATAAATGCCATATCAGCAGCACTGACCGATAAATACGGCGGCTCATGGCCTGCGGCAAAAGTGCGGAATATTTTAATCAATGTTATTTATATAGGAAAAGTTAAATTTGCAAAAGAACAGTACGACGGCAAGCATGAATCTATAATAGATGCCAATACCTTTAAATCAGTACAAAAGCTTATGTTTTCATCAGAAAGAGAAGCAAATAAAACATCAGCACAAAAAACACCTTTCAGGGCAGGCTATATGCTTTCAAGCCTCATTGTGTGCGGCAGATGCGGTGCAAAATACAGCGCAAGCCATGGATTTTATAAATGCTATTCTCGTTCAAAAAACAGCCGCAAATTCATAGTGGACCCTGATTGTAAAAATAACAATTGGAAAATTGAAGAATTAGACAACTTAGTTGTAACAACGATTTATAACTTAGCAGACAGTCCTTTAATCATAGAAGAAATATCTTCATCTGCAATTAATGAACCTAAACAAATAGATATAAAAAAATTAAAGAGAAGAATTAAGTCAATCGAAACTCAAATATCAAATCTTATTGACCTTTATCAAGTTGGCGGTGTTCCCATTGAGATGCTTACACAAAAGATAAAGTCTCTCGATTTGGAAAGAGAAACTATTCAGAACAAACTAAATACGTCGGAAGGCGATAGGGAAAACCTTGCGGCAGAATTTCTTTCCTCCATGGAAAAGTTTAAAGATAGTTTCCACGATGCGGATATAGACACCAAAAGACTTTTGATAGCCAGCCTGATAAGAGCGGTGCATGTAGATGGGGATGACGTATCAATGGAGTGGAGAATTTAGCATTTACAAAATTGTATATACCATGTGCATGGGTTTTGGTTGCAATGCAGCAGGAATCATAGGCTGCCGCATTATAGATTCTCCAAGAGAAAGGCTTATAGCCATTATAACCAACAACTTTGTTCCCTGCAACGGACGTTTCCCTACACTTATTTCTATAATAACCATGTTTTTTATAGGAACAGAAATAAGCTTTGCCAACTCGGCTATTTCATCAATTTTTTTAACCCTTATCATACTTTTAGGTATCTTTATGACTCTGTCTGTATCAAAAGTTCTGTCTAAAACAATTTTAAAAGGAGTACCCTCATCTTTTACTTTAGAGCTTCCCTCATACAGAAAACCACAGATTCTTAAAGTTATTGTACATTCAATTTTTGACAGAACTCTTTTCGTCTTAGGGCGTGCAATTGTCGTTGCAGCCCCTGCAGGGTTAATAATATGGATAATGGCAAATACAGTAGTTTTTAATGGGACACTTCTTTTTCATATTTCATCTTTTCTAGATCCTTTTGCAAGACTTTTAGGGCTTGACGGAGTTATTTTAATGGCTTTTATTTTAGGGCTTCCTGCAAATGAAATAGTTATTCCGATTATTATTATGTCATATATGTCACAAGGGTCAATTATTGAACTTGAAAGTCTTGATATGCTAAAAGAACTTTTAATAAATAATGGCTGGACATGGATAACCGCAATAAGCACAATGCTGTTTTCTCTTTTACACTGGCCTTGTTCCACAGCTTTACTGACAATAAAAAAAGAAACAGGAAGTTGGAAATGGATGGGTATTTCATTTCTTATACCCACAGTTTGCGGAATTTGCTTCTGCTTTCTATTTACATTTACTGCAAGGCTTGTTATGTTTTTTATTAGCTAATTTAAATTATAAAGAACATAAGTCTGCGAAATATAAACTTCATATACAATAATAACCTTTAAAAAATTTGTATTAAATATGATTTAATTAACAAGTCAATTCAATGTGGCTGCAAATAAAATTAAATCTTGAAAGTTTTACAGCAATATTTTTTCACCAAAAACTGCACTTCATAACCTTTGTCTAAACAATAAAACTACCCACATAAGCGGGTAGTTTTAATTTATTTATAACCAACATTGATCTTGTTTTAATTCAATCTCAAAGGTTTTTCCATAATCAGAAGGATCTTTAGCTTCCTGATACCTAAATAACATTTTATTTTCTTCAAGTGTTCCCAAAAACTCCATTTTTCCCGTTTCATGACTCATAACAAAGTTAAATCCTTTTGCAAATCCATTAAGCATTGACTTTGCTTCTTCAATAATTTTATAACCTTCAAGTATAGGAATCTGAAATTGATTTTTCACACCTATAACAGGTCTGCATTGAAACACATAATAAGGATCAACACCTATTGCCGTAAGTTTTCTTAAAAGAGTTGCCATAGTGGCAGGGTTATTGTTTACGCCTTTTAGTAAAACAGCCTGGTTTTTAACTGTAATTCCAATCTTTTCAAGGGCTTCAACTGACATTTTTGCTTCTTTTGTTATTTCTTTAGGATGGTTAAACTGTGTCACAACATAAATAGTTTTTATTTTGTTATACTTTTCCAATATCCCAAGAAGCTCATTGTCATCATAAATTCTTTCAGGTAAAACAACAGGTGTTCTTGTTCCAAACCTTATAAAATCTAAATGTTCTATAGAAGTAAGATTTTTCAAATATTTTTCTATAACGCTGTTATCATTTAAAAATGCATCTCCCCCCGAAACAATCACATTACTTATTTCTTCGTGAGTTTTTATATATTCCATAATTTCATCAAAGTTAGCCGCAACCTCACCATCTGTTGTTCCAACCATTCTTTTTCTAAAACAATGCCTGCAATACATGGCACAGCTGCTTGTAGACAATATAAGTGCAGTTTGTGCATACTTATGCTGAAGTCCAACAAGCTTTGTGTTTGTGGCCTCACCGCTTGTGTCGCTGCTTCCGCTTAAATCGCTTTCAATAACATCAGGTATACACATTTTTCGTATAGGGTCATTAATATCATTTTTATCTATAAGAGAAAGATAATATCTGCTAATAGACATAGGATATGTTTCTAAAATTACATTTAATTTAGTTACTTCTTCGTCTGTAAAAGAAAAAATCTCTTTAAGCTCCTCAGCAGTTGTTACATTATTCATTAGTGTATCAAGACAGTTCATAAGACGCACCCTTTTTTAATTTTATATATTCTACGTTTATATACGTTAAAAAATTAAAAGTTTCATTACATATTTTAAAATTCGGCTGTCATACTTTTTCTTTTAAATCTATATTTGCTATTTAACACCATATACTTCATTATATAGTTTTATCTTATATTTATTAAACAGGCTTTCAGGTATGCTTTCTTTATATGACATAATTTTTAATTCAATGGAAGGTTCATTTTCTCTCATTGAAGGCTGAACATATTGAAAATCATTAAGTTTAAAACCCATGCGTTCATAAAAACTTATTCTTCTTTTTGTTATTTCATTTTCAGGTGGTTCTACCTCTAAAAAGGATGGAAGCTTTAATTCTTGCATAAAAGCTTTCAACATTTTCTCGCCGTGTCCCTCCCCTCTTGCCGAAAAACTTACAGCAAAATGTTCTAAAAATATAAATTGGTCAAAATTCCAATAGGCAATAAATCCCTTTTTATTTTCATCCATTACAACATTATATTTTTCGTTATTAAAAAGTTTTTTTTGATTATTTTTACTTCTTATTTCAGTGTTTGGAAAAGAAAAATCCATAATTTCATATATTATTTCAAAATCTTTTTCCGTTGTTTTTGTTAAAATCACACTCTATGCTCCTTTTTTATTTGGAGTTTACTATAAAAAAGAAACTGTGTCAAATCACTTTAAACATAAGATTTTAAAAAATTAGACCAATAATAAAAAAAATAGTGTATAATTAATAAGAGGTGTTTATATGAAAAGAATAGCAAATATTTTAATAACTTTATTTTTATCTATAATTTTTACAATTCCTACTTTTGCTCAAAATGAAATTTCAATTTTTTATGACGGCAAAAAACTTTCACTTGGCGCACAGCCAACCATAGTTAACGACACTACTATGGTTCCCATGAGAGCCATCTTTGAATCAATGGCATATACAGTTAAATGGGATAACACAACAAAAACAGTTACAGGCTTTAAAGAAGGAAGCACCATTCGCCTGCAGCTTAACAATCAAACTGCAACTCTAAACGGCAAAGAAATTTCTCTTCCCGTTGAACCTTACATTATGGATGGATACACCCTTGTTCCTTTACGGTTTGTTGCCGAAAGCAGCGGAAGCATTGTTGAATGGGAAAGCGAAACAACTTCAATTCAAATATATTCCCAGTTATACTACACTTCACTTAAAAAAAATGCTGAAAAATCTGCAGATGCAGAAAAGTTAAAAGAAAATGTTGTTACTGTATATACAAACAAATTTCAAGGAAGCGGTGTAATTCTTTCCCCCGACGGATATATAGCTACAAACTTTCATGTTATTGAAGGTGCTCAGGATATATGGATAAGTTTTAGCAACGGTTTAAAATATATAGATGATGTATACATAGCAGGATATGACTCGCCTATGGATATAGCCATACTTAAAATAAACTCCGAGTCTTCATCATATGCTCAAATTGCAGATTCAAACACTTTGTCTGAAGGTGATGAGGTAACCTTAATCGGCTCTCCGCTGGGCATTTCAAACACCGTCACAAAAGGAAATATTATTTTTTCAGACGAAAATGAAATAAGCAGCTCTGCAAAAATTGATCATGGCAGCAGCGGCGGCGGAATGTTTAATAAATATGGAGAAATAGTAGGTGTCACTTCCGCATTTTTACAAAACGGAACATCTTTAGCAATACCAATAGGGCTTGTGGCTGAAATAAAACTTGATAAAAACATTGATATGGAAAACTGGAAATATGTTAAAGCAGATTTAGTGCCCCCAAGACATGTTGATTTTATTTTAAAAGAAGATAAAATATATCTTGGATGGACAAGCGTTTATTCAGCAGACTATTACAAAGTATACATAAGCAATTCAAAAGACGGAACATATGAACCTCTTAAAAATACTGATAATAAAAATCAGTGGTATTGGGCAACCCCTTTTTCCTTAACAATAAAAAATTTAGAATATATCAATCCTTACATAAAAGTTTCAGTTGTAAGAAATGGAGTAGAATCACAAAAAAGCCAAGCCTTTAAGCTGGAAAGATAACTATAGTCTATGGTTTTTATTGTTTGAAATCCACGGCTTAGAACTCTCGACTTTTAATGTTTATTACTAAATTTATGAAATACTTTTATGATTAAAACAGGGAATTCCATAACCTTATCTTGGAATTCCCTTAAGTTTTCATAAATGTTTAGCCATATGCCTATAAAGTTAAATCACATTGAACTGCATCTATAAACTCAATAAGTTTTTCAGGGTTAATAATAACCTGACAGCCTCTTACCCCTGCACTTATACTTATTTCATCAAATAGCAAAGCTGTTTCATCAATAAAAGAAGGAAGTTTCTTTTTCATGCCTATAGGCGAACAGCCTCCCCTTATATATCCTGTTGCATTCAAAAGGTCTTTAACGTGTATCATTTCCACTTTTTTGTTTTGTGAAGCCTTTGCGGCTTTTTTCAAATCAAGCTCTTGTGAAACAGGTATTATAAAAACAACATGGCCTGTTTTGTCACCCTTTGTTACAAGTGTTTTAAAAACTTGCTCCGAAGGCATATTTATTTCTTTTGCGGCATGAATGCCTGAAAGGTCGTCTTCGCTAAAATCATACTCTGCGGCTTTATAAGATATTCCTGCCGCATCTAACATTCTCATTACATTTGTTTTTGTCATTTTTTTCGCCTCTAATTAAAAACTAAATCCGCTAAATATTATATTAAAAAACTTTTGAACCACAGGAAGATAATAAATTACGGGAATAACAATTGCAGGAAGCATGTTTCCCACCTTAAACCTTTTAATTTCAAGCATGTTGCACCCTATTGCAAAAATCATAATTCCGCCTATTATAGAAATTTCTCTCATCATTCCAGCCGTCATATATTGCTGAACAAGGGATGCAAGAACTGTAAGTGTTCCCTGATACAGCAAAACAGGGATTGCTGCAAAAATAACTCCCACACCAAGTGTTGAAGCAAAAATAATAGATGTTACACCATCAAGAAGAGATTTTGTAAAAAGCGTTGTATGAACACCTTGAACACCGCTTTCTATAGAACCTAAAACTGCCATTGTTCCAACGCAAAATGTAAGGCTTGCAGTAACAAAACCTTGAGAAACATTTCCGCCGCCCTCTCCTATTTTGCTTTGTATTTTATCCCCTAAACTTTCAAGTTTTTTTTCAATATCAAGAAATTCTCCTAACAAAGACCCTATAACAAGGCTAACAATATAAAGTATAGGCTCTGCTTCTTCGCTTAAAAGACCGCCAAGAGCCGTGGAAATACCTATAAAAGCCACAGAAAGACCCATCACGCTTATAAGTATCTCTCTGTATCTAGGTTTCATGCCTCCCTTTAAAAAAAGGCCGATTAAACATCCAAAAACTATTGCAGCCGAATTAACTATTGTTCCCAGCATTTTTTGCATCTCCTTTGCCCGTACCAATTTTAAGCTCTCTTGCATAATTAAACAAATATTGTTGGGCAAAGCCTGAATAGCTTTCAAAAAGTTCATTGGCAAACTTATGTATTTCTTTTATTGGTGTTTCCTGTCTGTCAAAATAAAAATAGCTCATAATTCTCTTAACCCAAACATCAGTTGGAAAAACATCATTGCGCCCAAGTGAAAAAAGCATAACACAATCTGCAACCTTTGGCCCAACACCATTAATTGTCATAAGCTTTTCCCTTACTTGTTCATTTGTCATGGAAGAAAAGTTTTCATGTTCAAGACTTCCCTCAACATACTTTTTAACGGCATCTTCAATATACTTTCCCCTGAAACCTGTTTTGCATTCCATAAGCTCCTTTGCATCTATCCCATAAAGTTTTTCAGGAGATGGAAAAGAGAAATAGTCTTCGCCATTAATAGTTGTTATATATTCGCCGTATTTTTGGCTTAAGTTGCTTACAACCTTTTTAATCATAGGTATTCTGTTGTTTTGAGAAATTATAAATGAAATAAGGCATTGAAAAAATTCTTGATTGATTATTCTTATTCCCGGAGCATACTCTAAAGCTGCCCTCAAGGTTTCATCCTTTTGTGAAAGAAAACTTTTTATTTCTTCATAATCTCTATTGAAATCAAAATAATGACACCAAGTTTGTTCAAACTCATATTTTGATATATCCTTAAAAACAATGTTTTCTCCCTCGCTGAGTATATGCAAAACCTTGCCGTAAGCTGTCACTGCATAATTTTCATCACTGATTTTGTTGAAATTAAAGCATTGTCCGCATTCCAAAGTTTGGGAAATTATAAAGCTGTCCGGGGCTTTAAGAACAACACTGCCTTTATCTTCTATGTAAACCATTGTTTAACCTACCTGTCTAAAATTATAAAAGTCGGTGCGTTTTTATTTATGGCAAGCATTTTTCTATGAGCATCATCTGAGCTTGCAACCTGAGAAATATTCCAGCCATCACCAATGTTGTTGCAAAGAAATTTAACTTCATTATTAAGAACAATATAGCAAAAATTGCTTGTTCCGCATATATACTTAATTTCATCTGAAGATTTTATATGTCCTTTTGAAGCAAGAATGCTTATAATCTCGCTTTTATCCCTTGATATACTTGTTCTGTGGTCATTTATTGTATATGCAGGCACCATAGATAAGTTAAAATCAGGAAGAGCTTTATTTACTGTTATAATAACTCTTGGGTCTGTTTCAAGCCCTGACAAAACAACCTCCCAGACGCTTCCGTTTCTTTTTAAAATATATTGTTTTAAATCTGAAACAACATCCTGATCGGAAAGTATAACCATAGCATATTTATTATCAGTTGTTATGCTTCTTACATAATAGTTTTCAAACTTACTTTCGTACATACTTATAAAATTAAGTATCCTGCCATATTCTTCAGCATCGGAATATAGTCTTCCAACTATTCCGTGGTTTTGATAATAACTGTTTAAAAGTGCGGCATATTGTGAGGCTGAAATTGCACCCCCTGTGCTTTTATTTGTTGTAAGAAGGTAATAATTTTTTGAAGGGTGCTTAATTGAAGCAAAAACCGTAAGCCCCTCTTCTGATTGCTTTAATCTGAAATTATCATAGTTAGAAAAATTATCAACATTAAGAAGCAGTATTTCTATACCTTTGTTAAGAAACTTGCTTGAAAGATATCCGTTTGCAACAAGATAGTTAACATCAATTTTTTCTTCCGAAGCCTTGTTATAGAGATATCCGTTTTTTGTAATAATTCTTGTTTTACTAAAATATTCACTGTAAAAGCTTTGTCCCGCTTCAGCCGCCTCATCAAGCAGCTCCCAAGATGAAATAAGAGATTTGTCATTAATGAACTCATCAGTTTTAGGAGTTGAAACATTTGTGTTTTTAGATGTGTTTTCATTTTTTGAGCTTTCATTTTTTGAAGGTTTTTTCCCTGTTTCAATGTCTTTTTCTTCGCCGACTTCATCAACATTATTGTTTGAATCAATAGTTTTTCCCGCCTCGACATTGTCTTCAAAATAGTCTTCAAATCCCGGGGTGTCAGTTTTAGATTTTTCTCCGTTAGGCTCAAGAGGATATTCATTTGCAGGCGGCTTTACATCCTTTTTGCCCACCAAACCAAAAACCGAAACTAAAGCAACTATAGATATGAAAAAAAACAGCAAGCCGATAATTTTAAAAATATTATTCTTCAATTAATAATCATCCCTTTTATCTTTTATAACATCATAAACAGACATAAGCTCCTGGTTGTGAAGTCTTAATATGTTTTTGATTTTCTCTTCCATAACCTGAACATTTTCGTCAAAATCAAATGTTATTTTCCATGTTGGGTTATAGCAGTCCTCTTCTTCTTCAATAGACGTAACAAAGGGTGAAATTGTTTCATTATCGTAATAATCATAAATTGCGTCAAATTCCCAGTCTTCAACCTCACGTTCTGTTGTTATTTTCATTGCAACAACAATTTCATCATTTTTTTTAAAAGCAAAGGTATTATAAATAAGAGATTCATTTTCAGAAATTTTATATGAGCCAAGCTCTTTATCTAAAAATCCGCTTTCTTCATCTATAAGCATTATAACAATCACTGTTTCTTCCATGTTTTTCTCCTTAAGAAATAAAACTTTTTTTGTTATTATACTCTTTTTTAGCTTTCTTTGCAACAACTCAAGTATTTGTTAAATTTAACCCCTCTGACGTTTGTTTCATCAGAGGGGTTAAATTATTGCGAGCAATATTTAGTTTCAATTTCTCTTTTTAAAACAAACCTTTTCTCAATTTCTACAACCAACAAAGGAACAAATGCCAATGCCCAAACTATGCCCCATTGTTGTGCATATAATGGTGTTACTTTAAAAACAGATGAGAAAAACGGAACTGAAATAACAATACACTGCATTGCTGTTCCTATAACAAAGGCTATATTAAGATGAATGTTTTCAAAAATTTTTCCGTTAACAACACTTGCCTCGCTTCTCATATTAAACGAGTGAACAAGCTGCGAAAGACTTAAAACAGCAAATGCCATTGTTCTTCCTATAGAGGTGGATATGCCTTTATCGTAATAAACATGCCCTATTCCAAAAGCAATAAGTGCAAGCAAGCCTATCATCATTCCCTCTATACATATCCTTAACCCAAGCCCGTCTGAAAATATACTTTTTCCGCTATTTTTAAGAGGTGTTTCAATAATGCTATCCTCAGTTTTTTCAAGACCAAGGGCAATTGCAGGCAAGGAATCGGTTATTAAATTAACCCACAAAAGCTGAATAGGCAAAAGAGGTGTTTCAAACCCTATAACAAGGGCGGAAAATATGGTTATAATTTCACCAATGTTACTGGAAAGTAGAAAGTGAACAGTTTTTTTAATATTTTCGTATATACCTCTCCCCTCTCTTACAGCCTCAACAATAGTTGCAAAATTATCATCGGCAATAATCATATCCGAAGCATTTTTGGCCGCATCCGTTCCCGTTTTTCCCATGGCACAACCAATGTCAGCAGCTTTAAGTGCAGGGGCATCATTAACTCCGTCGCCTGTCATTGCAACAATCTTTTCTTTTGCCTGAAAAGCCTTAACAATTCTCATTTTATGTTCAGGTGTAACCCTTGCAAAAACAGAATATCTTTCAATATTTTTTTCAAGTCTTTCTTGACTCATTTCATTAAGCTCAATGCCTGTTATGCTCTCATCACCGTCTTCAAAAATCCCCACAGCTTTCCCCACAGCAATTGCGGTTAGAACATTATCCCCCGTTACCATAATAGGTTTTATTCCTGCTTTTTTGCATTGAAGAACAGCTTGTCTTGCCTCCGGCCTTGGTGTGTCCATTATTCCTGTGAAGCCATAAAGCGTTATGTTTTTCTCCAATTCATTTTCCTTTGGCAAGTAAGAAAAATATGCTCTTCCCACAGCAATAACACGAAGTGCATTGGAAGCCATGGTGTTGCAAATTGTTTCCGCTAAAGCTTTATCTTCTTTTTCAAGCTTTCTTTCTTTTCCGTTTATATATACCCTTGTGCACCTTTCCAATAGCATTTCAGGTGCACCTTTTGTTACACAGATATATCCTTCGCCTGCTTTATGCACTGTTGTCATAAGCTTTCTGTCGGAAGAAAAAGGCAACTCCATCACTCTGTGCATTTTAAATTCAGCCTCAGTTTTAAAAACACCATGCTCTAAAGCAGCCTCTGCAAGTGCGGCTTCCGTTGCCTCTCCCACAAAACGTCTGTCTTTATATACTGCATCATTACAAAGCGCCGAAAGCATTAGTATATTTCTTGAACTTTCTTCATCTGCATTACTTTCACCGCTTATATCCTTAATTTTAACAACTTTCATTTTATTTTTAGTTAACGTGCCTGTTTTGTCTGTGCATATAACTTGTGCCGAACCTAAAGTTTCCACTGCAGGCAGCCGTCTTATTATGGCTTTCTTTTGGGAAAGCCTTTTCGTTCCCATGGCAAGAACTATAGTAACAACAGCTGTAAGACCTTCGGGTATTGCCGCAACAGCAAGACTTACAGACGTCATAAACATTGAAAAAATATCTTCTTTTCGTAAAATTCCAAGTATGAAAATGACTATGCAGATGCCTATTGCTCCAAGTGCAAGCGTTTTCCCCGTTTCATCCAGTTTTTCTTGCAACGGAGTTTTTTTCTCCTTTTCCTGCTGCAAAAGCTCGGCTATCTTGCCTACTTCTGTGTTCATACCCGTTGCTGTGGCTACGGCACGACCTCTGCCAAATGCAACAAAGCTTGCAGAAAGCACCATATTTTTTCTTTCAGCAATATGTGTTTTATCATTGCCTTTAAAGTTTAGATCTTTTTCAACAGACATTGCCTCTCCTGTTATTGCGGCCTCTTCTGTTTTAAGGCTTATGCTTTCTATAATTCTCCCGTCGGCACAAATTTGATCTCCTGTTTCAAAAACCATAATATCCCCCGGAACAATGTCAACTGCTTCAATTTCAATTACTTCTCCGTTTCTTAACACTCTTGCATGGGTTGGAGTTAGCTTTTTCAGTTCTTCAATTGCTTTTTGTGCCTTGCTTTCCTGCATAACCCCTATGGCGGCATTAACTAAAACTATCGCAATTATTATTGCCGAATCCCAAAATTCCCTTTCTCCCCTAAGAAAAGAAATTTCAAAAGAAACTGCCGCCGCCACAATAAGAATTATCACAAGAAAGTCATTAAGCTGTTGAAAAAACCGTACAATTATTGTTTTTTCCTTTTCTCGTTTTGAAATTTCATTTTTGCCGTATTCTTTTAATCTTTTTTCAGCCTCTTCATTTGTTAAACCTTTTTCCAGGTTTGTTTTTAAATCCTGTTCTGTATTTTCTATAGTTTTGCAATGCCATCCCATTGTTCTCACCTCTTAGATAAAACTTATTCGTCCAAGCTGTGTTTTATAACCTTAACCTTGTCCTTTTCATAATATAAATTAACACCTTGTGGAGGTTTAATATGGCTTATAAATTAATTATTATGGCTTTAGCTCTTTCTATAGATGCATTTGGCATAGGTCTAACATACGGAATAAGAGGAATAAAACTATCTAATGCGGCAAAGCTTATAATTTCTTTTCAGGCAATCTCAATAACTTTAATTGCCATGCAATTCGGTGCTGTTTTGCAAGAAATTTTTTCTCCTGAAATTTCAACAAAAGCAGGTGCTGTTTTACTTTCGCTGCTTGGTGTATGGATAATTTTACAAAGCACTAAAGAAAAGAAGGAAGAAACTCAAGTTGTAAAGCCTTTTAAAACAAAGTCTATATTTTTAAAACATATGGGTATAACAATTAAAATTATACGTTCTCCCCAAACATGTGATATAGATAATTCTTCAACAATTGATACATTCGAGGCAATTTATCTCGGGTTTGCACTAAGCATTGATGCTTTTGCGGCAATTATAAGTGTGGGCATGATTGAAGGATTTTCTCTTTCCATGCCTTTGACATTGGCCCTAACACAGGTTATACTCTTATCTATAGGCAGTTTTTGCGGAATACAAATTAAAAGCTCCTACCCTGTTAACCCAAAAATATGGATGATAACAAGCGGAGTTTTGCTTATTGTTATTGCTGTTTTATCTTTAAATTTTTAAATGTTTAAAATATTTTAGTCCTATTATTATTTGAGGTGCATTATGAAAGTAGAGATTCCAAAATATCAACAAATAGCTGCAGATATTGCGGCAAAAATAGCATACGGAGAATATCAGGAAGACGAAAAAATTTACGTACGTTCTTCTTTGGTTAGTCAATACGGAGTTTCTTTTGAAACGGCAAGACGGGCTGTTAATGTTTTGGCTGATATGAAAATTGTTGAAATAACAAAGGGAAGCGGTGTTGTTATAAAATCAAGAAAAAGAGCCGCCGACTTTATAAATAAGTTTGATTCCGTAACGCAGATGAATGACCTTAAAAAAAGCATTTTAGATAACCTTGAAAAACAAATATCTCAAAGTTATTCTTTAAAAGAAATGGTTTCTGACCTTATGTATAAAACCGAACGCTTTCGTTCTGTAAACCTTTTCTCTCCTTTTGAAATCAAAATTACAGAAAAAGCATCATGCCTTGGCCAATGCATTGCAGAAAGTCAGTTTTGGCATAATACAGCGGCAACAATAATTTCAATTCAGCATGGAGATAAAATGATTATATCCCCCGGGCCTTATGCCGTTTTTTCTGCAGGAGATATAATTTACTATGTGGGAAATGAAGAATGCCATGAAAGAGTTAGAACATTCCTTTACCCTAAAAAATAGATTTTATAAACTAAAACACAAAACATATGATTTTATTTGATTTTTTTATTAAACACTTCGCTTAAAACTTCATTATTTTCTATAAAATCGTTAAAACACCCTCTTATTTAAGTTTGAAATAAGGGGGTGTTTTAATTGACATGCTTTTATTTTTCAGTGAAAATCCGTTTCTAAAATAAATTCCTACCTATTACTTTGTAAATGCTATATTGAAAAAGTTACTGACCGCTGAATTTTATTTTTGCCTGTTCTATTTTTTGCTGTTCAGCCTGCTGCATTGGATACCAGCCTTTTTCCGACATTTTGTTATAAATTTCATTTTGCATACTAAGGCAATCGTCTAATGCAGTTCTAAAGGTGCTATGAACGTTAAGTGTTGAAGATTCAATAGAACCGTGCATTAATAAATCGCAAGCACCTTTTGTTAAAGATAAAAGATTTTCCATAATTAATTTATCATCCATGTTATACGAACCTCCAATTAACAGTTTAAAAGACTAAAAAATTTGTTATAAAGCTCTTCATGTTTAGCAGACATTTGGCTAATAAAAGTTTTTAACTGCATATCTTGAATTTGATTGGCAAACTCACAGCAAATTGTTTTTAATTGTTTTTCATGTCCTAATGTATCTTCGATATATAATAATTCTTTTGGTGACATTTAAAAACCTCCCTATGGTTATTTATTCTAAAGCAATAGGCAATATTAGTATAAACTTATTAAAAAAATTTATTCTTTATATATTTTGAAATTTAAACATAGTTTCCTTGACTGACTTAGTCAATCATAATATAATTAAACTATAAAACATCCAACAGGAGGTGATGTTATGGAAGATCAGTCTAAAATAGAAACCCATAAAATTATGTCTATGGAAACAGAAAAACGTAACCGTGTGATTAATGCATCTATGTCTGAATTTTCAAAAGGATTTAAACTGGCATCCACCGATTTGATTTCACAAAAAGCAAGAATTTCAAAGGGACTTCTTTTCCATTATTTCGGAACCAAAAAAAATCTATACCTTTTTATGTTAGACTATGCCATGGAGGCTGTTATAAGCGAATACAAGAGTATTCTTAATTCAAAAGAAAAAGATTTGCTGGAGATAGTCTGGCAAATGGCTTTGCTTAAAAGAGAGCTATGCAGCCAGTATCCTGATATTTTTGAATTTTTAACAACCTTTTATTATGAAATTTCGGAAGAACCAAAAAGTGATTTTGCCCTTAAATATATAAAATTAAAGAAAGAAATATATAAACTTCTTTATGATAAAATTGATGAAACTTTGCTTAAAGAAAACATTGACAAAGTCATGGCTTCAAATATAATACGCTGGACATTGGAAGGTTTGTCAGAAAAAATAACCCACGAAAAAAAGCCCTTTAAACAAATGCACGAAGAATTCGATGTTTATCTTCATGAAACAAAAAGTTACTTGGATTTGCTGCGGCAATTGTTATATCGCTAAAAGCAAGGAGGTGCATATAAAATGGAAAGAAAACCTGTTGTTGAGCTTAAAAACATTACAAAAGAATATAAAATGGGTGAAGTTACTGTTAAAGCTTTAAGAGGTGTTGATTTCTCATTATATGAAAACGAGTTTGTGGTTATATTGGGCACAAGCGGTTCGGGAAAAAGTACTTTGCTGAATATTATGGGCGGCATAGACAAACCTACGAGCGGAGACATTATTTTCGGAGAAAAAAATATATCTTATGCAACTGAAGCCGAACTTACTAAATTTCGCCGTGAAGCTGTTGGTTTTGTCTTTCAGTTTTATAATCTAATTCCTAATTTAACCGCAAAGGAAAATATTTTATTGGCATCGGAACTATCCCCCTCTCCCATACCGGCTGATGAGCTTTTAAAGCAAATTGGTCTGGAAGAAAGAGGAGATCATTTCCCCTCCCAGCTTTCAGGAGGAGAACAACAGCGTATTGCCATTGCAAGGGCAGTAAGCAAAAATCCTCCTATGCTTTTGTGTGATGAACCCACAGGAGCACTTGACTTTAAAACAGGAATTCAAGTTTTACGTGTTCTAAATGACTATCAAAAAATACATAAAAAAACTTTAGTAATTATTACACACAACTCTTCAATAGGAGAAATGGCAGACCGTGTTATACATGTAAAAGACGGCCTTATTGACAGCATAACAGAAAATAGAAACCCTGTTTTGCCTGAAGAAGTGAGGTGGTGATATGCTTCTTCGAAAAGCAAAAAGAGCTATTTTAGGCAATAAAAAATCATACTTTGCCTGTATGTTTTTAATCGCAGTAGGAACAATAATGCAGACTGCCTTGGGAATTGCAGTTTCAGGTCTTGAAAAGTCTATGCTGAATTTTTATAAGGTTAACAATTTGGCTGATACATATGCATCGGTGCAGTCTATGCCTGCAGATTATATTGATACATTAGAAAAAATATCAGGTATTTCATCTGCAGAGGGTCGTTATATAGAAGAAATGCGTGCAGAGCTTCCAAATTCCAACGAAACAATAACCTTAAGGCTTATTGCCTCAATTACCGACGAAACTCCCCGCCTTAACTCTTTAAATATAACTGGCGGTACGCCTGAAAACAAAGCGGAAGTTTTGGTCAATCCAGCTTTTATGAAAGCTAATAACTTAAATGCGGGAGATTCCATTTCCATATTTTCAAAGGGAAAAGAATATGTCTTTACTTTAACAGGCACAGCCATAAGCCCTGAATATGTGTATATAACAAAGGATATGACACAAATGCTGCCTGATGAATCAGGCTTTGGAATTGGCTATATAACAAAAGAAAGCATGGAGATACTCACAGGACATAAAGGTGCTGTTAACAACATTATCTTTCAAAGAGAAAAGGATGTTTCCTTTGATGATATAAAGTTAGAGCTGGAAGATTCCCTTTCACGTTTTGGGCTTAGGGAGTTATTTGACAAAGAAGATTTATTAAGCTATTTCTTTTTAGATTTAGAAATAACCTCCATTCGTTCAATGGCAACCTCCATGCCAACAATGTTTTTGCTTCTTGCTGCTGCAGTGCTTTATTTGATGCTAAAGCGTGTTATTGACCAGGAAAGAACGCAAATCGGAACCTTAAAAGCCTTCGGTTATTCAAACAGCCAGCTAATGCTTCATTACCTTGCATATGGAGGGATAACAGGGGTTATAGGGGGAATAACAGGCTGTATTTTAGGATACATACTTTCAGGTTCTTATTTGGAAATGTTTCTTCAGTTTTTTATGCTTCCTCCCATAAAAAGCGGGTTTGATATAACTCTTATTATAAAAGCAATGGCTTTTGCAGTTTTCAGCGGACTGTTGGGAGCTTACGGCGGAACAAGAAAAATTATAAAAATGACTCCTGCCGAGGCAATGCGGCCTGAAAGCCCAAAGCCTGTGCGTTTTGATATTATAAAATATTTAAAAATTTTAAAACCAATTCTTAACTCACGTGGAAATATGTCTGTAAGAGGCATAACACGAAATCCTATAAGGTCAATTTTCGTAGTTATAAGCATTATGTTTTCTTTTGGCATTATCTCTATTGTAGGAAGTTTTAACGGAATGATTGATAAAATGATTTTCAGCCAGCTTCGAGATATTCAAAATTATCAAATAAAACTTTCACTCTCCCACCCTCTTTCCTACGCCCATGCCATAGAAGACGCATACAGTTTGAAAAACATAACATATGCAGAGGGACTTTTAGAGATTCCCTTTGAAATTTCCAATAAACATTTAAAAGAAAATATAATGGTAACAGGAATAACAAAAAACTCACATCTTTATAACATTGTGGACACAAACTCTAAAAATATCTTTGAACCTCCTGATAACAGTTTTATTTTTACAAACGGGCTTGCAGATAAACTGCAGATTAAATCGGGAGATTATGTAACATTATCCTCTCCTTTGTTTGAAAAAAATATTTCTGTTTTAGTGTCAAATGTTATTGAACAAAACATGGGCAGCGGATGTTATACAAGTTTGGATTTTTTAAGCAGCCTTATAAATCATCAAAACATTGCAACATCTGTAATTTTAAACACAAACAATCTGCAGGAATTAAAAGAAACAATAAAAGAAAGTAATGTTATAACAACCATAGAAGATAAAGAAAGCACTCTAAAAGGCTATCAAAAGATGATGGGCATGTTTTCAAGCATTTATGTTGCTTTACAAGTTTTAGGAACTTTG
This sequence comes from Lachnospiraceae bacterium, assembly GCA_040772665.1. Classification (GTDB taxonomy): domain Bacteria; phylum Bacillota; class Clostridia; order Lachnospirales; family Anaerotignaceae; genus JAXGXT01. The sequence goes on along the minus strand of JAXGXT010000002.1, from coordinate 175,670 downwards.
GTGGCTTTTGCAATCCTTTATAACACCACAACCATTTCATTGTCAGAGCGCAAAAGAGAATATGCAACTCTGCGTGTTATCGGTCTTTCTGTAGGAGAGGTTTCTGAAATTATGAGCTTTGAATATTCAATTCTCACCTTTTGCGGAATACTTTTCGGCATTCCTTTTACAAAGCTTCTTAATAACTTAATGAATTTAATGGTGGATAGTGATATATACAGCATGCCAAGCACACTTCCTCTGTCAGCATATGTTATAGGGGCAAGCTGCTGCTTTACAGCAATACTTTTATCCGCCAAATCGGCAAAAAAACGAATTCAAAACTTTGATATGGTTGAAGTATTAAAAGAACGTGATTAATTAAAGGAGGGAAAATATGAATAAAAAGTTTGTAAAAATATTGTTTGGTGTTATTATAATAACAATTGCAGCAATAGGTATGTACTTATTAAATGCGCCAAAGGAAATTCCCTTAACTAAAGTTACCTTAAAAACGGCAGAGCTAACCTTTATGGAGCAAGGTTATGTTGCAGGCGGGCAAGTAATGGAAATATACCCCTTATGCACAGGCAAGGTATTAAGTGTTGAAGTAAAAAAAGGTCAGAAGGTTGAAAAAGGAGATATCATCTGTACCATAGATTCTGAGGATATTTCAGAAAAAATCAATCAAACAAACAGCTCTATTAATGGGTATAAAGCACAGCTTCAAACATGGCTGTCACAAAATGAATATCAAAACCAAAGTGTTGCAGAAAAAAAGGAACTTCAAAATATTTTAATTAAACAAAGTGAAAAAAACTTAAAGCTGGCAAAAAATGAGCTTGATAGGCTTTTGGTGCTTTATGAAAACGGCTTTCTTTCATCTGCCGATTTAGAAGAGGCTGAAACATTTGTCGAGCAAGCAGAATTAACTTTGCAAGGCCACTCTCAAGAACTATCCCTTATTTCAAATGCCGATAAAAACAGTAAAATGTCTGACTATTATAAGGCGCTGATTGACATTGAAGAAAGTAATTTAAAACTTTTGAAAAAAGAGCTTTCTCAAACAGAAGTTAAAGCTGTTTCAAGCGGAATTATTACAAACTTGCCTGTTGAAGAAACAAATTATGTTTCAGCTCTTTCCCCTGTTGCACAATTAACAGCGGCAGATAATTTATTTGTGGAAACATATGTATCAACAAACGATATAAACAGCATCTCCCTTGGGGATATGGTTATATTAAAATTAAAAAGACGTAATGGTGATGCTAATTTTGAGGGAAAAATTTCTTACATAGACGATACGGCAAATATTATGGTTTCTGCCCTTGGACTTGAGGAAAGGAAGGTTAAGGTAGAAATAACTCCATCTGTTTCATTAATGGAAGAAAAACTTGGAGTTGGATATGATATGGATGTTCAGTTTATGCTTTACAAAGAAGAAGATGCCCTTGCCGTTCCTAAAACAGCACTTTTTAAAGATAACGGTGCAGACAAAGTGTGGCTTGTCAGAAAAGGTGTTTTAGAAACAGCAGAAGTGAAAACAGGAATAGAACTTCGCACAGAAACCATAATTTTATCAGGAATTGAAGCAGACAGCTTTATTGTTACAGATTCAAATAACGAAATTTTAAAAAATGGCCTTAAAGTTGTCTTAAAAAAGTAAACAGCCATTTAAAATAAAAAGGAGAGCTTAAATCTATGGAGCATAAATTAGAAAATCCCAAACGCATTAAAGAACTAAATCCATTAAGCACACTTGAAACACTTGGTCTTAAAAACGGAAAAAACTTTTGTGATATTGGTTCGGGTACGGGAATTTTTACATTTGCAGCATCTGAATTAACTGATTCTGACATATTTTCAGTTGAAATTTCTTTAAAAATGCAAAAAATATTAATGTCTAAAAAAGAAGAAAAAATAGCTGATAATGTTTCAATAAAAAACAATGTTAGCAAAGTTCCAGCATGTTCTTGCGATATTGTTATGGTTTCTACTGTATTACACGAATTAGAAGATACAGGAGCAATGGCAGAAGAAATTAAAAGAATTCTTAAAAAAAATGGTGTTTTATCTATTATTGAATTTCACAAACAGCAAGCACCTATGGGACCCCCTGTTGAAAAGCGAATCAGCTCTGAAGAAATAAGTGATATGCTTAAAAAGCATAACTTTAACAGTATAAAATATTTTAACTTGGGGGAAAATTTTTATATGATGGTTTTTGCTTTATAATTTTAAAGTTTTTTCTTTTTGGCAGAATTTATTTTTAAATTCTGCTTTTTTATTTCTTAAATTATTTTTACATTTTTATACATACTGTTTGACATCATTAAACTTTTGTGCTACCATACTTAAAAACCAACAACATGACTTTTTTTTAATGTTGTAACTTTTAAATTAAAGGAGGTAATATATGATAAAGGTTGAAGTTGAAAACATATACAAAATATTCGGTCCTTCGCCAAAACAAGTTATACCGCTGCTTCAAGAAGGCGTTGATAAATCAGAAATTCTTAAAAAACATAAACATAGCGTTGGAGTAAATGATGCTTCTTTCTCTGTTGAAGAAGGTGAAATATTTGTTGTTATGGGGCTTTCGGGAAGCGGTAAGTCAACACTTATACGCTGCCTTAACCACTTGATAAAACCCTCAAGCGGACGAATTTTAATTGACGGTTCAGACATTACAGCGGCAAACTCCGCTGAACTTAGGGAAATAAGAAGAAAAAAAATAACAATGGTTTTTCAAAACTTTGCCCTCTTGCCACACAAAACCGTTTTAGAAAATGTTGCTTTCGGTCTTGAAATTCAAAACATTAAGCCGGAAGAAAGAAGAAAAAAAGCAAACGAAATGCTTGAAATTGTAGGTCTTAAAGGCTATGGAAACTCCTATCCAAACGAGCTTTCAGGGGGTATGCAGCAGCGTGTCGGGCTTGCAAGAGCCTTGGCAACAGAGGCTGATATTCTACTTATGGACGAGGCATTTAGTGCCCTTGACCCTTTAATTCGTAAAGATATGCAAAATGAACTTTTAAATTTACAGCAAAAAATGAAAAAAACAATTATTTTCATTACCCACGATTTAGACGAGGCATTAAAAATCGGCGATAGAATTGCAATAATGAAAGACGGAAAAATTGTGCAGACAGGCACAGCCGAGGATATTCTTCAAAACCCAGCCGATGATTACGTTAAAGAGTTTACTCAAGATGTAAACCGTGCAAAAATTATTACAGCCTCTTCAATTATGCGTGATGCTGAATCAATTGTTTTGCAAAAAGCAGGTTTAAGAACAGCCGCACGTAAAATGGGTGATTTGGGAATATCAAGTATTTTTGTTACTGCCAAAGACGGAACACTTCTTGGAATTGTCACCATAGACCAAGTTTCTTCGCTTATTGAAAAAGGAATGGATAGCCTTAAAACCATAATTGATAAAAACATAGAAACTGTCTATTTAGATTCATCAATTGATGAAGTTATACCGCTGTTTTTAAACTCACGATATCCTGTTGCTGTTATAGACTCTGAAAATAAACTTCAGGGCATAATATTTAAATCTACTCTTCTTGCCGGAATTGTAGGTAAAGGGGGTAAAAAAGATGCCTAATGCAAAAATCCCCATAGGGTTTTATGTGGAAAAGATGATTGACTGGATGACAAAAAACTTTGACGGCTTTTTTTCAGCCATAAAGGAAGGACTTTCAGTTTTTATTGATGGCTTTAGCTGGATTTTAACATCAATTCCTGTTTTAGTGCTTATTATAGCAATAATGTTTTTGGCCTGGTATCTTGTTGGCAAAGCAATGGCGGCCTTTGCAGGCATAGGTCTTTTCCTGATTTATAATTTAAATCTTTGGGTAAAAACAATGCAGACATTATCCCTTGTTGCAACTGCAACATTAATTGCATTAATTGTAGGGCTGCCGCTTGGAATTTTAATGGCAAAAAGTGAAAATGCAAATAAAATAATAAGGCCAATACTTGACTTTATGCAGACAATGCCTGCCTTTGTATATTTGATACCGGCTGTATATTTCTTCGATCTGGGAACTGTTCCGGGGGCCGTTGCCACAATAATTTTTGCCATGCCCCCTATTGTAAGGCTTACAAACCTTGGCATAAGGCAAGTTCCGTCTGATGTTGTTGAGGCAACAAAATCCTTTGGTGCAACACCCTCACAGCTTCTTTTTAAGGTTCAAATTCCCCTTGCCACTCCTACAATAATGGCAGGTCTTAACCAAACAATAATGCTTTCCCTTTCAATGGTTGTAATTTCGGCTATGATAGGTGCCGACGGCTTAGGGAAAACAGTTTATGAAGGAATAACACAAATGAAAATAGGAAAAGGCTTTGAGGGAGGTCTTGCCGTTGTTATTATGGCAATGCTTCTTGACAGAATTACCCAATGCTTGGGAACTACACAAAATAAATCGGGAAAAGCTTTTATCAAAAATATGAAAGAAAAACGAATGAAAAATTAAAAAATAACTAAAAATCGAATATTTAAAGGAGGAATTTTTATGATTAAAAAGCTTATAGGATTATCGACAGTCCTCACATTAGCAGTTGCATCCTTTGCAGGGTGCGGCGGAGACGAAAGCACTTCAAAGGGAAGTGAAAAAGAAACCGTTAAACTTGCATATGTTAACTGGGCAGAGGGAATAGCCATGACAAACCTTGCGGCGGCTGTTTTGGAAGATAAGCTTGGATATGAGGTTAATCTTACAATGGCAGATGCGGCACCTGTGTTTACATCAGTTGCCAGCGGCAACACAGATGCCTTTCTTGATGTGTGGCTTCCAATTACTCACGAAAGCTACATTGAAAAATATGGAAATGATATGGAAGATTTGGGAGTTGTATATGAGGATGCTCTTCTTGGGCTTGTTGTGCCCGACTATGTTGAAATAAACAGCATTGAAGAACTTAACGATAACAAAGAGCTTTTCGGAGGCAAAATTGTTGGAATAGATGCAGGAGCAGGCCTTATGGCGGCAACCGAAAAAGCCATTGAAGAATATGTGCTTGATTATGAGCTTTTAACAGGAAGCGGACCTGTTATGACAGCGGCTTTAGGCAAGGCAATAGATGCTAATGAGCCGATTATTGTTACAGGCTGGGCACCTCACTGGAAATTTGCAAAATGGGATTTAAAAGTGCTTGAAGACCCTAAAAAAGTCCTTGGAGAAAAAGAAAATATACACAAATATTCAAGAAAAGGTTTTGAAGAAGATATGCCCAAAGCGGCACAATTTCTTAAAAACTTTAAAATGGATGCTGCTCAGTTAGGCGACCTTATGGGAGCCATTGAAGAAGACAGCGGAGAGCCTTTAGACGTTGCCCGTAAATGGATGAACGAAAACGAAGATTTAGTAAACAGCTGGCTGTAAAAACAATGTACGCAAACCTTTAAATCAAAATCTAAAGGTTGCCTTTACCCTAAAACCACCGATTAAACCGGTGGTTTTTTATCTGCTTTTTAAAATATATATTGTATTAATATCATGTAAAAAACTGTTCCGAAAGCTATTGAAATAAGCATCTGCCTTTTCCATAAATGTAAAAACACAACTGCACCAACAGCTATAAATTCAGGTATACCATGTGTTTTAGACAGCAAGCTTACATCTTTAAGTGAATAAATCACAAGCATACCTAAAACCGCAGACGGCAAAACCATGCCCAAATGCCTTATGTATTTTGGTGTTTGATTTCCCCTTGGAAACAATAAAAAAGGAAGAAACCTTGTCAGCATTGTTCCTAAAACAACCATTGAAACAGTTATAATCTGCTGTCCTATGGTCATGCCCTCTCCCCCTCTTTGTCAACTTCGCTTTTTTGAAAAGATAAAACCAACAGCATAAAAACCATTGCAGGAATTATAAAGCCATCTTTTCCAAATATAAAAAGAGAAATAATGGAAATACCCAAGCCTATTAAAGAACTTTTATGGTTTTCTTCACTTAGCCATCTCTCCAAAAAAATAACAACAAAAAGTGCAGTCATTACAAACTCAAGACCCTTAGTATTAAAGTTTACAAGTCCGCCAAAAATCCCTCCAAAGGTAGACCCCAAAACCCAATAAATTTGATTAAGCAGTGTTACAAAAACCATAAACCACCCTTTGTTAATACCTTCAGGAATGTTGGCAGTATAGTTAATAGAAAAGGATTCGTCACACATTCCAAAAATCAAATAAAACTTTTTTAGTCCTTTAACATTATATTTTTCCAACATAGAAATTCCATAAAATAAATGCCTTGCATTAATTATTATTGTTAAGAAAAATGCCTTAAACGGGTCAAATGCCGAAAGTAAAAGGCCAACCGTTACAAACTCAACAGAGCCTGCAAATATTGTTAAGCTCATCAGCATTGGATATAAAAAATTAAAACCTGAAGCATTCATATATATTCCATAGGCAAAACCAAGAAAGCTAAATCCTGCAAAAATTGGCAGCGTAAACGGAACAGCGGCTTTAAAAGCCTTTATTTTTTCATTCTCTTTTAACATCCTAACCCTCCTTTTTGGTTTATTATGATATCATTCTCAATAAATTAAATCAAGTTTTAACTTTTAAACAAGTTATTATTAAGATATTTACTGATTAGTGTTGGATTTCAAACATTATTTAGATATTACTTCAAAAATTAAACTTTTGTTTTTATAACAGAATTTATTTTATAATTTTAACTATTTTCTAATTTAGATTTATAGCAAAATTTACAACTTTCCACTTTATTTCCCATATTACTATTGTAATTTTCTCAAATAAGTTATATTATTATTTAAGTATAATTATCATCTTGTAAAGCATAAATTTAAGGAGGATATTGTCTTGAAAGGAATTCGACAAAAAATTATTTTTAATACCCTTGTAATAATTCTGGTTCTTTCAGTAGTTACAACAGCAACTCTCTCAATCTCCGCTTTGGCTTTGACAAATGCAACCTTGAAAGAAACCATGCTTCCCTTTGCAAAAACCGCATCTAAAAGCATAGAAAGCAGCCTTCACATAATGGCAGACAGAATATTTATGATTAGTGAAAACGCTGCTTTTTCCTCTGATACTTCCACAATAAAAGAAAAACAAGATGCCCTTGACAGTGCAACATCAGGCATAGAATTTATGTGGCTGGCCCTTTATGACAGCCAGGGAAAACTTTACACAAGTAACGGTGATGCGCCCGCAAACATCTCAGACACCGATTTGTTTAAAAAAATCCGAGAAACACAAAACCTTGTAATTGGTGACCCCTCGGAAAGCTCTCAGGGGCTTGATGTTTCTGTGGGAATTCCAATATCCCTCGGTGAAAGCAACACACATTATTTGCTTGGAAGTTACAAATATGACATGCTTGATGACGTAATAAGCAGCATACATATCGGTTATAGCGGTTATGCCCTTGTTATAAATGAAAACGGACAGATTGTTGCCCACCCCGATAAAGCTTTAATAGGCAAAAACCAAAATGTATATTCAATTTATGAAAACAATAAAAAGCTTTTATCTGTTTTTGACACAATGAAACAGGGAGTATTAGGCTCAGAATCTGTGTCCATTGATGGAAAAGACACACTTGTCGTCCATGTTCCCGTAAGGGGTGCCAACTGGTATCTTGCAATTATGACACCAAAATCAGACTTCACAGGCATTGTAAAATTATCGGTGGCTGTTAACATAGGAATTATTTTTACATTAACACTGCTTGCTTTATGGTTTGTAATACGTTTTTCAGGAAAGATTTCCAAATCTTTAGGAATTGTAACAGAACGAATAGAAAAGCTGGCTGTTGGCGATTTAAAAAGTCCTGTTGAAATTATTGAAACAAATGATGAGGCGCAAACCCTCTCAAATGCTCTTCGTCTTACAATTGAGGATTTAAACGGATATATGTCAGAACTTGAAAAAGCCCTTTCACAGCTTTCAAATGGTGATCTTAATGTTAATGTAAGCGGTAATTTTTCAGGAGATTTTGTTATAATGAAAGATTCTATAAACAGCATAACAGATTTCCTTAACCAGCTTATAACAGAACTTCAGCAGTCTGCGGAAACACTTAGCAATGCAGCTAAAGAAGTGTCTCATAGTGCATTTTCAATGAATCAATCTTCAGACCATCAATCTGTATCAATAGACAGACTTTTAGAAGAAACGAACTCAATGGCAAAAGATATTACCATTGTTGATGAACATGCAAAAACAGCACGAGTATTGATGGAACAGTCTATGGATAAGCTTTCGATGGGTGATGAGCAAATGATAAACACCCTTAAAGCCATGGAAAACATTAATCATAATGCAGTTGAAATAACTAAGATTGCAAACTTCCTTGAAGACATTGCCTTTCAAACAAACATTCTTGCTCTTAACGCAAGCGTAGAAGCCGCACACGCAGGTGCCGCAGGCAAAGGTTTTGCCGTTGTTGCACACGAGATACGAAATCTTGCCGAAAAGAGTGCCGATTCTTCAAAGCGCACAGCACAGATGATAAAGGTTTCTCAACAGGCTATAGAAGAAGGTTCTCAGTTTGCTAATCTTACAGCTCGTTTCTTAAACGAACTTACGGATATTTCAAAACAAACATATGAAATAACAGAAGATTTAGCAAAGCTTGTAAGCAACGAAAAGGCAAGCCTTGAAAACGTTTCTGATGACATTTCTAAAATTTCACTTATTGCAAGGCAAAACCTTGACTCAAGCAAAAATGTTGCTGCTTTAAGTGACGACATGGCAAATCAGGCACAAGGTCTTGAGCAAATGTCATCTCGTTTTAAACTTAGATCAAGTTTTGAAGGAGGTATGCATAATGAATAAAATAAAACAAATCTTGTTATTTTTTATAGTTTTGACAATTCCTTTTTCAATGACAGCCTGCAGCGGCAAAAAAGAAAAGCTTGTAGACGGATTTTATACTGTTGAAATGTCAGACTACAGCCATGACTGGAAAGAATTTGTTACAATACGTGTAAGCAACAGCAAAATTGTTACGGTTGAATATAACGCTAAAAACAGCAGCGGATTTATTAAATCATGGGACATAGCATACATGCGAAACATGAACCCGCTTAAAGGCACATATCCAAACAGATATACAAGAACTTATGCCGCCGATTTTTTATCTTCTCAAACAGATGAAAACATTGACACAGTATCTGGAGCAACCTCTTCTGGAAACAATTTTAAAAAAATGGCTTCCGCACTTCTTGAAAAAGCAAAAACAGGTGATAAAACCCTTGGAATAGTTGAGTACGATTAATAAACAATAATTAAAATACAGTTTAGAGACTATGCTTCTAAACTGTATTTTTTTATTAAAGCATGCTGAAACTCTGAGAATTTCATCCCCACAAATCAAGACACTATATACTGGGGCATTCCTGCTTAACCTGCCTTAAGGCAACCCTAATATTCTAGATTTATTTACTAAAACCTTAATTCCTATTTATTCTATTTGTATTGACGGGTTTATTCACATGTGATAAACTTTAATAAATGTAATCTTGTTAATTACAGTTATCAGAGGTGATATAATGAAAAAAATTATTTTATTTTTATTAACTTTTATCTCCCTTTTCGTATTCTCTGCCTGTGGTGAAAAAAGTTCTTCTGAAAATAAAACTTCTTCCTATGAAAAAATAACAGCCGAAAAAGCAAAAGATATGTTTGATGAAGGGGCGGTTCTTGTTGATGTTCGAACAGAAGCTGAATATTTGGAAAAAAGAATACCAAACGCAATTTTAATTCCAAATGAAACAATAAAAGATTCCCCTCCCGCTGAACTTTCGGACTTTGATGAAAATATAATCGTTTATTGCCGTTCAGGAAACAGAAGTGCCAGTGCCGCACAAAAACTTGCCGACCTTGGATATAACAACGTGTATGATTTGGGGGGCATAATTGCATGGACTTACGAAACTGAAAGCGGTGAAGTCTTAGATGAATAGTGATTTTTGCGTTGCAATACACGCACTTGTTTACCTAAACCATGAAAAAACCGTTATTTCCAGCAGCAACCTTTCAAAAAGTATTTCTACAAACTCTGCAAGAATAAGAAAAATTATGGCAAAACTTAAAACTGCGGAAATTATTGAAACACAAGAAGGTGCTTTAGGCGGGTATTTTTTTTCTAAAGACAGTCGTGATATTACATTAAAACAGATAGCAAATGCTTTAAATGTTAAATTTGCTGAAATTAACCGTTTCAGCGGAAACACTGATGCCGATTGCACTACGGCATTAAAAGTAAGTGATGTTATGTCAGAAATTATTTCAGAATTGGATTTCCTATGCAACCAAAACCTTGAAAACAAAACACTTTTTGATATCAGCAACGAAATTTTCAAGGATAATTAATTTTAGAAAGGAGATGCCTTATGCCTTTTTCTGTTGAAATGAGCATTCCTGCCATAACTGTTTTTTTTCAAGGGTTGCTTAGCTTTTTTTCACCATGTGTTCTTCCCCTTCTTCCTCTTTACGTAAGCTATTTTGCAGGAGGTTCAAAGGAGATTGATGCTGAGGGAAGAATTTTTTATCCTCGTGCTAAAATTATGCTTAACACTTTCTTTTTTGTTCTTGGAATAAGCGGAGCTTTCTTTATTTTAGGTTTTGGATTTACTGCCCTTGGCAAATTTTTCAGCGGAAACCGCATTTTGTTTGCAAAAATCAGCGGTATTATAATGATAATGTTTGGGCTTTACCAACTTAATGTGTTTGGTCAGTCTGAAACCCTTGAAAAAGAACGCAGACTTCCATTTTCCATAAACAGCCTTGCAATGGGGCCTGTAACAGCACTTTTTTTAGGTTTTACCTTCAGCTTTGCATGGACACCATGTATAGGGCCAATTTTAGGCAGTGTGCTTTTAATGGCAGGTTCTTCAGGCAATGCCTTAAAGGCGTTTTTTCTTATAGGTTCATATACCGCAGGTTTTGTAATACCTTTTCTTGCTGTGGGATTATTTACGGGAACTGTTTTAAGCTTTTTTAAAAAGCATCAAAATGTTGTTAAATATTCCGTTAAAGCAGGGGCAATTTTATTAATATTAATGGGAACAATGACATTAACAGGATATATGAATGGAATAACAAATTACCTTTCATCAATAGGAACAAACCAAAACAATCCTTCCGAAAATAAAGATTTTGAGGAGGACACCTCCCCTCCAAAGGAAACTCAGGAAGAAACTCAAAATAACGACTTGGCATGGGAATATGATTTTACATTAACAGACCAGTTTGGAAATGTTCATACACTTTCAGATTATAAAGACAAAACAGTTTTTCTTAACTTTTGGGGAACTTGGTGCCCTCCTTGCAGAGGGGAAATGCCTGAAATTCAAGCCTTATATGAAAAATATGAGAAAAATGAAAAGGATTTAATTGTTCTTGGAATTGCCGCTCCTCATTTTGCAGGAGAAGGAAGCGAAGAAGAAATTAAAAAATTCCTTTCAGACAATAATTTGTCTTTTCCTGTTGTTTTTGATGAAGGCGGAAAAATCTTTGAGAAATATGGCATTTACTCCTTCCCTACAACATTCATGTTTGATAACACAGGCGAGATTTTCGGCTATGTGGAAGGCGCTTTGTCTGGAGAGTTTATGGAAAGCATTGTAAAACAAACTATGGAAGGTAAAAAAGAATAAGCTTTAAAATGCTTAAAGCGAGGTGTATAGATGGACTGCGAAAAGGTTGGAAAGCTGATTTTTAAACTGCGCAAAGAAAAAAATATGACTCAAAAACAGCTTGCACAAACCATGAATATAAGCGACAAAACAATTTCAAAATGGGAACGTGGCATGGGATGCCCTGACATTTCAGTTCTTCACCAGCTTTCAGATGTTTTAAATGTTGATATAGAAAAGATACTTTTGGGAGATTTAGAGCCTAACATTTCAGATGCAGGAAACCTGAAAAGAATTAAAATTTATGTATGCCCTGCTTGTGGAAACATACTCACTTCATCTTCAAGTGCTTACTTATCTTGCTGCGGAAGAAAGCTTTCTCCCCTTAAAGCAAAACAGGCTGATAACAACCACACCATAAATATAGAGGTTTTAGACAATGAGTGTTATATAACCATACCCCATGAAATGGAAAAATCACATTATATAAGTTTTATAATTTTTATAAGTGATAATAAAATTATACTTGAACGTCTTTACCCTGAACAAAGCTCTGAAACCCGTTTTCCAAAGCTTTCAAAAGGCAGTTTTTATTTCTTTTGCAGCAAACACGGTCTTTGGAAAAAATAATTCAAAAGCAGTTAAAAATTAAACTTTATTTGCATAACTAAAATAAATATATTAAAATACAGCTTAGTATTTAATTGGAAGGTAGGAATAATACTATGAAATCAAAAGTGCTTGTTACACAATGGATACCTGACGAAATTAAAGAAACCTTTAAAGAAACCCTTGACTTCACCCATCCCTCAAAGGAAAAAGGCTTCTTTTCAAAGGAGGAAATAATTAATAATATTGCCGATTTTGAAGTTCTTTTTACCATTTCTTCTAAAGTTAATAAAGAAATTATTGATGCGGGGAAAAATCTTAAAGCAATCGGAAACCTTGGAGTTGGATATGACAACATTGATGTTGAACATGCCTCCAAAAAAAATATAGCTGTAATAAATACACCAAACACAGTTACAGAAGCAACGGCAGAACTTGCAATTGCCCTTCTTGCCTCATCCATGAGAAATGTTTCTTATTACGACAAAATAATGAAAGAAGGTAAATGGGAGCGTTCAGCTTTTGATGATTCAGCAACCGAAATCTTCGGCCATTCTTTGGGAATAATCGGTCTTGGAAGAATAGGCAAGTCAATAGCGGTAAAAGCACAGGCTTTGGGAATGAAAATTTACTATCACAACACCCGTAAATTAAGTGACGAAATTGAAAAATCACTTAATGTGGAATATATGACACTTGATGAAATATTTGAAAAATGCGACTGCATATCTTTAAATATGCCTTACACCCCGGAAAGTCATCACTTAGTTGATGAGAAACGTTTTGCTCAAATGAAAAAAGGCTCTTATCTTATAAATGTTGCAAGAGGCCCTATTGTTAAAGAAAGTGCATTGGTTGAGGCTCTTAATAACGGAACTTTAAAAGGTGCCGGACTTGATGTTTTTGAGTTTGAGCCTAAGGTAAGCAAGGAACTTCTTGCCTGCAGCAATGTGGTGGTTACACCCCATGTTGGAACACAAACATACGGCGTAAGAATAAATATGAGTGTTGAGGCGCTTAATGGAATTTCTGCAATTTTAAGAAAAGAAAAACCATATAACCTTGTTAACACAGAAATTCAAATTTAGGGAGATTTATTATGAATGAAATAGAAGAAACAGCAAGGCTTGCAAGAATTAACGAGCTTGCGCACAAGGCAAAAACAGTTGGACTTACAAACGAAGAAATTTCAGAAAGAGATTTTTTAAGAAAAGAATTCATCACGGCCTTTAGAGAAAACGCAAGGGCAACCCTTGAAAGAATAACCATAGTTGAAGAAGATGGAAGCTGCACTCCTGTAAAAAGAAAAGAAAGCCGTTAAAAAACATAATAATAATAAAAAAGAGAAAAGCTCAAAACAACTTGAGCTTTTCTCTTTTTTAAAGGAATATCTTTTATTTAAAAAATAAATAAAATTAAAGTTTTTTTATAAATTATATTTCTTTTAAAGAAAGTTCTTCCCATTCTTCAATCAGCTTTGCAAGTTTTTCCTCTGCCTGTGTTTTTTCCTCAAAAATTTCATTAATCTTTTCAGCATCAGAAGAAAATTCATGTAAATTTAATTTTTCATTTAGATTTTCAACCTTTTTTTCCGTTTCTTCAATTTCTTCTTCAACTTTTAAAATCATATTTTTTATTTTTCGCTCTTTTGCCTGCTGTTCTTTTTGATTTTGCCATTCTTGTTTTAAAACAGAAACAGGCTGGTTTAATTCTTCGATTGGTTTCTTTTCACCGAAAAGCAATTCCTCGGTTTCTTTTAAGGTTTTTTTCTCCACATAATAATCATAATTTCCAAGGTAAAGTATTGTACCATTTTCCGTAAGTTCAAGAACCTTTTCAGCTGTTTTATTAATAAAATATCTGTCATGGGAAATATAGACAACTGTACCCTCATATCTGTTTAAAGCGTTTTCCAAAACTTCCTTGCTAAACATATCCAAGTGGTTGGTGGGCTCATCAAGCATAAGCAAATTAGACTTTCCGAGCATAATTTTCGCAAGCATTACCCTTCCCTTTTCTCCTCCGCTTAAAGCACTTATAGGCTTAAAAACGTCATCTCCTTCAAAAACAAAAGCCGCAAGTACATTTCTTATTTCACCATTTGTCAGTGTTGGGTATGTATCGGAAATTTCTTGAATAATAGTTTTGTTCTCATCAAAGCTTTCCTGTTTTTGATCATAATATCCAACATTAACGTTGTTTCCAAATGTCACTTTCCCTCCGTCGCTTTTGATTTCTCCTAAAAGCATTTTAAAAAGAGTGGTTTTTCCAACCCCGTTAGGGCCTATAATTGCAACCTTATCTCCCCTTTTAATGTCTAAGAAAATATTTTCAAAAAGCTTTCTGTCGGGAAAACTTTTGCTTAAATCCTCGGCAAAAAGTACATCATTTCCACTTATTATTTTTGGTGTAAGATTAAGACGCATTTTTTCAGGAAGATTTTCAGGTCTTTGTATTTTTTCAACTTTGTTAAGCAGTTTTTCCCTGCTTTCAGCACGTTTGATGCTTTTTTCTCTGTTAAAAGAACGCAAAGTTTTGATTATGTCTTCCTGGCGTTTTATTTCCTTTTCCTGATCTTTATATTGTTTTAATTGAACCTGTCTGTTTATTTCTTTATGTGCCGCATAAAAAGAATAATTTCCTTCATAAACATAAGATCTTTTGTTTTCTATCTCTACCACTTTAGTTACAACCTTATCCATAAAATATCTATCGTGGGAAATAATTATAACAGAGCCTTGATAACCTTTTAAAAAGTCTTCAAGCCAACTGATAGAATCAATATCTAAATGGTTTGTAGGCTCATCCAAAAGCAAAAGGTCAGGCTTTGATAAAAGCAGTTTTCCTAAATGAACTCTCGTTTTTTCTCCCCCTGAAAGAAGCTCTACAGGCTTTTTAAAATCTTCTTCTTTAAATCCAAGGCCTTTTAACACTCCATTTATGCGGCTTTTATATCCATATCCATCACTTTCCTCAAAACTATGCTGCAATAAGGAATACTCAGACATATGTTTTTCCAATTCCTCATCCTGAAGTGCTGCCATTTCAAGCTCCATGCTTCTTAGACGGTTTTCCATATCAATTAATTTTTCAAATACAGTCAATGTTTCTTCATAAATTGTCTTGGTGCCTTCAACAACCGGGTTTTGCTTTAAATAGCCGATTTCTATTTCCTTTTTAATAAATATTTCGCCAAAGTCATGACTTATTTCCTCGGCAATAATTTTAAAAAGGGTTGTTTTCCCCGCCCCGTTAACACCAACAATCGCTGCCTTTTCTTTTTCATCTATATTAAAAGTAATTTTCTCTAAAATTATGTCAATACCATAAGATTTGCTTATATCTTTACAAGATAAAACCATAGCACAACTCTCCTTCCAAACAATGTGATTATAGCAGAAAAATTTACTAAATGAAAGGCAAAACATTGCATTAAATTGTTTAAAGTGGTATACTCTATTTTATTAAGGGGTGGTTTTAAATGAATAACGAAAGAAAAATTTCCGCAGCTGTTATAAACAGACTTCCCAGATACTACAGATATTTGGGCGACTTGCTGGAAAATGATATAGTACGTATTTCCTCTAAGGAGCTAAGCGTAAAAATGAATATAACCGCATCCCAAATAAGACAGGATCTTAACAATTTTGGTGGTTTTGGGCAACAGGGATACGGGTATAACGTGGAATATCTCCACAGTGAAATCAAAAAAATTTTAGGACTTGATAAAGTTTATAACCTTATTGTTATTGGCGGCGGAAATATAGGACAGGCTCTTGTTAACTACACTAATTTTGAAAAACGAGGCTTTGTTATCACTGCTGTTTTTGACGTGAATCCACGTTTGATAGGAATGACAATAAGAGGTGTTGAAGTTTACGATATTGACGAGATGGAAAACTTTGTTAAAGACAACAAGGTTGATGTTGCCATCCTTACTCTTCCCCGTTCACAAGCAAGCGCAGTTGCAAACAACCTTGCTGTATTAGGTGTAAAGGGAATATGGAACTTTTCACATGTTGATCTTAACCTTTCTGAAGATGTAAAGGTTGAAAACGTTCATCTCACAGACAGTCTTATGACACTTCTTTATAAAATAAACGAGGTTGAAATAGACGAGCTGATGGATGATTCAGATTATGAAGACGGTTCTGATGAGGAAGAATAATCAAGCACAACATTGATGCTGTATTTTGAATTTCATAATTAAAAGCGAATAGTTGGGGAATTAATATTCTCCAACTTTAATTAGGTTGCAAATTTTAATTTTTATATTTTATATACTAATGCTGAAACTTTTTAAACTATTAAATTATAAAAAAGGATGCTTTAAATGAATGTAAATCTGTTTATAACTCCCGTTGCAGGCGGAATTATAGGGTATTTCACAAATTGGCTTGCCATAAAAATGCTTTTTCGCCCTCATGAAGCTGTATATTTAAACAAATACAAAGTTCCCTTTACTCCCGGGCTTATCCCCAAAGAAAAAGCACGTATAGCCTCAACTCTTGGAGATACAGTCGGGAACTATCTTCTTACTCAAGAAGTGATTCTTGAGGGGTTTTCTAATTATGCCGTTGTTTCAAGTCTTGAAAGTATAATGGAAAAAATTCTTAATTCCTTAAAAAATAGTAACCTTACTTTTGAAGAAGCTTTGATAAAAACAAAAGGCTTTTCAAAAAGTGAAGATATTGATGAAATGGTTATTTCTGTTTTTGAAAAATTTAAAGAAAATCTTTTAAATGAAAATGTTAAAGAAGATATTTCCAACGCCATCTATATAAAAGTTTCAAATATTTTAGAAAATGATATTAAAGAACTTAATTATGAAAAAAATTTGGATAAAATAGAAAATTTTATTTTAAAAAATAAAGAAAATATAAGCAATAATTCTATTGTTAATATAATTTTAGTAAAAATAGTTTGGACTTTTTTAATTTCATTAAAAGAAGATGAAAGAAATTTAGGCGAAATCTTTTCTTATTCTTCCATTGAGGAACTTAAAGATTATATTTCAATTAAAGTTCCCATTGTTGTAAATTCTCTTATTAATCTAACTGAAAATCAAGAAATAGAAAACTTGCTGAAAGAAAAAATAAATATAATGGTTCAAAGTTTCACAGGCCCATTTATGAGCATGTTCATAAATCCTGATGATATTTACGCAAGCATACTTGAAAACTTAACCACATACTTTAACAACCCTGCAAACTCACCTGAAATTGAAAAATGCGTAGGCATAGCAATTGAAAAAGCACTTGAAATATCTGTGGGGGAAGGTGCTTCACTTTTAACAAGTGAACTTAGAGAAAATTCAATAAACCGCTCTGTTTCTTTTTTAATGAAAGAACTTTTTTCTGAAAAAAGTATATCTTTTGTTTTTGAGAGCTTAAAGCTAACCTTTAAAAACAGTGAGGATATAACCCTTTCACATTTTTTTACAAGTATGGATAAAGGTTATGATGAAAAAATAAGAACCATAATTGACGTTTTTGTTAAAACCATATTGTCTGAGAGTACTTTGAACAATATTTGCAATTTTTCTGTTAAAAAAATACTTTGCTTTAAATCAAAAGAATTAGGCAGTTTCTTTAAAAAAATCAATGAAAAAAGATTATCTGCAATAAAAGATTCATTTTTTACTTTTTATAGAATTTTTATTGCAAAAGCCGCTCCTAAAATTTTAGAAGCATTCAGCATTCCAAAAATAGTTGAAGAAAGAATAAACTCTTTCAGCACTGCCTATACAGAAGAACTCATAATATCAATCGTAAACAAAGAACTTAAAGCTATAACAGCTGTCGGCGGTGTTTTAGGCTTTATAATAGGGCTTATTCCTGCATTTCTTAATTTTATATAGCTAATAAAAAAATGGCATCTGTAACTTTTCAGATGCCACTTCTTATGCCTTAAGGTTTAAATTTTAATAAACAGGTCCTTCCTCTGTTAATATAACAGAGCTTCCTTCTGTAAGCTTAACACCTTCAAATAGTTCTTCAGTGCCATCTTCAAAAACTGTACGTATATACCACCCGCTTTCAGGATTTTTTTTGTTTTTAAGTTCAACCTCAACAGGAATTATAAATCCTGACTGCCATACATCCTCAAAAAGTTTTATTTCTGTCCAATCGTCCCCTTCTTGGGCTTTAAAAGACAGTTTAACAACGGTTTTTCCAATATCATTTCCAAGCTCAAATTTAAGAAATTCTGATTTATTGTTTTCTTCACTATCTTCTTTTTTAGGCTCCTCGGTATTGTCCAAATCTGTTGTTTCTGTTGGTGGTGCAGGAGTGTTATTTGCTTCTTTTTCACCACAGGCCGAAAATATTGTAAAAGAAAGTGATATTATTACAACAGCTAAAATCGGTTTTAAATAACGTTTCATAATCATTACCTCCTTAATATAAAGGTTTATGTCTTTATATTCTAATTTTATATTGATTTATAATAAAAATCAATATTTTTAAGATAACTGTAATTTTATATATGGTAAAGTATACCTTTATTCTTGTTATTTATTCCTAATCCAAAACTAAATGGCTTGAGATTTACACCTGTGTACGTTATAATTAAATAGTTTAGTGCCTTTAGAAAGGTGGAATTTTATGATTTCCTATATTAAAGGAACCCTTGAATATATTGATGAAACTTGGATTGTTATTGAAACAGCAGGGATAGGTTACAGAGTTTTTGTTTCTCCCAAAACCATTTCCTCACTCCCCCCTATTCAAAATAATATAAAAATCTATACATATATGAATATCAAAGATGACGGTATAAACCTTTATGGCTTTTTGAAACAGGAAGATTTGGAACTGTTTAACAAACTTCTTCTTGTTTCGGGAATAGGCCCCAAAGGTGCTCTTAACATTCTTGGAAGCATGAGCTCAGGGGAAATTATTCTTTCAATTGTAAGTGAAGACATTAAAGCTTTAAGCAAAGCCCCCGGTGTTGGTAAAAAAACTGCTCAAAGGCTTATAATTGAACTTAAAGATAAGTTTAAAAACTCGGATTTCCTTAACAGCCTTGATGAAAACACAGAAACCGAATTTGACTCCTCATTAAAAAACGAAAAATCCGAAGCCTTAGAGGCACTTTTGGCTCTTGGATATTCACGAACAGAAGCTGTTACTGCTTTAAAAGGAATTTCTTTTGAAGGTATGGACACAGGGGCAATTTTAAAAACCGCCCTTAAAAAAATAATAAAGTAAGGCGGTGAGAAAAACCAATGGAAACAAGAATTATTACCACAGGGTTTGCAGAGGAAGACTTGGAAATTGAACCAAAGTTAAGACCTCAAACCCTTGAAACATATATAGGTCAGGAAAGCGTTAAAAATAACCTTAAGATTTTTATAGAAGCTGCCATTCAAAGAAAAGAAGCCCTCGACCATGTTCTTCTATACGGCCCTCCGGGTCTTGGAAAAACAACCCTTTCAAATATAATTGCAAAAGAAATGAATGTTAATATAAAAACCACATCAGGCCCTGCAATTGAGCGCCCCGGTGATATGG
The DNA here is from genome assembly GCA_040772665.1 of Lachnospiraceae bacterium. Lineage (GTDB taxonomy): Bacteria > Bacillota > Clostridia > Lachnospirales > Anaerotignaceae > JAXGXT01. The sequence continues at coordinate 155,940 of JAXGXT010000002.1, read as the reverse complement.
CGGCAATACTAAACGGTCTTGAAGAGGGTGACATTCTTTTTATAGATGAAATTCACAGGCTTAACAGAATGATTGAAGAGATTTTATATCCTGCAATGGAGGATTTTGTTATCGACATTGTTATAGGAAAAGGCGCAGGCGCAAGAAGTGTTCGTCTTGATTTACCCAAATTTACTCTTATAGGCGCAACAACAAGAATAGGGCTTCTCACAGCACCTCTAAGGGATAGATTCGGGGTTATTCAAAGACTTGAACCATATAACATATCACAGCTTAAAACCATTATAAAACGCTCTGCAGATATATACGGAGTTGAAATTGATGATAAGGGTGCCGAAGAAATTGCAAGGCGCTCAAGAGGAACCCCAAGAATTGCAAACCGCCTTCTAAAACGTGTTCGAGATTTTGCTCAAGTGAAATATGACGGAGATATTACTATTGAAGCGGCAACTCATGCCCTTGATGCTCTTGATGTTGACAAAATGGGGCTTGATAACATTGATAGAAAAATGCTTATGGCAATGATTGAAAAATTCTGCGGAAAGCCTGTTGGACTTGATACCCTTGCGGCATTTTTAGATGAAGATGCGGAAACCATAGAAGATGTATATGAACCCTACCTAATTCAGCTGGGATATATACAAAGAACACCAAGGGGCAGAATTGCCACAAAAAACTGTTATGACTACTTTGGAATTAAATATCCTGAATAATTTAAGAGGTGAAGAAAATGGATTATATTTTATATGAGAAAAAAGAAAATGTTGCTTGGATAACCATTAACCGTCCGGAAACATTAAACGCACTTTCAACACAAACTTTAAAAGAACTTCTTGAATGCCTTAATAAAGCCCAAAATGATATGGATATTCTTTGCGTTGTTTTAACCGGTGCAGGCGACAAGGCTTTTTCTGCCGGCGGTGACATAAAAGAAGAACGTGATTTAACAAGCACACAGGCTATAGATTTTTTAAAGCTTGGACACAGTGTAAGTTTAAAAATTCAAAACTTACGAATTCCTGTTGTAGCAGCAATAAACGGATATGCCATAGGCGGAGGAATGGAAATTTCCCTTTCTTGCGATATTGTTATAGCTTCTGACAATGCAAAATTTGGTATGCCTCCTGTTAAGCTTGGAATTATTTCAGGTTTTGGCGGAACACAGCTTGCCGCAAGAATTTTAGGCCCTGCAAGGGCTAAAGAGCTTATGTTCACAGGCAGAATTTTTAAAGCTGATGAAGCTTTAAATCTTGGCATTGTTCAAAGAGTTGTTGAAAAAGATAAGCTTATTGAGGAAGTGACTGCTCTTTCCATGGAAATAGCTTCAATGCCTCCTTACGCTGTAAGGGCAACAAAGGAATCAATTAATGTTGGAATAAACCTTGATATAGCCTCTGCTTTTTTCCTCGAAGAAAAATATGCGGCTCCTTGTTATGACACAGCCGACAAATATGAAGCCATGACAGCATTTTTGGAAAAACGTAAACCTAATAAATTCACAGACAGATAAAAATAATTAAAACCTTGGTCTATTTGGAGAACACATTACAAAGTGCTTGCACTTAACCTATTATAAAAAACATATATTTTGATTGTATAATATTTTCTTTTAACAGGCTCATTACTTTTTATGAGCCTGTTTATTTGATTTAATAGTTGCAATCCAACCTATAACCACTGCAATTACCGCCGGTATTTGATAAACGGCAGAAGTCATATCATTTTTTCCTAACCAAAAAATAATACACAAAAGAAAAATATTAACATATCCGCTTATAAAACCCATTATAAACTTCCTTTCTTATTAAATAACTCATAAGCTAATATGTAAAATATAAACAAAATATATTTTACATAACAGCTTAATAGCAAAAACCTTGACATCTTTAATCACCTTTTATTTTTTCCATAACCTCCTTGGAAGTTATGTTTTTAAGGTTTCGCCGTGTATAGTTCTCCCCCTCTTCAAAACCGCACACACTTATATATTGACAATAATCACATGGGGTTCTTCCCTTAAATCTATATGGCTTAACAGATATTTCCCCATCCTTTATGCGTTTTCCAATTTCTTTAGCTTTATCCACGGAATATTCTCTTAACCTTTCATACATTTTTTCATCTGCCAATGAAGATGAAGCCGAAAAACCACCCTTTGCATTTCTCTCAACAGGTATTATTTTTGATTTTCTATCTGTTGATGTATCTAAGGCATTTATAACCTTTTCGTTATTAAGCACAAGACCGCTCATTTTTAATTTTTTCATTAAAAGTTCCTCTATGTCTTCAAAATCTATACTTTCTTCCGCCATAATCATAGGGTCTTTGATTTTAAAATAAAATACACCTGCAGGCATTAAATTATCTCCGAATATAGACTGACCGTTTTTTAAAAGCGCATCCAGATATATAAGCAGTTGAAGCTGCAAACCATAATAAACTTCTTGCAGGCTAAAATCTTTATTTCCTGATTTATAGTCAATTATTTTTACAAATGTGGTTTCGTCAGCTTTTAAAATATCCACCCTGTCTATTTTTCCTGTTAGAAACATTTTATCACCATTTTCAAACTCAATGGCAATGGGCGGCAATACTCCTCCCTCACTAAAATTCAGCTCGTAAGCGGCAAGAGCAAAGCTTCCATCTTTAAGATGAGAAGTTAATGTCCAAACGGCACGGATGCATATACGTTTAAGTCTTTTAATAAGATATTTCATTGCTCCTGTGGAAAGCAGAATTTCATTAACCAAAGAAGGGGCCTGTCTGTCTACAGACTTTTCTATTATTTCACACACCTGAGGTTTGTTAAGCTCTCTCCAATTAATATTGTTTTCTTTTAATGTGTATGAAAAATCCTCCAAAACCGAATGGAACAAAAGACCTAAATCAGGAGTTCCTATTTCATAAAGCTTTCTTTCTTTTGCTTTCATTGTGTATGTAAGAAAATAACTATAGGGGCATGAAGAAAACCTTTCAAGTCTTGATACACTTGTGTATAAAACTTCTCCGAAAAACTTTTTCTTTGTTTCTTCATTTAAAAAATCTTTTGGGCTTACTGCATTAAGCCCTTCTTTTATAAGCTTTGTTCTTTCTTTCCATAACGGCGAGTTTTCAAAAAAGTCCAAAGCCGTTGACCAAGCAGCCTCTCCCGCTTTAAGCCCATCCCCCAGCCTATGAAAAGCAAGGGCAGGCAATGAAAACAAATCCTCATGGGAAACTTCGTTTTTAACAGGAAGACTTGGAAATATTCTTTGAATTTTTTGAATTATTGTTGAGGGAAGAAGAGTTTTTCCGCTTAAATCTCCTGCGCTGTAAGTGATAAATAAATTGTTGGAGGCCTTTGTTATTGAGCTGTAAATAAGAAAGTTTTCCTCAAATGCACGTCTTACATTATCATGGGCAAGATTTACACCTAAACTTTCCAAAACACTTCTTTCATCATCTAAAAACAGCCCCTCTGCTCCTGAAACCGAGGGTATAACCCCGTCGTTAACACCTATAAGAAAAAGAGCCTTTATTTTCGGAAGACGTGTTCGTTCTATATTTCCAATTGTTATGTTGTCAAGGGCGGGAGGAATAATTTTAAGTTTGCCTGCTGTTATGCCGCTTTCAAAAAGTTCATAAAAATCTTTTAGTTTTAACTTCTCTTCTCCTAAAAGAAGAACAAGAGCATCAATTGTGTCCACAATAATATTCCAACACTGTTTTGTTTCCATGGCTTTATCCAGATTGCCGTTTCCAATCATTTTTTTCACCATTTCATTAAGCCTTAATTCTATTTGACATTTTTCAAAAACCTCAAATATTTTTTCAGCAAATTCTGACACCGTATAGTTTTTTTTAGTGTCAATGGAAATAAAAGGTGATAAGATTTCTAAAAACTCATTTTTTAAGCTGTTTATTTTAATATATTCTTCACTGTTGTTGTTATTTGTAAAACCATAGCTCCAATTTTCTGCTTTCCATTTATAGCTTTTTATGCCATAAGCAAGACAATAGTTTTCCAAAACCTCTATATCATCTCTTTCCATGGGAGAAAGCCCTGTTTTTAAAAATGAAAAAACACTGTCAAAGCTTAAGTTATAAAGCACAGCTTCAATCATGCCTTTAACAAACTCTGTCAGAGGGTGATTTTCTGTTTCATGTTTAATGTCCATAAAAAAAGGAATTTTACATTCGTTCATTGTTATACGCAAAACATCTTCATAGTCGGATAATGATGCGGCAAGAACAGCAATATCCCTGTATCTAAAACCTTTATCTCTTACAAGTTTAGTAATTTGCCAAGCGACATATTCTGCCTCTGAAAATATATTTGAAGCCGCAAAAACTTCTATGCCTTCGTGTTCATTTTGCCTTTTGATTAAGCTTTTTGTATACTCATTTTCAAGAGCCGAAAGAGCATTGTTTTTAAACCGTTTTTGTTCATTAAGTATTGTATTTTCTATGGCAGCTCCGCAATCTTTCGCAAGCTCTGACAGCTTTAAATATGTATCTTTCGTTTCAAAAAACACATGGGTCATAGGCAAATCATTTTTATTAAGAGCATATTCATCCATTGTTAATACAATTGTTACACTTGCAGCCCTGCAAATTAATTTTTCAATTATTTTAAATTCCTGGGGCGTAAAGCCATAAAACCCATCAAGCCATATGTGGGCACCGCCAATAAGGTTACTTTTTTCAAGGCGGTGATAAAGTATGTCAAGGGTTTCTTCCGATGCAACAAAACCATCTTCAAGAAACTCTTTATATTTTGAATATATCAAATATAAATCTTTAAGCTTATCTTTTAAAACAGGGTTATCCGTTGTTTTTTCAATAAGTTCGAAAAGGTTTTCTTCCGAAATACAATATCCAAAAAGTTCTGTAATTGTAAGCTTAAGCTGCTCCATAAAACCTTGTTTTTCAGCGGCTGTCTTAAAATATAAAAACTTCTCCTTAAGGTCTATAACAATTTTTTTAAGAGCCACTGTTCTTGTTATGTCCGTTAAGTTTACATTTTTAGGCATTGTTGTTTCTTTAAAAACTGTATAAGCAAGACGGTGAAAACTTAACACCTTTGCCTGCATTATCCCCCTGCCCTTTGTTTCTTTAATTATATCTTTTTCCGCCTGAAGAGAAAACTGCTCGGGAACCATAAGAATTAAATTATGCTCAGGATTATTTTCCTGTTTTTCAGAAATTTGCTTTAGGGCAAGGGTGGTTTTGCCGCTGCCTGCCCTGCCTAAAATAAATTTAAGTCCCATTAAAACACCTCCGTAAAGTTAATAGAGCTAAAATAAGTTTTCTGCTCTTTTAACTGATTTTTAAATAAATACAATCTTTTAAAACTTTAGTTTTTATTAATTTTATCCACCTTTTAAAAGACAGTTTAATTTTTTTGTTAAAACCACATCCACAAATATATTCTCTATAACAAATATTTTACCAGAAAAAATAAACCAAACCGTATCTTTACACTATGATACACGTCTAAAGAAAGGCCTGCAAGCATATTTAAGGACTATGTTAAATAAAATATATCAAATAGACTTTACGGGGGAGTATTATGTCAAATAAATTTATGGTAATTAAGCTTAAGGAACTTATAAGAACGATTGTTTTTGCCGTGCTGGGAGTAATAATTATTGTTTGTCTTGTTTATTTTGCAGCAGGAAAGTTTTCAAACGCAACAGCCCTTTATAACCCGGGGGTATACACAAGTGAAATAAAAATTGAAAACGGCAAAGCAGATGTTCAGGTGAGGGTTGATAAAAGGAAAATTGTTGCCGTAAACATTATAGATAAAAGCCAATCCCTTCCTGTGTTTTATCCGCTTTTTGAAACAGTGGGCGAAGAAATTGCGCAAAACATAATTGACGAACAAACCTCAAACATTGAAATAACGGACAGTTCTGTAACAGCAAATGTTATACTTTCTGCCGTTGAAGAAAGCCTTGCTCAAGCAAGAAAATAGTACATAGACCTTAGTCTTTCCTTATTTTAAAAAGGAAAAACCAAGGTCTTTTTTTAAATTATTTGACTTAAAGTCCTCAAAGAAATATAATGTTTAAAAAGCGTTTAAGGAGGGTTTTTGTTTGTTTAAAAGATTTTTTCCCGATTTTTATGTCGACAGTATTTTTCATCTTCCCTTTGAAGTTTTCGAAAAAAAAGGAATCAGAGCCATTTTCTTTGATATAGATAACACTGTGGCTCCCTTTGACGAGCCTGATGCCGCAGAAGATATAATTGAATTTTTCGATAACCTTAGAAACTCGGGATATAAGATTTGTCTTCTTTCCAACAACAGCAAAAAAAGAGTTGAAAGATTTAATGAAAAACTGAAAACTCACGCAATTTATAGGGCAGGAAAACCAGGCTCAAAAAAACTTTTAGATGCCATTTCTCATTTAGGAGTAACAAAAGAAGAAACTGTTCTTGTTGGAGATCAAGTTTTTACAGACGTTTACTGCGCCCGTAATGCAGGTGTTTTATCTGTTTTAACAAAACCCATCTCAAGCCGTGACCAGCTGATAACAAAGGTTAAAAGGGGAATGGAAAGTTATGTTTTAAAGCTATACAAAAGGAGCAATTCAAAATGAATATAATTGAAAGCATAAACGGAAAAACAAAAGTTTTTGGGATTATAGGAAATCCCATTGAACATAGCTTTTCCCCGGTTTTACAAACAACACTTTTTAAAGAAAATAATATAGACGCTGTTTACGTCCCCTTTAGGGTGGAAAATGAAGAGCTTGAAAATGCTGTTTTATCATCTTTAAGCCTTAATGTTCAAGGGCTTAATGTTACGGTTCCTCACAAAATTTCTGTTATGAAATATATTAAAGAGATAGACGAAACAGCAAAAAAGATTGGTGCTGTAAACACTTTAAAAAAAATTGAAGACGGATTTAAAGGCTTTAACACAGACATTTTAGGTTTAGAAAAAACTCTTTTGCTTAACCAAATTGAAATAACAGAAAAAACAGTTGTTATTTTAGGCGCAGGCGGTGCTGCCAACTCTGCGGCAGTTTTAGCAGCTGAAAAAAAAGCAAAAGAAATTTATATTGTTAACAGAACAATAGATAATGCAAAAAGAATTAAAAACCTTATAAAAAATGACTTTAAAGGAGATATACATACACTTGACTTTGAAAACATTATGGATATAAAAAATCCGCAAATCGTTTTTCAGACAACCTCTGTGGGAATGGGAGAAAACAACAAAGAAAGCCCAGTAAAAAACATTGACTTTTTTAAAAACACCGAAGCTGCAATCGATATTATCTATACACCTTGGGAAACACAGTTTTTAAAAGACGCAAGAAAAATGAATTGCATGGCTGTTAACGGTTTTGATATGCTTATTTATCAAGGAATTGCCTCTTTTGAAATTTGGAACGATTTAACCATTAACAATGAAAAAGCCCTTGAATTTAAAAACTTATTTGAAGATTATTATAAAGGAAAAAACAATGCATAAAAATATTATATTAATAGGATTTATGGGGAGCGGAAAAACCACCTTTGGCAAAAAGCTTAGCAAAATTCTTAATAAAAAATTTATAGATACAGATTTATATATTGAAGAAGCTGAAAATATGAAAATCACTGAAATTTTCGAAAAAAAAGGCGAGGACTATTTCAGACAAAAAGAAACTGAAACCGCAAATATGATTTCTTTAAAACAAGACCTTGTTGTTGCCACAGGGGGCGGAATTATAAAAAATCCTTCCAATATGGAAAAGCTTAAGGAAAACGGAATTGTTGTTTATCTTCAATCAACTCCTGAAAACATTTTAAACAATATTGGAAAAGATAATTCAAGACCTCTTTTGCAAGGAAACAATAAATTAGGAAAAATTAAAACTCTTTTGGAACAAAGACTTCCTCTTTATGAAAAATATGCCGATATAAAAATAGATGTAAGTTCAAAAAACATATCTCAAAACATAAATGCAATAATAAATAAATTGGAGGAATATAATGAAAATTTGTATAATTAACGGCCCTAATCTTAATTTCACAGGCATTAGAGAAAAAGGTGTTTACGGCAGTTTTACCCTTGATGATATAAACAAAGAAATAAAAAATGCCGCTGACAATATGAATATTGAAGTTGAGTTTTTTCAAAGCAACTTTGAAGGTGCCATTATAGACAAGCTTCAACAATGTTATTTTGAAAAAAAAGACGGAATTATAATTAACCCCGGTGCATTTACCCACTATAGCTATGCACTAAGAGATGCAATAGCCTCAATTGATATTCCCACAATAGAGGTTCACCTTTCAAATATACACAAACGAGAGGAATTTAGACATAAATCTGTAACAGCAGCCTCTTGCATTGGGCAAATGTGCGGTTTTGGCTATAAGGGTTATATTCTTGCTTTAAATGCTTTTGAAAAAAATTAATACTAATTTCTATGATAAATATTGGCAGGATGTATGTTATTTATAGATTTAGTATTTAATATTTACGTTTTTCTATCTTTTTTTAATTAAGCTATTGCACAATACAAAGTTTTAATTTAAACTATTACGAGGTAAGTTTTATTACAAGGAGGATTATAAATGATTTCTGCAAGTGAGTTTAGAAATGGTGTTACAGTTGAATATGAGGGAGACATTTTTGTTGTTCTTGAATTTCAGCATGTTAAACCGGGTAAAGGCGCCGCTTTTGTTCGTACAAAAATTAAAAATCTTAAAACAGGGGCAGCAATTGAAAAAACCTTTAGACCCACAGAAAAAATGCAAAGAGCACATATTGATAGACAGGATATGCAATATCTCTATAATGACGGCTCATTATTCCATTTTATGAACGTGGAAAATTATGAACAAATTGCTGTTAATGAAGATGAAATCGGCGACACTCTCAAGTTCGTTAAAGAAAATGATATGGTAAAAATACTTTCCTATGAAGGACAAGTTTTCGGTATTGAACCTCCACTATTTGTTGAGCTTGAAATTACAGAAACAGAACCGGGTTTTGCAGGCAACACAGCTCAAGGGGCTACTAAACCGGCGATTGTTGAAACTGGAGCAACGATTTATGTTCCTTTGTTTATCAACCAAAATGAAAAGGTTAAAATCGATACAAGAACAGGCGAATATTTAGGCAGAGCTTAGTTTTATTTTAAAATTAAAGGGATGCACAGCTAACAAAATATAAATAACTTTTAGCGTCATAACGCACATAGTTTTAATATGTGAATATGACGCTTTTATGATTTTAAAAATATAAACTTTTATTTTCATAATAAAATTAATATAATTAAGACATTATATTAACAATAAAAAATTATTATAGATCAAGGAGTGCAATAATAAAAATGATAAAAAGAGAGTTTTACAACAGAGATACATTAACAGTTGCCAAAGAACTTTTAGGAAAAACTCTTGTGCATGAAGTAAACGGACAAAAACTTTCCGCTAAAATAGTTGAAACAGAGGCTTATATGGGCATCGAAGACAAAGCGGCTCATTCATATGGGGGCAAAAAAACAAAGAGAGTTGAAGTTATGTATGGAAAGCCGGGGCTTACTTATGTTTTTATCATTTACGGCATGCATTATTGTTTTAATATAGTAACAAGAGAAGAAGGTATCCCTCAAGCCGTTTTAATAAGGGCTGTAGAGCCGCTGACAGGAACAGAAGAAATGGCTAAAAACAGATATAACAAAAGCTATTGTCAGCTAAATAAAAATCAAATTAAAAACTTAACCAACGGTCCCGGAAAACTGTGTAAAGCACTTTTAATAGATAAATCTCTAAACGGTGAAGACTTGTGCGGTGACACCCTCTATCTCAAAGAAGGCATTAATGAAAACTTTGACGTGGTTTGTTCTAAAAGAATTGGCATTGATTATGCGGAAGAAGCGAAGGATTTTCTTTGGAGGTTTTTTATAAAGGATAATAATTTTGTATCAGTTAAATAAAAGGATACAAACTTATTTTTCAAAAGTCATATTTATCATATTGAAGTTAAGGGAAATAAGTGGTATAATTTAAATGTGCAAATGTTATTTAATTTATTGTTTAATTAAAGTTAGGAGGACTTCTTATGGCTGAAGATAAAAAATTGTCTAACGAAACAAAAGAAATCGAAAAAAAAGAAGAGGACATAGTAATTGAAAATGCTGAGGATACAGTTTGTTCCCCCGAATTTCCATCAGGATGCATTGACGTAGAACAATAATTTTTTGAGACCGTTTCGGGTTTTTAATGTTACAAAACTCGAAACGGTCTCTTATGGTTTAAAGACGTTATTTAAATTTATTTTTCTGGCATTAACGTCTGTAATAAATATTTTTTAATTTATAAATATATTTTTCAAATCGTAATATAATAAATCAAATTATAAAAATTATTAAATCTATATATATTTCAAAACTTATTTTCATTAAAGAAATACTTAGGAGGAATTTGATCATGAAAAAACATATTAAAAATAATGTTTATTGGGTAGGTTTTATGGATTGGGAATTAGAATCTTTTCATGGAGCAGATTATTCAATTAACCACGGCTCAAGCCAAAATGCTTATTTAATAAAGGAAGAAAAAACTGTTCTTATTGACACTGTTTGGAAACCTCATTCAACAGAATTTATTGATAACTTAGAAAAAGAAATCGATTTAAACAAAATTGATTTTATTGTTGCAAACCACGGAGAAGTTGACCATAGCGGTTCTTTGCCCGCTTTAATGGAGAAAATACCAAACACTCCTATTTACTGCACAGCCAATGGTGTAAAATCTCTTACAGGGCAATATCATCATCCTGAATGGAATTATAAAGTTGTTAAAACAGGAGATTCCATTGATATAGGAAACGGCAAAAAACTTATTTTCGTGGAAATGAAAATGCTTCACTGGCCCGATAGCATGGCTACTTATTTAACAGGAGATAATATTCTTTTTTCCAACGATGCTTTCGGACAGCATTATGCAGTGGAAGAATTATTTAACGACAAAGCCGACCAGTGCAAGCTTTGGGAAGAAGCAATAAAGTATTATGCCAACATTTTATCACCCTTTTCTCCCCTTGTGAAAAAGAAAATTGAAGAAATACAAGCTCTTAACATTCCAATTGATATTATTGCCACAAGCCATGGCTCAATTTGGAGAGATAACCCATTACAAATCGTAGAAAAATATTACGAATGGGCACAAAACTATCAGGAAAATCAAATTACTGTTGTTTATGACACTATGTGGGATGGCACAAAACAACTGGCTCATAAAATCAGTGCGGAAATTGCTCATATTTCTCCTGACACAAGAGTTAAAATCTTTAATATTTCTAAAACAAACAAAAATGATATTATGACAGAAGTGTTTAAATCAAAAGCAATTGCCTTAGGTTCACCAACTGTGGGTGGCAACATTCTCTCTTCCGTTGGGGGCTGGCTTGATTTTCTTAAAGAGCTAAAATACAAAAATAAAAAAGCCGCTGTTTTTGGCTGTTATGGATGGAGCGGTGAGTCAACAAATGTTCTTCGTGAACGTTTAACAGACGCAGGTTTTTCCGTTATAGAAACAGAGGCCAAATCACTTTGGAACCCTGAAGAAGAAGATTTTCAAAAAGCCGCAGAAATTGCTAAAGCACTTTGCCAATAAAACATTTTAATACTAAAAACAGTCATCCCCCAGGTTTTAAAATCTTGGGATGACTGTTTTTTATGCTTAAAATAGTAGTTTATTTAAAGCTGTTACTATATCATAAAAGCAAAAGAAAGCGGCGGCAAAGCCGACATTTTCTTTTGGAAACGAACGAATAAAACTTAAAAAGTTTTATGAGTAATATAGTCCGCTGTGATAACAACGGTAAGAACGTAGACAAAGTCAAAACCTTGAGGGCTTTGCCCTCAAACACCCACAAGAGTTTTACTGTCAGGAATTTGCTTCGCAAACCGCTACTTCGTTCAGCACTTTTTCTTAAGAAAAAGCGGCTTTGCCGTCGGACTTCTTTCCGATGCCCAGCGGCGGCGTTTATCTTCAACCTTCCTACTTGACCCATCTAAAACCGCATGAATATGCGGTTTTGATAAAAGTTTTTGGTCTTGCTTTTTTCAAAAAGCAAGTGGGGTTGGGCAAAGCCCAAGGTTTGTCTTCAGTCTGTCCGCTGTGATAACAGCGGCAGAGCCGTTAGGCTCTTCCACAAATGAAATTTGTGGACATTATATCATAATTTTCAAGCTTTTATAAAGTATACTGGAAAAGCTATAATTATTTTTTCTTTGTTTTTAAAAAATCAATTGCCAAGAGCCGCCAATACAACAAATTAAATATCCTTTGTCATAAAACTCCTTCGTTATTGACCACACTCATCCTGATGTTTATGTTCATGACAAACACTGCCTGTGGATTTTAAATCTCCTTTTAAATAATCTTCTGCGGCTTTTAAAGTGCTTCCGCTTGCCCCAACAATAACCTCTATTCCCTTTTCGTTAAAAATCTCAATGGCACCGCTTCCCATGCCTCCTGAAATTATAACCTTAACACCCATGTCATTTAAAAAGTTAGGCAGAAATCCTGGTTTATGTCCCGGGTTTTTAATTGATTCCTTTTTTGTTACTTTGTTATTTTTCGCTTCAAAAATATTGAAGTTTTCACAATGTCCAAAATGCTCTGTAACTGTTTCATTTTCACTTGCAACTGCTATTTTCATCATTTTATTTCCTCCATTATTTAGCATCATTTATTATAGTTTCAGCAACAGAGTTAAGTAACTCTCCTTCAAAAAATTCAATCATGCCCTTATCACAAGCATTGGTTATTTTAGAATCAATCGGCAGTTTTGCAAGAACCTTAAGATTATATTCTTTGGCTATATCATCAATATGGCTTTCTCCAAATATTTTATATTCCTTTCCGTTGTCAGGACATTTAAAATATGACATATTTTCTATTAAACCTATTATCGGAACATTCATCATCCCCGCCATTTTTACAGCTTTAGACACAATCATTGAAACAAGCTCTTGCGGAGAAGTAACAATAATAATTCCGTCAACACATATTGATTGAAACACAGTAAGCGGAACATCCCCTGTGCCAGGAGGCATATCTATAAACATAAAATCAATATCCTCCCAAATAACATCGCTCCAAAACTGCTTAACCATTCCTGCAATAATGGGGCCTCGCCAAACAACAGGGTCTGTTTCATTTTCCAAAAGCAAATTAACCGACATTACGTCAATCCCTGTTTTACTTTTAACAGGCAAAAGTCCAAACTCATTGGTCATTGCTTTTTCATGAATGCCAAACACTTTGGGCATAGACGGGCCTGTTATGTCTGCATCAAGAACTGCAGTTTTATAACCCATTTTGTTTGTTGCAACTGCAAGCATTGAAGTAACAAGGGATTTACCTACTCCCCCTTTTCCGCTTACAATTCCTATAACCTTTTTTACACTGCTTTTTTCATGCAGTTTTTCAGAAAAATCTGTTTTTTCTTCTTTCCTGTCTTCGCATTTTTCTGAACAACTGTTACAATTTTGGCTGCAATTTTCACTCATAAAACATTAACTCCCCATTTTAAATTTAAGTTTATTTAAACATAAATATATATGCTTATGATATTGAATTTTTGTTTAATTAATTTATAACCTTATTAGGCAAAAATCAAGGCTCTTGCCTTTTCGTAAATTTCTTCAACTGCTGATTTTGACGGACAATCTATGTCTGCAATTGTATATCCATTGTTAACAGCCTTAACTGCTTCTAAATCAAATGGAATTTTCCCCAAAAGAGGAATACCCTCCTCTTTACAAAACTTTTCGATTTCTTCTGTTTTTTTAATGTTTGTATCATATTTGTTTATGCAAACCGCAATTTTTGTTTGCAGTTTTAACGCAGTTTCTATAATTCTTTTCATATCGCTGATGCCTGACACAGAAGGCTCGCCTACTATCAAAACCATTGTAACTCCGCTTATTGATGCTATAACAGGACACCCTATTCCCGGGGAGCCGTCAATAACAGCCAAATCTGTATTTTTCGCTTCAGACTTCATTTGCTTTTTAACCTCGCTTACAAGAAGCCCGGAATTGCCGCTGCCCATTTTAAGCTTGGCTGTGGAAAAAACTTTTTCATTATCTGCATACAACATTGTTTCACCTGATACAGCAGGTTTTAGTGTTATTGCATTAACAGGGCAAACATATTCACAAACACCGCACCCTTCACAGGCAAAGGGGTTTACTTTATATTCCTTGTCTAAATAAATACCGTCAAAGCGGCAGTTTTCTTCACACAAACCGCATTTTGTGCATAAAGAAGTATTTATGTCAGCCTTTGGCATTCCATAATAATCTATTTTTTCAGGTTCTAAACTCCATTTTGTTACAAGATGTAAATTAGGGGCATCCACGTCACAATCAGCATAGGCTTTGGCAGAGGAAAGCTTTATAATGGCACTTGCTATTGTTGTTTTGCCTGTGCCGCCTTTACCGCTAAGTATTAATAGCTGTTTCATAATCTGCCTCCTGTAATATTTTATCTAACAGTTCTAAAAACATCAGTCTAAACTTTTCGTTTTTATAAGCTGAAATTTCTCCGCTTGAATTTAAAATTCCAAGCTCATTATCAAATGGAATTTGTCCTAAAATTTTAATATTTCTCTCCAAACAATATTTTTTAACAAGAGTTTCTTCCTCAAAGCTTTTATTAATAATTACTCCATGTTTTTTTCCGAAAAGCTTAACAAGTTCATATATCATGTTTAAATTATGAACACCGAAAACAGTTGGCTCTGCCACCAAAACGCAATAATCTGCATCTTTAATGCTTTCCATTACAACACATGCACTTCCCGGCGGACAGTCAATAAAAACCATAAAGTCGGAAACAATGTTTTTATCTTCCAACAGCTCTTTAATAATGGGAACACCTGATGTTTCGCCAATATTTAATATTCCTGTGCTGACATTTATTTTGTCTGACACACCTTTTTCTATTTTGCCTATGGCTTTTTCTTTCTCGGTTAATGCACCCTTGCCGCAGACCATTATACACCCTCCGCAAGAATGACAAACCTCATCAAATATAAATAATTTATTCTTTACATAAGCAAGGGCATTAAACTTACAAAAATCAACGCATTTTCTGCATCCGTCGCAAAGCGTGTTGTCTACAAAAGGAATTTTAACCTTTACTTCTTCTTCAAAAAGTTTTACAGGTTTTAAAAAAAGATGACCATTAGGCTCTTCCACATCACAATCAATATAAACTGAATTCTTGGAAACGGCAGCCAAATTCACAGAAACAAAAGTTTTTCCTGCTCCGCCTTTGCCGCTTAGAACAGCTATCTTCATATTAATTGCCTCCATGACCATGAAATCCGGAATGAATTTCATCTAACAAAGGAAGCTTGCCGTCAATAAAATCTTTTATATTTTCTTTTACAGAAGTTCCCTTTGTTTTATATATTTTTACATCTGCACTTTTCAGCACGTTTGCCGCATTTTCACCGCATCTTGGTGTTAACAGGGCATCTGCGTTGTTATCTGCAATTATTTGTGCCGCTTTTATTCCAGCCCCTCCAGAGCTTTCTGCCGCACTGTTGTTTACAAATGTGCTTTCCTCTGTTTTGGTGTTATAAATAAGAAAATACGGTGCTCTTCCAAAGGATATGCATACATTTGTATTCATGTTTTTTTCATCTGCAGGAATTGCTATTATCATAAAAATTCCTCCTATCTATTTTTTTAAGTTATATATTTTAATACATCAACATTTTAAAACATAGGAAAAGTTAAAACCTTTAACTTGTTTTAAGCCAACCCTCAAATTAAGAAAAATTATCTTCATCTGCAAAACCTGTTCCATGTCTGCGACATCCTCTGCCGCACCCATTTCCAACACCGTTGCAAAGCCGATATTCTCCGCCGTCAATTATAAGTATTTTGGAATTTACCAAAGATTCTGCCAGCTTTCTTCTGGCTTCAATGTATATCCCCTGAACGGTGGTTCGTGCAATATTCATTTGTTTTGCGCATTCCTCTTGAGTAAACCTTTCCAAATCAATAAGCCTTATTGTTTCATATTCATCAACTGTCATTTTTATATGATTTTCATCATTTAAAGATTGATTTAGCGGCCCAAATTTATTGTTTTGCGGCAAGCAACATACTTTTCTCCATTTGATTGGTCTTGGCATAACTTGTCACTCCATTTCGAATTTTAAACATTGCGTTTATAATATAAATATTATAAACTTTCCAATTTCTTATCAATTAATTTAATGCGGTTTTCAAAAAAGTCTTTTTGCTCTTTAAGCAAATTCTTATATGACTGTGCTGTTTCTTCGTTTAAATCAAATCTGCAGCCATATCCGCCCCTTAAACCATTGCCACAGGCAGGGTTATTTCTATTCATGCAAACACCCAAACCTTTTTGAGCCATTAGCTTTCTGCCCATTAATCTTTCTCCGCCTCTTCTACGCATACAATCTCCTCCTAATAGTTTATGACATATGCCGCCTTCGTTTTCTATTATACCCCATTTGCGACATAAGTCAATAACTTTTTTTCGACTTTTTAGTATTTCACTAAGCTTTATGCGTTATTTATAACATAATTTGTATTTTATTATTAAAACTTAGGCTTAGCATTATTTCTTTTACACCGAAACTCAAATCACTTTTGTATTTTGCTATATTTCAAAATAATATAATAAAACTTAAAAGCATGTTAAACACGAAATGTGTATAGTGTGCTTTATTTAAATACATATTATTAAAATATTTCTTGAAACGCTTATAGTTTTGATGTATCATAAATGGACAGTTATATAGAGTTTGTTAACTTTAACACAAAGGGGAATATTATGAGAAAGTATAAATTGCTTGGAATTGCTCCTTACGAGGGCTTTAAGGGATACCTTTTAAATTCGTTGAAAAAAAGAGAAGATATAGAAGCTGATGTTTATTCTGCCGAGTTAGATTCGGCGGTTGACCTTGTTAATTCTCTTGATTTAAGCCGCTATGATGCAGTAATATCAAGGGGAAGAACAGGAAGAATGGTTCAAAATGTTATTGACATTCCTTTTGTTAACGTGGAGTTTTCAGGATATGATTTGCTTAGAAGTTTAAAGCTTGCTCAGTTTTCACAAAATAAGAAAGTTGCTTTTGTTACCTTTTTTGATTTGGTTCAAAATGTTGAATTTTTAACAGAACTTCTTGAATATAAAGAAAACATTTTAATTCCCCCCTCTCCCGATTCGCCAAAGGAGTTGGAGGAGCTTGTTTATGACCTTTACACAAACCAAGGTGTTCAGCTTTTCATAGGTGATGGTGCTTGTGTGGAATGTGCAAAATCTTTGGGTGCAGAAACAATATTAATCACATCAGGCTCTGAAAGCATGGACAAGGCCATTGATGAAGCTGTTGATATAATGAGTTACAAAAAAAAATTTGAGAAGAAAAATCAGTTTTACCACTCTCTTCTTGAGCAGGCGGATATGCCTATATCCCTTTTTGATAAAGAGGGAAACCTTGTTTATTCAAAGCTGTTTTCAGCAGGCGAAACTTCAGAACTTCATAATTCTCTGAAAAAATATATACAAAAAGTTTTTTCTCTTTCCAGTATAAAATTTATTAAAACCTTGCCAAGCGGAGTGTGGAAAGTTGATGGAAAGCTTATTACAATTGCAGGGGAACATTATGCACTTTTTTCTGTAAGCAGAACTTATTCCTATTCACAAATTAAAACCCTTTCCTTTGAGATTGTAGATTCAAAGGCTGCCAAAGACTGTTCCGTCTTAATTCAGTCCAGCACAGCATTAAGTGAAACATGGAATAAAATCAAGCAATGGTCACACAACAAAACCCCTGTTTTAATCTATGGCGGCATAGGGGTCGGCAAAACAACCTTTGCACATGCACTTTATTCAATAAGCGAATTTAGCACCACACCCCTTATAAACATTGAATGTATGGGACTTGATTTAAAAAATTTATCACTGCTTTTTGAAGACGAAAAATCACCTCTTTACGAAAATGATTATACAATACTTTTTTCAAAAATTAATCTTCTTTCCGACGAGGTTCAAAACAAGCTGAGCATGTATTTATCAGACACCAAGCTTTGTTCAAGAAACAAGGTTATAGCCACATTTTCAGGAGATATGGAAACTGCCGTTTCAAGCAATTCTTTCTCACGTGAGCTTTATATTCAACTTTCAGGGTTATCCGTATATATCCCTCCCCTTCACGAAAGAAAAGAGGACATAGCCTCAATTGTAAGAAGCTTTCTTACAACTGCAAACCAAGAAATGCCTGTTCAGATAGTAGGGTTTGAGGCTGATGCCATGGAAATTCTTAAAAACAATGTTTGGGATTACGGAATAACACAGCTTCATTTTGTTTTAAAACAGCTTGTTCTTATTGCAAAACATCAGTTTATAAATGCAGATGAAGTGACGGCTGTTCTTTCCCAATCTGCCGCACAAAAATCCTCTACAGGGGAAAAAATAGATTTGGACATAACAAAAACTTTGGACGAAATCTCCAAAGATATAATAAATCTTGTTTTAAAAGACGAAAAAGGAAATCAATCCAAAACAGCCAGACGCTTAGGTATAAGCCGAAGCACTCTTTGGAAGAAGTTAAACAGTTAATGTAAAGTCTGCATTTTACTTAAATTTGTTTATCGTTAAAAAACGGAACGTAAACTTTTATTTTAAAACCGTATAAAACCTGCGGTTTTAAAATAAAAGAAGGAGGCTTTAAGATAACCTCCTCCACAAGAAAACTATGATTTCAAGGGCTTAGCTTTGCTTATGCCTCCAAAGTTTAATTGACTATTTAAAATAATCAAACTCAACGTTATATATTTTTACAGTTTCCCCTTCTGAAATGCCTTTTTCCTCTAAAGCCGCAATTATGCCCTTTTCACGAAGATACTTTTGGAAGAAGGCAAAGCCTTTTTCAGTTTCAATGTTGGTATAACCCATCATTTTCTCAACACCAACACCTGTAACCACAAAATAATTACCATCAATCACTTCTATTTCAAAAGGCTGATTATCAATTTCAGGTTCTTGATACTCTTCAAAATCCTCCTCAAATACTATATCCTCAGGATAATCTTTAAGAATGTCAGCCACCGCCATAATCAACTCGTTAAGACCTTTGTTTGTAGCCGCAGAAATAGGAAAAACTTTATAACCCAAAGGTTCATACTCCGCCTTAAGCCGTTCCACGTTTTCATTAGCCTCAGGTATATCTATTTTATTTGCAGCAATTACCTGAGGACGTTTTGCCAATTCTTCTTTATAATTAAAAAGCTCTGCATTAATTTTTTTAATTTCTTCCACAGGGTCATTCCCCTCAACAGCAGCGGCATCCACAACATGAATAAACACTTTCGTACGCTCCACATGTCTTAAAAACTCATGCCCTAAACCAATACCTTCGCTTGCACCTTCCACAAGCCCGGGAATGTCGGCAAGAACAAAATCTTCTCCGTTTTTGCCTTGAACAACCCCAAGATTTGGTGCAAGAGTAGTAAAATGATAGTTTGCAATTTTAGGGTTAGCATTTGTAACCATTGAAAGCAATGTGCTTTTCCCAACGTTTGGAAAGCCGATTATTCCAACATCTGCAATAAGCTTTAATTCAAGAATAACGTCATATTCTTTTGAAATCCTGCCTTTTTCAGCATATCTTGGGGCTTGACGTGTCGGGGTTGCAAAGTGCTGGTTGCCCTTTCCGCCTTTTCCGCCTTTTATAACAGTTTTTCTTTCATTAGGCTTTGTTATGTCAGCCATAATTTTTCCGCTTTCAGCCTCACGTATAACAGTTCCAACAGGAACTTTAATTATCACGCTTTCGCCGTCTTTTCCCGAGCAGTTGGTTTTTCCGCCGTCTACACCAACCTCTGCTTTAAAATGCCTTTTATATCTGAAATCCATAAGGGTATTCATGCTGGGGTTTCCCTCAAAAATAACGTCTCCGCCTCGACCCCCGTCACCGCCGTCAGGGCCTCCATGGGTTATATATTTTGCTCTGTAAAACGAAACTGCTCCGTTTCCGCCGTTTCCACCCTTTATGTGAATTTTAACTCTATCTACAAACATAATTGCCTCACCTCTTTAAAGAAAGTTTAAGGCTATTATGCCCCAAACCTTAACCACATAGTATAAAAAAGGTTTCAAATGCGGACATTTGAAACCTTCAAAAATCAATTATTCTGCTGCTTCAACCACAGGATAAACAGAAACCTGTTTTTTATCCCTGCCTTTTCTTTCATATCTAACAACACCGTCAACCAAAGCGAAAAGATTGTCGTTTCCGCCAAGACCTACGTTAGTTCCAGGATGAATTTTTGTTCCTCTTTGTGTATAAAGAATATTGCCTGCTAAAACATACTGACCGTCAGCACGTTTTGCACCAAGTCTTTTTGATTTAGAGTCACGTCCGTTTTTTGTAGAACCAACACCCTTTTTGTGAGCAAAAAACTGAAGGTTTAACTTCATCATCACAACTTACCTCCTTTGTCGTTAATTTTTATATAACAACCATACTCTTCTTCAATAGATTTAAGCCCGTTAAGCATTGCCTCTAAAAGAAGCTCCGCATCGTGGCAATGCTTTCCCTCTTTAATTTGAGGAAAGTCACAGCTTATATGACCGCCGTTTTTTTCGTCTGCATTTGCACTAAACTCCTCTTTTGTAAACTTTTCTATGGAGTTTATAGTGTTTATAACAAGAATGCTTACAGCAGAACAAACAATGTCAGCACCTTCTTCAGAAAATCCTGCATGACCGTCAACAGTAAAACCGCAAATTCTAAAATCTTTATTTCGATAAATTTTTACTTTAATCATAATCTAAAAATTAAAGAGTTATTTTGCCAATCTGTAATTTTGTAAAAGGCTGTCTATGGCCTTTTTTCTTATGGAAGCCTTTTTTGGACTTGTATTTATAAACAATAACCTTTTTAGCTTTTCCATCACCAATTACAGACGCATTAACAGCTGCTCCTGAAACATAAGGAGCTCCAACAGTTAAGCCTGATTCGTTTGATAAAGCCAAAACCTTATCAAAAACAAACTCACTTCCTGCTTCAACACCTAACTTTTCAACAGTAATTACATCACCTTCGGAAACTTTATATTGTTTTCCACCTGTCTCGATAATTGCGTACACACGTACACCTCCTCGCGCTATACTCGCCGAATACGGCACTTGAAACCTTTTTCAAGTTTAAAGCCTCTTCGTGCGGCAAAACATGCACTTTCAAAACGCACTGTAATATGATACCATGTGCATAAGAAACTGTCAATGTTTTATAAGAATTTTCTATATGAATAACCTGTTTTAAACCCGTATACAGTTAACAATCAAAACCAAGGCATCTGTTCTTCATCTTTGCCAAGCAAAAGAATGTCATTATAAACAGCCCGAAGTTTATCTGTGATATGTTGATCAACATGCATATGCCCAAAATACCACTTTTTAAATTGCGGTTCTTTTGAAATCATGGCATACCAATCGTCAAATAATTGCGGCAACAAATAATCCTTATCAATAGGCTTATGCCTTGAAATATGCTTCCTTGCAAATAACGGAGTTTCATGAGTAATAACATAATCAATTTTATCAATGTTTTTTAATATCTTTTTTTGACCATACTCTATTTCCAAGGATGAAGGCTCTTCTTCTTTCCACCAGCTTACGCCTTCTTCTCTGCGGTCTATATCAATTGAACGTGCCCCTCCGAAGTTAAAGATATTATTTCCATAAATAGAATACATCTCTCCTCGCATCATATGATAAACTCGTTCATCCACCTCATGAACGTTTCCGCCGAACCACTTTTTCACATCCATACTGTTTAAAAGAGCATGGTTTTCATGGTTTCCGTCTATAAAAGCAATAGTGCCTGGAAATGTCTGTTGAAGTGTGTTCATTTTATAAGGATAATCATCGTTCCAAACATAACCCGCATCTCCGGCAATAATAAGAATATCGCTGCTTCTCAATTCAACCTTTTCTGCAAGTCCAAATATAGGAAGAAGTGCGCCGTGTTTATCTCCTGTTATAAATATTCTTTCCGCCATATTCATCACCTCGCAGTTTTTTATTTTTTGTAATAGTAAACACCTCTCCTTTCTTCTTTAGATATTTTCCCTAAATAATAAAGATGCTGCAAATGAGAAATGCTTTCTCCCGTAGCAAACCATTTTTGAGGCAAAGGAAACTCATCCCAGTTTTTATAGTCTATTTCCCATGTCATATCTCTTGCTACTTCATATGCAGTTTTCCATTCATCTTTTAAAATATCCAATACTTCCAATAATCTTTCCTCATGATGATGTTTTAATTCTTCAATTCTTTCACCCATGTCCTCCACAGGAGTTCCGTGGGCTGTCAATAAAAGCGCTACATCTAATTTTTCTATCTTTTCCAAGCTTTCCAAATAATCCTGAAGGGGATTTTCGGCACTTAGTTCAATGCTTATATTTGGTGTAATAGTGCCAAGAATATGGTCACCGCAAAACAAAATTTTCTTTTCAGCATCGTAAAGGCACATATGCCCGGGAGTATGGCCCGGTGTTTCAATTGCTTTTAATTCATAACCGCCGTATCTTAAAATTTGTCCCTCTTCAACAAATGTAAAATCAACCCTGTCTTCATGGCAATATTTTCTGCCGGGATGAATGTCTGTGTTTCTGCCAAAATCCGCCTTTGGGAAACCGTATTTAACAAATAAGTTATCCAGCATATTCCAGTAAAGGTTTCCTGTTTCAAAATTAATAAGCTCTCCTTCTGTTTCACCTGCATAAACAATGCTGTTTTCCTTTGCGAATTTTCCTATAAGTCCGCAATGATCAGAATGAAAGTGAGTTATAAAAAGATCTGTTTCTTCTATTTGCAATTCCCTAAACGCATCCTGTAAAGCCTCTTCACATTCCACTCTGTTAAAGCCTGTGTCAATCAGAAGGTTTTTCTCACCTGTTATAATATAGGCATTTATATCTCTTAAGGGGTTGTTAGGTAAAGGTACTGTTTTTCTGTAAATATTTTCTGCAATTTTTGTTAACATGCTAAACACTCCTTTTTATATTTATATCAATTTTTATAAACAATAAATCTTTTGATTTTACTTTAATATACAATAATGATACCTTTTTAATTTCATAAAAATGAAACACTTGCAATTGATATAAAACATCCCCACAATAAACACTTGAGGACTTTTTAAAAACATATCATACCTATATTCCAAATATGATATGCATCCTCTATTCTAAAGCATTTTACCGACTAATTCAATCTTATTCAGCTTAAACTCGCCACTTTATGTTAATATAACTATGTTTTTATTGAAATATATAAAAAATCTCTTCTAATTGTTTTCTTCCTATATAAAACTAAGGCTAAAAGCTTCTTTAACGGCTTTCGGTTTTTAACTTACGTGTAGCTTATCTGCTAAGTCATGTCAAGAAAATTAGACATTTTTAAAACCTACAGGCTTGCAAAAAGCCAAAATTTATTTTCATGAAATAAGAAAGTCAGTTGTTAGCACATGGCAAAACACTGACTTTTTTAAGCTTAAAATCTATTTTATGTTTTAAAAATATTTGCTTTTCGAGTATTAACCTAATTATTTTATTGAACATAAGTGTTTAAAATTTCTTTAAGTGCTGAGCCGCTGCTGGAGTGTGAGCGAGCCACAACTACATTGTTTTTCTTAGCTTGCTGAACTGCAGTAATAACCATTTTGTGTGAAACCGTATTTGTAAACAACACTATAAGATCCGGAGAGCCAATCTGATCTTTAAACCTGCTTGATATTTGGGTAAATAATTTCATCTTACATTTATAGGATTTGCATATATCATTATATTGAGATACCATCCTGTCGTGACCGCCTATAATTACTACACTCATAAATTTAGTCCTCCTTATGTTTTTTAAAAATGCTCAAAAGTTAACTAAGGCTAACTTTTAGGTAAATATAAAACTCTTTTTACAAAAGAGTAATAAAACAATTTAAAATCTATCTTTAATTAATATTATAATCGCTTTTTGTTGCTTATAATTTCCTTAAATAATACAATTTATTTGAAATTTACTAAAAATCATAAAATAATAATAAAACTATTGTCAAACATATCCTGCATAAGCAATGGAAAGTCTTATAAAATATTGTAATATAATCAATTAAAGAAAATAACGTCAGTAAAAAAATTAAAACAACCCATTTCAGATTTCTTTATCTTTTCGCTGGCTTTTATGATTATAGCTTAACATTTTTTTAAATATTTATATACTAACTTATATTTTAAAAAATATGTTTTAAATATCATTTAATAACTTTTTATGTATTTTTAAAACCTTATCTGTAAAATTTAGTTAGCATACGGTAACCTAAAGCCATTTTTTTATGGGCATAAGTTATATGCCCATTTTTATATTTGTTAACATTAAATAACTTAAGTTATATCTTTTTGCCCATATCTTAAACCGCAGAGCCTAATCTTCATAAATTCAACTTTAAAATACTAAATATGTTCTTAATCTTTAAAAAATATATTCCACTCTATAAGTTAGTATATGCTAACTATAGTTTTTAGTCAATAGTATTTTAAATTATTAGTGCTATTTTATAAAATATACTTCTTATTATCATCAGGTTAGTTTTTTTGTCCTTTTAAAAAATTCTTAATTCCTTGAAAAGTTTCATTGCTGATTACATGTTCAATTCTACACGCATCTTCTTCGGCTACTTCATGCGGTACTTTAGCTATGGAAGTAAAAAACTCCGTTAAAATTTTATGTTTTTCATATATACTTTTAGCAATTTCCATACCTTTTTCTGTTAATTCTATATAACCGCTTGAATCAATTAATATATATCCTTCATCTTTTAGTATGCCCACTGCACGGCTAACGCTGGGTTTACTAAAGTTTAGCTCTCTTGCTATATCTATTGATCTAACCTGAGTGTTGCGTTTTTTTAAAACTAAAATGGTTTCTAAATACATTTCACCTGATTCATACATACCTAGCACCTCCAAGCTATTAAAATCCATAACTAAATGTTATCAGATTTACACTGCCAAAGCAACAGACACTGTAAAGAATAACAGCAGAGTATAAAATATTGATGAAAACTTAAGGTTTTAATCGCAGATAAGGGCAAGACCTTTGAAATGCTGTTCCCAGCCACCCTTGCAAAGATTTAACCCCCGACCATCACTTTTTGCTTGCTTTTAAACCTTTAATAAAACCTAAAAAAGCCGCCCATAAATTTAAGAGCAGCTTTCTTACTATTAATTAAACATCTTCCCGTGGAAATCAAACTCAACCAGCGAAAACAAAAGTTTTTAATTGAAATAATACAATCTTAAAAATCCCATGTTTCTTTTTTCAACTTAAATCTGCTAATCTGCTCTTTTAAAAGTGCAGCCTGGGAACTCATTTGCTCGCTGGCCGCAGCACTTTCTTCAGCAGTTGCAGAGTTTGTTTGCACAACAGCAGAAATCTGATCCACTCCTGTTGCAATCTGCTGCACAGCAGATGCCTCACGTTCTATATCCTCAGCAATCTGCCTTACTTGCTCATCAACCATCCTTGCCTTTTCAACCACCTGCTCCAAAGAATCTGCAGTTCCGCTTGTAAGCATTCTCCCTGTTTCAATGGCACTTAAAGTGCTTTCAATAAGCTCTGTTGTGTTTTTGGCTGCCTCGGCAGATTTGCCGGCAAGGTTACGCACTTCGTCTGCAACTACGGCAAAACCTTTGCCTGTAACACCTGCACGTGCCGCTTCCACCGCCGCATTAAGTGCAAGAATATTGGTTTGGAAAGCAATGTCGTCAATGGTTTTAACAATTTTACCAATTTCATATGATGTTTGTGTAATTTCCTCCATGGCCGACATCAAACTTTGCATTTGTCGGTTGCTTTCAACAACATCCTGCCCTGCAGCCTCAGACAATTGCCTTGCTTTGCGGGCACCTGAAGCACTGTTTTTTAAATCCTCTGAAACCTCAATTATTGTTGATGTAAGTTCTTCAACTGATGCCGCCTGTTCAGTAGCTCCTTGACTTAAGGCCTGAGCACCTGCCGCCACCTGATCCGACCCTGCGGACACTTGTTCTGAAGCAGTATGAATTTGAACAAATGTATTATTTAATTCATTGGATGTTTGAAGCAGTGAAGATTTTATGGATTGAAAATCACCAATATAATCTAAATTAATTTGAACATCTAAATTTCCGTTAGAAAATTCTGAAAGAACATAGGAAATATTATTTATGTATGTTCTAAGTATTTCTACAGTATCTGCCAAAGATTTTGTAAGTATTCCCACTTCATCTTTTGAATCAGCTATTTCAACTTCATCAGATAAATTTCCGCCGCTTAGGTTCTGGAGGCGAATTGTGGTCTGTTCAATAGGCTTTGTTATTTTAACAGCCATTCGCCACATAAACAGCACTCCCAAACATAAAATAACCAGCCCTGCGACCCCAAGCATCATCAGCGAAAAAGTCTGTACTTTTTGAGTTTCATCAAGCTCCGCCTGTATTAAAGGAAGCATGTCCTCTGTGTAGTTGCCTGTGCCTATATACCATCCATAAGGTTCAAACTTTGCAACATATCCACGCTTTGCCTTTGCTGAAGTTTCTCCTGGTTTTGTAAAATAAAAATCAATAAAATCGCCGCCAGAATTATCACCGGCTTTTATAGTATCTTGAACAAAGTAGTTGCCTTTTTCGTCTTGGGTGTTCCAGCGGTTAGTGCCCTCCACCTGTGAATTAATATGCACAGCACTTAATCCATCTGCCATATCCGCCCAAAAATATCCGATTTCGTTATTATATCGAGTGTTTCGAACAAGAGTTTTTGCAGTCTGCATGGCTTCACTTTGGGTGATTTCACCATCTAAATATCTTTGGTAATTAGCCTGCAAAACACCAACCATTCCATCCACTTGGCTTTGTATAATCTGATCCAGCTTTGCCTCCGTTGCTTCAACAGAGCGGCTGTAGGCACTGGAAAGGGAAGTATATGAAATCAGTGATAACATAATAATTGTAACAAAAATCAATAAACTTGTAACCGTAATAAGCTTTGATTTTAGGCTTCGCATTTTAACATCCCCTTTAAGAATATTTTTTTATTTTTTACATAAAAATCATCTTACTACCTTTTATCAGCTTTGCAGCTTAAACCTTTCAATCATTTCCTTTAAAAGCTGTGCCTGGGAACTCATTTGCTCGCTGGCTGCAGCACTTTCTTCTGAGGTTGCCGCATTTGTCTGTACAACTTGAGAAACCTGCGTAATTCCTTGATTTACCTGTGCAATACCCAAAGCCTGTTCATCAGATGCAGAAGTAATGTTGCCAATCAAAGAAGCGATATTATCAACATTTTCAACAATCTTTCCAAGAGCCTTTGCAGTTTCATTGGCAATACTTGTTCCATTTTTTGTTTTTTCAATAGAGCCTTCTATCATTTGTGTAGTTTCTTTTGCCGCATTTGCAGAACGTGCCGCAAGATTTCTAACCTCCTCGGCAACAACAGCAAATCCCTTGCCTGCTGTTCCTGCCCGTGCCGCTTCAATCGCCGCATTTAATGCAAGAATGTTTGTCTGAAAAGCAATCTCATCAATAACCTTAATAACTTTAGAAATATTGACAGAAGCTTCGCTGATTTCTTTCATTGCATTAAGCATTTCCTGCATCTGACCATCGCCGTTTTCTGCATTAGCTTTTGCAATAACTGCCAAATCGTTAGCCTGATTGGCATTATCTGCATTGTGTTTAGTTTGGATGGAAATTTCCTCCATAGATGCAGAAAGTTCCTCTACAGAACTTGCCTGTTCAGTAGCACCTTGAGAAAGTGCTATGCTTGTATCTGATACTTGCTGAGAACCTGCAGACACTTCATCAGCCGCCACAACAATGTTATGGAAGGCCGAATTCATGTTGTCAATAAGTGTTTTTAGCGCATTGCCCATGGTGTCATCTGCCCCAAGAACTTTAATATCCAAGGAAAGATCGTTGTTTGCCATTGTTGTCAAACATCCCCCTGCATAGACCATATGCTCTACAAAGCCTGCAAACGCAGATAAGGATTGTCCTATTTCATCCTTTATGGCGGCTTCTTTCAAGATATCCTTTTTTACTTCTTCACTATAATTTAGATTTCCGGTTTTTCCTGCCTGTTCCATAACAGCCTGCATTTTTGCGAGGGGGCGGGTAATAGCTCTAGATAATGCAAAAATAATAATAAGTGCAACAACTATGATAATGCCGACTGCAACAGCCATCACAATTAAGGTGAATATTGCATTTGCTTTTGTTTTATAAACTCTTTCCTCTATACCTTTATACACATCTTCTACAGCAGAATCAATTGCAGAAGCCGCCGCTGCATTAAGAGGGATAGCTTTTTCCTTTGCCGCATTGCTGGCATCGTTGGCAGAAAGAAAATCATTTGTATAAGCATAACGTTTGTTTATTACATCAATAAGCTGCTGCGTTCCTGTTATCTCTTCCTCAGAAGTTGTATTTTCAAGGTATTCTTTAAGCAGTAAAACAGTTTCATCCATCTTTTTTATAATTTGTTCTGCATAACTGCTGTCTAACGAATATTGAAATGTACGAGAAAGAAGTCTGAACTCTGTAACACTATCATTGATTTTGTTTGCCAATATTAACTGGTCTTTTGTGATACTATCTTCTGTTTGAAGATTTATAAAAGCTTCAATCCCCTTAACAAGCTCAGAACCGCTGGCAGAAAAAACTTTACGTCCTTCCTCCAGTTCAATATCACGTTTAATCAGTTCATTAATTGTTTCATTCCATCGTGAAAATTGTTCATATGCATTTTGAATGGAAGGTCTAAAGCTTTCAAATGTGGAATATGAATCAATATGATTAAATACAACCTGAAAGCGCTTTTCTGCTTCATCTGCATACATAGAAAAATCTTCCCTGGCTTCATGGTCTATTGAAGAGTAAAGAATGTTTGCTTGAATATCAGCCTCGTTACATACCTCCCTTATATCATTTAGCTCATGCTGAAAGCTTACATCTTCACTTATAATGCCTACGTTGTCTATTACCTCTAAATTTGCTAAAACAACGAAAAAAACAGCAAAACACATCAAAACAAGAATAGAGCCAAAAGAAAGCAGTATCTTGGTTCTGACTTTAAAATTTTTAAACTTCTCCACTTTACCCAAATCCTTTCACTCATTTTAATTTGTTAACATTTATTTTTTATATTTATTTAAGTCTATTTTTCTTACATATTATTTATCGACAAATTTTCACAAATGTTAAATGTCTAACATGAAAATAATATTTACTAAGGCTTGGACTCTATACAAAATCATAAATTTAAAAACTTTTTATGTGAAAAAGGTTTTATTCCAATCTGTATTTAAATGTTTCGTCTTAATAAATGCACTTATATTCAATGTTAAAGCCGTATATTTATGCAGCTTTCAAAAGCAGGATATGTTTAAAGAAAAGTAAAAGTCTTTAACCAAAAATTTTCTAAAAAAATAACGAACCAGTTCACACATGCACTGGTTCGTTTCTATGTTCAATATTACTATAGATATGTTTTATTCAAACTTTTCCTTCATTTTATCCCATATGCCTTTTTTTTCGCCTTCACTGTCTCCCCCACCGTAAAACTCTTTAAGTAAGTCTTTTTGCTTATTTGATAATTCTGTAGGTATTTTAACAACAAATGTTATAACCTGATTTCCCCGCTGGTTTGGATTTCTTAAATTGGGAACACCTACACCTTTTATTGTTGCAACAGTTCCCGGTTGTGTACCCGGCTTTACAGTATATTTTTCATCGCCGTCAATGGTTTTTATGGTTATTTCATCACCTAAAGCCGCCTGGACAAATGTAATAGGCACCTCACAATATAAATCCATGCCCTTTCTTGTAAAATAGCTGTGAGCCTGAACGTATACAGTAACCATAAGGTCACCATAACCGCCGCCGTTTATTCCTGCCTCGCCTTTACCTGAAAGTCTTATGGTTTGCCCGTGGTCTATGCCTTTAGGTATATTAACTTCAAACTTTTTAGCTTTTTTAACCCTGCCTTTTCCTTTACAGGTGTTGCAGGGGTCTTTAATTGTTTTTCCGCTTCCGCCGCATACAGAACATGTTCTGACACTTGTCATAGAGCCGAATATAGACTGCTGAATAACTCTCTCCTGACCTGTTCCGTTACACCTTGCACATGTTTGAGCATGAGTGCCCGCCTTTGCCCCTGTTCCGTTACAGGTGTCGCATTTATCGGTTACGCTTATGGAAATTTCCTTTGTTGTGCCAAAAACAGCCTCTTCAAATGAAATTTGTATGTTAACCCCTATGTCATTTCCTCTTTGAGGGCCGTTACGCCTTGACGTGCCGCCGCCAAAACCAAACATGCTGAAAATATCGCCCATATCGAAATCCATGCCGCCGCCATAGAAGCCGCCGCCAGCTCCTCCTTGTTCAAAGGCTGCATGTCCAAACTGATCATACTGAGCACGTTTAGTTTCGTCACTTAAAACCTCATATGCCTGGTTTACTTCCTTCATTTTTTCTTCGGCTTCTTTGTTTCCTGAATTATTATCAGGATGGTATTTTTTAGCCATTTTTCTATAAGCTTTTTTTATTTCACTTTCAGACGCACCCTGATTTATGCCCAGCACATCATAATAATCCCTTTTATCCGCCAAACCTTATTTCACCGCCTAATATTTTAATTTAAAACTGACAATAAGGCCGCAGGGCAACGCCTCTGCGACCTTACAAGATTACATTTCTTTAAAATCTCCGTCCACAACATCAGGGTTTTCCTGTGGGGTTTCCCCTTGTGTTTCTTGATTTTGCTGATACAGTTTTTCAGAAATCTTGTAGAACTCCTGTGTTAAACTTTCAATTCCTTCTTTAAGGCTGTTTACATCATCATCTGTCATTGTTTCGGCACTCATGCCTTCTGCAAGGCCTTTAAGCTTGTTAAGCTCTGCTTCAACTGTTGCTTTTTCACTTTCTTCAATTTTTCCTTCCAAATCCTTAAGAGTTTTTTCTGTTTGGAAAATAAGTGAATCTGCCTCATTTTTAGCATCAATTGCTTCTTTACGCTTTTTGTCCGCCTCTGCAAACTGCTCTGCCTCTCTTACAGCCTTTTCAATTTCATCATCACTTAATTTTGTGCTTGCTGTAATTGTAATTTTTTGTTCTTTACCTGTTCCCGTATCCTTTGCGGAAACATGAACAATTCCGTTTGCATCAATATCAAATGTAACTTCAATTTGAGGAACTCCACGTCTTGCAGGTGCAATTCCGTCAAGTCTGAACATTCCAAGCTCTTTATTATCACGAGCAAGAGGTCTTTCACCTTGAACAACCCTGATATCAACAGCTGTTTGATTGTCCTCCGCTGTAGAGAATACTTGTTTTTTGTTTGTAGGTATAGCTGTATTTTTTTCAACAATCTTTGTTGCAACACCGCCTAATGTTTCAATGCTTAATGAAAGTGGTGTAACATCAACAAGCATAATATCGCCTGCGCCAGCCTCACCGCTCATTTTACCACCTTGAATTGCAGCACCAACAGCAACGCATTCGTCCGGGTTAATGCCTTTAAAAGGATCTTTCCCTGTAATTTTTTTAACAGCATCCTGAACAGCAACAATACGTGTTGAACCTCCAACAAGAAGAACTTTGTCAATTTCATTTGGTGATAAGCCTGCATCTTTAAGAGATGTTCTCACAGGGTCTAATGTTGCATCAACAAGGTCTGCTGTAAGCTCATCAAACTTAGCTCTTGTAAGTGTCACATCAAGGTGTTTCGGTCCGTCTTGATTCATTGTGATAAAAGGAAGGTTGATGTTTGTTGAAGAAACTGTTGAAAGCTCTTTTTTCGCTTTTTCAGCGGCTTCTTTAAGTCTTTGCATAGCCATTTTATCTAAGCTTAAATCCATATTTTCTGCTTTTTTAAATTCAGCAACAAGGAAGTTGATTACCCTTTGATCAAAATCATCTCCGCCAAGTCGGTTGTTTCCGCTTGTTGCAAGAACTTCAATAACTCCGTCGCCAATTTCAATAACAGAAACGTCAAATGTTCCGCCGCCAAGGTCATAAACAAGAATTTTCTGCTCTTGTTCATTATCAAGCCCGTAAGCCAAAGCCGCTGATGTAGGCTCGTTTATAATACGTTTTACATCAAGACCTGCAATTTTACCTGCATCTTTTGTTGCCTGTCTTTGTGCATCGGAAAAATATGCAGGAACTGTAATAACAGCTTCTGTAACGCTTTCTCCAAGATAGCTTTCTGCGTCTGCCTTTAATTTTTGTAAAACCATGGCGGAAATTTCTTGAGGAGAATAGCTTTTTCCTTCTACATTAACTTTATAATTTGAACCCATTTCTCTTTTGATTGAGCTTATTGTGTTGTCAGGGTTTGTAATTGCCTGACGTTTTGCTGTTTCGCCCACAAGTCTTTCACCGTTTTTCGCAAATCCAACAACAGAAGGTGTTGTTCTTCCTCCGTCTGAATTAACAATAACAACAGGTGCTCCACCCTCCATAACCGATACGCATGAATTTGTTGTTCCAAGGTCAATACCTATAATTTTTCCCATAATTTTTATTCCTCCATTATTTAATTCAATTTTTAAAATGCTCTTTAATTTTAAACTATAATAAAATTTAGTTTGCTACCTGAACCATACTATGTCTTATTACTTTTTCTTTATATTTATAACCTTTTATCATTTCAAGAGAAATTGTGTTTTCGCCAAAATTTTCGTCTTGAATATGACTAACCGCAGAATGAAGGTTTGGGTCAAACCTTTCGCCCACAGCAGGTATTTCCTCAACGCCCATGGAGTTTAAAATTTCCATGAACTGTTTAAGAACCATTTCAACGCCCTTTATAAAACTGTCATTTTCATTTTCTTCAGATTTTTTAGCTGCCGCAACAGCTCTTTCAAGGTTGTCAACAACAGGCAGAAGCTTTTCAACAGTATCTGCAATGCCGTTTCCATACATTGCTGCCTTTTCTTTTGTTGTTCTTTCCCTATAGTTATAATATTCTGCCGCAATTCGCTGATATTTATCAACTGCTTGAGTAAGCTCCTTTTCAAAATCTTTTCCATCTTCAATTACCTCACCCGAAGCCTTTTCAGTCTCTTCAACGGAAACCTCCTGCAAGATTTCATCATTTTGGGGGTTTAAGTTTTCGTCGATATTTTCCATTTTGCAAATCCTCTTTTCTATGAATCATTATTTTTTTCACTATTAATTCTTGCAACAACATCCTCTATATTTTTAACCATGCCGTTTAGCACCGACACAACTTGTGAATAGTTCATTCTTGTAGGGCCTAATATGGCAATACTTCCTTGTATGTTATCAGCGAATTTATAATTTTTTGTTATAACGCTGCAATCTTTCATTTCATCTATTCCCGTTTCATTGCCTATATAAATTTGAATATCTCCTGCTTGTTCCGGTCTGGCTGATAAAAGCCCTTGTAAAATTTCTTTTTCCTCCAAAGTTTGAATAAGTGTCTTTGCTTTTTGAACATCACTAAATTCGGGAAATGTGAGAATGTTTTTTGCTCCGCTTAAGTGAAACTGTAAATTTTCACTTTCTTTTGCCGTTTTTTCAATTGCTTTAAGCACAAGCTCCACAATTTCATGGTATCCTGAAAAATCTTCATAAAGTTTTTCTATAACCTTTTCATTAATGCTTTCCATAAGCTCGCCTTCAAGCATTTCACTTATTGCACAAGATATATCAAAAAGTTCTTTTTCTTCAGGAAGATATTCAACTCTTGAAATATGATTTTTTACTATATTTCCGTCTGAAATAACAATAACCATAATTGTTTTTTCATCAAGGGAAATAACTTGTATTTTTTTAATATTTTTATTTTTTGAAACAGGCTCTGAAATAATTGTTGTATAGTTTGTTGCGGCAGAAAGTATTCTTGCTGTTTCTTCCATGAGATATTCAATTTGATTCACATTTGCCTCAACTATGCTTTGCAAAACAAACTTTTCGTTATCCACAAGCTCTCGTTGCTGCATAAGGCTGTCAACATAAAGCCTATACCCCATATCAGATGGTATTCTCCCTGCTGAGGCATGAGGCTGAATTATAAAACCCATTTCTTCAAGGTCGCTCATTTCATTTCTTATGGTGGCGGAACTTAAGCCAAAATCATATTTTTTTGCTATTGTTCTGCTTCCCACAGGTTCGGCGGTTGCAATATAGTCATGTATGATTGCCTGCAAAATTTTAATTTTTCTATCATTTAATGCCATAACACAACCTCCGTTCTTTTTTCTTGTTAGCACTCATTCACTTTGAGTGCTAATGTCTATATAATAAAATAGCACCAGACACTTAATCTGTCAAGTGCTAAAATGATTTTTATTTCTTAAATATTCCAAAAAAGTTTCTAAATATTACTATAAATAAGCCTGTGTCATATTATAAACTTTTCAAACACAAAATTGCTTAAATCAATTCCTTTTTCCGTAAGAAACACTCTGTCTTCTCTTATATTTATAAGCCTTTGTTCAAAAAGAAGATTAATTTCTTCTTTATATATGTCAAATAAGCTTTTGCCGAATCTTTTTTCAAAATCAAGCTTGCTTATTCCTTCCTCCATTCTAAGACCCATAAACATAAATTCTTCAATTCTCTCTCTTTCAGAAAGCAATTCTCTGTTTTGACGCAGCTTTGATATATTTCCTTTTGCAAGAATATATTCCTGCATGTCATATGTGTTATGAAATCTTTCTTTGTTTACATATGAATGAGAGCCAAGGCCAACACCAATATACTCTCCTGTTTTCCAGTATATTATGTTATGTTTGCTTTCAAAACCTTTTTTAGCAAAATTACTTATTTCATATGGGTTATAACCTTTATCTTTTAAAAATTCTTTGGCAAGATAATACATCTGTCTATCAAGAGTTTCATCTGTAAGTTTAAAATCTCCCCTGTCAAACATGGTTTTAAAAGGTGTTCCCTCTTCAACTATAAGGCTGTAGGCAGAAATATGCTCAGGGTTTAGCCTCGTAATCTTGTCAAGAGTTTCTTCCCAGTCAATAAGGCTTTGATTGGGAAGAGCAAACATAATGTCACAGCTTATGTTTTTAAACCCCATATTTCTTGCTTCGTGAAAGTTTTTAACAAAATCTTCATAGCTGTGTATCCTTCCAAGAGTTTTAAGAAGCTTTTCTTGACATGCCTGAACTCCAAAACTTAATCTGTTGACTTCCATTTGACTAAGTTCTTTAAAATATTGACTGTCAACTGTTGCCGGGTTGACTTCAACTGTAATTTCGGCATTGTTTTCAAGGCTAAACTTGTTTAAAGCCATGTCTAAAACCTTACCTAAAAGCATCGGCGGCAAAACCGTAGGTGTTCCCCCTCCAACAAAAATCGTGGAAAACTTCATATGAGAATATTTCTTTGCGGTTTCTTCCATTTCCTTTAACAAGCTGCTTATATAATCTTCATATATACCCTCACATCCTGAAAAGGACGGAAAATCACAATAAAGACATTTTTTCTTACAAAAAGGTATATGAATGTATAAACCTTTCTCATCCATTTGTTTATTCTTCCTCCAGCTTTAAAACACTCATAAATGCCGCCTGAGGCACTTCTACGCTGCCAATTTGACGCATACGTTTTTTACCCTCTTTTTGTTTTTCAAGAAGCTTTCTCTTACGGCTTATATCTCCGCCATAGCATTTTGCAAGAACGTCTTTTCTCATGGCATTTACTGTTGTTCTTGCAACAATTTTGCTTCCGATACTTGCCTGAATGGGAATTTCAAACAAATGTCTGGGAATTTCTTTTTTAAGTTTTTCACAGATTTTTCTTCCTCGTTCCACTGCGGATTCCTTATGCACAATAAAAGAAAGAGCATCAACCATTTCTCTGTTAACAAGTATATCAAGCTTAACAAGCTCAGACTCTTTATAGCCTAAAAGGCTGTAATCAAAGGATGCATAGCCTCGGCTTCTGCTTTTTAAAACATCAAAGAAATCATAAATAATTTCGTTAAGAGGAATGTGATAAACAAGCTGTGCCCTTGTGTCGTCAAGGTATTCCATGCTTATATACTCTCCACGCCTTTGCTGGCAAAGCTCCATTATGGTTCCTATATAGTCTTTTGGAAGTATTATTTCAGCTTTAACGATAGGCTCTTCCATTTTTAAAATTCTTGCAGGGTCAGGCATGTTTGAAGGGTTGCTTATTTCAAAGTCTGTTCCGTCTGTAAGATAAACTTTATAAATAACACTTGGGGCAGTTGTAACAAGGTCAAGGTTAAATTCTCTTTCAAGCCTTTCTTGAACAATTTCCAAATGAAGAAGCCCTAAAAATCCGCAGCGAAAACCAAACCCAAGAGCAACAGATGTTTCAGGCTCAAAAAACAACGAAGCATCATTAAGCTGAAGTTTTTCAAGTGCTTCCCTTAAATCTCCGTATTTTGCACCATCTGCGGGAAAAATTCCGCAGTAAACCATTGGGTTAACTTTTTTATAGCCTGATAAAGGGGTTAAAGTCGGATTGTTTGCATCTGTAACAGTATCTCCCACATGGGTGTCTGCAACATTTTTAATGCTTGCGGTAAAGTATCCAACATCCCCCGATTTAAGCTCGTCACATTGTATAAATCTTCCCGGCCCAAAAAATCCTACTTCAACAACATCAAATTCTTTTTCCGTTGCAATCATTTTTACTTTTGTGCCTTTTTTTATGCTTCCGTCAATAACTCTCATAATAACAATTACACCCTTATACGGGTCATAAACCGAATCAAAAACAAGAGCTTTTAAAGGTGCGTTTTCGTCACCTTGGGGCGCAGGAACAGCCGTAACAATTTTTTCAAGAACCTTTTCAATATTAATTCCGTTTTTTGCGGAAATAAGAGGTGCATCTTCGGCAGGTATGCCAATTATATCTTCTATTTCCTTAATAACCATTTCAGGGTTTGCACTTGGAAGGTCAATTTTGTTTACAACAGGCATGATTTCCAAATCGTTATCAATTGCCAAATAAACATTTGCAAGGGTTTGCGCCTCAATTCCCTGTGCCGCATCAACAACAAGCACAGCCCCCTCACACGCAGCGAGACTTCTTGAAACTTCATAGTTGAAATCCACATGTCCGGGAGTATCAATAAGATTAAAAACATATTCTTCTCCGTCATTGGCCTTATAAATAAGCCGAACTGCCTGTGCTTTAATTGTTATGCCTCTTTCTCTTTCCAAATCCATATTGTCTAAAATTTGCTCCTGCATTTCCCTTTCAGTCAGAAGTCCTGTTTTTTGAATAAGTCTGTCTGCAAGAGTGCTTTTTCCATGATCTATATGGGCAATTATACAAAAATTCCTGATTTTTTCCTGTCTGGATAAAGACATTAAATTTCCTCCTTTGTTTATTAAAGCAAGGAAAAAAAGAAGCCTCCTCCTTAGCTTTAAACGGCAAAAATAACGCAATTTATGCCATAATAACATTAATGTGTTATTTTACCACACTTTCCTTTTCTACTCAATAGCTTTAATAAAAGTATGGGCAAGAGGAGCAAGGGAGTTTTCAACTTCTGCAAAAGTGTTTGTTTCATATCCAACCTCAACCAAAACAGAACATGGTTTCATATGGGTTGAATATCTGTAAGGTTTAATATAATTTTTTCTGAAAAGTCCGTCATAGTCTTTTTTCGACTCTTTAAACATTCTTAGGCTTAAAGCCAAATTCTCCTTTAGATAAGGGTTTTTATTATCTCCTTTTGAACACACACCGTTAACAAGCATTAAAGGTGCCATATCCTTGCCATTGATTTTACAAATAACAACCTCTCTTTCTAATGCCGCATCCCTGTGCAAATCAATTATAACCTCTATTGTGGGATATTTTTCAAGTATGTCTAAAACATTCTTTTCCATCCTCTCATACGCACCCTCAAGAGCAATTTGCCCATCAACCTTATCATATATGCTTACATCATGAACAACAGACACTCCGTAAACCTCGGCAAAAAGCCTTGCAAGCTCCTTGCCCGCATCCTCAACTGTTTTTCCGTCGGCATAAGCCTCGCTTATATGGGTATGGGTTATAAGAACTGTAGGCTGGGGGTTTTTAACACTAACACTAACATCAATCCTTTCCAATTGCTCCTCGTTAAAAAGGTCTTTATCTATTTCAACATCATCTTCAAAAGAAAAACTGCCTATGCTTTCAGTGATTTTTTCTTTGCTTCCCATTATTTTTCCCACACTCCAAGCAATGGCAATTAATAACATAAGAATAATTACAGCTGTTAAAACCACAGCCTTTTTGTTAACTTTAACAACCTTTATTAACATCATATTTTTCTTCCCCCTTTTGTACATGCTACTATATAGTATTATTTATGTTCACAAAA
The DNA here is from genome assembly GCA_040772665.1 of Lachnospiraceae bacterium. Classification (GTDB taxonomy): domain Bacteria; phylum Bacillota; class Clostridia; order Lachnospirales; family Anaerotignaceae; genus JAXGXT01. The sequence goes on along the minus strand of JAXGXT010000002.1, from coordinate 117,519 downwards.
TATGAAAAGAGAGTTATAATTTATAAAGCAACTGCTGTAAAACAAGTGAAAATATAATGTTCATGCAAGCTTTAGGTTTTGGCTTTGTCTATATTTTAGCCACATATAAAGCTTTAAGGAGGTGCTTACCATAAATATAGTTGATTTAATAATTAAAAAAAGAGATGGCGGCAAACTTTCTTTCGAGGAAATAGACTTTTTCATTAAAGGAACAGTTGATGAAAGCATTGCAGACTATCAAATTTCAGCCATGCTTATGGCCATGTTTTTAAAAGGTCTGGATGAAGATGAAACAGTTTTTCTTACTAAGTCCATGACAAATTCAGGAGAAACTTATAACCTTTGTGAAATTCACGGAAAAAAAGCAGACAAGCATTCAACAGGCGGCGTTGCCGATACCACAACTCTTATACTTGCCCCTTTGGTTGCCTCAACAGGAGTTCCTGTTTTTAAAATGAGCGGACGAGGGCTTGGTTTTTCAGGAGGAACGCTTGATAAACTTGAAGCAATACCCGGTTTTAACGTAAACATATCTAAAGAAAAAGCCATAGAGTTTGCCAAAAAAAGCGGAATTGTAATAATGAGCCAAAGCGATTCCCTTACCCCCGCAGATAAAAAACTTTATTCTTTGCGTGATGTAACGGGAACGGTGGACAGCCTTCCTTTTATTGTAAGCAGTGTAATGAGCAAAAAAATTGCCGCAGGCGCAGATGCAATAGTTTTGGATGTTAAATGCGGAAGCGGAGCTTTTATGAAAGACTTAAGCCAAGCAAAAAAACTGGCACACAAAATGGTTGCCATTGGCAGTGCTGTAAACAAACGTGTTACTGCCGTTATAACAAGCATGGAACAGCCTTTGGGAAAATATATAGGAAACGCTTTGGAAGTTATTGAAGCAATTGAAGTTTTAAAAGGAAATCATAAAGGCGAGCTGCTTGAAGCCTCACTAACCCTCGGAGCTTACATGCTTATTAATGCCGAAAGAGTTACATCCTTTGAAGAAGGCTATAAACTTCTTTCAGAAAATATAGAAAACGGAAAAGGTCTTGAAAAATTAAAAGAACTAATAATTCAACAAGATGGTAACCCTTATGTAACGGAAGATTATTCACTTTTTAAATCTTCAAACCATAAAATGGTTGTAACAGCTAAAAAAGAAGGTTATATATATTCAATGGATACATCTGTTATAGGCAAAGCGTCTGTGGAAACAGGAGCGGGAAGACGTTTTAAAAACGATGAGATAGATTTAGGGGCAGGCATAATAATGAATGTGCGCTTAGGAGAATATATAAAAAAAGAACAAGTTCTTGCAACTGTGTTTGCAGACTGTGAAACAAAGTGCCGAACAGCCTGTGATTTACTTGAAAAGGCAATTGAAATTTCAGAGGAAAGGCCGAAAAAACAAAAGCTTATTTTAGATATAATAGAAGGAGGCAAACTATGAAAAGAGCTATTATTATAGTCTTAGACAGTGTCGGAATAGGAGAAATGCCTGATGCTGCAAACTACGGCGACGAAGGCAGCAACACCCTTGTAAACATTAAAAAAGCATATCCTCATCTAAGTCTTAAAAATCTTTGTTCTTTAGGTCTTGGCAATATTGACGGGGAAGAAATTCACATTCTCGGAAAAACAGATTTTCCAAAGGGAAGCTTTGGCAAAATGGCTGAAAGTTCCGTCGGCAAAGATACAACAACAGGGCATTGGGAGCTTGCCGGAATAATAACAAAAACTCCTTTCCCAACATTTACTGAAAACGGATTCCCACCTGAGGTTATAGGCAGGCTTGAGGCTGAAACAGGGCTTGGTTTTTTAGGAAATTTAGCATTTTCGGGAACAGAAATTATAAACATTTTGGGTGATGAACATGTAAAAAGCGGATACCCTATAATCTACACCTCTGCCGACAGCGTGTTTCAAATCGCCGCCCATGAAGATGTTATGCCTGTTAAGCACCTTTACAAGCTTTGCGAAAAAGCAAGGGAAATCTTAACAGGTGAATACAAAGTGGCAAGGGTTATTGCCCGTCCCTTTACAGGAACATCCGGCAATTATACAAGAACAGAAAACAGAAGAGATTTTTCTTTGCCCCCCACATCAAAAACGGTGCTTGACTATGCAAAAGAAAAAGGCATGATAGTTGCCGCTGTTGGGAAAATAGATGATATATTCCAAAATTACGGAATTACCCACTCCCTTCATGCAACAAATAACAATGACGGCATTAATGCGGCATTAAAGTTTATGGATGAGGTTTCAGAGGGAATAATTTTTGTAAACCTTGTGGATTTTGATATGCTTTATGGACACAGAAACGATGTTTTAGGCTATGCAAAGGCACTTGAAGAATTTGATGAAAGACTGCCTGAAATTCTTTCAGCAATGAAAGATGAAGACGTTATGTTTATTTCTGCAGACCACGGCTGCGACCCTACAACATCAAGCACAGACCATTCAAGGGAATATGTTCCTCTTTTGGTATACGGAAAGCCAATTAAAGAAGGAGTAAACTTAGGAATAAGAAAAACCTTTGCAGACCTTGGCAAAACTGTTGCCGATTTCCTTGATTTAGAAGCTGATATTGAAGGCGAAAGCTTTTTAAAGGATATAAAAAAATAGTTATAAAAAAGCGGATTAAGTGAAAAATACTTAAATCTGCTTTTTTGTATTAAAAGCTTAAGCTTTGACAAATCTATTTATTTTCATAAATACAAAACAAAAGCTTCCGCTGAAAACCATTTGGATATGCAGTTTTTAATGAGCCTAAGCATAAGCTTCTTTCCATGTATTATTTATGCTTTTCAAATAGAGATGTCACATAAATAACCTTCTGGTGTCTTAATTTTATTTTATATAATAAGCTTATTTTTTATTATTCAATCCCTTTTTCTTTTGTACATCTTGCACCAACGCAGATTTATATCATGTTTAAGGCTATCGGATACTTAGTTTTTTAAAACATAATTTTGTCTGAAATCAACAGTATATTCATCAATATTATTAATGAATAAATGTTTTTTTGTAAATTACTTCTTTTAATTTTATTAAAGCCATATTAGTTTTTATAAGTTGTGCACTAATAGCTTGTAATAGTTAAGAAGCTAACAAAAATCTTAAACTTCTTGACTATATTTCACTTATATGCTATGTTTACTAATGCAAGGGAATAAAGGGCAATTTCTGCCAAGTTTCTTTCATACAGGTTTTACCTGTCCCTCATATGAAGTACGCTTGGAAGTTTTATTTGCTCTTATTTTTAAGCTTATCTAATAAGGAGGATAACATTTATGAAGAAAAAAGTATTAGCACTTACATTGGCAACAATAATGTGTGCATCTGTATTCGCAGGATGCGGCAAGAAAGCAGAACCGGCTCCGGCTCCTGCTCCAGGTGGAGACACTCCACAAACAGAGGCTCCTGCAGGCGAAGAATACAAAATGATTGCAGGTACATCAACACCTGATTCACATCCATACGTTTTAGGTATGAACAAAATTGCTGAGCTTCTTAGCGAAAAATCAGGCGGTGCTTTAACACTTGACGTTTTCGGAAACTCACAGCTTGGTAGCGAACGTGACCTTATTGAAGGTCTTCAGTTAGGTTCTGTTCAGATGACATGTGTATCTACAGCTCCTCTTTCAGGCTTCACAGATATGTTCTTAGTATTTGACCTTCCTTTCCTTTTTGAAACAACAGAAATCGCTCGTGCAGTTTGCGACAGCGAAGTTGGTTCTGAAATCCTTGCTTCTGTTGAAGCTCAGGGTCTTGTTGGTCTTGCTTGGTTTGAAAACGGCTTCAGAAACGTAACAAACAACAAAAAATCAATTGAAAAACCTGAAGACCTTAAAGGCATGAAAATTAGAACAATGGAAAACCAGATGCATATGGCTGCTTTCTCTATAATGGGAGCTGACCCTACACCTATGGCTATGGGTGAAGTTTTCACAGCTTTACAGCAGGGAACAATCGATGCTCAGGAAAACCCTGTTCCAATCATCGAAACAAATAAGTTTGACGAAGTTCAGAAATATATTTCATTAACAGGTCACCTTTACAGCCCAACACCTGTATTTATTTCAAAAGACTACTTTGATGCTCTTCCTGCTGAATATCAGGCAATCGTAAAAGAAGCTGCTCAAGAAGCTGCTCCTTACGAAAGAGAACAAATTGATATCCAGACAAAAGAAGGACTTACAGCTCTTGAAGGCAGAGGCATGATTGCTAACAGCCCTGATAAAGCTCTCTTCCAGGAAGCTACAAAGTCAGTTTATGACACATACATCGCAGACGGTGCTGGTAAAGTATCACCTGACATCTATGCACGTGTTGAGGAAGTTATCGCAGCTAACAAATAATTTAAAGCTTTGCTAAAATTCTCAAATAAAAAATCAGTGAGCCGCTTTTAAAAAGCGGCTCATTTTTTTGTTTATAAATACATAACAGCTTGGTTAAGTGCTATTGTAAAAAACTTCATTTACGGATATAATATTTATAAATTTTATTTTAAAAGCACAGCTTATTAATTTATTCACTGTTAAAAGAAATTTTTATTTTAATTATACCTTCTTTTATTTTTATTGATAGTATCTTCGGAGGTGCAGCTTGATAAACCAATACTATAGAATTAAACCAAAAGAAATTTCAGACCCCCCTTCTTACGGAACTTATATAACAAAAGAAGAAAAGAAAAAAACAATACTAAAAGCTGTTATTTTTTTAATGCTTTACACAATAAAGCTGAAATTCAAGTTTAGAAAAAGAAAATAGCCTTTCTTTTGGTTGCCATTTAAACCTGAATAAAGTATAATTACTTTTAGCGTTTAACCAAAGAAAGGACGAATTATATGAAATTAGGAATTGTGGGGCTTCCAAATGTGGGAAAATCCACCCTCTTTAACTCCATGACAGTAGGCAAAGCAGAAGCTGCCAACTACCCTTTTTGCACCATTGACCCTAACATAGGGGTTGTTACTGTTCCTGATGGCCGCCTTGACAGGCTTGCAGAACTTTATTCTTCACAAAAAATACTTCCGGCTGTTATTGAATTTGTTGATATAGCAGGGCTTGTTAAAGGTGCCAGCAAAGGCGAAGGTCTTGGCAACAAGTTTTTAAGCCATATACGTGAGGTTGATGCCATTGTTCACGTTGTACGTTGTTTTGAAGACCCAAATGTTATCCATGTTGACGGAAGCATAGGCCCAATAAGAGATATAGAAACAATTAACCTTGAACTTATTTTTTCAGACCTTGAAATTTTAGAACGCAGAATTTCTAAAACCTCAAAAAGTGCCAAGGCAGATAAAAGCCTTCAAAAAGAGCTTGATGTTCTTGAAAAACTTAAAGAAGAATTAGAAAATGGAAAATCTGCAAGGGCTGTGGAATTTGATAGTGCAGAAGATAGAGCTTTTGTTGAAAGCCTCACCCTTCTTACGGCAAAACCTGTTTTATATGCTTCAAATGTTACAGAAGAAGATTTAGCTGACGATGGTGCGACAAATGAAAACGTTAAAGCCGTTCGTAAATATGCAGCCGAAGAAGGTTCGGAAGTCTTTGTTCTTTGTGCAAAAATTGAAGAAGAAATGAGCGATTTAGAGCCTGAAGAAAAAAAGATCTTTTTAGAGGAATTAGGTGTTAAGGAAAGCGGTCTTGACAGGCTTATTTCCGCAAGCTATAAGCTTTTAGGCCTTATAAGCTATTTAACAGCAGGCCCTCAAGAAACAAGAGCATGGACAATCAAGCAAGGCACAAAGGCTCCCCAAGCCGCAGGGAAAATACACAGTGATTTTGAACGTGGATTTATTCGTGCAGAGATTGTTTCCTTTGCCGATTTGGACAGGCTTGGTTCATACAATATTGCCCGTGAACAAGGTCTTGTGAAAAGTGAAGGCAAAGAATATGTGGTAAAAGACGGGGACGTAATTTTGTTTAGGTTTAATGTATAAACTGCAAAAAACTTTTATAAAAAATGTTGGAACGATAAAATTCGTTCCAACATTTTTTTGCAAAATAAGATGTACTTATAATTATTTTTTTTAATATTAATTTTATCTAAGCATAAAAGCAATTGATGTCAATAAAAATAAAAGTTTTATTTATTTTTAAAAAATTTATTATTTTGCAGTTTCCAAGCTTTCCATAGCCATATGTTTATATCTTTTTCCACTTAAGGTTTACTAAATCATGAGATTTGATTGCGTTAACAAGACGTTCTCCAAAATTATTGCTTAAAACATCAGATTTATCAAGCATTTCTATACCCAGCTCACGGGCTCTATTATATGTACCGTTTTTAAGGGTTTTATCTTCACCAAAGCATACAATCACGCTTTTGCTAAACCACCCTCCAAGCCTTTTTTTAGCGATTGTAAGCTCATTAAGAGCAGCAGTATCAGCAGCTCTTAATTTGCAGCTTATAAAAACAGGCATGCTTCCGTCTTGCAAAATTACATCTATTTCATTTCCTGCAACAATTTTTCCGTCATATGCATCCCAGTCAATCATAGTTCCAAGCTTAACATCCTGAAACATTTTAGTTCTTTTAGCATGTATATAAACATACATTTCAAGCCAAACACCATAATTTATCATATATGATTTATATCTTTTAGAGCAAAAAGTAAATACAACATATTTTCCTGAAAAATATAAATCTTTTATAAACCCATTCTTTTGAAACTCAAAAAGTGTTTCTTCATATGGGCTAAGCCGTCTTCCATCTTTCTGCTTGATTTCTGAGCGAATTCTTAAATCAACCTCCCCCGACGAGGAGTTGGACATTGCCACCTGAAGAAATGTGCATGTTTTTTTCCATTTGTTTAAATGGGTAAATAAATATCTGCACATAGTAAGAATTCTGTCAAACTCTTCTTCAACAGGCTCGTCATGAGATGTACCTATAAACTGAGCACCACGTGCATCAACAAAATCTTCAAGAGTCATTGTTGCTGTTTTTAAAACCTCTTTCCCTGTTTTAATGTCTAAGATTTGCCCCTTTATAATGTCCACATAAATAAGCTTTGCATTATTTTCACAGGCAGCTCTGTAGCCGCCTATAATCATAAGCTCGCTTCCGCCTGTTAAATCAACAATGCAATTTTCATTTTCTTTTAAAACATCCCCTGTTGTATCTATAATATCATTAACACTAAGTATATTTACAGATCGTTTTTCCACCTGAATTTCAGGAAAGTATTTCTTAAAACATTTCTCAAGGCTAACAAATCTGTTCATATCCCTAAGTTCACTATCGTATATATACACCACTTTGTCAGGCTTGTAACTAAGCACACCAAGAATATTCTTAATTACATCCTTGTCATAAAACTCTATCACCGTTGTCATATTTAACTCCTCTTTTCTGTGAGTTTTATTTTTAAATTAGTTTACAGCAAATTTATTCCACAATAATTTTTTCCTCAAATTTAACTTCTTCATCATTTTGTTTCTTCTTGCCAAAATCAGAACCAAAATTAAGTTTGTTTATAACTCCCGGAACCATATCAATAAGCTTGTTAACAGCATCTTGATTTTTAATGTTTATAAGCTGAACATTTCCGTTAGAAATGGCAATAACAGCGCTGGGTGTTATCTTAGCGCCCATTCCGCCTGCCTCATTATTTTTTTTATCAACCTCTCCTGCCCCAACTCCCATTCCAAACGCAACTTCAATAAGGGGCAAAAGCACTATGTCACCAATTGTTATCGCCTCTCCCACAACTGTTTTTGTTGAAACAAACTCATCAAGCCTTTGGCATAAAGCCTCAAGACTGCCGCTTATATTAGCTCCCATTTTTATTCACCTTCACCTTTCAGATATATTTTTATTAGTTTTTTAACAGGTTTTTGAATTACAAGTCCAATTAAAGCATAAACAAAGCTGCAAATAAAAATCTTGCCTTCAATAAAAATTTTGCCTTCTAAAAATTCCTCATCAAACTTGCCTTTTATGTTTATATCGCTGTTTGTCATTCCCTTAATAATAGCCGCCGCCGCTAAAATCTGCCCTGTAAAGTATGGATCTCCTGTTCCTACAACACCGTCAATTTTAATTTTTTTAGGTAAAACACCTTTGAATATTCTTTTTATAAACTTAAAAATAACTTTTACAAAACCTTTCTTTTCTTCCAGACTCATTTCTTTCAAATATTTTAAATATGAATTTTCCTGTTTTTTTTCTTTTTCTTTAAAAGGTTTTTTCTTGTTTTTAAGAGATTTTTCAATTTTAGGTTCTTCAATTCGGCTCATTTTAATTCTTTTATATACAGGTGAATCTGTTGTTTCTTCTAATGTTTCTTTTTTTAATTCTTCATCCTTTTTCGGCTCTTCTATAAATAAAACCGTAGGAGCCTCTTTATTTTCAAAAGAAGGTGTTTGCGTTACTTTTACTTTTTTCTTTTTTCTCTTCTTCTCTTTTTTTGCACCTTTTTTCTTTTCTTTTTTGTTAAAGGATAGCTCTTTCCCAAAAATAAATATTTTTAATATGGGTTCTGAGCTTGAAACAGCAACAATAACTTTAATTGCACCAAAAAGCCATTTTACAATTAAATCTCCTTGTATCTCCTTATATTTTTCAGCCTGAATTTTGTATATTACGGGCACGAAAAACACAATGCATATAATTAAAAATAAAACTGCAATTAACGCCAAAAGTATTGTTCCTATTATTTTTAAAAGAATTAACAGAACACTTAAAAATATGTCCATCTATACCACCTGTCACCTGCAATTTATTATAAAAATCTTTTTAATTTCCTCTCCTTTAATAATACTATCAGAGAAATAAAAAAAATAGTAATATTAACAACAAAAAATATTATTCCTATTCTTACAGTAACATCATAAAAAAACTCCTCGGGAACCATCATTATAAGCCTATCGGTTTCAGGATTTAAAACCCACAACTCATTTGTGAAAAATATTTCGTGAAACTTAATAAAAACACTGAAAAAATCACGTGATATAGCAACATACAATAAAAGAAAAAATATAAAAAACCCTAAAAACCCAAATATAACACAGCGGCTTAAAATTCTTTTTATGTCTAAACCCATACCTTTAATCAGAATTATTGAAAGTATTATAGCCATAACAGCAAATCGCCTTAAAGCTATTGCCATTAAAAAAAGATTTTTAACATCAACCATATGGGTTTTTTCTTTTTCATTAAAAAACTCTTCTTCTTTTCCGCCTACAACAGCTTTAATATTAAGATTTTCTTTTTTATCCTTCATATAATCAAGAAGATGAACAGTTATATCCATCAATTCTTTTTCTTCAATATCTATGATGGAATATACATTATTCTTTGAATATTCCTTTGAATAAAATTTTAAATCACTAAATGCAGCAATTTCAATAGAAGTAAAAAGAGTTATGATTATAATGGCGCTCACCGTAATCATTCCTAAAAAATAACTTAAAACCTTTTTCATGACTACTCCTTAATAATAAACTCTTTAAAATCACAAATGGATACACCCTCTTTAACACAATATTCTATTATGCCGCTAAAAAGTCTTTGTGCCCCTTTCTCACCTGAAGAAACTCCTATGATTTTAAAGTTTTTGTTTGTGTTCAATTTTAAAAAACAAGCGCTGGACATTATTTGAGCAAGTGAGTTTGAGTTTTCGTCAATAAAAATAACATAAATGTTATAAACAGCAACACCTTTTTTTAAGGCATAAATTACTGTCGAAAAGTCCTTAATATTATTATCAACAAAAAGGTTTTCAATAAAATTCATCCCATACACACCCCTAATAATTTTACAGCCCAAATCTATAAAATATAGATTTTATCTTTAATATTATACCATAAAAACAAAAGAAAGCGGCGGTAAATCCGACATTTTCTTTTGTCAATATACGAATGAAACTTAAAAAGTTTTATGAGTAGTATAATCTATAAAGCGGCAGATAGTTAGGCTTCCTGCAAATGAAATTTGCAGATATTATACCATAAAGAACAAAAGAAAGCGACGGCAACGCCGACATTTTCTTTTGCCAAAGGACGAATAAAACTTAAAAAGTTTTATGAGTAGTATAATCCGCTGTGATAACAGCGGCAGAGCCGTTTAGGCTCTCCTGCAAATGAAATTTGCAGATATTATACCATAAGAACAAAAGAAAGCGACGGCAACGCCGACATTTTCTTTTGCCAAAGGACGAATAAAACTTAAAAAGTTTTATGAGTAGTATAATCCGCTGTGATAACAGCGGCAGAGCCGTTTAGGCTCTTTCACAAATGCAATTTGTGATTAATTATACCATAACATACCAAACTTTAAAACAATTACTGGCTTTAACAAAAATAAAACTTGGGTGTGCATCACTGCACACCCATTACGTTTATTGCATTGCTTTTTCTAAATCCTTAATTTTTTCTAAGGGGAAAAGTCTTAAAAGCTGTGTATATTGCTCCTCTGTTAAACCTTCTGTGGATATATACATTTGAATTTTTTTGTTATCGTCAGCACCCATAAATTCTCTTTTCATCATTTCAAATTCAACAAGTTTCATTTCAAATCCTCCTATTTTTTAAATATTTCTGCTATTCCCATAAAAAATAAAAAACCACCGAAAAACTTTCTTAATAAATCAGCCTCCATATTAACAGCAATAAAAGCACCTAAAACAGCACCTATTACCCCATAAAAAATAACAGGCTTTGCAACCTTGAAATCTATATTCCCCTCCTTTTTGTGTTTTATCAAAGCTGCAGTTGCAGTTGGAATAAAAAACAATAAATTTATCATCTGTGCTTGCTGTTGGGGAGTGTCCATTAAAAAAGATAATGCGGGAATGAGAATTGCTCCTCCGCCTATTCCCATGCCGCTTATTATTCCGCTTGCAAACCCTATAGCAACATACATCATAAAATCATCCTCACTGCCGCAGCAAGCATAAATGCTCCAAAAATTCTGTGAAGCCATTTATTGCTTATTTTTTTTAAAACAGATGCCCCCACATATCCGCCAATAGTGCCCCCAAGGCTAACCCATAAAACGCTCATCCATTCAACCTCAACCTTTTTAAAATATACAAAAGATGAAATTATGGAAAGAGGCAAAATTAAAGCAATAACTGTGGCATGGCTTTTATGAGCTGATAGCTTTAAAATTATTTCAAATGCAGGAACGGCAATTGTTCCTCCCCCACTTCCAAAAAGACCATTGGCAATGCCTGTTATTATTCCTATTATTGCCTTTTTAATCTTCATTTTACACTCCTTTAAGTTTTGTAATGAAAATATTTTTGTGGTATAATATCTGCAAATTTCATTTGCAGGAGAGCCTAAACGGCTCTGCCACTGTTATCACAGCGGATTATACTACTCATAAAACTTTTCAAGTTTCATTCGTACATTGGCAAAAGAAAATGTCTGCTTTGCCGCCGCTTTCTTTTGCTTTTGTGGTATAATAAATAATAATTTTGTTACTTAAATTTCTTTAACATCTTAAACTTTTTAAACACTAAGGAGAAATTATGAAAATACTTCTTACTGCTATAAATGCAAAATTTATTCATTCATCCCTTGCCATTCGTCTGCTTGCTCAATATGCAAGTGATTTAAAAGATAATATTGTTCAAGCGGAATATACCATCAATAACTCTGAAGACTATATTCTTACAGATATATTTTCCCAAAAATGCGATATAATATGCTTTTCTTGTTATATTTGGAATATAGATTTAATTATTTCAATTACTAAAAACTTAAAAAAAGTTATGCCAAAGGCATTTATTATATGCGGAGGGCCTGAAGTATCTTATGAAAGTGAAGACTTTTTAAATGAAAATCCACAGATTGATTTGATTATAAGAGGTGAAGGAGAAGAAACCTTTAAACAAGTTGCAGCCGCTTTAGTTAACGACGATAACTTTTATAACATAGAAGGAATTACCTTTAAAAGTGATGGTCAGATTATATCAAATCCCAACAGAGCACCTTTATCAATGGATACCCTTCCCTTTGTTTACAAAGATTTAACAGAACTTGAAAACAGAATTATCTATTTTGAAACACAAAGAGGCTGTCCTTATAACTGCCGTTTTTGTCTTTCTTCAGTGGAAAAAGGGGTTCGGTTTCTTTCTTTGGAAAAGGTTTATTATGCTCTTGATTTTTTTCTTAAAAATAAAGTAAAACAAGTTAAATTTGTTGACAGAACCTTTAACTGTAATAAAATCCATGCCCATTCAATATGGAATTATATTATGGAAAATGATAACGGAACAACAAATTTCCATATGGAAATTGAAGCGCATATAGTTGATGAAGACACAATTAAGCTTTTAAAAAAGGCAAGAAACGGGCTTTTTCAATTTGAAATAGGAGTTCAGTCAACAAATTCAAAAACCCTTTCTGCTGTAAACAGAAACCCTGACTTTCTTTCTCTTAAAGAAAAAATAAAGCAAATTAAAACTTTGGAAAATATACATATTCATCTTGACTTGATTGCGGGACTTCCTTTAGAAAATTACTCATCATTTCGATCTTCCTTTAATGATGTTTATGCTCTTAAACCTCATCAGCTTCAATTAGGTTTTCTTAAGGTTTTAAAAGGCTCAGGCCTTAAAGCTGACGCAGAAAGATTTGGCATTATAAACCGTCATCAAGCCCCTTATGAGGTTCTTTTTACAAACAGCCTTTCTTTTGATAATATGCTTTCACTTAAAGCTGTTGAAGAAATGACAGAAATATATTTAAACTCAGCAAAGGCTTTAAAAACCATAAACTATGCGGCAGAACTTTTCCCAACGCCCTTTGACTTTTTTCAAGACCTTGGCAACTATTGGATTAATACAAACAATCATAGAGTTAACCACAGCAAACAAGAACTTTATAATATTTTTTATAGCTTTTGCCTTCAAAGCACATACACAAAACATAAAATTGAAAATATATCCCAGCTTCTTAAGTTGGATATGCTCCTTTTTGATAACCTTAACACACTCCTTTCTTGGAGTGAGAATGAAAACACAGAGGAAATGAAAAAAATAAGACGCAGTTTCTTTAGCAACAAAGAAAATATAGAAAAATACATTCCAAGCATGATAAATTATTCTTACTCTCAACTTTTGAGAATGTGCAGACTTGAAAAGTTTAAATTTGATGTTTTAAAAAATACAGAAATAGAAAAGGATACTTTTATTTTATTTAATTACTATAAAAGAGATTTTCTTTTAAACCAGGCAGAATTTGTTGAAATTGAGGTGGAATCATGAACACAAAAGAAAAAATAACAGAAATTTTAAAGCTTTTAGATGAAAATTACGGGCCTACAAAATGCTATCTTGACCACGAAAGTCCGTGGCAGCTTCTTATAGCAACAATTTTAAGCGCCCAGTGCACCGATGACAGAGTAAACATTGTAACAAAAGATTTGTTTAAAAAATATACTTCTGTTAAAGCATTTGCAGAAGCCTCACTTTCTGATCTTGAACAGGATATACACTCTACAGGCTTTTATCGCAATAAAGCAAAAAATATAATTTCCTGCTGTCAGAAACTTCTTTATGAGTTTAACGGCGAGGTTCCCCAAGATATAACAGAGCTTACTTCTTTAGCAGGAGTTGGAAGAAAAACAGCAAACGTTATAAGAGGCAATGTATATAACATACCCAGCATAGTTGTTGACACACATGTTAAAAGGGTAAGCAACAAATTAGGGCTTACAAAAAATTCAGACCCTGTAAAAATTGAATTTGATTTAATGAAAAAACTTCCTAAAGAACATTGGATAAGATATAACACTCAAATTATTGCCCATGGAAGAAAAATATGTATAGCAAGAAGACCTCAATGTCAAATTTGTTTTTTAAGCCATCTTTGCAATTCATATAAAAAAGAGCATAAAGATATAAAAAAGCTTACGGTTTAAAAATCTAAACCGTAAGCCTCTTTAATTTATTTGCCTGCCATTCTTCTTTCTTCAGCTTCAATCATTTTTTTAACCATATATCCGCCTACATATCCGTTTTGAGCAGATGTTAAATCTCCGTTATATCCTTTTTTAAGCGGAACGCCTATTTCGTTGGCAACTTCAAACTTAAACTTTTCTAAAGCTGCCATTGCCTCAGGAACTGCCTTCCTGTTTTTTGATGCCACAATAACCGCCTCCTTAAAAATAAATTGGTTTTAAATTTTATATATAAAGTGATAATAAATATCACATTACTATTATCTCACGCTTTAAATTTAAAATCCAAACATATTTTTTCGGTTTTAGTTTAATTTCCATAACGCCTTTATTTTGTTGCGTTTCGCAACATTTAGGGAAAAAATATATATTAATATTTTCATCTGAAATTTTTAAAATTCTTACAATTTTTTCAACCTCGTCACTTCTAAAAGAATAATAATCATTTAATTTATTATTAAGTGAATCGGCACTTATTCCTATTGTTTCAGAAAACCTTCTGTAAGATAAGTTTTTTCTTTTCATTAACTGTTTTAATTCTTTTAACTCCGGAAATCTTTTTGCTTTCATAATAAACCCCTCCAACAATAACATATTATATAACTTCACGTTTTGTAAAATTAATTTATCATATAAAAAGAGTTCAGTCAACACAATTCGCCACAATTCGTGAAATTAATTGCTTTTGTTATTGATTATATTAACAAATCGTGATATAATTTCTACTCATAAGGAGGTTGGAATATGCAAAAACTTGATAAAAAAACTTTTGGAATTCGGTTAAAAGAACTTTTGCACGAAAAAAACGAAACAATATATTCTATAGCAGAAGTTCTTCATCTAAGCCCCACAACAATATCTCGATATCAAAATGCGGAAATGTCACCTAAAATTACTGCCGTTGAACATTTGGCAGAATACTTTAACGTTAACCCCTCTTGGTTAATGGGTTTTTCTGTTCCTAAAGAGCTTTCTAAAGATAAAGCATCTAACAAAAAGTTAGAGTTATTATACGGCAAAAATGTCTTAGATTTAATTGAAATTTATAAAGATTTAAACGATAATAATAAAACAATAGCAATTAAAATGCTTAGCTGCCTTTTAGAGAGCCAATAGCTGCCCACGTTAAAACGCCTTGCTTTCTTAATAACACAAGGCGTTTTATTTTTTAAAGGGATAGGCTAATTATTAAAGCTGTGTTCACCTTTTCCATCATTTTATCATCAAGGTGTGAAATTTTTTCTCTTAGCCTTTTTTTATCAATGGTTCTTATTTGCTCAAGAAGAACCACACTGTCTTTAACCAAAGTATATTTCCCAGCATCAATTTCTATGTGGGTGGGCAATTTTGCTTTGTTAATCTGGCTTGTAATTGCAGCACAAATAACCGTTGGGCTGTATTTATTGCCTATATCATTTTGGACTATCAGCACAGGCCTTACTCCCCCCTGTTCAGAACCAATTACAGGGCTTAAATCCGCATAAAATATGTCGCCTCGTTTTACAATCATTCTCTCACACTCCGCTAAAAAGCAATATGCATAAACTAAAGTGTGATACCGAAATTTTCAAACAAATATGTACTCGTGTCTATCACACTCGGGAAAAGATAATTTAAGTAATTTCTTATATAAAAATTATCCCCTTAAACCCGAATGACTATACATTAAATCTTTAAAAGGTTTTGTTTTTATACCCTCTTTCATTTTGCACAAATTCTCGGAACACCCTTAACATAATCTGAAATTAATTTATTGAGTGATTTCAAACATCTTTGGGTCAATTTCAGGGTCATAAGAAAACTCCTCGTAATTTACCACAAATCTTTCTTTTCCATCGGCGTCATAAATAACAAGCTTTACAGGCATTTGTGTTTCGTTATCAATCCAAAGTTTTTCTGTTGCCATATGCTGATAATTGCCGGGAATTACAGCCTCCAAAACCGTATATCTGCCGTCATCAAGCTCTTCAACCACAAGCGCCACCTCTTCGCTTTTTAAATAATTTTTCACGAACTGACCCATAAAAAGTTCATTTCTTGCCTGATTAGCCTCAACTTCAACAGCCACAGCACTGTTCATCTTCGGATTGTATTGGCAAACCTTTTTCCCGTCATAAATTGTATAATTTCCTGCCACGTTCTCAGGAGATATCATGTCCATGCGATATTCGCCTGTCATTTTGTGCCATTGTTTAACGCCATATGTATTTTCCCCTTTATTAGAAATTCGCTTTATCGTTGCAGTACATTCATAGCTTTTCATGTCCATAAGACGTTTTTGTATTTTTTCATGGGCAGTTCCGCCGCCGCTTTTACATGCGGCCAAAGAAAAACTTAAAGCTGTCACCAGTAAAACAGAAATAACTTTCTTTAACATAAAACTTTTCTCCTTAAAGCTTTTTAATATTATACGAACAGGGTCAGGCAGTCTATTACAAAATTTAACAACTTAAAAAAGCGAAGAATTTTATCCCTCGCCGCTTTATAAAACAAAATATTTTTTTATTTTTATTTTCTTGAATTGGCTTATAATTAATAAAACATAAAAAAGAGGATTAATTCATTTATAACTAATCCCCTCGTAAACTAAAGCCCAATTAAAGCAAATGGTTAAGCACCTTTACTATTTTTCCGCCTTTTATGTATACTCTTGGCACTCTCTTATCTATTAAGCAAATAACCTCATAATTAATTGTTCCCATTTTCTCTGCTATTTCCTCTGTTGTTACCCATTCATCACCCATTTTTCCCATAACCACAACCTCATCCTCAACCTTTACGTTTGGCACGTCTGTTATATCTACCATGCAGTAGTCCATACACACCTTTCCAACTATGGGAACCTTTTTACCTCCCACAAGCATATTTCCTTTATTAGAAAGAGATCTTGAATATCCGTCGGCGTATCCTATGGGAATTGTAGCTATTTTTCTTTTGCCTTTTGTAAAATATGTTCTTCCATAGCTGATTGAAGAATTATCCTCAACCTCTTTCACAAATGCAATCTGGCTTTTCAATGTCATAACAGGTTTTAGAGAAAGCCTTGACTTATTAACTTCTTCAGAAGGGTAAAGACCATACATAATAATGCCGGGTCGAATTAAATCCATGCCCATATCTTCGCAGTCAATAACAGCACCGCTGTT
Source organism: Lachnospiraceae bacterium (assembly GCA_040772665.1). Classification (GTDB taxonomy): domain Bacteria; phylum Bacillota; class Clostridia; order Lachnospirales; family Anaerotignaceae; genus JAXGXT01. Next base: position 100,452 of record JAXGXT010000002.1, on the reverse strand, counting down.
TGAACAATGTTTAACGGGAATATTAACGCCGCTTTTTTCAAGCTTATGCACAAACTCTAAAAACCTATCTCTTTGAAGTTTTGTGAAGGTTTTATCTTCTATATCACTTACTGCAAAATGAGTATATATTCCTAAAATCTTTATATTTTCCATGTTGTATATATCTTCAATTTCTTTTAATGCAGTTTCATCCGGAAAAAAACCAATTCGACCCATCCCTGTGTCAATTTTAATATGTATTCTTGCAGTTTTTCCTATTTCCTTTGCATGGCTGTTTAAACTTTCGGCTTCTTCCAAGCTTGAAACCGTTTGTATTATGTCATTTTCAACCACTTCTTTAAAACAAAATTTAGGCGTAAAACCTAAAATAAGAATGTCCTCGTAAATGCCGTTTTTCCTTAAATACATAGCCTCGTCAAGATTTGCCGCAGAAAAAATTTCGACACCGTTTTCCCTTAAAACCTTGCATACTTCCACAGCCCCATGTCCATATCCATCAGCTTTTATTGTGCCTAATATTTTTGTTTTTTCTGAAATAATACTTTTAATGCCCTTAATATTATAGTCCAAAGCATCTAAATCAATTTCTGCAATAGTTCTTTTATAATTCATTATTTATTCCATCTCCATACATATGCCGAGAATTTTTAAAACATATTAAAACCATAAGTCTTTATTAAATAGAATTGCTTTCATACTCTTCAAACTCTTTAATTGCAAAAGGTATGAAATCTGCCAATTCACTTGCCAAAACACCATAACTTCCTATTTTTTTTGCAGCTAAATCTCCAGCTTTTCCATGAATATATACACCAAGCGCCGCCGCATGAAAGCTGTTTAAACCCTGAGCTAAAAGCCCTCCTATAACTCCGCAAAGAACATCTCCGCTGCCACCTTTTGACATTGAGTTGTTGCCTGTTGTGTTTACAAACACATTTCCGTCAGGGTCTGCAATAATTGTTCTTGCATCTTTTAAAACAACTATTACATTATACTCCTTTGCAAAATCACATGCAATATTTATAATATCATCAAGAACTTCTTTTACGGAAATTCCCATCAGTCTGCCCATCTCCCCCGGATGAGGAGTAATAATTCCTTGGCATTTTTGAAGATTTTTTAAAATTTCTTTTTTATTCACTAATACATTAAGTGCGTCAGCATCAATAACTATTGGCGATTTAACTTTTGTAATAACTTCCTCAACAAATAAGGAAACCTCTTCGCCCTGACCTATTCCAGGGCCTATAATGACAGCATCAGCATTTTCTATACCTTCCGAAGATTTATAACTTTCCTTTCCAAACATCCCGTCACTGCCTGTTATAGGCTTAAAGACAGCCTCAGGAACAAGGCTTTGAAGTATATTTCTGCATTCTGGAAGAAAATTAGCATATACAAGACCGCAGCCGCTTTTATAAGCAGCCTTACAGCAAAAAACTCCTGCACCAGTCATGTTTTCACTTCCCGCAAAAACATAAACTTTTCCATAACTCCCCTTGTTACTTCTATTTTTTCTTTTGGGCAAAAGCATTGATGCCTCTTTAAAGGTTAGAGTATTCACTTTTATACCGCTTTTTTCAATATTAAAATAAGGTATGGAAATATCCGCAACACTTAGTTTTCCGCAATTTTCCGCACCTGGATACAAAATATTTCCAACCTTTGGCAAAGCAAATGTTACTGTTTCATCTGCCAAAACAGATGTTTTTGAAACTTTTCCATTATCAGAATTAACTCCAGAGGCAATATCAATGCTTATAACATATTTATTACTTAAATTAATTTTGTTTATAACAAATGATTCTCTTTCTCTGATTTCTCCTTTAAAGCCTGTTCCTAAAACAGCATCAACAATTAAATCTGTATTTTCAAGACATTCTTCTATTTTATCCATATCCTTTACAAAAGGAACTTTATACTTTTTTATTATTTCTAAATTTATTTTAGCATCGCCTTTAATCTTTTCTTCGTCTGCCAGTAAAAAAATGCTGACCTCAAAGTTAATGTTTTTTAAAAGCCTTGCAGCGGCAAAGCCGTCACCCCCGTTATTTCCTCCGCCGCAAACAACAAGCACTCTTTTCTTTTTTTCAAAATTCAAAAAACTTATACATTTTTCATAAACAGCCCTTGCAGCATTTTCCATAAGAACAATTCCGGGTATCCCTGTTTCATCAATAGTTATTTTATCTAACCTTCTCATTTCCTCTGCATTTGCAACTTTCATAACTATCTCTCCTCCGCAACTGCATATGCCACAGCATAGTCTTTTGAGTGTGATATTGTAACTAAAACTTTAACATTAAGCTCCTCTATTACTTTTTTGGCTTTACCATTAAAAACTGCATAGGGCATTCCTTTTTCATTTCTTAAAATTTCTATGTCAAAGGCAGAAAACCCTGAAAAACCTGTTCCAATGGCTTTTACAACCGCCTCTTTTGCGGCAAAAGTGCCTGCCAAAGTTTCACTTTTAAAATTTACAGATTTAAAATATTCAATTTCTTTTTCAGTAAAATATTTGTTTAAAAAGGAAGCTTTTTCGCATGCTTTAGCCACCCTTTTAATTTCAATTATATCAGTTCCGATGCCAAAAATCATAGCCGCCTCCCCATATAATTATAATATTATAACATTTAATTTAAAAATTAAAACCCTGCTAAAAGCAAGGTTTTAATACATAATCAATAGTTTTTCCCTAAAATATTTCCTTCTGTATCCATAAAATTAATTCTTACCTGTTCTTTATTGTCTACCATTTTATATGCTTTTAAAGCTTGGTCGAACAATTCGAAAATGTATTCTTTTTGTTCTTTGGGAAATATATCCCAGCTTTCCGCTACAAACTCATCACCGAAAACTATATTCATTTGGCTCCAATCATTTCCGTCAACAGGGTTTATTTCTTCAAAAAAGCCTGTGTTCATAAGTAAAAGTCCATAAATAAAGTTCTGAAATTCTGCATTAAGAACTTCCTTAGCCGCCTCTTCTGTAGGGTATGAAATAAAAGCCGTTTCTGACCCTGCAATAACATGAGTACCGTTTCTTGTAGCTATATTATTTCCCTCAATTTTTTCACCGAAGATTCCATATCTGTTTATGGCAAGCCTGCTGTTTGCCTGCTTTTCCATATCTATAATAACAGCTGATTGTATAACACCCGGGCTTAGGCTATCATCCATTTTAACCGAAGAACTTCCTACTCCTCTTTTAACAACAACCTGAGATTCAATATCTCCTCCTTCTGTGTCCATGCCTAAAATATCAAGCACCGTTCCGTCAGGAGCATTTGTTTGAACATTAAACTTAACTTCTCCGTTTTCATACACACCGTCAATAGATGCGGCAAACTCCAACGGGTTTGTAACCGCCAAAACACTCTCGTCTGTAACAAGTGACTTTGTCATGTTTTCCCATGCAATCTTTCCTCCAACAGATAAAACAAGACAAACTGCTGCAATTATTAATAAGACACGGCTATTATCCTTTTTTGATTCACTCATTCTTTTCCCTCCAAAATCAATATGCCTAAAATTTTATACCTAAAACCTCAAAAAAGGATTAACAAATTGTAAACATATACATATTTTTATATTATGATTATTCTTCCTTCTTTTCTTCTTGGAGCCCTTGGAGAAAAATTTTCTTCAGGATATCCCAGTGTAACTGCGGCAACTAGCCTGCCTTTTCCCTTTGCAAATTCTTCTCTCAATTCCTTTTCAACATGCAAAGGTGCAGTAAGCCAACAGCTTCCTATTCCCTTAGAATATGCTGTAAGCACAATGTTTTGCATGGCAGCAGCCGCACTTTCCACAGCCGCCAATTCTTCATCATATTCATCTTGTTGCAAAAATGTAAGTATACAAGCTTGTGCTCCGCCCATATTTTTAACAAAATTAAGTGTTTCGTCAATAACCTCAGGGTTATTTTTAAACCTGTTGTTTAAAATCTTTGTAAGGGCAAAAATTGAACCGCCCATAATTTCATTTAATCTTTTCAAAGCCTCTTCACTTTTGCAAACAACAAAATACCAGGGCTGAAGGTTAACCGCCGAAGGTGCCCAAGTTCCAGCTTCAAGAATTTCTTTAAGGTCCTCGTCGCTTATGGGCTTTTCAGAATATCTTCTTATACTTCTTCTTCCGTAAACAGCCTCTTTAAGCTCCATAATAACCCCTCCTTAAATATTTTTCATAAACTCAACAACTTTATCAATATCGTCCTTGTCAACATAATTATGGGTGACAAAACGCATTGTTCCGTTATCTTCTCCGTTTATGATTACTCCCTTTTCTTTCATATATTCAACAAGTTCATCACTTGTAAGCTTAAAGTTATCTAATTTAAAAAACACCATATTAATTTCCACATCTTCAAAAACCTTTATTCCTTTTACTTCCTTTAAGGCTTTTGCCATGTATTTAGCATTTTCGTGATCTTCAATAAGACGCTTTGTCATATCCTCAAGGGCAACAATGCCTGCGGCTGCAATAATTCCGCACTGACGCATTCCTCCCCCAAGAATTTTTCTTTTTCTTCTTGCTTTTTTAATAAATTCCTCACTTCCTATAAGCACAGAGCCTACAGGTGCACATAATCCCTTTGAAAGACAAACGGAAATCGTGTCATAATATGAAGAAATATCCTTCACATCTATATCCAAAGCAGTTGCGGCATTAAAAATTCTTGCTCCGTCAATATGCACAGGTATGTTATATTTATCAGCTAATTTCTTAATATCAGCCATGTATTTTATAGTTCTTACCTGACCGTCGGAGGCCGCATTTTCATATGTAATAAGTGCTGTTTTTGTTTGATGTATGTTTTCAGGGTCTTTTCTGATTGTTTTTTCAATTGTTTCTAAATCCATCTCACCATTTACAGGCTGTATACACCTAAGCTGTGCCCCCGAAAGATATGCAGCCGCACCACCCTCATGTTCAACAATATGGCAGTTGTCAGGAAGAATAACTTCTTCTCCTCTATCGGCATGTACAAAAAGTGCAAGCTGATTGCTCATAACTCCGCTTGGAAGATATAAACCTGCTTCCTTTCCAAACATTTCAGCCGCCAATTTTTCAAGCTTTGTAACTGTGGGGTCATCACCATATACATCATCCCCCACCTCTGCACTATACATTGCCTGACGCATTTTTTCAGTAGGTATGGTTACAGTATCACTTCTTAAATCAATTCTTCCGTTTATCATAAAGTTCACTCTTTTCTTAAAAATTAAACTCTTAGTAAAAACCAAGGGTCGTACGCTTAAAAGCCTTGGAACTCTTTATCAGAATTTTATTTAGCAAAATTAATAATATTACTTATAAAAAATGAAAAGATAAAGTAAAATCTCTAACATCCCTTAAAACCGCAGGAATATGCGGTTTTAATAAAAGTTTTTGCCTCGCTTTTTTCAAAAAGCGAGTGGGTTTGGGCAAAGCCCAATGTCTATTCACCTTTGTATAAATCCAAAGATTTATCTTCGTTACCGCACAAAAAAATTTAATTTATTGATTATTTAAACTTTTCTCTAAGCTGTTCAACAACTTCGTCTTCCAAAAATTCATCATATGTTTCAGATCTGTCTATTATTCCGTTAGGACAAATCTCTATAATTCTGTTTGCTATTGTCTGAACAAATTCATGGTCATGAGAGTCAAACAAAAGTGTACCTTTAAAATCAATAAGCCCCTCATTAAGTGCTGTTATACTTTCCAAATCAAGGTGGTTTGTTGGTTCGTCAAGTATAAGCACATTAGCACCGCTAATCATCATCTTACAAAGCATACAACGAACTCTTTCGCCTCCGCTTAAAACCTTTGCGCTTTTTGTTGCTTCGTCTCCGCTAAAAAGCATTCTTCCAAGCCAGCCCCTTATGTCAGCATCATATCTTTCTCCGTCTTTTGCAAAGGGTCTAAGCCATTCTATAAGAGAATCCTCTGTGGTGTCAAAATATTGGCTGTTATCCTTAGGGAAATATGCTCTTGAGGTTGTAATGCCCCATTTGAAACTTCCTTCGTCCGGCTCAATTTCGCCCATTAAAATTTGAAAGAGAGTTGTTCTTGCAAGCTCATCCTTGCCTACAAAAGCAACCTTTTCGTTGGGGTTAATAAGAAAACTTACATTATTAAGAACCTTCCTGTCCCCAATTGTTTTGCTGATTCCCTTAACTTCAAGAAGATCGTTTCCAACCTCTCTGTCTTGTTTGAAATTAACAAAAGGATATCGCCTTGAAGACGGTTTAATATTATCCAGCTGAAGGTTATCAAGAAGCTTTTTACGTGATGTTGCCTGCTTGCTTTTTGAGGCATTAGCACTAAAGCGCTGAATAAACTCCTGTAATTCTTTCATTTTTTGTTCGGCACGTTTATTCTGGTCTTTAAGCTGTCTTTGTGTCATTTGAGTATACTGATACCAGAAATCGTAGTTACCCACAAACATTGTTATTTTTCCATAATCAATATCTGCAATATGAGTACAGATTTTATTTAAAAAGTGACGGTCATGGGAAACAACAATAACAGTGTTTTCAAAATTCATAAGAAAATCTTCAAGCCATTTTATACTTCTTAAATCCAAATGGTTTGTAGGCTCGTCAAGAAGAAGTATGTCAGGATTTCCAAAAAGAGCCTGTGCAAGAAGCACTTTAACCTTCAAGCTTCCGTCAAGGTCGCTCATTTTCATATAGTGATATTCTGTTGTTACACCAATGCCGTTTAAAAGTGTTTCAGCATCGCTTTCAGCAGTCCATCCGTCAAGTTCTGCAAACTCACCCTCAAGTTCAGAAACACGAATGCCGTCGTTATCATCAAAGTCAGGCTTTGAATAAAGCGCCTCTTTTTCCTGCATTATATCATAAAGTCTTTTATGTCCGTATAGAACACATTGAACAACCTGAAAATCATCAAACATAAAGTGATCCTGTTTTAAAACCGCAAGTCTTTCACCCGGGGTTATTGAAACAGTTCCCTTGTTAGGCTCAATATCACCTGAAAGTATTTTCAAAAACGTACTTTTTCCTGCACCGTTTGCACCGATAAGGCCATAACAGTTGCCTTTTGTAAAATTAACATTAACATCTTTAAATAAAGTTCTTCCTCCATATTGCAAGGAAATTCCGCTTGTACTAATCATAGTTTTCTCCTTTTAAAAATCTTTAGTTTTTAACAGCCTCTTCAAGCTGCGGCATAATTTCAGTGTCAATTGATTTTGCATTTAAAACCTCAGCAGGAATAACAAATCTTTCTCCCTCGTTTATATTGCTCATTACAAAATTTATTGCATATTTATTTATAATAAGTTTTTTTGCATCTTCATATCCGCTTTGTCCTTGAACACGGGCAAAAACATTATCTGAAATTGTCTGATAAGCCGCACCCGCATCAAAAGAAAAAGAAACTAAATTATTATCTTCATCTATATTAAAACTTATAGCCATGGCTTTGGCACCCTTTAAATGCTCAGGGGAAATGGCTCCCATGCCTGCAGCCGCAAAAATACCTGTATATATAAGTGTATTGGCAATTAAGTCTTCGTCTATAACCGCATCTATTTTTGTTGTTTTTGCTCCGTTAATTTCCTCAGTTTCAGAAATTTTCGCCCCCGTTGCCGCCACAATAAAAGTATTTATTACATCTTGCATTTCAAAATGTCCAAGAGTATAAAAAAGTGTTTCGTCATCAACTTCACTTGTGTACCATTCATTATCAAAAAATGTATAGATAGATTTTATTTGGTTGTTTTCATTTACATAAAACTCTGAAGTTTTCTTTTCTTGACCTTCTAAATCTGCTTCTATTTTAATGTTTTTAAGCTCAGGCTCTTTAAAAGATATAATGTCCGTAATTACCTTTGCTTCTTTTTCTCCGTCTTCGTTTTCAAATTTAAAGCTAAGATTCATCTGTCCGTCATAGCTTTTAACATTTTCAAGGTTTTTTCTTGCTGTTTCAAGCATAGCCTTTGCCTCACTTGTTCCGGTGTCTTTTTTTGAGCATCCGCCAAGGCTTGCGCCCAAAACAAGTGCCATTAAAAGTGCCGCTATATTTTTTAACTTCATAATTACCTCCTAAATAATTTGCCACGCAACATAAAAAATTCGCCTAAATTAAACTTTTATCTAAGCGTACTTTCATATTGTATTATAAATAACGTCTTATTTCAAGCAAATCATAATCAAAAATATAACGCATATTTTTTATTTTAACCAAGACTTCATAAATCACTGTATTTGTCCGCCTACCTTAGTCATATAATCCATCATAGGCATTAAAAATTTAAAACCATCACAGCAAAAATCAATTAATTCTCTTTTATAAAGCAAACTGTCAATTTCTTTTGTCTGTATAATAGAAATTCCCTTTTTTCTGTACCAGTTATATAATTGTTCACTTTTTTCATTTTGACTGATTTTTTTATAATCGTCACCATAAAGAATAAACTCATTATTTTTACTAAAGGGTTTTATAAGCCTTTCAAATTCTCTTGTATTAACATCAATGCTTTTTCTAAACGCTTTCATATATAAAGGAAGTCTTTCATATATGCCCATACCAACCATATAGTAATCTGTGCCTATTTCAAAAAATAAAGCAGGCTTGTCTTTCCACTTCCCTAAATCCTGCTTAAAAACAACCCACATATGATCTCTGTAAGGCTCTTTATTTTTAGCAAATCTTATATCACGGTTTATTCTTGAAACAGAATAAAAAAACTCTCTTCCCGTTGTTTCTTTAAGCCTTAAACAAACATCCATCCCAAAACTGTGCAAAGGGTCTTTTACAAGAGATAAATATCTTCCTCTGTTATTATCAAACCATTCCCTGTTATTATTAAATCTAAGTTCCCAAAAAAAGTCTATAATCTCATTGGGAAAACCTTGAAAAGCGTCTGTATTTTTCATATTCTCACACCTCATAAGCTATGATAGCCCTTTAAGGTAACCATGTCAATAAAACAAAAAAAGGAACGGCCGAATATTTTCAGCCGTTCCTTACATATTTTAAAGTATTCCGCCTATTGCAAGGAAAAGTGGTGCAAAAACAAGTGAAACAACAGTCATAAGCTTAATAAGGATATTAATTGAAGGGCCTGATGTGTCCTTAAAAGGATCTCCAACAGTATCGCCAACTACAGCAGCCTTGTGGGCTTCACTGCCTTTGCCGCCATGATTTCCCTCTTCAATATATTTCTTTGCATTATCCCATGCTCCGCCTGCGTTTGACATGAATATAGCCATAAGAACTCCTGTTACAAGAGAGCCTGCAATAAGACCGCCAAGAGCCGCTGTTCCAAGAATAATTCCAACAGCAACAGGTGCAAGAACAGCCATAATTCCGGGAACAAGCATTTCCTTTAAAGCCGCTTGTGTTGAAATAGCAACACAGCTTTTATAGTCAGGTTTTGCTGTTCCTTCCATAATGCCCGGAATTGCTTTAAACTGACGTCTAACCTCTTCAATCATCTGGAAAGCCGCTCTTCCCACAGACTGCATTGTAAATGCAGAAAAAAGAAAAGGAAGCATACCGCCGATAAATAAGCCGATAATAACCCTATAGTCAAGAATATCAATTGCTGTAAGTTTAACAGCCTCTGCATAAGAAACGAAGAGTGAAAGAGCAGTTAAAGCCGCAGAACCGATTGCAAAACCTTTACCAATCGCAGCAGTTGTGTTTCCAACAGCATCAAGCTTATCTGTTATGGAACGAACAGAACGGTCAAGCCCTGCCATTTCGGCAATACCGCCTGCGTTATCAGCAATAGGGCCGTATGCATCAACAGCAACAGTCATTCCTGTTGTTGAAAGCATTCCAACAGCCGCAAGAGCAATTCCATAAAGCCCTGCAACTTTAAAGGAAACAAAAACACCTACACAGATAAGAAGTACAGGCCATGCAGTTGATTCCATTCCAACAGCAAGTCCACTGATAATTGTTGTTGCAGGGCCTGTTTCTGACTGGTCTGCAATTTTTTTAACTGATTTATAATCGCCTGATGTATAAACTTCTGTTATTGCTCCTATAAGAACACCAACAACAAGTCCTGAAATAATAGCAAAGGCATTGTTTAAAGAACCGAAGAACATATTGCTTAAAATAATTGATGCAACCACCACAATAGCACTTGATACATATGTACCTGTTTTTAAAGCTTTGTGAGGACTTGATTTTTCATCACCTTTAACAAAAAGTGAACCTATGATAGATGCAAAAATACCAATACCTGATAAAACCAATGGGAAAAATGCACCTGCAAGTTCAAACTTTGATCCCACAACACCAAGAACTCCAAGTGTAACAGCAGAAACAAGAGAACCTACATAAGATTCAAAAAGGTCAGCTCCCATACCTGCAACGTCACCTACGTTATCACCTACGTTGTCAGCAATAACAGCTGGGTTACGAGGGTCATCTTCAGGAATGCCTGCCTCAACTTTACCAACAAGGTCGGCACCTACGTCAGCAGCTTTAGTGTAAATACCGCCGCCCACACGTGCAAAAAGCGCTATGGAGGACGCACCAAGGCTAAATCCTGCAAGCACGCTTACATCCTTTGTAATAACGAAGATTAATGTTGCCCCTATAATTCCAAGACCAACAACACACATACCCATAACGGCTCCGCCTGAAAACGCTGTTGAAAGAGCTTGGTTCATGCCGCCAAGCCTTGCCGCATTAGCCGTTCTAACATTTGCTTTAGTTGCAACACTCATTCCGAAATATCCTGCAATTGTTGAAAAAGCCGCACCTACAACAAATGCAATCGAAGTTGCCCAGTTAATTGCAATTCCTATAATAACAAATAATGCCAAAACAAAAAAAACAAGAATTTTGTACTCAGCCATTAAGAAAGCCTGTGCTCCATCATGTATTGAGTCTGCTATTTCTTTCATTCTTTCTGTTCCCGCTTCTTGTTTAGCAATCTTAGAAGAAAGCATAAAAGCAAACAAGAGAGCAACCAACCCCATTATCGGAGCAAGGTAAATCATGTTTTCCATTCCTGTAACCTCCAGTTATTTTGTTTTTTGAATATTTGAGATAAAAATAAAAGTAGCTCCTTTTTTTATATCTTATCTCTTTGTTAAAAAGCTGCCATTTTCAGCAACTTATTTTACCACACGAATATTTTTATTTCAATAACTTTATAAAATATCCATATTCTTTTTGCTTAAAGAAGCTTGCTTCCAACAAAATCGAAATGGGCTTCCATTGCCTTTGTTGCTGCATTTTCATCTTTTGAAACTATTGCATCATATATATCGGTATGATGTTTAAGAAGCATATTGGCAGAATCACCCTTACTTAATATGCTGTTTCTGTTAAACTTTACAGTTCTTTCAAGAATAAAACCAAGATATTCCAAAACCTTTACAAGGACAATATTATTTCCCATGGAAAATAATATTCTATGAAATTTAATGTCAAGCCTTGCCCCCGTTTCCGCATCGTCAAGGTTTTCTTCCATTTGAACAATAGTATCTTTAAGTTCTTCAAGCATTTCACTATTTTTATCAACATTTTTGCAAACAAGCTTTATGCCTGCAATTTCTATCAATCTTCTAAATTCAATTAAATCATCTTCAAAACTTCCTTCTTTAAGCAAAAGAGGAAGAACAAGGGATATAAACGGCAAAACATCAAGGTCTGAAACAAAAGAACCCTCCCCCGGTCTTATGTCAACTATACCCATAATTTCCATAACGCTTAGTGCCTCACGCAAAGACGCACGGCTCACGTCAAGCATCTCCGCCAGAGTTCTTTCAGGAGGAAGTTTATCTCCGCTTTTAAGACTTCCCTCTCTTATTAAAAATATTATTTGCTCAACGATATTTTTATATATCTTTTTTGTCTGAATAGATTTTATCTCCATAAATCGATCCTCCTTGGTAAATTTACGCACAAAACGTAAATTCCGCTTTAATCTTATATCAAACATAACTGCCTTGTCAATCATAGAACCCCTTTATAATTCTCTTTTCTTGGATATTAATAGATACAAAACAAAATTTCAGCAAATTTCATTGATTAGACTAAAATAAACTGCTATCATTGTCATAAAATGCTATTCTTTTTCTTTAACTTATCGTTTTAAGGGGGAACTAAATATGTTTAAAAATAATCTCAAAAGAAAGCTAAAAAACAATGATGTCTGCTTCGGAACATTTATTGCTTCAAACGCACCTGACACTGTGGAAATATGCGGAATTTTAGGGTTTGATTTTATTGTAATAGATGCTGAACACGGCTATGTTTCTCCGGAAACAAGTCTGCCCATGATAAGAGCCGCACAAGGCAGAAACATGACACCTATTGTAAGAATAAGTGAAAACAGCGAGGCTCTTGTTTTAAGAACCCTTGACACAGGTGCCGAAGGCATTCATATTCCTCAAATCAACACTGTTTCAGACGGAGAAAAAGCAATTAGATATTCTAAATATTTCCCTTTGGGCACCCGTGGACTTTCCTTTCACAGAGCCTGCGGATACGGCACTGATGATATAAATAAATATCTTTCTTCACAAAACGACGAAACCCTTGTTGTTTTTCATTGTGAAAACGAAGCCTGCCTTGACGATATAGATAAAATAGCGGCAATTGAGGGTCTTGATGTTTTAATATACGGCCCTTTCGATATGAGCCAGTCAATGGGAATTCCGGGACAAGTCAATCACCCTGATGTTGAAGCAGGTGCACAGAAAATGCTTGATGCCTGCAAACGCAATAATGTGGCGGCAGGGATCTTCTGTTCTGACATTAAATCTGCAGAAGAAAGAATTTCACAAGGCTTTACATATATCACAGTGGGAGTTGACTGTAAAGTAATTGCAGATGCTTACGCAAACATAATAAACGGTCTAAGGGCAATTAAAATAAAAGACGAATAAAACTGTATATGGTTTAGTGCAAAATAAAAAAGCTTTGAACTGAAATATTCAAAGCTTTTATTTTTTAAAAATTTCTAAGAAGATTTCCAAATTTAGTGTACTGACCAAGCCATGCAAGGTTAACCGTTCCCGTTGGGCCGTTTCTTTGTTTTGCAATTATTAATTCAGCCTGACCCTTAGCTTCTGTATCAGGGAAATAATATTCATCCCTGTAAAGAAAAGCCACAACGTCAGCATCCTGCTCAATGGCTCCTGACTCCCTTAAATCACTTAACATAGGTCTGTGGTCGCTTCTTTGCTCGCAGGCACGGCTAAGCTGGCTTAGGGCAATAACAGGCGCTTCCATTTCCCGGGCAATAGCCTTTAAGGAACGGGAAATATTTGAAATTTCCTGCTGTCTTGAGTCATTTTTTCCATCTCCGCTCATAAGCTGAAGATAATCAATTAAAATTAAACCTAAGCCTTTTTCAAGCTTTAACTTTCTGCAAATACTTCTTATTTCCATGGGTGAAATTCCAGGAGTATCATTTATGTAAATATCCGCCTGAGTAAGCGGCCCCACAGCCTGAATAAGCTTAACCCAATCGTCCTCCACAAGTTCTCCCATTCTCATTTTTTGTGCATCAATCATAGCCTCGGAAGAAAGCATACGGTTAACAAGCTGTTCTTTGCTCATTTCAAGTGAAAAAATAGCAACAGGGATGTCATTTCTTATTGCCACATTTTGTGCAATGTTAAGGGCAAAAGCAGTCTTACCCATTGACGGTCTTGCAGCAAGCAAAATAAGGTCACTTTTTTGAAGCCCTGCTGTTTTTGCATCAAAATCAGCAAACCCTGTGGGAACTCCCGTTAGCTTTCCCTTATTTTTAAATATATCCTCAATTTTTTCAAAAGCAGAAACAGCAATATCTCTTATGTGAACAATGTCCTTACTGCCTTTTTTATTCAGTATTTCGAAAATACCTTTTTCGGCCTTTTCAATAATTGAATTAAGCGGTTCTTTCCCCTCAAAACAAACTTCTGAAATGTCACTGCTGTTTTTAATAAGCCTTCTTAAAATGGCTTTTTCTTCTACAATTTCAGCATAATGTCTGGCGTTTACAGAACTTCCCACTGCAGATGCAACTTGAGCAATATATGAAAGGCCGCCTATTTGTTCAAAAATACCTTTTTCTTCTAATTTGCTTTTTATTGTTATAATATCAATAGGCTTGCCTGTTGAAAAAAGCTCCAATGCGGCCTCATAAATAGCCTGATGTGAAGGATAGTAAAAATCCTGTGCCTTAAGCCTTTCAATTGCAACAGCAACAGCGTCCTTATCAATAAACATAGAGCTTAGTATGGCTTGCTCCGCTTCATTGTCATGGGGAGGAACCTTTTGGAAATGTGAATTTATGTTATTGTTTGTTTCCATACCTGACTCCTTAATAAATTTTAAGCCTCTTTAATATAAACCTTAAGCTCTGCAGTCACTTTTGGATGAAGCTTTACTGAAACTGTTTTTTCGCCCACCATTTTAATGGAATCGCTTAAAACAATTTTCTTTTTATCAACCTTTATTCCTGCCTGCTCTTCTAAAGCAGCGCCGATTTCTTTATTTGTAACAGAACCGAAAAGCTTTCCGTTATCTCCTGTTTTAACTAAAACTGTGACACTTTTTTTCTCAATGTCATCTTTTAAATCCTGTGCTTCTTTAAGTTCTTCAGCCTTTCTTTTATCTTCACTTTGTTTTTTAAGTTTAAGGTCGTTCATGTTTGAAGCATTTGCCTCAATACCAAGTTTTTTAGGTATAAGAAAGTTTTTTGCATACCCTTCGCTTGCATTTATTGCATCTCCCTTTTTACCTACGCCTTTAACATCTTCAAGTAATATAATTTTCATTTTATTCTTCCTCCTTTAAGTATTCATCAATTGCCGTTTTAATTTTCTCTTCAGCTTCATCAAGAGTAATGCCATCAAACTGGGCTCCAGCCATTGTTTGATGCCCTCCTCCTCCAAGTTTTTCTAAAAGCACCTGAACATTGACTTCTCCAAAACTTCGGCTGGAAACATATATTGTTCCATTCATTTTGCAAAGCACAACAGCCGCCCTTATACCGATAATGTTTAAAAGCTCGTCTGCCGCCTGTGCCGCAACAATGTTTCCTCCGTCTTGTTCATAGGGGCATATTGAAATTATTATACCCCCATTATATATTTTTGCACTTCCAACAATTATTGATTTTAACTTTACAAAATTAAAATCATTTTTAAACAAATATTTCACTCTTTTTGTGTCTGCGCCGCTTCTTCTTAAAAAAGCCGCCGCTTCAAAAGTTATGGCACCTGCTTTAATTCCAAAGCCTTTTGTGTCAACAGTTATACCTGCCAAAAGGGCATCTGCTTCAATATTTTTCAAATCAACCTTTTCACCGAAATATCTTATTATCTCCGTTACAAGCTCGCTTGTTGAAGACGCATAAGGCTCATTATATGCAAGCACTGCATTATCAATATATTCAGTGCCTTTTCTGTGATGGTCGAAAATAACTACTTTTTTTATTTTATCAAGAAGTTCACGGCTTTCCACAAGACTTGGCAAGTGTGTATCCACAATAATAAGCACACTGTTTTCAGTTGATAAGTTTATTGCCTTTTCAGAGCCTATAAACATATCATTATAAATTCCGTCCCTTTTAATTTCATTATAAATGCTTTCAATTCCTTTTGAGTGTTTGTCAAGAACAATATGGCTTTTTCGCCCCAAATCCGTAGCTATTCTATACATTCCAAGGGCGGCGCCAAATGAGTCAAAATCAGGGATTTTATGCCCCATAATATACACTGTGTCAGCATCGTTTATAATGGCTTCCAAAGCATCAGCCTTAACCCTTGCTCTTATTCTTGCGTTACGAGAAACTTCACTGCTTTTGCCGCCGAAAAACGAATATTTTTCTTCATCCTTTATAAGCACTTGATCTCCGCCTCGGCCAAGAGCAAGCTCAATTGCGTCTTTTGCATTTTTCATGCTGTTTTCAAGACTTCCGTTGCTTATGCCAACCCCTATGCTTAATGTAATGGGGGTGTGTTTTCCAAAAGATAGATCTCTGACCTGGTTTAATATTTCAAACTTTTTTTCCTTTGCTCGCTCAAGAGCCTCCAAAGACAATATGAAAATATATCTGTCTTTTTCAAACTTTTTAAAAATCCCGCCAAGCTCTGAAATATATACACCTATTTTCTTTTCAATTACAGCCCCAAGCAAGGGCGCTTGAGATTCGTCTATATCCTCCATAACTTCCTCATAGTTATCAATATAAGCAAGTCCTGCAACTGTTTTTTGAAGTTCAATTTTTCTTTTTGTAATTTCTTTTTCGTTTATGTCTATAAAACAAAGCGAATAAAAGCTGTCATCATTTTTTTTAAAACTTTTTAAATGTATCTCAAAAAACACTCCGTCAATATTAAGAGTTTGCTTTTCTAAGTTTTTATCAAGGTTTTCTAAAAAGTTTTTTATTTGTTCTTTAATTTCACCTTTATTAAAAAGCTCTTGAAATTCTAAATTACAGTTAATAATCTCTTCTTTATCATTAATTATACAAAAAGGAATAGGGATAATTGAATTAATATCTTTTTCCCTGTCATATACAAACATTTTATTTTCAAGGGCATTTTCTTTAAAGACAGAATTATATTTCAAAATCTTTTTAACCACAAAAAATACACAAACCATGAAAATAAGTGTCACCGCTATAAACAAAGCTTCAAAAGGGGCAAAATACCCGCACAAAGCAAGAAGTATTAACACCATTAAAGCCATAAATATATATTTTTTATTTTTATTCATAAACCTTCCTCCGAAACAGTTGGAGATTAAAATTACGTAGTACGATATGTGCCTAAGTTTTTAAAAAATATTGTTTTTCTTTCAATCATTTTAAGGGCATCCTTTATATCTTCCGCTTTTGTGCTTTCAATATCCACATAAAAAACATATGCTCCAAGCTGGTCTTTTCTTGGTCTTGATTCAATTTTTGTCATGTTCAAATCCCAAATTGATATAATGTCAAGAATTTTATAAAGTTCCCCGGGTTTATTGTGGGTGCCAAAAACAATTGTTGTTTTGCCTTCTGTAACAGGCTCTCTTTTTCCGTTTTTAGAAACAACAAGAAACCTTGTTGCGTTATGGTTTTCATCTTGAATGTTTTCGGCTAAAATTTCAAGCCCAAGTGATTTTGCCGCAGCTTCTGTGCAAATTGCCGCCCAAGGTTCGTTGCTGTCTTTAACAATATGAGCCGCTTTTGCAGTTGAGGCAGATTGTATTCTTTCAACATCTTTAAAACTTTCATCAAGTTTTTTTCTGCACTGGGCAAGTGCCTGAGGGTGTGAAAGTATCTTTACTATTTCCTCTGCCTTAACCCCTTTTCTTACCACAAGGTTATGTTTTATGGGAAGAATAATCTCTTCTTCAATAACCACATTAACATCAAAAATAAGGCTGTCTATAGTAAATGTTACAGTTCCCTCTATGGAATTTTCAATGGGAACAACTCCAAAATCAATTTCGTTTTTTTCAACACCGCTTAAACACTCGGGAATTGAATTAAAAGAAACAAGCTCGAACTTTTCATGCTTTTTGCCATATTCAAGGGCGGCTTGATGAGTAAAAGTTCCCTCTGGGCCAAGATAACCTATTTTCAAAAAAAAACCTCCATTTAAACCAATTCCTTGGATTATTCTTTTGTCTGATTAAATATTTTATCATATTTTATTGTTTTTAACAACAAAGGATTGCCTTGTTGCATAATGTAACCCATCGTTTTTTAATAACTTCTTAAATATTATAAAAAGAACCAAACAGATAGACTTGGTTCTCTTTATAATATTTATTTGCAACTGTTAATTGCTAAATATCATTTTAAAAGAAAAAATTTTAACTTCCGCTATGAATTTTCTTCTTAATTTTGATAAAGCGAACAGCTAAACCCATGTGTCTTTTTAAGCAAACCATTTGTTTTTAAGCCTTTCAAGCATTTTTCCAAAGTTTATTTTTTCAACAGCTTCGGTTGTAACAACATCACTTCTGCCAACCTCTTCATCATTAAGCATATATATAACTTCCCCTGCCTTTGTTCCTTTTTCAAAAGGAGCATCTATAGAATCATAAATATCAACTTTTCTTGTAAGCTCTCCGCCCTCCCCCTTAGGATAAACAACGCTTACCTTATCTTTGACCATAACAGAAATTTCTTCAACATTTCCTTTATAGACAATAACATCCCCAACAATCTCGCCCTCTTCATCACCAATTAAAACACAATAATTTGCAAAACCATAGTCAAGAAGCTGCATTGCTTCTCTAAACCTTGTGGAAGAATCAGGCGCTCCCATAATAACGGCTATAAGGTCCATGCCATCTCTTTGGGCAGTTGCGGAAACACAAAAAAGTGCTTTGCTTGTAGAGCCTGTTTTTAAACCTGTGGCTCCATTATACCATTTTACAAGTTTGTTTGTGTTTGATAAACCAAATTCGCTTTCCCCTCTTTTTGTTTTATGTGTTATTGTATCCATCCAAGTTGTGGCATATTGACTTACCTCAGGATAGCCTTTCATAAGCTCTCTGCTCATTAAGGCAATGTCGTTGGCACTTGTTAAATGCCCTTCAGCATCAAGACCGCATGCATTAACAAAAACTGTGTCATACATTCCTATTTCCTTAGCACGCCTGTTCATCATTTCAACAAAGCCCTGCTCACTTCCTCCTATATATTCGGCCATGGCAACAGATGCATCATTGGCGGAGGCTATGGAAATGCACTTGGTTAAATCAGCAACTGTCTGCTGTTCCAACGATTCAAGAAAAACCTGACTTCCACCCATTGAAGCCGCATGTTCGCTGATGGTAACCATATCATCCCATTTAATTTTTCCAGAATGTATTGCTTCGTAAATCAAAAGCAGCGTCATAACCTTTGTAACACTGGCCGGAGCAAGCTTATCGTGGCTGTTGTATTCATACAAAACCTCCCCCGTTCCCGTTTCCATAAGAATAGCAGATTTACTTTTTAAACCAAGGTCTGCTTTGTTAACAAAGGCATATGCTTCAAAAGAATAAATATGTAATATAAAAACCATAAAAAAAACTATGAACCGCCTAAATATTTTAGACATAAAACCCCTCCCTATATAAACTTCATTCATATTAAAGAGTTTATGCCTAAAGGAGCTTAAATATTATTCCGCATTTTTTAAAAACTTTTCTAAATCTTCTTTTCTTTCAAAAACACTGCAGCCTGCCACAGCTTTTCCATAAGAATATTCCAAGGTTTCCCCAATCATAGGTATTGCACCTGCCTTTAAAATCTGCCCTGTAGATGAATACATTGCCTCTTCTTCAATTAGTTCAGGCATTACAGACGAAAGAAGAAATATAACCCCCTCGTCATGACATCTTTTAATAAACTCAAGAACATTCCCCTCTCCATTTGAAACACAGGCTGTAGAAGAATGATATGTTCCGTGAAGAACAACTCTTTTTCCCTTTAGATTATATAAACTGTAATCCATTCCTAAATATGGTTGTATAACAAGAACTTGATTTTTAAGTTTCTTAATGTCTTTAAGCATGCTTTTACCTTTTTCTTTTTCAATTATATTCCAATTCTTTACACAAGTCATGGACTTACTAAAAAAGTCATTGCTATAGTTACGGCACTGCTCTAAATCTTTCCCTTTATGTATATAAGAAACTCCGCCATCATTTCTATAAAGAGCATAAACATTAGGAGAAACTCCTTTTTCAATAATTTCCACAGCATTTTTAAAGTTTTCATTGCCGTTTGTTCTTTCATCATCTAAGGGAAACTGGCTTGAAACAAAAACAATAGGGATTTTCGCTTCCCCAAGAACAGCACTTAAAAACGAAGCCGTAAACCCAAGGGTATCTGTTCCATGGGTAATTATTATTCCTTTATATAAAGCAAAATTCAGATTTTTTAATTCTTCAATTATAATGTTCCAGTCTTCAATTCTCATGTTTTCGCTTAATATGTTTAAGGGAGATATAACTTCAAATTCAGCTTCCAAATATTTGGAATCAGACCTTTTAAAGTTTTCTATTAACATAGGTGCGGCTTTTTCAGTATGGGAATCTTTAAAACCATCATCACCCAAAAACGAGCAGATTGTTCCCCCTGTAAGCATAAGAAGTATTTTTTTCATAATTCACCTTCCAAATCAATTTCAATTCTTTTTCCGATTTCCATTCCGTCTTCAAAAACCTTACAGTCATAGCATAGCACTTTAACACCCTTTGTTTTGGCAAGACTTAAAATGTTTGCAAAGTCAGGGTCTGTTTTTCTGTTGGGAACAAAAACTTTAACGCCCTGCATTTGAATTAAAAGAAAAATGGCACAATCAAAACCTTCTTCCTTTGCCTTTATAAGTTCCTCAATATGTTTTCTTCCCCTTGCTGTGGGAGCATCAGGAAAAGCGGCAACACCGTTATTTTCAAGAGTTACACCCTTAACCTCTATGTAGCCTTTGGTTTCATCTTTTTCAAAATATAAATCAAATCTGCTTTTTGAGTAAGAAGCCTCCCTTTTGATAAAATCAGGTTTTTTTATTTCTTTAATAAAATCTTTTGAAAGTGCCTCATACACAACTTCATTTGGAGCCTGGGAATCCATGTTAACTAAGTTTTCACCTTTATAAACCGCTACAAGGGAATATTTGGTTTTGCGGTTTGGATTGTCGCTTTCTTCTAAAATAACATTAACACCATTAATAAGAAGTTCTTTGCATCTGCCTGTGTTTTTAACATGAACCTGTTCTTCCCGCCCGTCTATAATTACATTTGCAATGAATCTGTTTGGACGGCTTAAAAAGACTCCGTGTTTAATTTTTTTATATTTCATTTTTTTCTCCTATTATGTAAAGGGACTTTCATTGGTCCCCTGATGTTTTACGTGCAAAATATGCCTTGGGATATTTGCATAACGGGCATTTTTCAGGCGGCTCGGTGCCTTGATGCTCATGTCCGCAGTTTTGACAAATCCAAGTTGTTGTGGGTAAATCTTTAAACATTGTACCTGCTTCAACTTGTTTTTGTAAAGCGGCAAACCTTTGTTCATGCTCTTTTTCTACCTTTTGAAGCTGCTCAAAAAAATTTGCAATCTCAGCAAATCCCTCTTCTTTGGCAACCATGGCAGATTCTTTATAGATATGGCTCCACTCTTCATTTTCCACATAAACAGCATTGTTTAGGTTTTCGGCTGTGTTTCCCATGCTTTTTAAAAGCTTAAAAATTTCTTCTGCATGGGCAAACTCATTGTCTGCTGTTAAATTCAAAATTTTTGCCACATACTCAAAGCCCTCCTCCCTTGCTTTTTTTGCATATAGGTTATAACGGTTTCTTGCCATAGACTCTCCTGCAAAAGCGGCAAGAAGATTTTTCTCAGTTTTTGATGCTTTCAGCTCCATTTACTCACCTCATAAAATTTTATTTCGTGGATATACTTCCCGAAAGAAAGAATTTATATACTGATTCTTGTTGTTATTAACCCTGCTTTGATTTATAATTATTTTATGGGAGGTAGAAAAAATGACTGAAAAACTTGAAAAAGAACTTATAAATTTCTCTACGGATTATATCTATAACGAAGCTGTTAGCAATTTTTTGCTCCTTCTTTTATACTCTATTGAAGAGTTGGAAAAAAGCGACGCTTACACCCTTGAAAATATTCCGCCGAAAATTATAAACATTAAAAAAGAAGTACTAAACACAGTTTCTTCTCTTAAAATTATTCTTGAAGATAACAACATTAAATCAGAAGCCCTTGAAACAGCATTAGGCATGAAAAAACAAGTTTTATCCATTTATGAAAGCGTATTTTTATATTTTATACAATGGCAAAGAATTTCAACCCTTGTAAGTGATGAATCTGCCATAAGAAAATATGGCGAAGAAAATGTTTCAGGCAAAAAAATTGAATTTTCTGTTTTCTATGAAGATTGCTTTGAATTTTTGCAAAATGCTGAAAACTTTAATCAGCAAAAACAATATATGAATAAACTTTTTATGTGCATACCTCTAAAAATGACAAGAAACAAATACTTTGACTTTTTGGAAGAAAGTTTATTATTTGCTTTTAATTCAGAAGATGATGAAACTTTGGCAACATTTATTAACATGTTTAAAAACACATATGCACCTGATATATCACCTGCCTACGGGAAATATGCACCTCACATTGCAGAGGCTATGTCAGAAAAACTAAAAATAATACCTTCTTCCATGAGCGATATTGAGCTTGATGAAGCCTTTGGTGACCTTGAAGAAATTTTTGAAACTATCTTAGAAATCAAGGATTATTGTCAGGCACTTTATGACTCTATAAATTCTCTTATAACTTTATTTTATCTTAATTTCAGCTTTGAAGATTTAACGGAAAGTAATTTTGAATATACAGATATTTATTACAAAGTTTCGGAAATGATAAATAACCCTGAAGATTCTTCTTTCTTTGAAACGATTTCTTCTCTTTTAGAAAATCATATTGAAACTTCACTAAACAAAACAACCGATATTAATAAAAAACAATTAAAACTTTTAGCTAAATTGTCAGAAAATCATATTTTTTCGGAGGACTCTCAAAAAACCCTTACAATAGAAAGGTTTATAAGAGAAAACTTTAATTCAATGCTTGGCGAAGATATTTTCAGTCTTGATTTAGACACACCTTCAAATTCTTTTGATGAAAACTCTAAGAAAAATATCGTTAAAGAAACCTCTGAGTTTTTAAGCCAATATTTTTTAAGCCTTCCCTTTCATTTGAGAAAAGTTTCTATGCGAGATGTTTTTACTCTTGTTCCTGTATCAATGGATTTATATGATTTTATTGATTATATTAAAAGCGCAATTGATAACTCAAAAAGCTTTGAACACAGTCTTCTTATTATAGATAAAATAGGTGCTGTGTTTGAAGACAGCGGCTTTGATTATAAAAACGAAGATTTTGAAGAAGATGAATTTCATGACCATAACTGCGGCCATCACCACTGCGGCTGCGAACATGACCACCATCATTAATAGTTTAAAAAGGAGGTTTTACAATGTTTAAATTTGCTCACTATAATTATAATGTTCTTGACCTTGAAAAAAGCATGAAATTTTATGAAGAAGCCCTTGGTTTAAAAGAAGTAAGAAGAAAAGAAAATCCTGACGGAAGCTGGAAACTTGTTTATCTTGGTGACGGAAAAACTGATTTTTCGCTGGAGCTTACGTGGCTTAGGGATAGAAAAGAGCCTTATAATCTTGGCGAAAACGAATTTCACCTTGCATTTGTTGCCGATGATTATGAAAAAGCATGTGCAAAGCATAAAGAAATGGGCTGCATATGTTATGAAAACCCTGAAATGGGTATCTACTTTATAAACGACCCTGATGGTTATTGGTAAGCGTCAAATACAGCCCATATAGATTTCAAACTAATCGAATGAGATAATACACCAAAGATAATAATCGGAGGTGTTTTTCTTTTTTATGAAATTAGAGGATAATAGAGAAATTTGGATCAAGCGTGTAAAGGACTATAAATCCAGCAATCTAACCCAGAAAAAGTGGAGTGATATTAATGGAGTCAATGTCAGTGCACTTAGATACTGGATTAGAAATCTTGAAGAAGTATCAGGAATTACATTAAATAATCCAGCCACAAATGAATTCGAATTTGCCAGTGTTTCCATCTCTAAAGATGATGTTTCGTCCCTTGTTATTCAGATAAAAGATGTAAAGCTTAGTATTGCTGGCGATTACGATGAAGGCCTTCTACTTAGGCTAATTAGATCTCTAAAAAAGCTATGATAAAGCAAATTACAATAGAAAAGGTACATTTAGCTCTAGGTTCTACAGACCTAAGGAAGTCAGTTGATGGTTTAGCACTAATAGTAGAGCATGTCCTAAAACTAGACCCCTTCTCAACCCACTTGTTTGCATTTTGCAATAAAAGGCAGAACCTTATAAAAATTTTAGTATGGGATAACAATGGGTTTTGGATACACTATAAAAGACTAGAATCTGGATATTTCAAATGGCCTGCCAAAGGAAGCGGAGCTTCGGTTTCAATCAGCGAACGACAGTTTAGATGGCTTCTTGATGGCCTAAGCATCGAACAGGATACTGCTCACAAACCAGCCCTAGAGCGGGCATTGATTTAATAAAATATTGAATTATCAACGAAATAAGGCTTTTTTTGTAATTCAAATCGTGGTATAATATTAATATGAAAAATATAACTGAGATTAAGGAATTACAACATAATAAGGGATCAGTAGACGAACTTAAAAATGAGAATGCCAAGCTACAACATGAACTGGAAATAGCAAATGCCAAAATAAAATGGTACGAGGAGCAGCTTAAGCTAAATGCAGTAAAGAAGTATGGCAAATCCAGTGATACGGCAGATGAAGGGCAAATTTCATTTTTCAATGAAGCAGAAATTACCTCACGACCAGACGTAGAAGAGCCTGCCCTCGAAAAAATTACTTATGAAAGAAGTAAGAAAAGAGGAATTAACAAGCCTTCCTTTGATGATCTTCCAATTGAAAGAATAGAATATGATATTCCAGAAGATGAGAAGGTTTGTGAGAAATGCAGCTCTAAGATGCACGAGATGTCTGTTGAAGTAAGAAAGGAACTCAAAATCGTACCAGCAAAGGTATGTATTGTTGAGCATGTTAGAAAAGTATATACATGCAGACCGTGCCAGGAAACTGGTGAAAAAGCCCCTATTATTACAGCCCCAATGCCGGAGCCAGTAATTTCAGGGAGCTTTGCTTCGCCCAGCCTGATTGCATATTTGATGTATCAAAAATATTCAGCAGCCCTGCCTCTTGATAGACAAGAACATATATTTAGCCACTTTGGAATAGAGCTTTCAAAACAGAACATGTCTAATTGGATTATAAAGTCTTCGGAGCTTTGGCTTGAACCATTCTTCGAAAGACTAAAGAGTGAGCTTCTGAAAGAAACCTTTATCCAAGCGGATGAGAGTTCTCTGATGGTACTCACAAAGGATGGAAAGCCTACTGAAAGCAAATCCTACATGTGGCTATACAAGAGCGGAACATTTGGCAAAAAAGTAGCATTGTATGAATACCAGCCATCAAGGAGCGGTAAGCACCCTAAGAATTTCCTTGAAGGCTTCAGGGGTATTCTACAGACTGATGACTATTCTGGTTATAACTCAGTGGAGAACATAACCAGAGTAGGTTGCTTCGCACACGCAAGGCGTTACTATACAGATGCCCTAAAAATACTTCCGAAGGAAGCTGTAATAGAATCTACCCACGCTTACGCGGCCCTTGCGTATTTTAAGAAAATGTTCTATCTAGAATCCAAATGGAAGGAATTATCTTCTAAAGAACGGCAAGATAAGAGAAACCTAGAGCTAAAGCCTGAATTAGAGGCTTATTTGTCATGGCTTCAAGAAGTCCAGCCAAAGGTTGTAAAGAAGAGTAAACTGGGACAGGCAATTAACTACAGTTTATCGAACTGGGAGTTATTAAGTAATGTACTAAAGGATGGCCAGTGTGAGCTGACTAATAACGGAGCAGAGCGACAAATTAAGCCCTTTGTTATCGGCAGGAAAAATTACCTTTTCTGCAAATCTCCTCACGGAGCAAAAGCTAGTGCCATAATATATAGTATAGTAGAGACAGCTAAAATGAATAAACTAAATCCCTTCTACTATCTGAAGTACCTATTTGAAGAACTACCAAACACAAAGCTTACTAGCCCTGAGGCCCTGGATCATCTTCTCCCTTGGTCGGGCACCTTACCAGAGGAATGTCGGACAACATTTAAATCTAAAGAATAGCAAAAGTCCTATTTATGATTATCTCATAGATAGGACTTATTTTATATGTGGGCTGTATTTGACGCTTACGGTTATTGGCTTGAGATAGTTCCGCAAAGATAAAAATACCGCTATAAAAAACCAATTACAAAGCCCTTGGAAAGAGCTGAAAAAACTCCTCCACAAGGGCTTTATTTTTTTATTTATTTTCTACCTGTGCAAGTCTTTCTTCAATTTGCTTAAGCATGGCTCTATATTTTTCTTCTTTAACTTTTTCTTCTTCTATTACCTCAGCCGGTGCTTTTGAAACAAAACCTTGATTTCCTAATTTCTTTTCAACTCTTTCAATTTCTTTAAGCATTTTATCTTTTTCTTTTAATAAACGCTCAATTTCCTTGTTTATATCAACAAGCTCTGCAAAAGGCATATAAAGCACAGCATTTTCAACAACAACAGAAACTGCATCTTCACCAATGCCATCCTTTTCACTTTGAATGAAAATTTCGCTTGCATGCGCAAGAGTTTTAAGGAAAACACTGCTCTTTTCAAATATGTTTCTTGTGTGCAAATCCTTGCTTACAACAAACACTTTTGCTTTCTTTGAAGGAACAACATTCATTTCCGCACGTATATTTCTAATGCTTCTTACAGCCTCTTTAATCCTATCCATTTCCTCTTCGTTTTCTTTAAAGTTCCAGTCCTCTCTAAATTCAGGCCAAGAAGAAATCATAATGCTTTCTTCATCACTTTGAAGATGTAGAAAAATTTCCTCTGTTATAAAAGGCATATATGGATGAAGAAGTTTTAAAGCATTTATAAGCACAGTTTTAAGCGTCCATAAAGCTGCTCCTCTTGTTTCATCATCTTTATTATAAAGACGAGGTTTTACCATTTCAATATACCAGTCGCAATATTCATCCCAAAGGAAGTTATGAATTTTATCAACAGCAAGTCCAAGTTCATAATGGCTCATGTTATCGGTTACTTCTTTAGAAAGCTTATTAACCTTACTTATAATCCATTTGTCTGCAGACGTAAGCTTCAACTCGCTTTTCTCGTCGCCGTCTTCAAGATTCATAAGCACAAAACGTGAAGCATTCCAAAGCTTATTGGCAAAGTTTCTGCTTGAATCAAGTCTTTCCCAATAAAAACGCATATCATTTCCGGGAGAGTTCCCTGTTATAAGCATAAGCCTTAATGCGTCTGCTCCGTATTTATCAATAACTTCAAGAGGGTCAATTCCGTTGCCAAGGGATTTACTGAATTTTCGTCCCTGGTCGTCACGTATAAGCCCATGTATAAACACATCTTTAAAAGGAATTTCTCCCATCATTTTACAACCTGAAAACACCATTCTTACAACCCAAAAGAAAATTATATCATAGGCTGTAACAAGAACGCTTGTTGGATAAAAATGTTCAAGCTCTTCTGTGCTTTCAGGCCAGCCTAATGTTGAAAAAGGCCAAAGGGCACTTGAAAACCATGTGTCAAGGGTATCTTCGTCTTGTTTAAATTCCTTTCCGCCGCAATTTGAGCAGGACGCAGGTTCCGTTTTTGAAACTTCAATGTTTCCGCATTTTTGGCAATAGTAAGCAGGAATTCTGTGCCCCCACCAAAGCTGACGAGAAATACACCAATCCCTTATGTTTTCAAGCCAGTGAAGATAAACCTTGCCAAACCTATCGGGAATTATATTCATTTCCTTTGTTTTATAAGCATCAATTGCAGGTTTTGCCAATTCTTCCATTTTTACAAACCATTGAAGCTTAATCAGAGGTTCAACAACAACGTTGCATCTTTCATGAACACCAACAGCGTGATTTATCTTTTCAATTTTAACAAGAAGACCCTGTTCCTCAAGTTCCTCTATCATCTGTTTTCTTGCTTCATATCTGTCAAGACCTTGATATTTTCCGGCATTTTCGTTCATTGTTCCATCGTCATTCATAACATTAACTCTTGGAAGATTATGTCTTTGTCCAACCTCAAAGTCGTTAGGGTCATGGGCAGGTGTAATTTTAACAACCCCTGTTCCAAAATCTCTTTCAACATATTTATCGGCAATAATAGGTATTTCCTTTCCAACAAGAGGCAAAATACAGCTTTTGCCTATTAAATGCTGATATCTTTCATCATCGGGATGCACGGCCACAGCCGTATCACCAAGCATAGTTTCAGGTCTTGTTGTGGCAAGCTGCAAAAACTCATTTGTTCCGGCAACAGGATATTTAATATGCCAAAAGTGACCCTCTTTATCAATATGATTTACTTCTGCATCAGAAATTGTTGTTAAACATTTGGGACACCAGTTAACAAGTTTTTCACCTTTATAAATAAGTCCTTCATTATAAAGACGTGTAAAAACCTCTAAAACTGCATCAGAACAGCCCTCATCAAGGGTAAACCTTGTTCTGTCCCAGTCACAGCTTGAGCCCATTTTTCTAAGCTGTTTAAGAATTATTCCGCCGTATTCTTCTTTCCAATCCCAAGCACGTTTTAGAAAGCCATCTCTTCCCACGTCATCTTTTTTAAGACCTTCTGATGCCATTTTTTCAACAACTTTAAGTTCTGTTGAAATGCTTGCGTGGTCAATGCCGGGAACCCAAAGAGCATTATATCCGCTCATTCTTTTCCAGCGAATTAAAATGTCTTGAATTGTATTGTCAAGGGCATGACCCATGTGAAGCTGGCCTGTTATATTTGGCGGCGGCATAACAATTGTGTATGGTTTTTTTGTTTTATCAACTTTTGCATGAAAATATTTTTTTTCAAGCCATTGGCTGTAAAGACGTTCCTCCACAACTGTAGGGTCATAAACCTTATCAAGTTCTTTTATCATTTGATTATCCTCCTGCTTTTTTCATATAAAGCCTTATATCATTTTAAAACCTTTTTCCAACAAAAAAGCTTTCGCCTAAAAAAGGACGAAAGCTCGCGGTACCACCTTAATTTCCGCAGTATGTTTATACACACGGACACTTTTGGTTGTTAACGTAACCACACGCATAGACCTACTTAATTTCAGCCTGCAAACTCCCAAGCTACCCTTAAGGCCAATTTGCCTAAAACCCTTTCAGCCACGTGGTTTTTTCTCTTTCGGCATTGAGCACTTAATCCTCTTGTTCACAGTTTTTGCACAATATTATTTTTATAATTATATCGATTTATATACATCCATATAATATAATTTTATTTTACAATCAATTTTTAACTCTTTAAATTTCTTTGCTTAAAGAGCAATATATAATTAGTAATTTTATTGTACTCAGACAGCTTTGTCAAGGAATTTATTTTATTTGGCACCGTTTTTTTGATAACGGCTTATGCTAAGCAAAAGACCCATTCCCGAAAGCGTAAAAAGAAGCCCTGACCCTCCATAGCTTATAAAGGGCAGCTGCATACCTGTATTAGGCATGCTGTTTGTTGCAACTGCAATGTTTATTATAACTTGAAGCCCTATAAGTCCAACAAGCCCTGTGGCAATAAGGCATCCAAACATATCCTGTGCATTCATGGCAATTTTTATTCCACGCCAAATTAAAACCGTAAATAACAAAATAACAATTATTGCTCCAACCATGCCTAACTCTTCACAAATTATGGCAAATATAATGTCATTATATGGCTCAGGTACATATGTCTTTTGTCTGCTTTGACCAAGCCCAAGACCAAAAAGACCCCCGGAAGCAACTGCATAAAGACTTTGTATTATCTGGAAACCTTTATGGGTAGGGTCGGAAAAAGGGTCAAGCCAATACTTTATTCTGTCAAAGCGATACGCAAACTGAGGAAGTGCAACCATAGCTGTCACCCCTGCCGCACCCACCCCTCCAAGGGCAACAAAATACCAAATCACAGGGCTTGCAACAAACATAATGCATGTTGAAATTCCTGCAATAACAACAGCCGTGCTTAGATTTTCAACAGCCACAAGGACAGTTGGAATAAGCCATATTAAGCAACACTTTATAAAGCCTTTAAAAGTTAAAAGGCAGTTTTTATTAGAGCTTATGTAATGGGCAAGGCAAACAATAACAACAAACTTAGCAAGTTCTGAAGGCTGAAAACCAATGCTTGTGTTTGGAATACCCAACCATCTTTTAGAGCCGTTTATTTCACTTCCCACAACAAGCACAAGCCCAAGACAGGAAACAATAAAAATATACGCAAAGGCAGTAAGGCTTTTAAAACCCCTATAGTTTAAGTTCATAAAAACAATCATAGAAATTATACCAAGTCCGCCCCAAAGCAGCTGTCTTTTAACAAAATAGTACATATCATTGCCAAATCTGGAGTTTGTAAGGGCATAGTAATAGCTTGAGCTGAAAACCATAACAAAGCCGAAAAGCAAAAGCAAAATAATAACAAAAAATAATGTAAAATCAAATTGTCCTGCTATTCTTTTCTTCCTCTGTGTTTTAACATCGCTTTTCGCCTTTGGTCTGTTTTTTATTCTTTTTCGCCTTTCTTCTTCCAAACTTATTTGTGTATGATTTATTTGTGACATACTTTTCACCGCCTTGCTTAACTTCTATTTGAATTTCATGCTTGCTTCTTTAACCATATCTTTAAAAACATTGCCACGCTGTTCATAATTATCAAACATTCCCCAACTTGCACATGCAGGTGAAAGAAGTACACAGTCACCTTCCTTTGCTAATTTACGGCAAAGTTCAAAAGCTTCTTTAAAAGTTTCTACCTTTGTAAAATCCTCAAAGTCTATCTCTTTGCAGCAGTCTGCTATTTTTTCAGCAGTAGCACCAAGTAAAACAAGGTGTTTAACTCTGCCTTTAAACTTTTCTGCCCATAAAGTATATTCAGAGCCTTTGTCATACCCTCCTCCAATGAGAATACAAGGCTTTTCCATTGACATAATTCCTTTTATTGCGGCATCCACATTTGTGGCTTTGCTGTCGTTATAATAATCAACTCCGCAAACAGTATCAACATATTCAATTCTATGCTCAACCCCTTTAAAACTTTTGAGTGTTTCAGCAATGTCTGTGAACGAAACTCCTGCACAAAAACCTATTGCGGCTGCCGCCATAACATTTTCATAATTATGAACTCCCAAGATTTTTAATTCATCAACGGAAATAAGCACAGAATTAATTTGACCCCATTTTACAATTATATTTTTATTATCAAGATATATTCCCTCTTGAAGTTTTTCCTTGCTGCTAAAAAAGAAAGCTTTGGCTTTTGTTTTTTCCGACATTCTTCTTGTTGTTAAATCGTCATGGTTTAAAACAATAAAATCTTCTTGGGTTTGATTTTGAAACACCTTTTCTTTCATTGAAATATAACATTCAAGGGTTTTGTGTCTATCCAAATGGTCGGGCGCAATGTTTAAAACAGCACTTATATGAGGATGAAATTCATATGCCTTTTCCATTTGAAAACTGCTGATTTCCGCAACAACATAATCATCCTTCGTAAGTCTTTCAACTTCTTTTGAATATGGTATTCCTATGTTGCCTACTACTGCGGCATTAGGAAACTTTTTTTTCATAATCTCGCCTGTCAAAGCTGTTGTGGTTGTTTTTCCGTTTGTGCCTGTTATGGCAGCAATTTTACACGGTGTGAAATAATAGCTTAACTCTACCTCGCTTATAATTTTAACTCCCGCATTTTCAGCAATTTCAAAAAACGGAAGGCTTGTTGGTATTCCGGGGCTTACAATAACCAAATCCATTTGTGAAATTATTTCATCAGGGTTTTTACCTAAATAAAACTCTATTCCCCTTTTTTCAAGTTCTGAAATATCACCTAAGTCTTCTCTTTTTTTTATATCCTGCAAAATAACGTGGGCACCTTTGTTTTTAGCAAGAAATGAGGCTGAAACACCGCTTTTTGCCATTCCGCACACAAGTACCCTTTTATTTTTTAAATCCATTTATAAGCCTTCCTTCTAAAACATATATTTACTTCCTAAAAAAGCCACAAGACACATTAAAGCTGTTATAATATAAAACACCGTTACAACCTTTGTTTCACTCCAGCCGCTTAATTCAAAATGATGATGTATAGGAGCCATTTTAAAAATTCTTTTTTTTGTTTTTTTATACCAAGCCACTTGTAAAATAACAGAAACACTTTCCACAAGATAAATTATTCCAACAAGAAGTATAAAAACAGGCATTTTTAAAATAAGTGCCGTTGACGCAACAAACCCTCCCAAAGCAAGAGAACCTGTATCTCCCATAAACACCTTTGCAGGATAAGAATTAAAAATAAGAAAAGCAAAAAGGCTTCCTATAACAGCGCCGCATATTACTGTAATACCGCTTCCCGCCGCCCATGAAACTATCATAAAAAATGCAGCAACAATAAGGGTAACCCCGCTGGCAAGACCGTCAAGACCATCGGTTAAGTTAACTCCATTTACGCTTCCAAGCATAACAACCACAAAAAACAGCCAGAAAATAACTCCTAAGTCTAAAGTAAAACCGTTTGTAAAAGGAATAAGCACAGCAGTGCCTATATTTCTTTTATACATGTAAACCCCGAAAACAACTGTAACAATCAGCTGAAAAACAATCTTTTGATATGCACGAAGTCCAAGGGAGCGTTTTTTTACAACCTTAATATAATCATCAAGAAAACCAATTGCCCCAAAGCCCATTGTCACAAGCATAACAGCAACTCCGTCAGGATTTTCTTTTGAAAAAAGAATACTTGTAACAAAAAAAGCCGCTAAAATTGCAATTCCGCCCATTGTGGGTGTGCCGCTTTTTTTCAAATGGCTTTCAGGCCCGTCGTCACGAACCATCTGACCATATTTTAGCCTGTGAAGAAAAGGTATTAATAAAGGACAAAAAATCATCCCTAAAATGAAAGCTATAATTATTGCATAAACCGAAAATTCAAGTGAACCCACTTATTTCACCTCTTGTATTTTTTCTGCGATTTTTTCAAAGTGCATACCCCTTGATGCCTTAACAAGGCATACATCCCCGTCTTTAAAAAATCTGTCTAAATGGTTTTCCAAAAACTCTTCCTGTGTTGAAAAATATATGGCGTTTAAGTCTTTAGAAACAGCACCCTTATATATGTTATGTGCATTTTTTCCTATGCATATTAAAACATCAACTGATTTTTCCGCCGCATATTCTCCTACTTGAAAATGAAGGCTGTCAGAAAACTCTCCAAGCTCAAACATATCTCCCAAAACAGCAATTTTTCTTCCCTCTCCAAAACAAAGCACATCAATTGCCGCTTTAACTGAAACAGGGTTTGCATTGTATGCATCATTTATAAGAGTTATGCCACCTTTTGTTTTTGTTACAGACATTCTCATTTGAGTAGGCACAAAGGTTTCTATTCCTTTTTTTATTTCTTCTGTGCTAAGGCCAAGGCTGTTGCCCACAGCCGCCGCACAAAGGGAATTAAGCACCATGTGCTTGCCCGGAACTTTTATTGAAACATCTATATATTTATCTTGAAAGCAAAGCCTTGCATCAATTCCCTCAATGCCTTTTGGAACTAAGTTTTGAGCATAATAATCTTTTTTGTTTTCAATTCCAAACCATAATGTTTTTATATTATCTTTATTTTTAAAGGTTTGAAGCATATCATCATCTGCGTTTAAAACAGCAATTCCGTCTTTTTTCATATAATCAAAGATTTCCAGTTTTGCTTTAAGAATACCTTCACGACTTCCTAAATTTTCAATATGAGAAACACCTATATTTGTTATAACTCCAATATTAGGTTTAGCAATTTCACTTAAATTTTTTATTTCCCCAAAATTATTCATTCCCATTTCAAAAACAGCAACTTCATGCTTGTCCGTAAGGTTGAAAATTGTTTTTGGAAGACCTATTTCATTATTAAAATTCCCTTGGGTTTTCAGTACATTGTATTTTTGGGAAAGAACTGACGCAATAATATCTTTTGTTGTGGTTTTGCCCACACTTCCTGTAACCGCCACAACCTTTACGTTAAAAAGCGTAAGATAATACATGGCAAGGTCACGAAATGCCTTTCTTGTATCATCAACTAAAATAACAGGCTTTTCAGTGTCAATATGCTTTTCGCTTAAAGCACATATGGCACCCTCTTCAAAGGCTTTTAAAATAAAATCATGTCCATCAAAGTTTTCACCTTTTATAGGAACAAAAAGACAATCTTTTTCTATTTCTCTTGTATCGGTTGTTATGGCATAAATCTTTTTATTTTTAACTATATTTTGAAATCTGCCGCCAAGAGCACAGCAGATTTCATCTAAACTTATGGGTTTCATTAATTATCCTCCCCAAAGGCTTCCTTAATAACTTCTGCATCATCAAAATGGATTGTTCTGTGGGAAAAAATTTGATATGTTTCATGGCCTTTCCCCGCAACAACAATAAGGTCATTTTCTTCGGCCATTTCCACAGCTTTAAAAATGGCTTCACGTCTGTCAGCAACTTTTGTATAGGAACATTGTGTTTTAGATATTCCTTCTTCAATGTCTTTTAAAATTGCCTCAGGGTTTTCACTTCTTGGGTTGTCACTTGTTATTATGCAAAAATGCGACAATCTTCCTGCAATTTCACCCATAATCGGACGTTTTGTTTTATCCCTGTCGCCGCCGCAGCCAAAAACAGTTATAATTCTTCCTTTAACAAATTCTCTTGCTGTGTTTAATATATTTTCAATGCCGTCGGGAGTATGCGCATAGTCAACAACAGCATTTATGTTGTTTTTTCCTTTAATAACCTGAAACCTTCCCTTAACCCCTTCTATACCCTCAATTCCCTCAATTATATCTTCTATGGGAATGCCCATAAATAAACAAGCCCCAAACGCTCCAAGAGCATTGTATATACTAAACTTTCCGGGTATATTAAGTTTTACTGTGTAGGAACTGTTGCCGTATACAAGAATAAAACTAACGCCATCTGCTGTAATTTTAATGTTTTCTGCACAGATATCAGCATTTTTTTCAATGCCGTATGTTATAACTTCACCCTTTGAAGCTTTAAGCATGTATTCCCCATAAGAATCATCAATATTTATAACAGATTTTTTTGCCTTTTCAAAAAGCTTTGCCTTTGCATCTCTATAATTTTCCATTGTTATATGATAATCCAAATGGTCTTGTGTAAGGTTTGTGAAAACACCAATATCAAAATCACAAGCATCCACACGATTAAGGTCAAGAGCATGAGAAGAAACCTCCATAACCACATCATTAACGTCTGCATCTTTCATTTGTTTAAAAAGCTTTTGAACCTCAAAACTTTCAGGTGTAGTTCTTTCTGTAGGTATAACTTCGTTTCCGATTTTGTTTTCAATTGTTCCAATAATTCCCACATTGTGTTTTGTTTTATCTAAAACACTTTTAATAATGTATGTTACGGAAGTTTTTCCGTTTGTTCCCGTAACACCTATAAGTGTCATTTTTTCCGAAGGTTTGTTAAAATAATTAGCGCTCATTTGAGCAAGTGCAGCTCTGGAGTTTTTAACCCTTATAAGGCTTATTCCCTGTGGTATCTCAACTTCTTTTTCCGCAACTATTGCGGCCGCTCCTTTTTTAAGTGCATTTTCTATAAAACTGTGTCCGTCAACTTTAAAACCTGAAACACATACAAAAACTTCTCCGTCTTTAACATTTCTTGAATCATAGGCTATTCCCGAAACATCGGTTTCCATGTCGCCTTGAATAATTTCACAGCTTATATTTTCAAACATATCTCTAAGCTTCATTAAATTCTGTCCTCCAATCAACCGATTAAAATTTATTAAGCCTTTAACTGGGTTATTATACCATAAAAACAAAAGAAAGCGGCGGCAAAGCCGTTTAGGCTCTCCTGCAAATGAAATTTGCAGCAGACTAAAGACAAACCTTGGGCGTTGCCCAACCCCACTTGCTTTTTGAAAAAAGCAAGACCAAAAACTTTTATCAAAACCGCATATTCATGCGGTTTTAGATGGGTCAAGTAGGAAGGTTAAAGATAAACACCGACGCTTGGCATCGGAAAGAAATCCGACGGCAAAGCCGCTTTTTTGTAAGAAAAAGTGCTGAACGAAGTAGCGGTTTGCGTAGCAAATTCCTGACAGTAAAACCCTTGTGGGTGTTTGAGGGCAAAGCCCTCAAGGTTTTGACTTTGTCTACGTTCTCAGGGGTATCCGAAAGGATACCCCTTAATTGTTGAAAAATCTTGAATTTTACCCAAAGACTGTATAATTATCCAAACTGATGCAAAAAATAAACAGCATCTCTTCATAAAGATTATTTTTGTCTGACAAAAAAACTCATCTTTACCTTTTTCCTGTTACTTCAAGCCTTTTTCATACCCTGTACCCTTCAGCCTGCAAAAATGTTACAACCCCATATTATTTCTTATTCGCCCAAAAGCAGAAAACAGCAAAAACACAACTATGTTAACCACAACAACACTTGCTCCTGTTGGAGTGGCTTTTGTATAGGAAATTATAACACCTATAACAAAACAAGATATTGAAACTATTGCTGAGGATATAGTTACACCTTTAAAGGTTTTGCATATTCGCATAGATGTTAAAGACGGAAATATTATCAGGCTTGAAATCAAAAGAGCCCCCATCATTCTCATACCTAAAACAATGGTGATTGCCGTTAAAAAAGCTATAAGCATGTTGTAAATCCCTGCTTTTGTGCCGGTTGCCTTTGCAAAGTTTTCATCAAAGGTTACAGCAAATATTTTGTTATAAAAAAATATATAAAGAATAAGTACAGAAACACAAAGAATAATGCTTAAGTTCACATCGCTTTGACTCATGGCAAGAATGCTTCCAAACATATAGTTATACACATCCGTGTTCATGCCTGTCGTAAGTGAAACCACAACTATCCCCATTGCCAAGGAACTTGTGGATATAAGGGCGATTGCCGCATCACCTTTAATTTTGCTGTTTCCGCTTAATCTTAAAATCAGAAAAGCGGCTGTAACAACAACGGGTATTGAAACTGCCAAAGGCGAGGCGTTTAAAGCCATGGCTATTGATAAAGCACCAAAACCAACATGTGAAAGCCCATCACCAATCATTGAGTACCTTTTAAGCACAAGGCTTACACCAAGAAGAGATGCGCAAAGAGAAACAAGAACCCCTACAATAACAGCCCGCACAATAAAGGTGTATGAAAACATCTCCGTTAATGTGTTAATCATTTTGTCCTCCTAAAAAACAGCTGCACTCCAAAGAGTTTACATAGTCTTCCTTTTTTCCGTAAAAAAGCTGTTTATTATGCAGATGAAGTATATAGTCTGCATACTTTACTGCGCTTTGTATGTCGTGCGAAACCATTATAATGGCTATTTTTTCAGCTTTATTGATTTTTTCCATAAGGTTATAAAACTCTTGTGTCACTTTTGGGTCAAGACCTGAAACAGGCTCGTCCAAAAGAAGAACTTTTTGTGTTGCACATAAAGCACGGGCAAGAAGAACCCTTTGCTGCTGTCCCCCTGACAGTTCCCTGTAGCATTTGTTTTTCAAGTCTTCAATTCCAAGAAGTTTAAGGTTTTGTTTTGCAATCTTTTTATCTTCCGCTGAATAAAAAGGAAATATCCCCCTTGAGCTTAAACGTCCTGAAATCACAACCTCCCACACACTTGCAGGAAAGTCCTTTTGTGCGGCACTTTGCTGGGGAAGATAACCTATTTCCTTTGCCTTTAAACCATCCCCCATTATAAGGCTGCCTTTTTGCGGTGATTTAAGCTGTAAAAGACCTTTTATAAGGGTACTTTTTCCCGAGCCGTTTTCGCCGACTATACAAACATAATCGCCGCTGTTTATTTCAAAATTTAAATTGCTTACAACAGTTGTTCCATCATAGCCAAAAGAAGCGTTTTGGCAAGTTATAAGAGCCATTTTAATTAAGCGCCTCCTTAAGATTTTCTGCATTTTGGTTCATCAAATCAATATATGTCACACCGTTTTCAAAGTCTTCCTTTGTTATGTTGTGGCAGGCATGAAAAAGCATCACTTTTGCATTTGTGTCTTCGCTTATGGCTTCGGCTATTTTTTTATTTGATAATTCTATATGAAAAACAACGGGAATGTTTTCTTCTTTTACCTTATCAATTAAAAATATAAGCGATTTTGGGTTTATATCCGCCGCTGTGGAACAGCCTGAAAAAGGTGCATAATAGTCAAGCCCGTAAGCCTCGGCGAAATATCTGAAAGGAAACCTGTCGCCGAAAACAAGGGTTTTCCGTTTTGAAAGGGCAACAATTTCCGTAAATTTATTGTCTAATTCTTTAAGTTTTGTTATATAGTCTTCTGTGTTTTTTTCATAATAATCAGCATTTTTTGAATCTGCTTCACAAATTGCTTTTGAAATTTTTTGGGTTATAAGAACTGCGTTTTTAGGCGAAGTCCACACATGCTCATCAAGCTCATGCTTGTTTTCTTCTTCATGTTCATGCTCATGCTCCTCCATGCCTAAAACCAGCTCTTCCTCCAAGGTTTCCACACAATCCATAAGGGTTATAACCTGCATTTTGCTTGTATCAATTGTTTCTAAAATTTCTTTAACCCAAGTGTCGGATTCACCTCCCACATATACAAACACATCACAGTCTTGAATTTTTATTCTGTCCTTTGGTGAAGGCTCATAAGTATGGCTTTCTGAACTTGGGGGCAAAAGCATTGTTATATCAGCTTTATCCCCTGTTATTTGTCTTGTAAAATCATATGGTGCAAAAATTGTTGAAACAATGCTTATTTTTGTTTTCGAGGTTTGGGATGCAGGCTTTGAACAGCCGACGTTTAAAACGATTATTAAAACAACAGCAATAAATATATTAATAATTTTTTTCATTTTTTCTCCTTTTATAGTATGGCACACTTTGAACAAGTTCCGTAAAACACCGTTTTAAGCGGGTTTACTTTAAAAGAATGTTCAATGTAAATATGATTGGGAAGGTTTGCTATTTCTATACAGTCTATATGGAAAACAGTTCCGCAGTTATCACATTTTAAATGAATTTGTGGACATTCGTCACAAGCGGCTATTTGATAACAGGCGCTTGAAGAGCCGTCTATGGTGTATTTACAAATTTTTCCGCTTTCCACAAGACTTTCAAGACGACGGTAAATTGTTGCTGTGGATATGGGTGTTTTTGAACTTTGAAAATGTTTTAAAATTTCGGCGGCTGTTACATGCTCACCTTTTAATGAGGATATATAAGAAAATATAGCCTCACTTTGTTTAGTTATATATTTTGACGGACGTGACATCCTAAAACACCTCTTTTTCTGTAATATGAGAATGATTTTCAGTTTAGCACAACAAAAAGACAAAATCAAGAAAAAACTGTATAAAAACCTTGGTGCTTTGTTATCAAGCCATATCCTTGCTAAAAATTAAAGAGGCTGGGACAAAACTAATCTCTTAAAACAAAAGGTTTTGCCCCGCTTTTTCAAAAAGCGGGTGAGTTTGGGCAAAGCCTAATGTCTTTCTTCAAAAAATAAAGAAAATGTCGGCTTTACCGCCGCTTTCTTTTGTTTTTATGATATAATATCCACAAACTTCATTTGTGAAAGAGCCTAACGGCTCTGCCGCTGTTATCACAGCGGACAGACTGAAGACAAACCTTGGGCGTTGCCCAACCCCACTTGCTTTTTGAAAAAAGCAAGACCAAAAACTTTTATCAAAACCGCATATTCATGCGGTTTTAGATGGGTCAAGTAGGAACGGCGAAGATAAACACCGACGCTACGAAGTAGCGGTTTGCGAAGCAAATTCCTGACAGTAAAACCCTTGTGGGTGTTTGAGGGCAAAGCCCTCAAGATTTTGACTTTATCTACGTTCTTATCGTTGTTATCACAGCGGATTATATTACTCATAAAACTTTTTAAGTTTTATTCGTCTACTGCCAAAAGAAAATGTCGGCTTTGCCGCCGCTTTCTTTTGTTTTTATGATATAATTATCCAATAAAAAAAGGAACAGGTTTCTGCCCCTTTTTTATCAAAACAATATTTTAAGAGGTGATATAATGAAACCACAAATAGGAATAATAATGGGCAGCGACTCAGACCTTCCGGTTATGAGCGAGGCCGCAAAGATTTTGGATAAATTAGAAATAAGCTATTCCCTTACAGTTGTGTCCGCCCACAGAACCCCTGACAGAATGTACGAATATGCAAAAAACGCACATGAAAACGGACTAAAAGTTATTATTGCAGGCGCAGGCGGTGCCGCACATCTGCCCGGCATGACAGCCGCCCTTACAAGTCTGCCTGTTATTGGTGTTCCCATAAAAACATCAACTTTAAGCGGTGTAGATTCACTCTACTCCATTTGCCAAATGCCTCCGGGCATTCCCGTTGCAACTGTTGCCATAAATGCAGGTCAAAACGCAGGCATTCTTGCGGCGCAGATTTTAGGCTCATTTGACAATAACATTTATTTAAAAATTGAAGCCTTTAAAAAAGAACTTAAACAAATGGTTGAAAAAAAGGCGGCGAGCCTTGAAACCATAGGCTATAAGGATTATCTTTCAAAGATGTAGATTTTTAACGCCTGAACCGTCGGCGGCACGAACGTCTGTCGTATCTTCTGCATCTGCACGTATCACTGTTTTCCGCAACAAAAATAATAACAACAACACTTAAAATTAAAAGAAATGCCATGAAATCCCCCCCTAAACAAATACACCCATTCCCCTAATAACATTATATGTTGAGAGAATGGGTGTTGTACCATGCAAACATGTCTATAAAACCATCTTTGATTAAATGTTTCCATTCCATTCCTACTGATTTTGTATACTAAATCGCAAATAATTAAGCAATATTCAAGAATTAAAAATATATTTTGGTAAACAATACTAATTATACTTGGATTTTAGCAAGATATGATTTATAATGAGGGTGTGTATGTCAGTTTTTTAACAATATCTTTTAGGGAGGTATATTTATGAAATTAAAGGATAAAGTTGCTATTGTTACAGGTGCAAGCGCAGGAATGGGCAGAGATATTGCATATTTATTTGCAAAGGAAGGCTGTACTGTTTATGCAGTTGCAAGAAGAGTTGAAAGACTTGAGGAATTGGCAAAAAGCGCAGAGGGCTTGGAAGGTAAGATTATTCCCTATGGTGCAGACCTTATGAAAAAAGAGGATGCTGAAAAAATGGTTGACTTTGCCTGCAGTAATTCAGGAAAATTAGACATCCTTGTTAACAACGCAGGCATTATGGATGATTTCAGCCCTGTTGGTGATGTTACAGACGAAATGCTTGAAAGAGTTTTCAATTTAAATGTGTTTTCACTTTTTTACAGCATGAGAAAGGCAATTGATGTTTTCCTTAAACAAGGCGGCGGAAATATTATAAACATATCCTCAATAGGTGGTTTGTTTGGTGCCAGAGCAGGTGCTGTATACACAGCCTCTAAACATGCGGCTGTAGGCCTTACAAAAAACACAGGCTTTATGTATGCTAAAAAGAACATCAGATGTAACGCTATCTGCCCCGGCGGAGTTGACACCGAAATCGGAAGCAGCGAGTTTATGAAAAATGTTAACCAGGAGGGTATAGGTATTATAATGCCTAACACTGTGGGAAACCCAAGAAGCGGAAGCGGCGAAGAAATCGCAACTATTGCTTTGTTTCTGGCTTCAGAAGATTCAAGCTTTATTAACGGGCAGGCAATCGCTGCAGACAGCGGCTGGACAGCTTTTTAATTTATAATTAAACATATTTTTTTCTATCTAAATAAAAAACTCCTGTAATAATGTTATAACCTTACATTGTTACAGGAGTTTTTGGTATTAATAAAGTTAAATAAATCAATGTCATTCTTTTTTATAAAACTAAGAAAAACTTACTGCTCAGCATATTTTCTGTGTAAACCCACATTAACTGCATATCTGTTACCACTCTCATTAATATCTAATTTTTTCGGCTGTTATATCTTCAAGGCTTTGGCAAGCCGTTAAAATCATAACTCGTCTAAGCTCATCTTTAAGCTTTTTTGTATAAAGGGCAACTCCCTCTTCTCCTCCGCCAAAAGCCGCAATAGAATATGTTCTTCCAATAAGAACAGCATCAGCACCAAGGGCAAGGCATTTAAAAATATCTTCACCGCTTCTTACCCCGCCGTCCACAAATATTTTCATTTCTTTTCCCACAGCAGCCCTTATTTCAGGAATCATTTCAAAAGTTGCAGGTGTGTCCTCTATAAACCGACCTCCGTGATTGCTTACCACAATTCCGTATGCTCCTGATTCTTTGGCTTTAACGGCTGATCCCGCAGTCATTATGCCTTTAATAACAAAAGGCAGTTTTGTGCTTGAAATTATCTCTCCAAGCTCTTTTATGCTTTTCGCACCGCCTGTGCCTCCGTTTTTCATAAAAACAGGTATAGCTATAGAGTCTATGTCCATTGCCACAGCAATTGACGAAACCTCCTCTGCAAGGCGTATACGCTCCACAGATTTTTCTTTGTTCCAAGGTTTAATTGTTGGAATTGCCATGCCTTTTGCTTCTTTAATAAATTTAAGGGGAGCTGTATATTCAATATCGTCTGCCCCATCACCTGTAAAGGCTGCAATGCCGCTTTTTTTCGCACCGTTTATAATAACTCTGGCATAGTCTGCCTCTGTCATATTTCCTCCGTAGCTTGGTGCCATACCGCCTATTGGCGCAACAAAAACAGGCATGTCAAAACTATGCCCAAACATGTTTATAGAGGTGTCCTGACCCTTGTTTTCATATATACAATCCATGTTGATTTTTACCTTGTTAAGAAAAGCCACGCTTTCTATAAACCCTCGTCCGCTTCCTTTTGAGCCTATCCCCGGAACCTTGCCCTTACAGGCAACACCGTTACAAACAGGACAAACATTACAGTGGGGCATCATTTTTTCCCGTGCATTTTTCAAAACATCATCAAACGTCATGCAGACCCCTCCTTTTCTTTAAATCCCTTAAACCTCTCAAAATATGAAACTTCATAACAGTTTTGGCACCTTCACTGTCTCTGTTTTTAATATATTCCATAATCATTCTATGGTCTTCAATGGCAACACTTTTTAAGTTTTTACCATGCCAAAACAATGCACTTGTCTGCCCTATGGCAAGAAACAACACAGGCATAAGCTTGTCAACAAAACTGTTGTGAACAGACTGGGCAATTGACATATGAAACTTCTGTTCCATATCACTTTTATCCTCTCCGTGCATAATCAGTTCTTCAAGCTGTTTTCCATAATTGCAAATTCGGCGAATTTCCGCCTCAGTTGCTCTTTGTGCCGCAAGATATGCCATTTCAGGCTCAAGAAGAAGACGAATTTCTATAAGATCCATTAAATCTATTTTATCGTCAATAATGCTTCGCATTCTAAAATCACTTATATTTTCAATACATTCCGAAACAAAAGTTCCGTTTCCCCTTTTTATTTCAAGCACTCCACGCTCCACCAGCTGTTTTGCGGCTTCACGAAAAGTGGTTCGGCTCACATTAAGCTCCTTTGCAAACTCCTGCTCAGAAGGAATTCTATCCCCTGCACTAAACCTTTTTTCAACCACAATCATATTAAAAATCTCATCGGCAATTCTATCCGAAAGAACTTTTTTAGCCATATCAATCACCTTCCTTAAACACCTAAAACTTTGGGTATTCACCCTAACATCGCACAAAGACTCCATCTTTACCCCGTCAGCAAAACACAAACTTTTCTTAAATTAAATAGATAAGTTTTTAAACAGCTTTATTACCATTGGCATTTATAGATTTATCAGAACAACCTTTTTCCGCTTACAAACTTTGATGTTATATGACCCTCATCACTTAAATAAATCACTCGTTCCAATCGTTCCTCCAATGTTAATTCCTGTGGATAAGGAAGCATACCGTCATCTATCACCACAGCATCAAATTCATAGCCCTGATCAAAACCGCCCACGTTTCCGAAAAACTCTCCGCCGCCTTTTGTTGCCATATAAAAGGCTTCCGCCGACGTTATGGGTTTTAGGCTTTGGTCTGAAAGCCGCCATCTTAGTTTTGAAACCTGAATAGCATCCACAATGGCTTTGAAAATTGATAAAG
Source organism: Lachnospiraceae bacterium (assembly GCA_040772665.1). GTDB lineage: Bacteria > Bacillota > Clostridia > Lachnospirales > Anaerotignaceae > JAXGXT01. The sequence goes on along the minus strand of JAXGXT010000002.1, from coordinate 56,720 downwards.
AGCTCCCTCCTGCTATATCACTGCCTAAGCCGACTTTCATATTTTCGTCAAGGTATGTTCTTACGGGGGCAATTCCCGAAGCTAAGTTTGTGTTAGATTGGGGGCAATGGGCAATAAACACGCCTTGTTTTTTCATAAGCTCTATTTCCTCTTTAGGTGAATAAACACAATGAGCCATTATTGTGGGCACATTTCCGCCAAAAAGGTCAAAGCCATAATAAGCATCACCATAAAACTTTGAACTTGGGCAAAGTTCTGCCACCCATTTAATTTCGCCTAAGTTTTCTGAAAGATGAGATTGAAATGCCATTGATGTATCTTTTTGCAGCTGTGAAAGAAGCTCCATCAATCTGTCTGTGCATGAGGGTATAAACCTTGGTGTGATTATAGGCATAGTGTTTTTGTATCTGCCAAGGGATTTTTCTATCCACAGCCTTGTGTCAGCCTCTGAAACCTCCGGACTTTCTTCTATTAATGAATTAGGTGAGTTTCTATCCATATTCACCTTGCCCACATATGTTTTAAGTCCGCTTTCCTCCAGTTTATCCATAAGCAAAAGTGTTGCGTCTGAATGTATTGTTGCATAAATGCACGCCCTTGTTGTTGCGCCTTTTTTCAAATCTTCAACAAAAATGCCGTATGCTTTATCGGCATATTTTAAATTGTCAAACTTACTTTCCTCGGGAAACGCATGGCTGTTAAGCCAGTCCAGCAGTTCCATATCCATACCAAGGCCTCTGAAGGAATACTGCGGTGCGTGCACATGCAAATCCACAAGGCCCGGAACAATCAGCTTTCCGCTCATATCTATAACTTGAAGATTTGAATATTTCTGAGGAAGATGTGTAAAAACACCCTGACTTTTGCCGTCTGTGCATACAATATATCCGTCCTTTATGCATTCAAAGCTAACCTTATCCTTGCTTTGGCAAACGTCACCCTTTAATACGAAATCAGCCATAATCATCTCTCCTTAAAAACCATCATTGTCATGTATTATACACTTAATCTGCAAAAATAAAAAGGGGCAAAGGCAAAAGCCAAAACCCCTCTCGTTAATTCATTTTGTTAATCAGTAGATTTTGTTAAAAACCTTGGGCTTTGCCCAAACCCACTCTCTTTTTGAAAAAAGCAAGACAAAAACTTTTGTTTAAAACCGCAGATGCGGTTTTAATAGGGGTTGAGAGGGAACAGCAAAATATATGCCGCCCCACTTCCCTTTATCCCTTATCTAATGCCTTCGCTTTCCAAAAATCTTGTAAATGCGGCATACGACACATTAGGGTTTATTTTATCAATATACATTGTTGTGTTTTCAGCATCCCTTACTTCAAGGTTTAACACAGGCTTTTTAAAAGCAGATTTCTCTGACATTTCCTGTGCAATTGCTTCCACGTTTTTATAATCGAAACTTTCTTTCATTGCGTTTGCAAGACCTTGAATTACTTCAAAGTTTTCTTTGCTTAAAGGAGGTATTGCGGCTTTAACATTATTTATCGTTCCGTCACAGCTTGTTACCGTTCCGTTAGATTCAGTAAGAGATACAAGAGGTAAAACAGCATCAGCCTTTCTTGCGGTTTCCGTTAAATAAATGTCTGCAACAGCAAGAAACTCCAAGCTGTTTTTATCAACTTCCATATTTTCAGGTTCTTCGCCCACAACAAGCATAGCCTTTATTTTGCCGCTGCCTAAAGTTTTTCTTGTTGCACAAAGTGTTCCTATACCTATATCGCACGCACCCTGGCTGTTTACATTTCCCTTAACCTGAATTATACCGTTTCTTGGAGAACCAATATGTCCGCTTATAACTGCAATTTCAGCCGCCGCCTTAGCCGCCTCAGCTTTAAGGCTAAACTGGTCAATAACAACCATTGCCTTTTTAGCCTTCATAATCATTTCAGCCGCCGCTTTGGCATCTTTAGAAACTTGAACACCTGTAAAATCAATTGCATCTGCTTTTCCGCCTAAATCTGCAATGGCTTTAAGCACAGATTTAATGTCCTCTACGCTTTCGGCTTTAACAAATATGTCAGCCTCCTGAGCCTCTTGTATTTCACAATCCTTTGAAATAACAATTGTCTTGGCGCCTCTTTCAATTGCCTGACGAACTCTTACCCCAAGAACAGCATGCTCTTTCATAAGGTCTGTGCCCACAAGAACAATAACCTCTGTCGAAAGCAGTTCCTCAATTTTGCTTGTTGAACCGTCATATCCTGTAACTGCCTCAACACCGCTTCTGTTTAAACCATAGCTGAAAACAGTGTCTGTTTTAAGTATTTCGTTGGCATATTTTTTAGCCAAATAAATTTCTTCATTTGTGAGCTTATCGGAAACAGAAACTGCAAGGGCATCACTTCCGTGTCTTACAGCTGTGCTTTGAAGTTTTTTGGCAATAAATATATTAGCCTCTTCCCAGCTGACAGGCACAAGCTCTCCGTCTTTTCTTACAAGAGGAGTTGTAAGCCTTCCGTCTTTAAAACTGTGTCCAAATCCAAAACGTCCGTTAACACATAATGCACCGTTTTCTGATTCCTTTGGCACACTTTTAACCACAAGCACACCTTTTGTTTCAACTGTTGTTTTACATCCTATTGAACAAAACGCACACATTGTGTCTGTATGTGTTGTTTCAACAGGAGTGCTTTTCTTTATTGAAAGCTTTTCACCAAGAGCCCCCGTCGGACAAAGTGTTATACACTGGCCGCATGAAATACAGTCTGTTTCTCTAAGAGGAAGATCAAGAGCAGGCTTAACCACTGTGTCAAAACCACGGTCAACAAGTCCAAGCGCCGTTCTTCCCATCATTTCATCACACACTCTTACACAAAGTCCGCAAAGTATACACTTGTCTGGGTTTCTGTCTATAAAAGGATGGCTGTTGTCAACAACTCTGTTATGCACTTCTCCTGCATACTTTTCAGGCTCCACATCCATATCGTTTGCATAACTTATTAATTTACACTCAAAATAATCATGGCATCCGCACTCAAGACAGCGTTTACACTCTCTTATTGCTTCTTCATCGCTGAAAATATGGTTAACCTCATGGAAGTTATCCTTTCTCTTTTCAGGAGATAAGTGAGGCATAATTGCCCTTGCTTCTTTTTTTCTGTCTGCAAAGTCAGCCTCTGTAAGGTCGTGTCTTTCCACAACATAAGGCTTTTTGTAAGGAACAACAGCACCCTTTAAATAAGAATCTATAACAATTGCGGCTTTTTCCGCCTCGGCAATTGCAGCAATTGCAATTCCTGCCCCTTCGTTGGTTGCATCTCCAATAGCGAAAACTTTTTCAATGCTTGTTCTGAATGTAAGCTCGTCAGCGGCAATTGTTTTGCGTCTTGTAAGCTCCACATCTTCAATTCCCTTGGAATCAAGAATTTGCCCAAGAGCCATTATAACCGAATCCACTTCCAAATCCTCTGTTTCTCCTTCAATAGGCACAGGGCTTCTTCTTCCGCTTTCGTCAGGCTCTCCAAGCTCCATTTTTTGAAGCTTAACATAATTTATGCTTCCGTCCTCGTTTGCGGCAATATCAATAGGGTTTGTAAGATATTTAAATATTACTCCCTCTTCTTCCGCTTCTTTAATTTCTATGTCTTCCGCAGGCATTTCCGCCTTTGTTCTTCTGTAAACACAATAAACTTCTTTTGCCCCAAGACGAACCGCCGTACGGCAGGCATCCATGGCTGTGTTTCCGCCGCCTACAATTGCAACCTTCTGCCCTATTAAAACATCCTCGTTAAGAGAAACTTGTCTTAGAAAATCAATTCCCCCGTGGACATTTTTATTGTCCTCTCCCTTAACTCCCATTTTAATACTTGTCCATGCTCCAACCGCAACAATAACTGCATCATATGTATCTTTTAAATTATTAAAAGAAATATCTTCACCGATTTTTATATTATTAAGCATTTTAATGCCCATGTCTTCAATAAGGTCAATTTCCTGCTGTAAAATAGACTTTGGAAGTCTGTATTCAGGAATACCGTAACGAAGCATACCCCCCATTTTAGGCATTGCGTCAAAAACAGTTACTTCATGACCCTTTGCCCTTAAATGATATGCGGCAGTAAGTCCGGCAGGGCCGCCACCGATTACAGCAACTGTGTGCCCTGTTAACTCCCCTACTTCAAGCATATACGGTGTTCCGCTTTCAAGGTCTTTATCTCCTATATAGCTTTTAATAAAAGCAATTGAAACAGGCTCTTCCACCATTTGACGGCGGCAAGCAGTTTCACAAGGATGAGGACATACACGTCCAATTGCACTTGGGAACGGGAACTTATCCTTTATAAGCTTAACAGCCTGTTTTAACTCTCCGTTTGCAACCATGCCCACATATCCTTGACAGTCTGTTCCAGCCGGACATCCTAAAGCACAAGGAGGACGGCAATCCCCCGTATGGTCTGATAAAAGAAGCTCTAAAGCAGTTTTTCTGCTTTCCTTAACCTTTTCAGTGTTTGTCTTTATAACCATGCCCTCTGAAATAACCGTTGCGCAGGAACGAAGAAGCTTTGGATTTCCCTCCTGCTCCACAACACAAAGACCGCATGAGCCGTAAACAGCCACCCTTTCGTCATGGCAAAGGGTAGGTATTTCAATGCCGTTTTCTTTAGCAACATCAAGAACTGATTGTCCGTCATAGCCGGTCACTTCAATTCCGTTAATATTCATTCTTAATTTAGCCACACTAATTTCCTCCCCTTAGTCTTTTATTACAGCGCCAAACTTACAGCTTGTAAGACATTTGCCGCATTTAATGCATTTTTCCTGATCAATAACATGCACCTCTTTAACTTTTCCCTCTATTGCATCAACAGGACAGTTTCTTGCACATAAGGTACAGCCGATACATTTTTCCGCATTAATATCGTAGGTAACAAGTGCCGCACACTGGTGAGCAGTACATTTTTTATTATAAATATGGTCTTCATATTCATTTCTGAAATATTTAATCGTTGTTAAAACAGGGTTTGGAGCAGTCTGTCCAAGGCCGCACAAAGAAGAAGATTTAATCTGCTCTGCCAAGGATGCAAGAAGTTCAATATCTCCGTCTTTTCCCTCTCCCTGTGTTATTCTTGTAAGAATTTCAAGCATTCTTTTTGTTCCCATACGGCAATGTATGCATTTTCCGCAGCTTTCTTTGCAAGTAAAATCAAGGAAGAAACGAGCCATGTCAACCATGCATGTTGTTTCGTCCATAACAACCATACCGCCGCTGCCCATTATTGCACCTGTTGCCCCAAGGGATTTATAGTCTATAATTGTGTCAATAAGCTCTGCAGGGATACATCCGCCTGAAGGCCCGCCCATTTGAACGGCTTTAAAAGCTTTATCGTCTTTTATTCCTCCGCCTATGCCGTAAATAACATCTCTTATTTTTGCACCCATGGGAATTTCCACAAGACCGCCGTTTTTAATTTTTCCCGTAAGAGCAAAAACTTTTGTGCCCTTGCTGTTTTCAGTCCCCATTGCTGAAAAAGCCGAACCGCCGTTTAATAAAATCCAAGGCACGTTTGCATATGTTTCAACATTATTAATGTTGCTTGGTTTTTGCCAAAATCCCTTTTGTGCAGGGAAAGGAGGTTTAAGACGAGGCATTCCCCTTTCTCCCTCCAAAGAAGCAATAAGTGCTGTTTCTTCACCGCAGACAAAAGCTCCTGCTCCGGCTTTAATTCTTATATCAAAAGAAAAATTGCTTCCTAAAATATTTGTTCCAAGATAACCTCTCTCTTTTGCCTCTTCAATGGCATTTGTAAGACGTTTTATGGCAAGAGGATATTCCGCCCTTACATATACAATACCCTCGTCACTGCCCATGGCATAAGCAGCTATAAGCATACCTTCAATAAGCGCATGAGGGTCACCCTCAATTACAGCCCTGTCCATAAAAGCGCCCGGGTCGCCTTCGTCGGCATTACAAATTGTATATTTTTTTACTCCCTGTGCATTTTTTGCGGCGTTCCATTTAAACCATGTGGGAAAACCCGCCCCGCCTCTTCCGGCAAGACCTGAAACCTTAATTTCATCAATAACCTGGTCTTGAGTTAATGTTAAGACACACTTTTCAAAGGCCTTGTAGCCGCCTTTTTCTATGTATTCATCAATGTTTTCAGGGTTAATAATTCCGCAGTTTCTAAGAGCAACCCTCGTCTGTTTTTTTAAGTTTTCCAAATCCTCATTGCTTATTTCATTGGGTTTTGATGTTTGGCTTTTGTTATGACTGTCAATTATTTCTGAAATATTTTCAGTATCAACCTTAACGTATGTTGTTTTTTCACCTTTGTCATCTATAAAATCCACAATAGGCTCAAGATAGCACATTCCTATACAGCCTGTTACGCACACTTCCATATCAATATTGTTTTCGGAAATATATTTTATGGCAGCTTCGCTTACCTTATTTGCACCTGCGGCAATTCCGCAGCTTCCCTTACCGATAACTAATTTCATTTTTCTTCAACCTCCTTTTGTTTGATTGAGGCAAGAATTTCCCTTGTTTTCTCAGGGGTTAGGGTTCCGTATGTTTCATCGTTTATCATCATAACAGGTGATAAAGAACAACATCCAAGACAGGCAACATTGTTAAGGGTAAAAAGCCCGTCTTCTGTGGTTTCTCCCTCTTTAATGTTAAGCTCCTCGCAGATCACTTCTTCTATGGCAGCAGAGCCGTTTACATGACAGGCAGTTCCCTGACAAAGCATAATAAGATATTTGCCCACAGGCTCAAGACGAAACTGTGTGTAAAATGTGGCAACGCCTAAAACCTTTGCAGGTTTATTTCCTGTTTCAAGAGCTATGTAGTTAAGAAGGGGAACGGGAAGATACCCGTAAATATCCTGTGCCTTTTGCAAAATTGTTATAAGGCTTCCTTCTGTTTTGCCGTACTTTTCTAAAACAGGGCTAAGAAGGCTTGCGTCAATCCCCGCCTTTTCAAGCTGGGCAAGGGAGTTTTGAACATTGTTACAGCTGCAACTCATAAAAACATCTCCTAACTGTATTTAAAGATTTTTTCTCATCATAAAAAATGTATACAAAATTTCAACTAATTTTATCACATGAACTATTTTAATGCAATAATAAAGCCACTCCTATAATTAGGATTTTTTATGTAAAAATATATATGAAAATTCGTTTATATTTATGGGCCATTGATTAATTTTGTAAATACTGATAAAATTACAAAGGTATAAAGCATTATAAGTGTTCATAATTGCCGAACAACTATATATAAACTGTTATATGGAGATGATTGTTATGAAATTTGGTTTTTTAGGTGCGGGGAATATGTCCTCTGCAATAATAAAAGGAATGGTAAAAGGCGGACTCAGCGGAAAAGAAATTTTAGCCTTTAATCCTTCCAAAGAAAAGCTTAAGGCCCTTAGAAGCGAATGTAAAATTTTAATAGCGGAAAACAGAGATGAAATTTTAGATTGTGATGTAATAATTTTGGGGGTTAAACCTCAAGTTCTTGACAACATCATAGGTGAAATTAAAACCCGGCTTGGTGAAAGAAAGCCTTTGATTATTTCTCTTGCCGTTGGAAAAACCATAGAATATCTGGAAACCAACCTTGGAGAAGACAAACCCTTGGTTAGGGTTATGCCCAACATAAACGCAAAATCCCTTATGTCAACAACGGGATATTGCACAAACTCCAAAGTTTCCACAACTCAGGAGCAAATTGTGGAAGAAGTTTTTGCCGCAATAGGAACAATAACAAAAATCCCTGAAAACATGTTCAGCATTTTCAGTGCAATTGCAGGAAGTTCACCTGCATTCGCCTACCTTTATATAGACGCTGTTGCACATGCAGCCGTAAAAGCAGGTATGCCAAAAAAACAGGCTCTTGAAATAGCCGCAAGCACAGTTATGGGAAGTGCGAAAATGATACTTCAATCATCAGGACACCCTTGGCAGCTTATTGATGAAGTATGCTCACCTGGGGGAACAACAATTGAAGGTCTTTACTCACTGCAAAAAAGCAGCTTTGAAGCATCAATCACAAAAGCAATTGATGCTGTTATTGAAAAAGACATGAAGATTCAAGAAAAGGCTAAGAAAAAAATATAGTTTAAAACATCCAAGCCGAATAAGGGTAAGACCTTGAATTTTGTCATGAACTTGCTTTGCAAATCACTTCTTCACATATTCCTCCTTAACCAACTAAAACCGCATATCCATGCGGTTTTAGAAAAAGTTTCTATTTTGTTTTTTTAAAAGAGAATGGATTTGGGCAGCTCCCAAAGCTTCTCTTTTATTTTACTTGCTTTTTAGGAGAAAAAATCTCAAATGCCTTGTAGGGAAGTGTAAAAATCAATATTATTCCCAAGGCTATTGCTCCTGCAAGTTTTAAGGCTTTTATGGCCTCCATATATGATGTATACAAATTGTTTTCCAAAACAGCTTTCATTGTGTTATACATGTTGGTACCTGGCACAAGAGGTATTATGCCGGGAATTAAAAACAAAGTGGAGGGTGCCTTTCTTGTGTATGAAAAAAGCCTTGAACATGCCGCAAGCGAAAGAGCACCAAGGAATGTGGAAACTGTTGCGCTTTCTGTAAATGTCATTGACAAAAAGTATATAACCCAACCCATGGCACCTGTTACCCCGCAGTGTATAAGTTCTTTTTTAGGTGCGTTAAATATTATTGCAAACCCTGCGGCTGCTGCCATGGCAAGGGCAAAATTTAAAATGCAGTTAAATATCAGTTCCGCCATGCTCCTTAGCCACCTCCCTTTATTTGAAGCACACTGAAAATTATTCCAACACCAACGGCAATGGAAACAGCTATAATAAGAGCTTCCATAATTCTGCTTGTTCCCGAAAGAAAATCACGGTTCATTATATCCCTTATGGCATTTGTTATTGCAACACCGGGCACAAGGGGCATTAACGCACCAAGTATAACAACTTCATAGCCTATGGTTTTTATAATGTAGGAAATGATAAGTGAAACCACAGCAACAAGAGAACCGCTAATAAGGCTTTTTAAAAAAGGTGTAATGTTTTTGTTTCCCAAAAAAAATGTAAATAAACCAAGTATTACACCGCAGACAAAAGAAGCAACCGCCTCCCTAAAATCTCCGCCGAAAAGTGCTGTAAAACAAAAACATATTACACCATAGGCAAGAAGATTTACGGTCTTTGAAGATGAACGAAGGTTATTTATCTCTTCAAGCTCTAAAAGACCTTCTTCAAGACTTATTTTCCCTTCAACAAATTCTCTGGAAAGAGAGTTTGCCCTTGTAAGCTTTTCAAGGTCAATGGAATGTTCGTTAATTCGGCGCAAAATTGTTATTGGCTTTGAATTTGCCGTGTGTATTGATGCAAAAAGACCTGTGGGTGTTGCAAAGGCTTCAGAGTTTGTTATGCCGCCCACAATAAGTATTCTTTCCATTGTATCTTCAACTCTTTGTATTTCCGCACCGCTTTTAAGCATTATTTCTCCAATTGATACGGCAAAGTTTAAAAGTGTGTGTTCTTTCATATTTGATTTTTAAAGAGGTTTTATCTAAACTTAAGATTAGTTTATATAAAATCTCAGTTTCAAGAGAAAAAACATTGGCGTTACATATGTTTATTTGGTTATTCCTCTTGAATTCTCCTTTCTAAGATGGTTTTGGCATTCATACTATATCTGTATTTTAGTTTTGTGTCAAAGGTTTTTTGTTTACCACATATTATTAAATTTTAACATAAATTAATTTAACTGAAATAAAAGACAGAGCCTTAACAAACGCATCAGAAAAGTTAAAGATTTAAGGGATTTGATCTGCAAAAATAAACTTTTAAATTGTTGAAATTAATTATATGGTTCACAAAAACTAAAAGTTGTCCTTTACAATATGTGCTCTTTGGTATATAATCTGCGTTAATTAAATAAAATGGCCCAGGGGTGCTGCGATAATTTTTAATTGTCGATGCTGAGATAGTCCCTTTGAACCTGACGGTTAGTACCGGCGCAGGAAGTGCAGAGAATATTATTATTATATTTTTAGACATTCCGCTTGGGGAATGTCTTTTTTTAATTTAAGGAGGTTTTATTTTATGAAAGTTTCACAGCGTCTTTACAATTGTGTAGAAGAGATTTGGCAAAGCTACAATACTCATCCTTTTGTTTGCGGAATAGGCGACGGAAGCCTTGATAGTGAAAAGTTTAAGTTTTACATGGTTCAGGATTATCTTTATCTTATGGACTATTCAAAGGTTTTTGCCCTTGGTGTTGTTAAATCAAAAAATGAAAAACATATGACAAAGTTTGCAGGGTTAATTTTTGATATTTTAGGGGGAGAATCAACAACCCACAAAGATTATATGGCACAGTTTGGAATAAGCCTTGAGGACATTGAAAAAGCAAAGCCGGCCCTTGCAACAGAAAGCTACACAAAATATATGCTTTCAGTTGCGTTTATGGAAGGCATTGCAGAGATTGCCGTTACTGTGCTTGCGTGTTCCTGGAGTTACAAGTGTATAGGAGATTTTTTAGAGAAAATTGAAGGTGCTAAAGAGCATGATTTTTACGGCAACTGGATTAAAACATACATAGGCGATGAATACAGAAAATCCAACGAGGAAATCATAAGCCTTGTGGACAGTCTTACAAAAGATTATGACGAGGAAAAAATCAAAAACCTTGAAGAAATAATAATAAAATGCAGCAGATATGAGTATATGTTCTGGGATATGGCTTGGAATATGGAGATGTAGTTTATATGCTAAAATTTAAAGATGTAGATTTCAGATACACAGGAGACAGCGAAAATATTATTACAGACCTTTCTTTTAATGTTAAAGAAGGAGAGCTTGTTTCAATAGTCGGTGCTTCAGGGTGCGGCAAAAGCACAATTTTTCGTCTTATAAACGGTTTAGAAAAACCTTGTAAAGGCGAAATTCTTGTTAACGGACTTTCTGTTTCGGCAATTAAAAACTATTGTGCCTATATGCCCCAAAAAGATTTGCTTTATCCTTGGAGAACAATAGAAGAAAACGTAAGGCTGCCTATGGAAATTCAAAAAGCGGATAAAAGGCAAATGAGCGAAAAATCGGCCAAAATCCTTAAAGAAGTGGGTCTTTATGACTATCGTGACAGGTTTCCCAAGGATTTATCAGGGGGAATGAAGCAGAGAGTTTCTTTTGCAAGGGCTCTGCTTGCAGGAGGAGAGCTTTTGCTGCTTGACGAGCCTTTTTCCGCCCTTGACAGCTTGACGAAAATATCATTGCAGCAATGGCTTTTAGAGGAGTGGTCAAGGCTTAGAAAAACAATAGTTTTTGTTACCCATGATGTGGAAGAAGCGATTTTTTTAAGCAGAAGAATTTTTGTTATTAAAGACCAACCCATAACATATTTTGATGAATATGAAATTCCCTTGGATTATCCAAGAAGCCGTGATGACTTGAAAAAAACAGAGGTTACAGAGCTTAAGGAAAAAATTATAAAAGAGCTGGGAGGCATAGTTAAAATATGAAAAAAAACTTACCGTCTTTTTTGTTATCAGCTATTATAATTATCATTTGGCAGTTTATAGCTATGGTTATTGATGCCCATTATATTCTTCCGTCGCCTGTGGGAATTTTAAAAAAGATTTGGCTTCTTAGAGAGCCTTTGTTTATGATACATTTGCCTGCCACAATGGGGGTTACCTTTTTAGGGCTTTTAATTTCTGTTTTTTTGGGGCTTGGGCTGGCAGTTATTATGGATTTAAATGAAAAGGTAAAAAATTCTGTTTATCCTTTGGTTATTGCCTCTCAAACAATACCCACAACGGCAATTGCACCGCTTTTTGTGCTTTGGTTTGGCTATACAATATGGAGCAAGGTTATTGTAACTGTGCTTATTACGTTTTTTCCCATTACCATAACTGTATATGACGGATTTAAAAGCACAAAACGAGAGATGGAAGAGCTTCTTATTACATACGGTGCAGGAAAGAGGGACATTTTTTTTAAGCTTAAAATGCCCGGGGCAATGCCTTATTTTTTTTCAGCGCTTAAAATGTCAATACCCTTAAGCATTATAGGTGCGGCAATTGCAGAATGGCTGGGTGCACAAAAAGGTTTAGGATATTTCAGCAAAAGAATGATGACACAGCTTGATGGAGCAGGTGTATTTGCACCTGTTGTGCTTTTAAGTGTTATTGCAATGATGTTGGTTGCAGTTATAGGAATAATTGAGGAAAAGCTTTTGAAATGGAGGAAAGAGATATGAAAAAGAGAGTTTTGATATTTGTTTTGGCTGCCTTATTTATATTAAGCGGCTGCACACAAAAGGCGGAAAAAAATAATGAGGGTTCGAAAACTTTAGAGGAATTTAACATTGTTCTTGACTGGTATCCAAACGCTGTACATTCTTTTATTTATGAGGCAATAGACAAAGGATATTACGAAGAAGAGGGATTGAAAGTAAACATACAGTTTCCTGCCAATGCCAATGATGCAATATCCCTTACTGCGGCAGGCAAGGCTGATGCTGGAATTTATTACATGCATGATTTAATAATGGCAAAGGTTAATCAGGACATACCTATAAAATCTGTGGGGGCAGTATGCCGAACTCCCCTTAACATTATTCTTTCTCTTAAAGAAAAGGAAATAAAAGAGCCTAAGGATTTAGTGGGCAAAAAGGTGGGGGAAACAAGCAACGAGCTTAGCCGTGCCATAGTGGAATATATGGTTGAAAAAGCCGGGGAAGACCCTGAACAAGTTGAGATGATTGATGTGGGTTTTGACATTATGAGTTCTATGACAACAGGAAATGTTGATGCCACAATAGGCGGTATGGTAAACCATGAGGTTCCTCAAATGGAGGAAAGCGGGTTTGAGGTAAATTATTTTTATCCAAGCGATTACGGAATGCCCAATTATTATGAGCTTATTTTAATCGGCGGTGAAAAGCAGATGAATGAAAACCCCGAAAAGATGGAGAAGTTTATTCGTGCCAGCCGAAAAGGGTTTGAAGAGGTAAAGAAAGACCCTGAAAGTGCATTAAAACTTCTTCTTGAAAACCAAAATGCTGAAAACTTCCCGCTTAACGAAAATGTAGAAAGAAAAAGCATGGAAATTCTTCTGCCTGCTATGGAAAACGAAGAAGGGAAGTTTTTAAGCCAAAGCAAAAGCGTTTGGGAAGAAAACATCAAATGGCTTTTTGAAAACAAAATTACCAATGCAGAAATTGACGCTGACGAAATTTTGGTTGAGTATTAAAAGAAGTTGAATACCTTATAATGATTTCACCCTTGCCCATCTAAAAAGCGGATAGGTTTGGGCAAGGCCTAAGAGTATTTAAGACCTTGAGGGTTTTACCCTCAAACACCCACAAGGGTTTCACCCTTGACCCATCTAAAAACTGCATATATATGCGGTTTTTAATAAAGGTTTTTGCTCCGCTTTTTTCAAAAAGCGGATGGGTTTAGGCAAGGCCTAAGAGTAAAGACCTTGAGGGTTTTACCCTCAAACACCCGCAAGGGTTTCACTGTCAGGAATTTGCTTCGCAAACCGCTACTTCGTTCAGCACTTTTTCTTACGAAAAAGCGGCTTTGCCGTCGGACTTCTTTCCGATGCCCAGCGGCGGCGTTTATCTTCAACCTTCCTACTTGACCCATCTAAAAACCGCATATCTATGCGGTTTTTAATAAAGGTTTTTGCTCCGCTTTTTTCAAAAAGCGGATGGGTTTAGGTCTAATCTTTAAATCCACTCTTTCAGCTCTTCTATCTTTTTGTTTATAGCCTGCTCCTCTTGTGTGGTTATAGGCTCGGTGGGTCTTATAACCCGCTTGTCAAGAAAGCCAAGATAGCTCATGGCATACTTGGTTGATGAAGTTTGGTTCCTTGCCATAGGATAGATTTTACATGTTTCGTCAACTATCTGCCCCCACTTCATCGCCTCCTCAATGTTTCCTGCCCTACCTGCCTCATACAACTCTATATAAGGCTTAGGAAAAAGCGGTGCCAGTGAGGGTATGTATCCGTCTGCGCCCATTAATAAGCTTGGTATGGCAAGGTTTGTGGCACCCTGGTGCAAAAGAAAATCTGTACCCTTGAAATGCCTAAGACACTTAATGAATTCTGGGAGCTGGTTGGAGGTATCCTTATAGCCTATTACCCTGCTAATTTCACTAAGCTTAAATATGGTTTCCGCTGTTAGTGTCTGGCTTGTAAAGGAAGGTATATTATATATTATAATGTTAGATTCAGTGTTTTTAGAAATTTCACGAAAATGCTCAACTGTTTCGTTTTGCGTTGCATGTCTTGCGTAAAACACAGGGGTAACAACAGCAGTTGTTCCGCCCATGTCCTCAAACCTCTTTATGTTCTCTATTACACGCTTTGTGCTGCTGTCCATTACCCCGGCCATTAAGGGCACTCTTCCTGCCGTTTCATCAATGGCTATTTTAATGGCTCTGTCACGCTCTTCTTGAGTTAAAGCAAGACACTCACCGTTTGAGCCGCATACAAAAATACCATGTATGCCGCTTTCTATACAGCGGCTGACAAGCTTTCTTAAAGCCTTTTCATCAACCTTTTCATTTTCGTCTATGGGTGTAATGATAGGCGGAATAACACCCACTATCTCCTTCTCCATAATAAACCCCTCCCATGTTATTTATTTTCTTCGATTTCCTCAGGACGAATATTGTTTACTTGCCCGTAGATGCAAAGCGCATCTAAATATCCGCCTTCTTCATATTCAAAAACATGCCATTCCAGCTCTGGAAAATGCATAACATCCCCCGTCTTAAGCCAAAGCTTGTTTTCAAGATTGTCAGGAGAGCCGCCGAATCTAACAAAACACTTTTCCCCAGCCAAAACAACAACCGTTTCTTCCGCATGGTTATGAGGCTCCATTGGGCCGCTTTGAGCCGAATAATGCGCAAAGCTTACAGTCATTTTTTTGCTTTCCACAGCGGCATTTTTGCCAACAGCACTTTGTATAATTCTTCCCTCAAGATAGTTTTTCTCTATGCTATCCCTTGATACAAGTTTCATAAGTTTTGCCCCCTTATAATTAATCGTAATTTTAAAAATAGCCGTAGATTAAGCACCTACGGCATAAACAAAACAAAATATCTCGGCCAAAAGCCGATTAGGAGGATAATTTGCTTTGAAGACAAAAGTTTCAATTATCTTTTATATTGTGGATAGTGTTTGTCAATTGTTTCTGTAATTCCCTTTATTGCATCGTCAGAAAGCAAACCAAAAGGTTTACGGCATGGGCCTACAGGCTGGCCGATAATGTTTGCGGCAGCTTTAATAATAGAGTTTGGATTGCCATATTTAAAGCAATCTCTTATTGGTCTGATAGAGTCTTGAGCAGCTCTTGCAGCTTCAATATCACCTTTTAAATAGTTTTGATAAATGCTTACCATAATTTCAGGCAACACGTTTGCAACTGCTGTAATTCCGCCTTTTCCGCCTGCAAGAAGTGTCCAAAGAATAAGAGAGTCATTTCCTGAAAGAACTGAAAAACTTTCTCTGTCTGTGGATTCAATGTATCTTAAAATGTTGTCAAAGTTTCCGCTTGAATCTTTAACACCTTTAATGTTTGCACAGTTGTTTGCAAGTTTTGCAACTGTTGTATGGTCTATGCTTACACCTGCTCTTGCAGGAATGTTATAAAGCACTATGGGAATATCCACAGATTTAGCAACAGATGAAAAATGCTCATAAAGTTCATTTTGGTTAAGAGCCGCAAAATAAGGCGTTACAAGAGAAAGTGCGTCAACACCGATTTCCTGTGCAGCCTGTGAAAGCTCGATTGTGTCAGCTGTTCCAACACATCCTGTGCCTGCATAAATAGAAATTCTTTTGTTTGCCTCTTCTGTTACAATCTGCATTACTCTTTTCTTTTCTTCTGTTGACATAATGTAAAATTCGCCGTTTGTTCCAAGTGTAAATATGCCGTCTGCACCTGCCGCAATGTGTCTGTTTACTTGGTTTCTAAGTTCTTTTTCGTTAATTGTGCCGTCTTCAAACATAGGTGTTGCCATAGCCGCAATAATACCTTTAATTTCCACTTAAATCTACCCCTTTTTATATTTATATTTACATAATTTTTTTATAAAGATTTCTTATATCGTCAATGCTTAATTCTTTCATGTTGTTAACAAGAAGCCTTGTCTGCTGGCTTCCGCTTTCAACAAGCACCTCTAAATCTTCAGCCGGAACACCAAATTCCTTAAGGCTTGTGGGGATGCCTGTTTCTTTAACAATATCTTTAATTGCATCAACAATATATTTTGCCTTTTCTTCAGTTGTTTTTGAAGAAATTTCAGGATAAACCATGTCGCAAAGCTGTGCAAGTCTGTCTGAACACACATCCATGTTAAACTCCATAACATGAGCAAGTAAAATTGCATTTGAAACTCCGTGGGCAATATGATACTTTCCTCCAAGAGGATAAGCAAGGGCATGAACAGCTGTTGTTCCGCTGCCTGTTATGGCAACACCGCCGTAGAATGCACCAAGAAGCATTGCCGATTTAGCTTCTGTGTCGTCTGCATTGTTATATGCTTTTTTAATATTTCTGAAAATAAGCTTTGCACCTGCAAGAGCGTATGTATCACTAAAAGGTGTTGCCTTTTTTGATGTAAAGCACTCTACAACATGGGCAAGAGCATCAACTCCTGTTGCCGCAATAATTGACTTTGGAAGCTTCGCAATCATTTTTGAATCAAGAATAACATAATCAGGTATCATGTTATCACTTACAATACCCTTTTTTGTGTTTTCTTCAGGAATTGCAACAATTGCGTTGCAAGTTGCCTCACTGCCTGTTCCGCAGGTTGTTGGTATCATAATTGTTTTAACACCTTTTTTTGCAAGTGACGGGTCGTTTAAAAGGTCTTTTATTGTATAATCCATTCCTTTAAGAACTGCGCAAAGCTTTGCCGCATCCATAACACTGCCGCCGCCTACAGCAACAATAAGGTCGCCTTGTGCGTTTTCAACTTCTTTTATAACTCTGTCAATATCTTCATAGCTTGGTTCAGGAGTAAGGTTATCAAAAACCTCATATTCCACACTGCTTTCGTCAAGCTCTTTAAGAACAATGTCTACAAGTCCTGTGCTTCTTACACCTTTGTCAGTAAAAACAATAACTTTTTTTGCATCTTCTTTTGCAACAACATCTTTTATATTAGAAATGCTGCCCTCGCCTCCATAAACACATGAAGGAATTTTTATCTGATATGACATTTATCTCACCCCATATAATTAATTAATTTCTTTTCTTTCTTTTACCAATATATTAAGCAAATACTATGCCAAAACGTTCAATTGTATTATTTAATGTTATTTTTGTTGCTTTCTCACAAAGAAAAGAGAAAAAATACACCTTTTAAACCCTTTATATTGTAACTTGTCTATATTTTTTAAAACCTTTTTAATCGGCTTCTTCTTTATATCTATTTAAACCCATCTATGTTGCAATATACCTCTTGCGGCTGTTGCAAGTCGCAAAAACTTTAAAACATCTAATACACATAATTGCAAAGCCAAACAAGGCTTGGAATTGTTATGGCAGACATTAAAGTGGAAATCAAAACAATTTGAGAACCTCTTATGAAATTCCCTCCGTATTTTTTTGTTAATATTGATGCAAAGGCAGGACAGGGAAGTCCTAATGTAACAACTGCTATTTGAGCAAGTTCAAGCTGCATATTAAACATTTTAAATATAATTAAAGTAAAAACCGGTATAACACCAAGTCTTAATGCGGCTATAATCCATGCCAGTTTATTTTCAAACATAAGCTTTAAAGGATAAGCAGATAATGTTACTCCCACAATTATCATACCTATTGAAGTGTTTGCTCTTGCAAGAGTGTCAACAAGGCTTTGTATTGCCAAAGGAACCTTTATGCCTGAAAGGCTGACAAAAACCCCTATTGCCATTGCCATAATCAATTGATTTTTAAACATGCCAATGCTGAATTTTGAGCTGTATGGTGTATCTTTTTGCAAAAGTAAAAATCCGTAGGAATTTGTCATAAGCCTTATAAAAAGTATAAACACCGACATATAAAACAAACCTTTGCTTCCAAAAACCCCCTCAATTATGGGAATGCCCATCATTCCGAAGTTGGAAAACAATATGCAATATTTATATAAATTTTTATCCAGCTGAGGCTGGTTTGTAATTTTGTTGAAAACATAGCTTAACAAAAAATTAAAGAATATTACAATAAAAGAAATTAAGATCAAGCTTGCACATTCTTTAAGAACGCTTATCGACATTTCAAACTGCATTGCCTTAAAAATTGAGCAGGGAAGCATTATTCCCGAATATACATATGTAAGAACACCTATTGAGGACTCGTCAAGTTTCTTTCGCTTTGCGGAAATAAACCCTATTGCTATTATAGAGAACATAATAAAAACCTGCCGCACTGTAACAAAAAACACTGTCAATTTTCATTATCTCCTTTTTTTGTAACCATATTAAACCTTTGCCCTCTAAACCTTATGAATACGGGTATAAAAAGTGCCGACAAGAAAAATCCTGTCGGCATAATTTAATATTGTTTCTTAATTTAAATCACAATTGCCGAATGTTATTTTAGCATTTAGGCAGGGGCAGATGATTTTTTCAAAATGAAAGTCATAAAAGCCCTTGTCAAAACCTTTTAAACTCTTAATTATTTAAGGTAGTCTGAAAAACTCATGAAAAGAGTTCTTTGTTTTTCAAGTTCTGACATTGTGCCTTCAACTGTAAGAGCATATGGCTCCTGGAAGCAGAAGTTGTTAACTTCTTGTTTAAATTCTTCATCGTTTTCAACTATATCAAGAATTGCCGCATTCATAGCTTCAACTAAAGCCGGGTCTGTTCCCTTTGGTGCAAGACAAGCATAAAGAGTGTTAAGAACAAGCTCAGGAGCACCTGTGTCTTTTGCAGGAGGAATTTCCTTTAAAAGGTCAGGGCTTTCTTCAAGAAGTGTGCAAAGAGATTTAACATCTCCGTTTTCAATATATTCTTTAGCTGATGAATAAGGTGCAATTGTTACGTCAACGTGTTTTCCAAGAAGTGATGTTAAACGCTCTGCAGCATCACCTGCGTCAATTACGTTAAACTGTGTTCCTGATGCCTTTTCAAGAATTACAGAAGCAATGTAAACACCGCCGCCTGTTGAAATACCAAACTTAATTTTTCCTGGCTCTGCCTTTGAAGCTTCAATAAGTTCTTCCAATGTGTTATATGGTGCATCTGCAGGAACAATAATGTTTTCACCTGACTGTTTTCCATAAATAGCAACCGGCTCAAATGCTTCATAGCCAAAATCCATAAGACCTGTTGCTTCGTTACCCATAAGAGCTGCTGTGTTTGTAAGAACAAAAGTATAGCCGTCTGTTGCTCCGTCTTTATATTCTGTCATACAAATAGCTCCGTTACTTCCTGTTACGTTGTTTGCAACAACTGACACACCAAACTTTGCCTCAAGCTTTCTTGCCAAAAGTCTTGCCATATAGTCTGTATCGCCGCCTGCACCGTGAGTAACAGCAAAAGTAATTGTCTTTTTAGGCCAATCAAGCTCTCCTTGTGTTCCTTCTTGTGTTCCTTCTTGTGTTCCTTCTTGTGTTTCTCCTTGCGGTGTCTGTGGCTGAGGAGCTGCTTTTTGTGCACATCCTGCAAACATAGCAACAGCCATAAAACCTGCAACTGCCATTGTTACTAACTTTTTCATTCTAATCTCCCTCTCTTTTTAAATTTCATTTTTTATATAAAAGACCATTATGCAGGCCCTCTATTACTCTTCTTCAATAAGCATAGATTCTTTCTTTATATTCTTAAGTGACCAGAACACAACCAAAACCGTAAGCACAATAAAAGCTAAGAAAATAGGATGTGAAAACGGCGAGTCTGAAGAAATAAGCTGTGAAACCTTCCTTACGTTAGATTCAAACATAGGCCCTAAAATAAAGCCCAGTATCAGCGGTGCAGACGGTATTTGAGCTTTAATAAGAAGATAGCCCATAAGACCGAAAGCAAAAACTCCCAAAACGTCAAAAGCACGGTTGCTGTCGCCGATTGCACCTACGCAGCAAAGAACAACGATTATAGGAAGAAGATAGTTCTTTGGCACATTAAGCACCTTTATAAAGCCTTTCATACCTATAAGCATGAATATAAGCATCATAATAGAAGCAAGAATCATTGCAAAGAAAATTCCGTAAACAACAGCGCCGCTTTTTTGGAAAATAAGTGGCCCAGGAGAAACATTATGCACCATAAGACCGCCGAGAAGCATGGCTGTAACAGCATCTCCGGGAATGCCCAAAGCAAGAAGAGGTATCATGGCACCGCCGATGCAAGCATTGTTTGACGATTCTGATGCAACAACACCGTCAATAATACCTGTCCCGAACTTTTCAGGATATTTTGATGTATTTTTTGCAACAGTGTACGCAACCATACATGAAACACCGCCGCCGATGCCCGGAAGAATACCAATTCCAACACCTATAAGAGCAGAGCGAATCAAATTTCCAATCTGGCTTACAAATTCAGGCATTGTAAAGCCAACACCCTTCATTTTAACGTCGCCTCTAAGTGTGTAGTCTTCCTCTTTTCTTACATCTGCAGCAAACTTCACAACTTCAGTAATGGCAAAAAGACCAATAAGAACAACAAGAAGTTTAAATCCTCCTGTAAGGTTTATGTTGCCGAATGTAAACCTTGCCTTTGAATCAATTGGTGAAAGGCCGACTGTTGCTAAAATTGTTCCAAGAACTGCACCAATAAGTCCTTTAACCAAGTCTTTGCCTGTAAGGGCAATAACAAGAGATAATGAGAAAATCGCAAGTGCGCAATATTCAAAAGGCCCAAACTTAATTGCAATTGACGCAAGCATAGGTGAAACAACAATCAAAAGCACAATACCAATAATTGTTCCAAGAAATGAGAAAACAACGCCAACGCCCAAAGCCTTTGGAGCCTCACCCTTTTCTGCAAGGGGGACGCCGTCAAAACAAGTGGCGACAGAAGAAGGCGTTCCCGGCATGCTAAGCAAAATTGCCGAAATAAGACCTCCTGAAATACCACCTATGTATAATGCAACAAGCATTGAAATTCCCTGTGTT
Source organism: Lachnospiraceae bacterium (assembly GCA_040772665.1). Taxonomy (GTDB): domain Bacteria; phylum Bacillota; class Clostridia; order Lachnospirales; family Anaerotignaceae; genus JAXGXT01. The sequence goes on along the minus strand of JAXGXT010000002.1, from coordinate 35,644 downwards.
GGTGTCATTGCATAAGTAACAGGCAAAAACATAACAACTGCCATTGTTGCTGTAAGCCCGGGAATCGAGCCGAAAATAATTCCAACGATTACACCTATTGCCACAAAAGCAATTACAAGGGGGTCGGTGAAAACGTTTAAAAATCCATCTATAATCATTTGATCCATTTAGTCCGTCCTCCTTAAATTAAAATCCTAAAATTCCCATAGGGAGCAATACACTTAAGAACCTTACAAAGATAAAATCTATGCCTGCCGCAAAAGCTATTGCAACAATGAGCGGTAAAATATAATTTCTTTTTGATTTTGGTGTAAGTATAAGAGTTGCAAAATAAATATAAGCAGTTGTGGAAATTAAAAATCCGACATTTTTCATTATCACTACATAAATACCCAAAGCTACGAAAGATAAAATAACCTCTCTGCCTTCCATAACTCTTTCCATCAGTGACAAGCCGCCTTTAACATCAATGCCTGCTGACTTTGCTTCAATTTTTTGCTTCATCCCTCTAAAAACAAGAATTAAGCTAAGAAGAAGAAGAACTGAACCCCACATTCTTGGTATAAATCTTGCATCTAAGGGTGTTGCTCCGCTTCCTGTAAAAATTTGAATTTGACCCGATAAAGCTATGTATACTATTGAAAAGATTGATAAAACAATACCAGGGTATAGATTTTTACGGTAATCCATTTGCCTTTTTCCTCCTTAATAGTTTAAAAAATAAGTCCTTATATCCATATATGAGTTAAAGTTTTTAAGTTAGGCCGGTTTTTATCTGCCGACTATGTTTTCCAAAAACTTAAAATCATTTCTTGTCAAAGGCAGTTTCTAAAGAAATTAAGTTTTATGTTGCTAAAAAACTATTTTTCGGAATTAAACCTCTTAAATAAAAACCAGACCATTAAAACCTTACTCACAGATACCATGTATTTTATTTACCCGCCCATTTAGGATGGTTATAAACCTTTTCATCAGCCACACAAGGCCATTTTTCACCATTCATAACTGCAACACAGCCGTCAACGCACATTGTTGCCATGTTTATTACAGCTTCTCTTGTCTGCGCCGCACTATGAGGTGTTACAATTATGTTTTTTGCTTTAAGAATTAAATCTCCCTCTTTAGGGTCTTCAGGCTCACATTCAAAAACATCAAGTGCCGCCCCTGCTATAACGTCGTTATTAAGTGCATCAATCAAGTCCGCTTCGTTAACAATTCCGCCTCTTGAGCAGTTTACTATGTATGCTGTTTTTTTCATGGTTTCAAGCTGTTTTTTACCAATCATGTTTCTTGTTTTTTCAACAAGAGGAACATGAATTGAAACAAAATCTGCTTCTTTAACAAGTTCTTCATAGTCTGAAAAATATTCATAACCTCTTTTTTCAATCTCTTCTTTAGATAAAAAAGGGTCATAGCCTAAAATTTTCATACCTAAGGCTTTACATATTTGAGCTGTTTTGTCGCCTATGCTTCCAAGGCCGATAATTCCTGCCTTTTTTCCTAAAATCTCTGTGCATCTGCCTTGGTTTCTAACAGATGAAAACAAACCTTTGCATGTTCCTTCGTGGGCATTAATCATATCCTTTGAAAGAGCCATCATAAGCGCAACGGAGTGCTCTGCAACAGAGTGGGCATTTGCGCCTGGTGTTATAACAACAGGAATTCCTGCAGCAGTTGCAGCAGCCACATCCACACTGTCATAGCCAACTCCCGTTCTTCCTATTACTTTAAGGTTTGGAGAATTTTCTATTGCGTTTTTATCCATTTTCGCAATTCTGATTATTACAGCATCGGCATCTTTCATTTCGCCGATATAATTATTTGGATCTCCGTCATTAGCAACATATATATCTGTTATACCATTTTCTTTAAGTCTTTCCATTCCCTCAGCACAAACAGCCTGAGACATCACAAACTTTGCCACTTTAAAGCCTCCTTAATGTTTTATAATCCTTTTAAGAGGACAGCTGAAATTTGCTGCCTGCAATTAATATATTAAAGAGCAATTTATATGCCAAAGTTCGATACAAATTAATTTATTATAATCTTTGTTTGTTTTTAATATATTTTCTTAAGCTTTTCTTAATATATATTACATTTTACATAGTTTTTTCAAAATCTTTATTTTTTAAAAACAGGAATGATTACATTTCTTTTCTTTTGCAAAACCCCTTGTTGCATTTATCAACCCAAGCTGTTTGTATTTACAACACTTCACTATTGTCTTTCATTTTTCTCCATAGTGTTGTTCTGTCAATTTTTAAAATTTCACAAGCCTTTTTAACAGAGCCTTCTTCTCTTTGAAAAATATAATTAATATATTTATTTTCCAATTCTTTAAGTGAATAATCTTTTTCTAAAAATTCCTCTTCATTTTCTGTTACATCATTTTTGAAATCTTCCATATCTTCATCAATAATATCTTTTTGGTCTATTATATTTTTGTCGCAAAGAATAACGGCTCTTTCTATAAGATTTTGAAGTTCTCTTACGTTGCCCTTAAACTCATTTTCCGAAAGCACCTTTATTGCCTCAGAAGTAAAACCTTTAACTTCTTTGGAATATTTTTTGCAATATTTTTCGAGGTAAAAATCACTTAAAACTTTTATGTCCTCTATTCTTTTTTTAAGGGGAGGTATAACAAAGCTTAAGGTGTTTATTCTGAAAAAAAGGTCTTCTCTGAATTTCCCCTCTTCTACCATTTTCCTAAGGCTTTTATTTGTTGCACATATTATTCTTATATCAAGGGGAATAACCTTGTTGTCTCCAAGCCGCATAATCTCCCTTTCCTGAATAACACGCAAAAGCTGGCTTTGAATGTTTATGGGCAGCTCGCTTATTTCGTCAAGAAAAATAGTGCCTTTGTGTGCCATTTCAAAAACACCCGGCTTTCCGCCTTTTTTAGAACCTGTAAAAGCACCCTCCTCGTAACCGAAAAGCTCACTTTCTATAATGCTTTCAGGAAGCGCCCCGCAGTTAATTGCAACAAAAGGCCCTCTTTTTCTATGGCTGTAGCTGTGCATGCTTTGTACAAAAAGTTCCTTTCCAACTCCTGAACTGCCTTGTATTAAAACATTTGAATCAAAAAGGCTGAATTTTTTTGCTTTGTCAACGGCTTTTTTCATGACAGAGCTTTCGTATATTATGTCTGAAAACTCATATTTGGCTTTAAGACCCTTGCCTGAAAGCTGTGCCCTTACCTTTTGCTCAAACTTCTGAAGTTTTCGTATGTCCTGAAAAACTGAAACAGAGCCTTTGTCTTCGTCTAAAACCTTTATGGGTATTCGTGTTAAAGTTACATTTACTCCGTTTATTTTTTCAATAACATCATAGACAGATCTGTTGTTATAAAAAGAAGGCTTGTCTTTTTCTTCCGGGAAAAGCTCGTCAATTTTTTTTCCCAAAAACTCATTTTTTTCAATTCCTAAAATCTCCTGTGCCGTGTTGTTATAGGCAACTATTCTGCTTTCTTCATCTGTTGCGATAACCCCGTCATGAACACAGTCCATAAGAGCTTCATATCTTTTGCTGTTTTCCATCTGGTCTTTTAATATTCTTAAAATTTCATCTGCCTTTTCAAGAGCACTTACAACAGAAGCCTCGCCGCTTCTTATAAGATAACACTTGTGTCCCATTTCTTCACACACTCTTGTTACCTTTGTGTCACCCATAAAAACTTTTATACCCTTTTTCACACACTCTTCAATTGAGGCTCTTAAATCTTTTCCTTCTTCACGCTTAACTTTAACAACATTCACTTTTTTTATGGTTTCAAGAATATCAAAACCATATGTAATATTTTCATAGCCTAAAACTGCAACGGCTTCTTCAATATCAAAAATCTCTTTAATGCTGTTTACAATATCATATGCACTTATTTTCATTTCAACAACTGCTATAGAACCAAACATATCCTTGATTTTACTGTAAATTCCTCCTCTTGATATAACAACCAAAGGACTTTTTTCGTTAACAATGGCTTCAAGGTTATATTCTTCTTCGGTTTTCACTAAAACAACTTCCACGTTTTTGATATTCTTTTCTTTTATAAGCTGAGAGCAACTTTCAAACAGTTCTTCATATGGTGCAACCAAAAGTATATCCTTCATTATTTTCACCTCACAAATGTTTTTTCTTCACAAAAAGGCGGAAATATATCAAGCTCCGCCTTTTTCAATATTTATATTATAAGATTTCCTTCTTTGTCAAAATTCAAATATTGACAGTCGCTTAAAATTTCAAAATTTTCATTTTTCCTGGCTTCCTCCAAAAAAGCTTCTGAAAGATATATTTCCTCCACATCCAGGGAGTTTTTAATCATAACTATTTTTGGTTTTGAATTATCAATTTCGTTGCAGGTTTTAATTACTCCCTTTATTGCCATTTCGTCATTTTTCATAACCATCGGCAGCTTAACGGGAAGAAAAACTGTTGACGTAAGTGCATTTGGATATGTGGCAAGAAAGTCCATTTTATTTAAAAACCTTAATGTTGTGGTATCCGCCTGTCCTATTCCAAGGCCGTTTCCATGGGAAACATCAGTAAGGTCTAAGACGCAGGTGCGTTGTTTTTTTATTCCGCCGCCGCCGTAAGGTGTTGACCAAGTGCCTGTTACGTTGGGGTCCATGCCGCTTCCCGAAAAGTTTTTTCCTATTTGCCTTACGATTAAAACATCTGTTTCCTCAATCCAAATCTTCGGCATAAGGCTTTTTGCATATTCAAGAAGTTCAGGTTCCTTTTCTGCAATTTCTTCATTTTTAAGCACAACCACTTTATTTGTTTCGTCAAAAGCGTTTTCTATTGTTCCCACCCCAAAAAGCACGTTTGTATGTGTTCTTACATAATTTCCAAACAGCGGTATTCTTGTTTTGAAATATTTAAAACCATCATTATGCATATAGTCTGCACCTTTTTGTTTGCCAAGGCCTATGCAAAGCATCTTCATTATCCCCGATTCATATTCGCCTCTAAAAGCACTGTGGGGCTTTATTCTGTTTACTGCAACAATGGCATCAGCCTCATATGCATACTTGTCCATATATACAGGAAGAGCCTTTTCTCCTTCGTAAACACTGCCTATCTGCACAGTTTCCATAGAGCTTTTTATGGGACAGCCGCAAAATTCTTCTGTTATGCCATAAGCCGAAAGTATTTCCTTTTGTCCTTGGGCTGTTGAACCGCCGTGGCTGCCCATGGCAGGTATAATAAAAGGCTCTGCTCCGTTTTCTTTTAAAAATGCCACTGTTTCACGAAGAACAATATTCATGTTGGCAATACCTCTGCTGCTGCCTGTAACTGCAATACTCATGCCTTTTTTTATAAGATTTTTTATATCCGCCTCTTCTAATTGCTTTTTTGTTTCCGCCGCAACGTCTTGAATTTTTTCCCTTGAAAACTTCTGTCTTACTTTAAACATTTTTGGAATTTTAGTTTCTTCCAAAAGCTTTTCAATGTTAGTATAATCTTTAAATTTATCAACCACGGATGCATCTTCCTTTCAATTGTTTTAACTCTCTTATATAATAGGCATAAAAATATAATAAAATCAACACATAAATTAAGCCGCTGAAATTTCAGCGGCTTAAAGACTAAAAAAACAAAACCTTATGCTTTGCATATCTTTTTATTTATTATTTTCTCCAACTATAACGGAAACCCCGTCAACAATAACAACAACGTGGCTTTTTTCTCCCTTAATTTCCTTGGCCTTTTCCATTGCATCTTCAAGGCTTGGAGAATATGTCATTTTCATTTCTTCAAGCATCTGCTTCATATGAGAAGCGGCAACAAAAATAACCTTATGCTTTGAAAGTATTCTTGCAAGTATTTGAGCTTCCCATTGGTCAGGCTCTGTTTCGTCCATAGGTGTTTTTAAAATTTCTTCAAGAAGAGCCTCAGGGCTTTGGCAGTCACGCAATGCCTTATAAAAATCATCCCCGCCTGAACCGTCGTCACATTTTGCACACATTATAATAACGCCGTCTTCCTTTGCGGCACTTTCAGCAGCAGTCATTCCCTTAACCGCCTGATAAACATTTTGATCAAGAGGCGCACCACCGTTGGAAGCAATTGCAATATCACCCTTTGTTTTAGGTTTAACCATACACTGGCTTAAAAGCTCTTTGGCACCTTTTTCATGGGCATCAAAAGGATGGCCTGCAAAGGCTGAAATAACTTGTTTTTTTCCGTTTATTATAACATTTGTGATAAATTGAAGTTTTGCAAGAATGCAGGCTTCTTCCATATCGGTGTGTATAGGGTTATCCTTTAGTACGCCTGCACGGGCATAAGGGCTGTCTATAAATTTAGCACAGTGGTTGCCAAGAACTGTTTTTCTGCTGCAAATTCCCGGAAGAACACTTTTCCGCCCACCTGAAAATCCGGCAAAAAAGTGAGGTTCAATAAATCCTTCCGAAACAAGAAGTTCTGTTTCAACAGCCGTTTTATTTATTATAAGCCTTGCCCCAGAGGGAAGAACGCCTATATCCACAAGCATACTTTCATCTTGGCAATCGTGTATTACAATCTTTTCGGTTTCCACAATTTCTTTGCCAAGTTTGTTTACAAGCTCTTCTTTTGTTGTAAGCCTATGAAAACCTGTTGCAACAAGAAGCGTGATTTCTATTTTGGGGTTTCCCTCCCTAAGCTGTGCAAGCATGTGAGGAATAATGTGTTTGCTTGGCACAGGACGAGTGTGGTCGCTTATAATTATTACAGCATTTTTTTTGCCCCGAGCAAGCTCACTTAATTTTTTTGAATTAATAGGCGATTTAAGTGCATCCTTTACTATTTCAGATTCGTCCTTGGGAGGATTGATTTGAGAACTGTCTGATTCTAAAATCTCAAAAGAATGGGCCATTTTCTCTATATCAAAACTTAATTCACCTGTTCCATAAGGAATATACATATTAATCATCCTTTCTATTTTTTTATATAACACAGTTTCCATATTAACTTTATTATACATACAAAGTTTATGTGAAACAAGATGCTTTCATCCGCAAAATATATATAAACTATAATGTTTAAGCTTTTTTCAATTTTATTAATTTATACTGGCTATATTTAAAGCCTCGGGCTTTAGCCAAATTTATTTACTTTTTGAAAAATCAAAACAGGAACTTCTGCAAAATTTACATTGAAAAAGGACCCGCACTGTTAAAACCTTAAACAGACGAGTCCTTTCATACTATTTCTTCTGACAAATTATTTCTCCTTAAACTCTAAACTTCTTATTTTTTTCTTCTCTTACTTTCTCTCTTGCTTTTATTTCTTTTTTACTTATATTACTTTTTTACTCTCTTGCTTTTCTTACTTTGTAAGCTTAACTTTTTTACCTTGCTTACTTAAATATTCAGTTTTGATTGTTGACAACCATTTTCACGCATTCTTGAATTTAATTCACGGATGCCTTATTGCCTGCATCCTTCTTCAGTTGCAAAGGTTATCTTTTTTAGGTAAGAACAAACATTTTCATTGGAATCATTCCTTCCCTTGTGAAACTTTTCAAGGTTCTTTGCTTTTTTCTTTTCTTGAAATCTTTCACACCTTTGAAACTTCTAAGCTTTTTAAGTTTTTAAAGTTTTGAATTTTTAAAGTTCTTAAAACCAATCTTTTAACCTTTTAAAACTAACTTATTAACTTCAGCATTTTTTAAATCTTAAAATTAACCTGTTAAATCATTTTAAAACCAACCTGCTAATTTCTTTAAAACTTCTTGTTAATTATTAATTTTAAAAACTAATTTGCTGACTTTTTAAATCAACCTGTAACCTTTAAAACTAACTTCTTAAATCTTTAAACTAACCTGTTAATTCGTTTCAAAACCAACCTGCTAATTTTCTTAAAACTTCTTGTTAGTTATTAATTTTAAAAACTAATTTGCTGACTTCTTAAATCAACTTCTATCCTTTAGAGCTAATTTGTATCATTTAGAACTAATTTGTTAAACCTTTAAACCAACTTGTCAATCGCTTTAGACTAACTTTTGATTTTTTAGAACTGCCTTTTAACCTTTTAGAGCTAATCCATTAGAACTAACCAATTAATTTTTAAAATCAAGTTTTCATACTTTTTAGAACTTTTAAAACCCTTTACTTTTAAAACCTTTTGAAGCCTTTAAACCTTTGAAGCTTTGCTTGTTTTACTTTGCTTGTTTTACTTAAATCATTTAAAGCCTTTAAATAGTTTTTTTAGCGGTTTCCCCCTTTCGGAATCTATAAAAATCCCTTATATAATTAAAGAAACTTCCGTCGCAACAAGATATATAACAACTATCAACTTATGAATTAAAGTTTCAACTGTAACCTCTTTCATCAACAGATATCATCTTGTTGCTCTTCCGTTTTCTTGATTTTATTATATTCTATTCACTGCACAAACGTCAATACCCCGGGATTTATTTAAGTCACTAAACCAATAGCATGCTAACTATATTATTTTTCTTATGGCCTTTACATCGGAAATATAAATTTCCTTAAGGCTTGGATTATATATAACAGCCGCAGGATGATAAAGGGGAAACAGCCTAATCCCATCCTTTTCTATAAGCTTTCCGTGAAAGGCTCCTATCTCTGCCTTTTTATCTCCCAAAACAGCTCTAAGGGGAACATTTCCAAGGGTTACAACAAGGCTTGGATTTATTTCTTTTATTTCCAGCATAAGAAGAGGCAGGAATTCTTTAATTTCATTTTCAGACGGAGTTCTGTTTAAAAGGCCGCCTGTTTTGGGGCTTATTTTTGTGGGTCTTAGCTTAACCACATTAGTTATATAAAGCTCATCCCTTTTAATGCAGGCGTATTCAAGAAATTCATCAAGGTTTTTACCTGCCTTTCCCACAAAAGGCTTTCCCTGCTCCTCCTCATTTGCTCCCGGCGCTTCTCCTATAAGCATAATTTTGGAATTTACATTTCCACTGCCTAAAACAAATCTTTTTTCGGGAAATTTCGATTTTAAGCTTTCTTCCAAAGTTTTTAAGCTGTGCATAACTTTTCTCCTTTTTTAGCTGTTTTGTACGTATTTTCATTAGTTATCCACAAATAGAGGTGGTTGTAAACATTTTTTTGTTGACAACTTCTGTTTTTAGTGCATATGTGCAACTTTTTATCCCTTATTTAGTTATAAAATTACTTTTTAACACTAAATACCGAATTGTTATTATCATATGTTTATTAATCTTTTTTTTACACCTTTTCTTAACAAAATTTGTGGATAGTTTGTGGAAATTATTATCATGTAAAATTATTGAAATAAAACATTAATTATATTAAATTTTTGTAAATTCCTTATAAAAATTAATAGAAACATTTGTGTTTTTTAAATCACAAATATACAAAAGGGAAAACTTTTTAAAACTTGTCTACACCTTGGGTAACATAAGTTATGCACTCTATCCACAAAAGAATTGTGGATAACTTCATTTGTCAACCTTTTTCAGCCTGTCATTGTGCACAAAAATTCCTTGAATTGCTATTCCGCCTAAAAATCCGCCTATATGAGCAAAGTTATCCACACCGGGAGTCATTGCGCCTATCCCTGCACCCATAAGCATAAAAAGCACAAGTGTAAAATAATTAAAGCCGCCAACATCTCTGTTTATGCTTTTTCCAAACACTGCAAAAGCACCTATAATTCCATAAATCGCACCTGATGCACCAACAGATATGCCTTTCGTTAAAAAAACACTTGCTGCCGCACCAATGATTCCTGAAAAAATATATACGTCAAAAAACCTTTTCTTTCCTATATAAAGCTCAAGCCTTGAACCAAAAACAAACAGCGAAAGCATATTAAACCCAAGATGATAAATTGTTGTATGCAAAAACATTGAAGTTAAAAGCCTGTACACCTCAAAGTTTTTAATAACTTGAAAACTGTCATTTGCAAAAAGCTGAAAAAAGCTTTCAGTTGTGTTTGTTGCATTGGAAATCACCCAAAGCATTATGTTTGTTGCCATAAGTATTAAAACAAGGTTATAGTCATTACTGTTTTGTTTTATACGTGTGTTTTTCCTATGGATATTTTCCATTTGAGCTATGCTCTCGCCTTGACCCTCTGCCATTTCCTCACTTAACGCATTGTTTATTAATTGTGTGTGGTTAAGCAGTTTCGTTGGCTGTTTTTTTCCAAAGTGCAAAACAGTGTTTGATATATCGGCTCCCCACCAAATAATATTGACGCTTTTTCCTCGAAGAAGTTCTTTCTCGTCAATAAAAGCTTTTATATCCTGATTATTTTCTCCGAAAACAAGAACATTAAGCACAACAAGACGGCTGCAATATGTATCTTGAAGTATTTTTTCCAGCTGAAGCACCGTCATTGTGCTTATATTGTCTATATCCATTTTGTTTAGTGTAAAGGTATTTATAATATTTACAGCATAAAGCACAGGGCTTTGGTTTCTAATAAGTGTTAAGCACTCTGTTTTTTCCGTTAAAGAGCTATTTTTATTGTCCGAAACAATAAAATAATCTTGTTCTATAAGATTTTTACATAAGTTTTCTGCAAAGTGAGCAAACACAATCATCTCTCCGTTATCCATGGTTATTTTGTGTACTTATATAAATAGTAACACCCCTTTAAACTCATGTCAAACTTAGGAACTTTTTATGAAAAACTATCTTAAAAGGGCGGAAATAAGTAAAAGCGCACAAAACCCGGGAATGCCCAAAACACCCACAAAACTTAGTGTTAACAAATTTATTCCAAGAGAAATGCCAAAGGGCAGAAGAAAAAAGTTTGCGGCAAAAATGCCTCCTGCTCCTAAAACAGCGTTTATTAACACTGAAAAAATAAATTTTATGGGCTTTGCCATAATTAAAAGAGCAATTAAAGAAAGACACACTAAAATAAGGGTTACTATAAGAGAAAGAGATTCCATAATTTTTTCATCACTCCATTTTAAAAGCTGTTATGCCTTTTTGCTTAGCCTGACGCAAAAAGTATTGGTATCTTTTATTTAATGCAGTAATCTCATAAATGTAACTGTCTATAAGACATTCGTCTGTAACCAGGTTTAAATTTCGTCTTGCCGTTTTTATTTCGTCTTCCAAAAACCGAATTTCAACAACTATATCTTCCTTGACCTTTTTTAACGGTTTTTCCTCATTAAAAAACACATCTTTTATACCCAACACATATACCATCTCCTTGCTTTTCCTTTTATAATTAATATAGCAATTAAAAAATAAATTATTCCTTATTTATTAAAAAATGACAGCCTTAACTTTATAAACGAATAATATATGCAAGTTATATAAAATCTATTGACAAATTCAATAAAAAGGTTATACTTAATTATAGAGTACAGGATAATAATTATTATTTAGTACTTATTTTATTTTATTGAAAGAGGTTGATTATAAATGAGCGAAAAGAAATCATTGAAGGGTACAAAAACAGAGGCAAACTTAATGGCGGCATTTGCAGGCGAATCTCAAGCCCGCAACAAATATACTTATTATGCTTCAAAAGCTAAGAATGAAGGATATGTTCAAATTGCCAACCTTTTTGAAGAAACTGCAAACAACGAAAAGGAACATGCAAAAATTTGGTTCAAACTTCTTCACGACGGCGGTATCCCTGATACATCAGCTAACCTTTTAGATGCAGCTGAAGGGGAAAACTACGAGTGGACAGATATGTATGCAACTTTTGCAAAAGAAGCGAAAGAAGAAGGCTTTGACCACATTGCTTATCTTTTTTCATCAGTTGGAGATATTGAAAAGGATCACGAAGAAAGATTCCGTAAACTCCTTTCAAATGTTGAATCAAAAACTGTTTTCTCAAGTGAAGGAGATGCTATTTGGCAGTGTGCAAACTGCGGCCATGTTGTAATTGGAAAGATTGCTCCTGAAGTATGTCCTGTTTGCGACCATCCAAAGGCTCACTTCCAGATTAAAGCTGAAAACTATTAATCTTAAAACTAAACATTTTTATTTAATAAAACCCTGCCTTTTAAATAAGACAGGGTTTTTAGCTTTCAAGCTCTTCTTTTTTTTCTTCCATCACTTTTTTTATTTCATCAATAACTTGTTTGTTATATACCTTTTTATATTCCGTTATGGGAGTGATAAGTGTTATGCAGTAATAACATCCGCCCCTTGTTTTAACGGGAAAACTAAGACTGAAAATTCCAATTCTAAATTCTTCAAAACTTGCCGCATATCCCTTTTTTTTCACATCCTCAAGGTTGGTTCTTAGCCTGTTTTTATCGGCTATGGTGTTTCTTTGATATTTTATCAAATCTATATCTTTAAGAAAATCATCCAGTTCTTTAGGAGAATAAAGCGAAAGCATTGCTCTTCCGGGGCCCACAGCATATGCAGGGGTGGGTTCACCTATTTTATAGTCCATTTCTTTCACGTTGTATCTGGAGATCCTATACATCATTATTGCGTCTTTGTCTTGCATGGTGTTAACATTAACCATAACATCATATTTGTTAGCAAACATTCTGGCTAAGGGCAGCATTGTATTTACAGTTTTATCGCAGGCTATAAGAGAATTTGAAATAGTGAGAAACTTGTTTGTAAGATAGTATCGTTTTGTAAACTCATTTTTATTAACATAGCCCATATCTTCCATTGTCTGCAAAAACCTGTTTATGCTTGATATTGAAGAATTAAGCCTTGCTGCAATTTCCGTAATGGTAAAATCACCATTTTTTTTGGACATAATTTCTACTATTCCAAACAATTTTTCCACGGAAGAAATACTGTATTCATTGTGTTTCATAAGACCGCCTCCAAGTCACCTATAAAAACCGCATCATTGTACCGCTTATTAGACAACATGACTATTGTAACTCTTTAATGCACAAAAAGTCAAGGATACTTGTTCGGCCTCTGTTTTAAAACATGCCCTGGGCTATATAAAATATATAACTTCCATTTTAAATTTTGACGCTTTTGTAGCAAAAAAGTACATTAAATATAGGCATAAAAATTCCCACATCTTAAAAGATGTGGGTAATAAATAAATCTCTTGGAAAAAGTCCAAGGTTTGTGTTATTTCTAAAATAATGCAATATTCATACTGTCAGTTAATATCTCTAAGCCCTTGCCACAACCGCTTTAAGGTGTTTATAGGCTCTTGCAAAGGAATCCATAGACATTCTTTCCTTGGGTGTATGCACATCTGCAACATCAGGCACTATAACAATTACATCATTCATATCAAGTGCCGTAAAAATTGTTCCTGTATCAAGACCTGAATGAAGATACATTCTTGTTAAATCCTTGCCTGTATGCTCTTTATAAACCTGCTCCCAAATTGAAGTCATTGGAGAATTTTCGTCAACACTATGTCCTTCATATTCAAAGGTAAGGCTAAAATCCCCGCCAAAGGGTTTAACAAGTTCTGCTGTTTTATTAAAAAGGCTTTCTGTTGTAAGAGGTTTGTTTGCCCTTGTAACATAATCAAACTCTATGCTGTTTTCAAAGGTTTTAACTATTGACACATTAAGTGATGCCGAAACTCTTTCAGGATTTTTAATATCTCTTCTTACATCACCTATGGGAAGAACATAAAGCATTTTAATTATTTCTTCAGAATCTGCCTTAGCCATTGGGTTTTCAGAAGTTTCAATGGCGGTAACGCTGACTGCCATGTTAGGGTCTGTTTTTATATAATCTTTCTTTAATTTCTCAAAAAGTGATGTAACGTATTGTTCGATTCCTTCCCCTTTTGAAGTTATAACAGCCTCACATTCGGGGGGTATTGTATGCACCATTGTTCCGCCGTTTATGGATTTTAAGTTTATATCTTTATCTGCGTTTAAGTGATAGAGAATATCGCCTATTATCTTTATTGCATTTGCCTGTCCAAAGCCTATATTGTTTCCGCCATGGCCGCTTATAAGGCCATAAACCTTTATTTCGTAAGCCTTAGCGTCAGTTTTTTCATTTTCAAAATGTCTTTTTATTTTTCCTGCCTTAACTCCTGATGCGGAAAATATTGTGGCACCTTCTTGAAGTCCGTCAAGGCCTATCATTCTTTTAGCACTCAGCTTGGAAAAATCCAAACCTTTTGCACCGCCCATTCCGTCTTCCTCCTGAACAGTAAAAACACACTCAAGAGGGGGGTTAACAAGGCTTTCATCATCAAGCACAGACAAAATAAGCGCAACACCTGCTCCGTCATCTGCCCCAAGGGTGGTTCCCTTTGTTTTAAGCCAGCCATCCTCAACAAAAACATCTATTGGGTCTTTGGTAAAATCATGGCTGCTTTCTGCTATTTTCATGCAGACCATGTCTGTATGAGCCTGAAGCATAAGCGGCGGAAGGTTCTCTTTGCCTGCACTGCCGGGCTTTTTAATTATAATATTTCCTAACTCATCTCTAAAACAGTCAAGTTTTCTTTTTTTTGCAAACTCCTCAAGGTAGTCCGCAATTTTCTCCTCGTGAAATGAGCCTCTGGGAATTTGCAAAATATCATCAAAGAACTTAAAGTTTGGGTATTCTTCGTAACCTGCATACCATTTTTCCATATTCACACCTCATTAAAAACTGCCTCTACACCGCCCCAAAAGACGACATAAAGGCAGTTAAATTTTTAATTTGGTCTTTAACTTTTTCAGCAAGATTATGTTAAAGACAAGTTGCTCGGGGTTTAATTAATATTTAAAACTTTTCTGGGAAGAAAAGCCTTTGAACTGATTCATCGCTTTCTTTACCAACATAACTTCCGATAATGAAAAGCAAAAGCGCTACTACTACACCGATAATAATGTTGTGGAACTGGCCGATTTTAAATCCGACAGCCATTGTAACACAGTATGCTCCAAGACCGCCAACCATACCCCAGATTGCTCCTGTTGCGTTTGCTTTTTTCCAGAAGAGTCCAAGAACAAGTGTCCAGAAGAATGCTGTCTGAAGACCGCCGAAAGCAAACATGTTAATCCAAACAATAATATCAGGTGGTTTAATAGCCATAACAACGGCTACAATACCCATAATCGCCGTTACAGAAACGGAAATCACACCAAGATTTTTCTGGCTAACTTTTTCGCCTTTCTTCTCTTTTTCATGCACATAGATATCCTTAACAATTGCTGAGGAACCTGCAATAAGCAAAGAAGAAATTGTTGACATTGTTGCAGCAAGAGGCCCAATAATTGTAATACCTGCAAGAAGCGGATGCATATATTGTGTTACAAGTATAGGCACAACTGTGTCTGTTGAACCTTCAACTGAAAGAAGAACACCTCTTGAAAGAACACCAAGCATATGCATACCAATCATCATAGCACCTACAACGATTGTTCCGTAAATCATAGCTCTATGAACGGACTTTGTGTCTTTATAGCTTAAGCAACGAACGTTTGACTGTGGAAGACCAAGTGTACAAACACCGCAAAGCATCCACTGTGTTATGAAAAGCTGAACAGGAATTGTTGCAACTCCTGCCTTTTCAGCAGTTGGGCTAAGCATATTATGGCCTTCACCGGTTGCAACAGCCGCTGCGGAAGCTTCGTTAATTGTAGCCATAATGTTCTCCATGCCGCCGCCTTTTGATATAATAGCATATCCAAGGCAGAACATACCAAGAAGCATAACTATAGCACAAGCTGTGTCTGTAATAGCAACGGCATTAAATCCGCCTACTGTTGTATAAAGAACAACTACAGCCGCAAAGAAAAGAAGACCCATTTCATAGCTAAGGCCTGTTGCAGCAGAGAAAATCTGAGCACCGCCGATAAACTGGCCAAGCATTGTTGTTGTAAAGAACACAATAATAACTATTGCTGAAATATAAGCAAGTAAATCTGATTTATAACGTACTCTGATAACGTCTACAACAGTAACCGAGTCTGTTTTACGACCGATAACTGCCATCTTTTTACCAAGAACACCAAGTACTATAAAGGCTGCAACAACTTGAGTTGATGCATAGTAAACCCAACCAAAACCTCTTTGCCAAGCAACGCCGGGACCTGAAAGGAATGAGCTTACGGAACTGTATGTAGCAACAAGTGTCATGGCAAGAACGAAACCGCCAAGGCTTCTTCCGCCTATGAAATAATCTTTAGAGTAGTTTTCTGCTCTGGCATCCGCAGAAGTCTTTTGGATATAAAATCCCATACCTAGAAGAGCTATGAAGAATATAAATACAGGGCTTAACATTAAAAAGGAATCCATGTCACATTACCTCCTTATTATTGTTGTCTGTTTTTATTTCATCAGTATCTTCAAGGTCAAAATCCTTGAATACTTTTGTAACTAAAAACCAAACTAAACCAATAGATAAAAACCATGACCCAAAACAACTTACAACAAACCACGCAGGCATACTCATAATGGTCCACGATGCTCCGCTTGCACCATAGATACCAAAGCCTGTTATCCACCAAAAGGCGATAATTATTGCTGTGATAATCCATGTTGCCTTGGCTTCTTTGTTCATTTGAACAAATTTTTCTTTGTAGCTCATCTTTTCCATAAACATCTCCCCTTCATTAAAATATAACACAAGTGATGCCTCTCCTTAGGAATAATAGCTATTGGATAAAGAGATTTAACCCAAGGGTTTATAAATCTTTACCAAAAGATGCTCCTTTATAATACCCCTTGCATATAGAATATTACATCCTACACACATAAAAAGCAAGTTTTTTTGCGGAGAGATTTCACTGTTTTACCAAACAGCAAAACCCTTTGCTCATAGCGCAATGATATGGCAAGGCTTGGGGGGGGGAATAGAGCGGCATATAGTTTAAGAGTATGCCGCTTTATTCGTTAAAATGAATTACTTAACTCTTTCATGGCAAATTTCACCGTCAATCATAACTAAATCAACCTTTAGTTTGTAAATATCCATTGTGTCAATTTTCAAAATATCATCGGAAAGCACAATCATATCCGCAAGCTTACCTTTTTCAAGGCTGCCCTTAATATTTTCCTCATATGATGCATAAGCACCGTTTATTGTGGCTATTCTTATGGCTTCAAGCACAGTTACAGCCTGTGTTTTTTCACACTGAACATTTTGTGAACGGTCGTAACGGTTCACAGCACCGTCGATTATGTCAATACCGAAGGGGCCTGATGGTGAATCGCTATGAAGCGAGCATTTAATTCCGGCTTCAAGCATACTTTTTAATGCACCAAGATATTTGTTTCTTTCACCGTAAAAACGCATATAGTTTGCACCAAGTTTTTGAACAAGCCCTGCGTTTACGGAAGGACATATATTCATTTTAGCCATTCTGTCAATAAGGTCTTGATCAACAAGGGTGCAGTGCTCTATTCTGTGGCGAAGGTCAGGGCGTGGGTTTGTTTCAAATGCCTTTTCATAGCCTTCCACCATAAATTCAACTGCAAGGTCGCCTATGGCATGGGCAGTACACTGGCACTCTGCATCGTTTATTTTTTTAATATATTCGGCAACTTCTTCTCTTTCCCAGCCTCTTTCACGAGGAAGATCAGGATTATGGTCATAAGGCTCTCTTGTTGCACAAGACGGGCCGCCTGAACCTCCGTCAATCATAAACTTGCAAGAACCTATTTTGAAATATTCATCTCCAAGGCCTGTCATTAAGCCAAGGCTTAGAAAATGTTCGTTATCCTCCAATGAATATTTTTTACCGAATATGCTATGAAGAGCCATATAGGTACGAAGTTTAAACTTTCTTTCTTTGCAAAGTTTTTGCATTGTATGATATGCAGGTTTATCGCAAGAACCCATTTCATGTATGGAGGTTATGCCTGCTTCAAGATATTGTTTATGGGATTTCATAGCAGCCTTAACCATATCTTCTTCTGTATATCCAACCTTGCCCCAAAGGTCAAAATGTGTATGGCCGTAAAGCATGCCTGTAAGCTTTCCGTCTATTACTTCAACTTCGCCCTCCGGATATTTTGATGCATCTTCAGGGCCAAAAATATCAAGATATTCCAATGCCTTTGAATTATACATACAAATATGGCCGCCGCCATGCATACAGTGTACTGGGTTATTTGGAGCAATTTCGTCAAGTTCTTCAAGGGTTGGATGACGTTTTTCAGGGAACAGCAAAGGTTCGTATCCCATCATTGAAATCCATTGACCCGTTTTTTTGATTTTAACGGCTTCTCTAAGCGTATTAAGCATCTGCTCAAGAGATTTGCAGGTTGTGCTGAAAGTGCTTATCATGGGGGAGTCGATTTCTTCTCCCAAAAGGCCGTTTAAAATAGGGTGAATATGCGTATCAATAAGACCCGGCATAAGTGTTTTGCCTTTAAGATCTATTACTTTTGTGTTTTCGTCTGTTATTTTATTAACGTCTTCATTGGTGCCTACA
Organism: Lachnospiraceae bacterium; assembly: GCA_040772665.1. Classification (GTDB taxonomy): domain Bacteria; phylum Bacillota; class Clostridia; order Lachnospirales; family Anaerotignaceae; genus JAXGXT01. The sequence goes on along the minus strand of JAXGXT010000002.1, from coordinate 17,364 downwards.
AACACAATTTTATTACCCTTTATGCCCACAGCTTCTGCTATATCATCATTATCATTAACGGTTATAACACTTCCGTTTTTAAAAACCAAGTCCACATATGAAAAATCAAAGTCCATTTATTTCACATCCCCTTTTCTTATATTTATCACATTATCACAGCATACAAACACATAAAATATGAATGTTGGTTACATACCCTGTCGTTAATATGTAATATATCACGCACTGGTTTTGTAAGCAACGCAATCATCAAAATTTATGGTGTTTTTGTTCTATGAGCAAATGTCTTTGCCCAATATGCACAAATCGAATGAAGATATAAGGCTTTTCGCAGTAATAATGACTACCTTTTCACAAGCTTACCGGCTTGCTCTAAGACCGTGGAGGACTTTGTCCCCCACCTCCCCCTACAAGGGTTTCGCTGTCAGGAATTTGCTCCGCAAACCGCTACTTCGTTCAGCACTTTTTCTTACGAAAAAGCGGCTTTGCCGTCGGACTTCTTTCCGATGCCCAGCGGCGGCGTTTATCTTCGCCGTTCCTACTTGACCCATTACGCAAAACTTTGTTTTGCTTGAGGGTTATTCAAAATAGTGGATTGATTTATATGTAAACGTGAGCTAAAGAAAAGGCAAAAAACTCGTAAAAAAACCGCATAAAATATGCGGTTTTAAATGGGTCAAGGGTAAAACCCTTGTGGGTGTTTGAGGGTGAAACCCTCAAGGTCTTTCCTCAAGGTCTTTCCCCAAGGTCCTTTTTCTCTTACTTCCTTCTCATGTTCTTTCTAAGCTCTGCGCCAACGCTTTCGCTTAAATGCTCGCTGTGTATTCTTCTAACTGCGTTGAAGTGAGGGCGGTTCGCCTGGTTTTCAAGAATCCAGTCCTTTGCAAAGTTCCCCTCCTGAATGTTTGTAAGTATGTCTTTCATAGCCTTTTTTGTTTCGTCTGTTATGATTTTAGGACCTGCGTAGTAATCACCGTATTCCGCTGTGTCGCTTATGGAATAACGCATAAAGGATAAGCCCTCTTTAACAACTAAATCTATTATAAGCTTCATTTCATGCATACACTCAAAATATGCACTTTCAGGCTGATACCCTGCCTCAACAAGTGTGTCAAAGCCTGCTTTCATAAGCGCCGCAACACCGCCGCAAAGAACTGCCTGCTCACCGAAAAGATCTGTTTCTGTCTCCTCTTTGAAAGTGGTTTCAAGAACTCCGGCTCTTGTGCCGCCTATGGCGTCTGCATAGGCAAGGGCTGTTTCTTTTGCTGTGCCGCTTGTGTCTTGATAAACTGCTATAAGGGCAGGTACGCCAAAGCCTTCCTGATACTCACTTCTTACTGTGTGTCCAGGGCCTTTTGGAGCAACCATTATTACATCCACATCGCTTGGGGGAACAATCTGTCCAAAGTGTATGTTAAAACCATGGGCAAAGGCAAGTGTTGCACCTGATTTAAGGTTTGGCTCTATGTCTGTTTTATACATTTTTGCCTGCGTTTCATCATTAACAAGTATCATGGTGATATCGGCAGCTTTAACAGCCTGAGCTGTTGTCATAACCTTTAAGCCATCCGCCTCTGCTTTAGCCTTGCTTTTTGAACCCTCGTAAAGCCCAACGATTACATCAGCACCGCTGTCTTTAAGGTTTTGAGCATGAGCATGGCCCTGTGAGCCATAACCGATTATTGCAATTGTTTTCCCCTTTATTCTCTGTGAATCCGCATCCTTTTCGTAATACATTTTAGCCATTGTTATCTTCTCCTTTTTTATGTGTGTATTTAACAACTTGTATGTTTAAGAACTTGCGGCTTTTTGCCTCAAACTCTTCACCCTAAGCGTAAAATCCATGTTTCCACTTAAAGTCTGTTCCTATATATTAACAGGCAATCTGAGCCTCTTTAATATCATGAAGCTTGCAAAGCTGAAGAAGCATCTGCTCCTGTCTTTCCATTTCCCCATAAGCTATTATTTCTAAAGTTGCAGTATCAGTGTTTTCTGTGAAATTAAGCGATATTATTTTAAAACCACGTCTGTGAAAAACCATTGCAATTCTTATAAGTATATCTTCGCTGTTGTTAGCTGTTACTGTAATATTCATATTATCCATAAATAAGCACCGCCTTATAATTTATATAATCTACGTTACAATCATATCATGCACCGACCCGTTTACACGCATCATGGGCACCGCCCTGTTATCCTCAGATATAATGCAGTTTATAACAACAGGCCCTTTCTCTTTGAAGCTTTTTTCAACTGCCTTTTTTAGCTCATCCATGTTTCTCACTGTTTCGCCCTTTGCACTCATTGCCTTTGCAACCATACTAAAATCTGTTCTGTGTCCAAGCTCTGTGGAAAATATATTATTATTATAAAAATAAGTCTGAAGCTGTTCAATCATTCCCAGCCTGCCGTTATCAAGAACTATTACTGTAATGGGTATGTTGTGTCTTACTGCTGTTGAAAGTTCACTCATATTCATATGAAAGCTTCCATCTCCTGTAAAAAGAACTGCTCTTTTACCTGCTGCCACTGCGCCTCCTATGGCTGCACCCATGCCATACCCCATTGTTCCAAAACCACCTGAGGTAAGAAATGTTCTTGGCTTTTTAAAGCTGTAATGCTTGGCAACCCACATTTGGTGCTGACCTACGTCTGTGGCAATTATTGTGTCATCATCTGCTAATTTGCTTACAGTTTCTATTATTTCCTTTGGGCAAAACTCAGATTCATCATGTGCCTGTTCACCGTAGTCCTTTTTAATTTCCTCCACCTGATTGTGCCAATGGATATTTGATTTGGCTTTGGCATTTTCACAAAGATAGCTAAGGGAAGATTTAAGTTCGCCCATGACCTGAACATCTGCTTTTATTATTTTTCCATGCTCTGCACTGTCTATATCAAGGTGAATTATTTTTGCATCACATCCGAATTTATCTTTATTTCCTGTTCCTCTGTCTGCAAACCTTACCCCTGCGGCTATTATCAAATCACTTTTGGCTATTGCCATTGATGCCGCCCGTCTGCCGTACACTCCCGACATTCCTAAGTTTAAAGGATGCTCCCCCTTTATTGCCGAAAGCCCCATCATTGTGCAGGAAACAAAAGCATCTATCTTTTCCGCCAACGCAGTAAGCTCTTTTTCGCAGCCGCCGTTTATTATTCCTCCGCCGCAGTAGATTATGGGTCTTTGTGCCTCTTCTATGAGCTTTAAACATTTATCAAGACACTCTGTTTCGGCTTTTTCTATAATTGTTTCAGTTTTCTTATTTTCTTCTTTTTTAAACACCGCCAGCTCCATTTGAACATTATGCGGTATATCAACAAGAACAGGGCCTGGTCTGCCTTCTTTTGCTATTTCAAAAGCCGATCTTAAAGTATCTGCTATATCTTCTGCCTTTCTTACAAAAAAGCTGTGTTTTGTTACAGCCGCTGTCAGCCCTATTGCATCTACCTCTTGAAAAAAATCTGTTCCGCTGAACTTTAAAGGCACACTGCCTGTTATTGCAACCACAGGCACAGAATCCATCATTGCTGTGGCAAGGCCTGTTATAATGTTTGTTGTTCCAGGGCCTGATGTGGCAATGCACACACCAACCTTTCCCGAAGTTCTTGCGTATCCGTCCGCCGCATGGGAGGCCCCTTGCTCGTGGGCGGTAAGTATATGTTTTATTTTATCGCTGTTTTTTTGAAGCTCGTCATAAACGCAAAGTATGTGCCCTCCGGGGTATCCAAAAACCGTATCTGCTTGATTTTCCAGTAAAACTTCTATTACTATCTGACTTCCTGTAAGCAACATTTTTCCATCCCCCCTATGCATATCATCTGTAATATTTAAAAAATGTTTTCATTTTGTAAATGTCTGTTTAATGCTTAAATCTTTGTTCCTTATTGTATTAAAATGTCTTTTAAGTAAAACTTTTACGTATTTTGAGAATAAAAAAGGCCGCACAGTTATCTACTGTGCGGCCGCCTATAAGCACTAATTCAAAATTAAAGAATTACAAAGCACCTATTGCAGTTTCCCTTGTCAGCAAACAACTATTTTGAGTACGGCAAATAACCTCGCTTAGGACGAGGCTGACAAGGACGAGGACGTATACGTTAATAAATTTTGCAGTTGTATCAATGAATAAATTAAACATTTACAGTTCCTCCTTAAAATAAAATCAAATCAAAAATTTGTTGTGCTTATTTTATTACCCTAAAGCATAAAAGTCAATACTCCTTTATCAAATATTTATTTTTTGGCTATTGTATCTATAAAAATACATTATTCTATGGCAGTTTTTATTGAATATACAGTTGCAAAAAACATCAGAGATAATACCTTTAGCCTTAAAAGTATTATGTTTCAGAAAGATATTATCAATAACAAACTTCTTAACATAAAGAAATAATTTTTATAAATTTATATTTTTCTATAGCTTAACTGATTTACATGCTGCTTTTTGATAACAATACTTTTTTAATTAATATTATGCCTTTATTTCAGCTTAAATACCTCTTAAAACAAATTGGAAATAAGACAATCTAACTGTAATATAATATAATAAAAGCCCATGGGGGGTAAATATGGCAGAAAAAGATAGATTATATGAAGTAACAAGAGTTTTAAGCAATGCAGACCCTTTAAACGAAGAGATTGCCGCAGCCGTTCATAATTTAAAAAACTGTTTTCAAAAAAATTATGTGCGTAAAATATACATGGCCGCCGACAGTGAAGAAAAAAAGGTAAAAAATAAACCGTCAAGAGAAGTTGTTCTTCTTCGTGCCCTTAAAGCATTCACTCCGCCGCCGCAGCATCATGCCATTGAAAACACCATAGAAACACTTAACTTTTTCAATGCCATGCAAAATGTTCAGCACAACTTATCAAAATATCAAAACGACGAAAAAACAATTACAATAAGAAGTGAGGAGGGAGAGGAAGCCGTGGTGACCTCTCAAAACCTGCAAACAACAAAGGCTTTAATGTTGCTGGCTTTAATGGGAAGGCTTTAAAGGTGAATTTCCTTAGGGAAAGACCAAGGGGCTTTGCTTCCACGCAGGGGTTCACCCTTGGCTCATTTCGCAAAACTTCATTTTGCTTTGAGTATTATTTCTGTTTATTGAACTATGCAGAGGGTGACCGACATTTTTGTCTGTTGCCCTCTTATAATTTATAAAATTCATCTTTTGTTGACATTCATAACAGTAAACTCTTACAATAATTATACTAAGGAGGGAAAACATGAAAAAGATATCGTCAAAATTTATTCTTGCATTTATTATCTTGGTTGCTGTAATTGTGTTCTCTTTTATGCCCTTTTCAAACGACAATGCAAATAAAACCTTTACACCAAGCAGCAGCTCCACTTGGGGTGACTTTTCCCGATTTTATGCTCCTGAAAAATTTGAAAAATTTTCGGAAGACATTAAGGTTTTATATGACAACACCCCATTGCAAGAAGGTGATACGGACATCCTTTCCAATCTTTTTTCTAAGGAAGACATTGTATACACAAAGGAATATTTGTATCCAAAAGATGAGAAGCAAAACAATACCGATAAATAGATGTCAGCATATATTTAATCTTCCAAATCCATAAGTCATAAAAAAGGAAACAGCATTTTACTTGCTTGTTTCCTTTTTTTTGCTTATTCTAAAATTATTTATATATACCAAGTGCTAAACTATTACACTATTCCTGCTTCTGTTAAAACAGCAGAGTTCTAATCTTGCTGCTGCAAAGCCTGCATTAAATCAGGAACAAGCTGTTTCTTTCTGGAAACCATACCTTTTACATAAATGGTATCCTCATCAAACTCACCCTCATATGCAATTGACAAAAGCTCTTTTCCCCTTGCTCCTTTAAAAACAAGTATGGAAGATTCATCAATTATGTTTGTAAGCATAAGAATAATCATATCAACCTTGCCCATTGATATAATTTGTTCCATATAATCATTCATTCTGTCTTTAAGCTTTAAAAGGTCGCCTCCGTTCATACCCATAACCTGTCCCACACCAAAGGTTGTGTTTGAATATGTAAAGGTTTTATAATCCTGATAAAAAAGTTCCTCATCTGTTCTGTTTTCAAAATCACTTGCCGCACCAAACATTTCCTCAGAAAATTCCTGAATTTCAATTTCAGCAATATCTGCAAGGTTTTCCGCCGCAATTTTATCAAAATGTGTGCATGTGGGCGAGCGGAACATTAATGTATCGGAAATTATTGCACCGCAAAGTATGCCTGCCATTTCCTTTGATATTTCCACATTGTTTTCAATATACATCTGATAGATTATTGTGGCTGTACAGCCCAAAGGCTGATTTCTGAAAAACACAGGGTTCATGGTTTCAAGGCTGCCAAGACGATGATGGTCTATAATTTCAAGAATTTCCGCATATTCAATGCCGTCAACAGCCTGTATTTTTTCGTTATGGTCAACAAGTATAACTCTTTTTCTTTCCATATCAAGAAAGCTTCTTTTTGAAATCTGGCCTATATATCCTCCTTTTTCATCAAGCACAGGAAAATAGCGGTGACGTTTTTTTGCCATAACCTCTTTAACATCATTTGTAAAATCATCAATGCTGAAAATATCTATGTCTTTGCTTGTCATAAAATATCTTATGGGCATACTTCTGTTTACAAGCCTTGCAACAGTGTATGTGTCATAGGGTGAGGATATTATAACACAGCCTTTTTCCTTTGCCCTTTGCAAAATATTTATGTTTACGTTGTTGTTTGTGCAAAGCACTATACAGCTTACACCCATTTCCACAGCAACAAACTGGCTTTCAAACCTGTTCCCCATTATCACAAGGTCACCTTTTGAAATATATTCTTCCATAAGGTCTGGGGTGTTGGCGGCAATGGTTACCTTGCCTTGTGTAAAAGAGCCTGAAATATCACCGCAGAGCACCTTTCCGTCAAGGGTTTCAACAATGTTTTTATAAGGTGTTTCAGCCTTTGAAATAATTCGTGAGTCATACACATCCATATCTGATGCGGCTATATCCCCTATTGTTATAACACCCTCAATTCTGTTGTCAGACTTGGTTACAGCAAGGGTGTTGGCATTTTGCTGTTTCATAAGGTAATAGGCATTTTTAATGGAGATATCTCCGCTTACACCGTTAACCTGTTTAATTTCTATATCGCTTACTTGTGTGCGCACATCTTCTTGAAGTTTAGGATGTTCCACAAAAAACCTGTCTAAAACATATGCCGTTTCCTTGGAAACCTCCCCGCAGCGTTTTGCCGCATAAATATTTTGGCTGTCTATTTTGTTTTTAAGGTTTGCATATGCAACAGCAGAACAGATTGAATCTGTGTCGGGATTTTTATGCCCTATTACTATAATTTCTTTTTTTCTCTCCATAATCTTTGAATTGCTCCAATCTTTGTACATATTATCAAACAATTATTTTACGTTACAGAAAGCAAAATGTCCATACCTTACAATGGATTTATATAAGGTTTTCAGGGTTAAGGCAAAAAAGTTCTTCAACAACAAATCTTCCGTCTTTTCTTATAAGCACATCGTCGAAATATATTTCTCCTCCGCCGTATTCAGGTGTTTGAATATACACCAAATCCCAATGCACAGCACTTTTATTTCCGTTTTCAGCCTCATCATAGCAGTTGCCCGGAGTAAAGTGTATGCTGCCCATAATTTTCTCGTCAAAAAGTATATTGTTCATAGGTTTTGTTATAAAAGGGTTAACCCCTATTGCAAATTCTCCTATATACCTTGCACCTTCGTCAGTATCAAAAACCTTGTTAAGCCTGTCTGTATCGTTGGCAGAGCAGTCAATGATTTTTCCGTCTTTAAAGGTAAGGCTTACATTTTCAAATGTAAAGGAATTATATTCGCTTGGGGTGTTATATGTTATTGTTCCGTTTACGGAAGTTTTAACAGGTGCTGTATAAACCTCTCCGTCAGGGATATTGCTTTCTCCCGCACATTTTATTGCAGGAATATCTTTTATAGAAAATGTTATGTCTGTGCCTTTTCCCGTTATTCTAACCTTGTCTGTTTTGTTCATAAGTTCAACAAGGCTGTCCATTGCATCTGACATTTTTTTATAATCTAAGTTGCATACTTTATAATAAAAATCTTCAAAACTTTCAAGGCTTGTTCCTGCCGACTGTGCCATGCTTGGTGTAGGGTATCTTAAAACCACCCATTTTGTATGAGGAACTCTTATATCGTTTAGTGGTCTTGTGTACAAAACAGACTGCATTTTAATTTTTTCTTCAGGAACATCTGAAAGCTCTGTAAGGTTATCTTCACCTCTTACACCTATAAACGCATCCATCTTTTTCATCTTTTCACAATCCCACTGTGCCATAAGCTTCATTTGCTCTTCTGTTGCGCCAAGGAGAATTTCTCTTTCCATAGAGGAGGTTTTCATTTCAAGAAATGGTGTTGCCTCTGCTTTATAAACTTCTTTTATAATCTGTTTTACAAGGGGAATAGGCCCTGTTCCGTTACAGGAAATATATACGTTTTCACCTTTTTTAATTTTACAGGAATAGTTAACAAGATTTTTTGCCAGTTGTTTATTTCTTTCGTCCATATAAATATCATCTCCTTATTTAAAATAGTATAATGAAACTATGGTTTTTAATACACAAAAAGCCGTTAAAACCTTTTTAAACCCAGACAAAGTTAAAACCTTGATTTTCTTTAGTCCGATTATTTTATTTTTCAGCTTAATTTTCATTTAAGCTAAGGCAGGCTATAATCTTATTCTGGCTTACAGCTATATGGTTTCTTTGCTTTAAAAATATTTTACTACTTTTAAGGAAATTGTCAAATAATTATTGACTTATGTCACCTATGTTTGTATAATTATTTTATTTAAACAGGAGGTTATTAAAATGAGAATTGCCATGCCTACACAAGAGGGAAATATATTTCAGCATTTTGGCAAAAGTGTGGAATTTACACTTTTCGATATTGAAAATCACATTGTTCAAAACACAAAGGTTCTTGACACATCAGACAGCGGCCACGGTGCTTTGGCGGTAAGGCTTAAAGAAAACGGTGTTCATATGCTTATTTGCGGCGGCATAGGTCAAGGTGCTTTAGATGCACTAAGCGAAAACCAAATAGAGGTTCTTCCGGGTGTTAAAGGAAATGCAAAAGAAATGCTTACAAAATATTTAAGCGGCGAAACCATTGGTGACCCTGATTTTCTTTGCAATCACCACGAAGGCCATGAACATAGCCATTAATGTATGTTTTAATGGGGAAAATTGTTGACATATGCTTAAAGATGTGATATTATCCCAATCGTAAAAGGGAGTAGTTAACATCAGATTTTGGTGTTATGCCAGCCGTCATCACGTTGAAAAACCGGTTGCATATTAAATAACAAGACTTTTATTGCAAATTTTTTATTTGTGCAATGAAAGTCTTTTTTTGTTGCATAATAACTTAAAAGGAGGCAGTTTTATGAACGGAACACCTGTTATGTATTATTTACTTCTTGTTGTCGGGTTTGCTTTTTTAATTAAGGGTGCCGACATCTTTGTGGAAGGAAGCGGCGGCATAGCCAGAGCATTGAAAGTGCCCTCGCTAATAATAGGCCTTACAATAGTTTCCATAGGCACAAGTGCGCCTGAGGCTTCTGTAAGCATATTGGCTTCACTTTCAAACAACAGCGAAATTGCACTAAGCAATATTTTAGGTTCAAACATCTTTAACCTTATGCTTGTTGTGGGTATTAGCGCCGTTTTAATGCCTGCCCAAACAGACAGCGACCTTATTAAAAGAGATTTTCCCGCAGCAACCATTTCTTCTGTAATGGTGCTTATATTCTGCCTTGACGGTGAGATACAAAGGATTGAAGGTATACTTCTTCTTCTGTGTATGATTATCTACTTCATTTTGATTATAAAATCTGCTTTTAAAAGCAAATATCTGTATAAAGAAGCAGAGGGGGAAAAAGCACCATCTACAAGCAAAAACATACTTTTTATAGTTATAGGTTTAGGAGCAATAATCTTTGGCGGAAATCTTGTTGTTAAAAACGCAGTTTCAATTGCCTTAGATCTTGGTCTAAGCCAAACTTTAGTAGGCGTTACAATAGTTGCCATAGGCACTTCTCTTCCTGAGCTTGCAACAAGTGTTGCGGCGGCAAAAAAGGGAGACAGCGGTCTTGCTTTGGGTAATGCAGTAGGCTCTAATATATTTAATGTGTTTTTTATTTTAGGCGCATCTGCAGCTCTTTCCCCTATTAAAGTTATACCTCAGTCAATATGCGATGCATGGATATTTGTTGCCACAACTGTAATTATGTTTGTGTTTTGCTTTACAGGCAAAAAGACAAACAGAACAGAGGGCATAATCTGCCTTTTAATATATGCTGCATACACCTTTTACGTTATATACAGATAACGCAAACACATTTTAAAAATTCTTTTAAAAAAGACCGTTATAACAGCCTTTGGGCGCAGAAAGTTCCGCCGATATTAACAGGAACTTTTCTGCAAACCAAGATTGTGACAACGGTCTTTATTTTTATTTGCCAATTTTTAAAATCAATATTTTCTGGCCCGGATAAATAAGATTGGGGTTTTCAATATCGTTTATGGCGGCTATGTTGTCAACGGTTGTGTTAAACCTTTTGGCAATTTTCCAAAGGGAGTCACCCTTTTGCACAACATATATTACAACCGAGGCGGAAGGAGCTTTCGGTCTTTCACACTCCGCTACATTATTTACAACAGATTTTGTTTTAACATCAAAAGCCTGAGAGTTTATAACAAGTGCACAATTAATCTCAACCTCTCTGTTTGTAAGCATATTGATTGAGATTCTTTCTATTTGACATGAGGATTCAATTTTGCTTTCGGAGGTGGTTCCCTTAAGCTCTATACTATGTTCATAAGGTATAAGAAAATAAGCTGTTTGAACAGGCATTTCATCACTTTTTGCAATATACATAACCTGAACGCCTATGGCACCTTCTGCCACAACAGCATTTTCCTTTGGTGTAACATTATCTAAGTAACATTTTCCCCATGCTTTTACAACCTGCATTATGTCAGGGTCTTCAGATTCAAGGGAAACATTTTCTTTCATGTTTAATCTTGCCTCTGTTTTGCCTGTCGCAACCCTATAATCAACATCTCTCATTTCAACATCAAGCTCGTCTTTTAAAGAATAGACATCCTCAATTACAGTTATTTCCTCAGTTATAATGCCGCCTGCATTGGCGTTTATCATTATTTCCATATCAATAACCCTGTCTTCTCCCTCTGCGTTTTGTGTTATAAAATATTCCACCTTATCCACAGAAAGCTTTACATAAGGCTCCATGTTTTCCATATCTGAAGGGAAGCTTACAACACCGTTAAAAGGAATAATAAATTCAGCAGTTTCAGTATTTATGTCGTCCTCTCCTGCTCCCGAATATATAAAGCTTACAGATGCGTCGCCTTTAACATTCACCCCTCCGTTAACAACCTTAACCTCTTGTCTGACCAGGCTAACATCACAATCGATTATATCGGCTATTTGAGGTTTATTTGTTCCCACATCAAGGCTTTCTTTTATTATAAAGCTATCCTCCTCATTTTCCGCATATAAAGACATAGGCAGGTTACAGCCTTTATAAACTATTTCCTCGCCTTCAATGCTTTGCAAAAATTCCTCGTCAACCTTTTCCATAACGCATGTGTAAACTGTAACAATTGCTTTTACCGATATTCGTCTGGCATTAATTAATTTATATTCCAAATGTGTTGTTTCGGCATAAACATCGGCACCGCTTTGTGTTGTGACTCCGTCAATATTAATTTGCCCTTCAAAGGCAATAACATCATGCATGCTATATACAAGCCTTTCTGCGTCTTTAGCCAGATAGATTATATTAACATTCAGCACTCCACCGAATTGAACCTTATTTTCTGCCGTTTTTTCATCATAAATAACAGGGTCTGCACTTATACGCAGCACAGAAGCAATGTCAGGACGTATGTCAGGAACAATAAGCTCTTCCTCCACAAGTATCTGAGTTGAACCTTCGCCCAAAACTTTAAACGTTCCTCTTTTAGTTTTTACCAATCTTATCGGCATAATTACCCTCCTTTAGTCTTTGTCTGCTAACTAAATTATATTAAAGTTGGGGGATAATATTCCTTTTTGTTTTAAAAAAGAAAGCCGTTCAAACCAAAAACAAGCCATATAAAAAGAGGCTGCGGCATTAACCGCAGACCTCTGTAAAACAAATTATTCCTCCGCTTCTGCAGTTTCCGTTAATTCTGCCTCTTCCAAAGCCTTTTCATAACTTTCAAGAACAATTGCCTGAATTTTTTCCCTTGTTGCCGCATTGATTGGATGGGCAATATCTCTAAACTCGCCCTCTGCTGTTTTTCTGCTTGGCATAGCTATAAACAACCCGTCTTCCCTTTCAATAACCTTGATGTCATGAACAACAAATTCATTATCAAATGTAACAGATATAACGGCTTTCATTTTTCCTTCTTTATTTACCTTTCTTACTCTTACGTCAGTAATCTCCATGACTAAGTCACTCCTTTGCATTTTATGATAGTTTCTTTTGTCTATACAACAGAACCTTTTTTACAAACAACAGGCTTGCCTTCTTCACCCGCAATATGCTTGCCTGCTGATATAACAACGTTTTTATCAAAAATAGCATTTTCAACTATACAGTTATTGCCGATATAACAGCCTTCCATAATTACGCTGTTTTTTATTACTGAATTTTCCCCCACATATACCCTTCTAAAAAGAACAGAGTGTTCCACCTTGCCGTTTATTATGCTTCCGCCGCCTGCAATGCTGTCTGTGAAATCCGCACCCTGATTATATTTCACAGGAGGTTCGTCTTTAGATTTTGTCATTATATAAGGGTATTCCTTTATAAAGGAATTTCTTATGTCACGGTCAAGAAAGTCCATGTTTGTATTATAATAATCAAGAATTCCGCCGCCTATATTGCTCCAGTATCCCTCTGCTTTATAGCCTCTTATTTTAAGCTTTCTTCTAAAGCGTATTATAACATCCTTAACAAAATCATATCTGCCTTCCGGCACAATCTGCTCTAAAAGCTCTATCAAAAGAGTTCTTGAAATAATATAAACTCCCAAAGAAGCTTTGTTGCCCATAGGCTCAATGGGTTTTTCCTCAAAATCCATAATTCTTCCGTCTTCGTCTGTTTGCAAAATTCCAAACTTGGTTAAATCTTTATTGTTGATTTCTTTATACACAACTGTTATATCCGAGGCTTTTTTGCTATGTTCTTTAATAATATCTCTGTAGTTCATTTTATAAACAGCATCCCCGGAAGCTATAACAACATAGGGTTCGTTGCTTTTTTTAAGAAAAGACATGTTTTGATACATGGAATCTGCTGTTCCTCTAAACCAAAAAGAGTTATCGCAGCTTATGTATGGAGTAAAAACAAAAAGACCGCCTTGTTTACGTCCAAAATCCCACCATTTTGAGCTTGTTAAGTGATCATTTAAAGAACGTGAGTTATACTGGGTTATAACGGCAACCTTTGTTATTCTTGAATTTGACATATTGCTAAGGGGAAAATCAATTGTTCTGTAGCATCCGCCCACAGGCATGGCGCTTGCCGCTCTTGTGTTTGTAAGTTCCCCAAGACGCATTTCACTGTTGCCTCCCGCCAAAATTATACCTATAGCTTTCATATCCCCGCCCCCTCTTTTATCACAGACATTCCTCCCGAGAGCTTTAAGTCAATATAATCCTCCGGTGTTGTTATTCCGTAAATAACGCAGTTTTTGCCAATTTCAATGTTGTCGGGAACTGAGGTATCTTCTCCGAAAACAGTTATTCCCGTGTTATATATACTTGGTTTATCTATGTTTGCAATGTTTTCGCCGATGCCTATTTTACAGTTATCTCCTATAATGCATCCTTCGTCTAAAATTACTCTTTCTATGTATGTGTTTTTACCGATTACAGACCCTGACATAATTATAGAGTCCTTAACAACCGTGTTTTCATCTATAAACACACCCGGGCCCAGAACAGAGTTATAAACCTCTCCGTAAACCTCGCAACCGTCGGAAATTATGCTTTTTTTAACCTTTGCATTTTTTCCTATATATTGTGGGGGCTGTTGGTCTGCATTGGTGTATATTTTCCAAAAATCTTCATAAAGATTAAAGTTGGGCAGAGTTTTAATAAGTTCCATGTTTGCCTGCCAATAGCTTTCAATTGTGCCTACATCTTTCCAATAATCTTTAAATCTATAAGCGTAAAGAGTTTCTCCGTCTTTAAGCATCTGCGGAATTATATGGTTTCCAAAATCGCTGTCAGGGTGTACTTTGCTGTCATTTATAAGGGCTTCACGAAGTTTCGGCCATGAAAAGATATAAATTCCCATACTTGCCAAATTGCTTTTAGGATTTTTAGGTTTTTCTTCAAACTCGTAAATTTTATCATCTTCATATGTATTCATAATTCCAAAACGGCTTGCCTCTTCAATGGATACTTCTAAAACGGCAATTGTTGCGGCACAGCCGTTTCTTTTATGAAAATCAAGCATTGCCGAATAGTCCATTTTATATATATGATCCCCTGATAAAATAAGCACATATTCAGGATCATTTTTATCCACATATTCTATGTTTTGATAAATGGCATTTGCAGTGCCCATAAACCATTCACCGCTGTCGCCGCCGCCTTTAACATGAGGGGCAAGAATTGTTACTCCTCCGTTTTTTCTATCCAAATCCCAGGGTATGCCTATGCCTATGTGCTGATTAAGGCGCAAAGGCTGATATTGAGTCAAAACACCTACATTATAGACTCCCGAGTTAATACAGTTGCTAAGGGGGAAGTCTATAATTCTGTACATTCCTCCAAAGGCCACGGCAGGTTTTGCTATTTTTCTTGTCAAAATGCCAAGTCTGCTTCCTTGACCGCCTGCCAAAAGCATAGCTATCATTTCATTTTTACTCATACTATCATCTCCCGTTGCCACACCCAAATGTTTTAAGTATGGATAATTTAAAATTAAAGATAATTCACTAACCTTTGTATGGATTTATTCTATCATACTTCAGGCAAGTAATAAATAGGAACTTATTTTATTTTGGGATAAAATATGTATTTTTTTGTCGTTTACCACCTCTTTTTTGTAATTTTTTGTGTATTGTATTACATTCCATACAATTTATAAGTGCACTTTATATATTTATATACAGGCTGTAAAGGATTTATAGTAATTCTTTATAGTTTTATCATTATTTTTTATATCTTTGGTTATAAATATATAAATACCATAAGGTTTTTTGACATAAAGCAGATTATAGACTTTGGAGTTTTCATATAGTATACTTATTTGAGTTTATTATTTTTGATTGTATAATTTTTTTATTGAAAGAGGAGTATAGATGAATTTAAACTTTGAAAGCACATATAAAAATGTATATTTTATCGGCATCGGCGGAATAAGCATGAGCGGTCTTGCTGAAATTTTAAACAAGCGGGGAGTAAACATCAGCGGCTCCGATATTAAAACCTCAGACACCACAAACCGTTTGGAAAGCCTTGGCATACACATAAATTACGGACATAAAAAAGAAAATATAAAAAAAGATATTGATCTTGTTGTTTTTACTGCCGCAGTTAAAGAGGATAACCCTGAAATTATTGGGGCAAAAGAGCTTGGAATTAAAATTATTGAAAGAAGCGACCTTTTAGGAGATATTATGGCTGACTACGCACAAAGTGTTGCCATAAGCGGCACCCATGGAAAAACAACCACAACATCAATGCTCAGCGAAATTCTTATTGCATCAAAGGCAGACCCGACAATTTCATTAGGAGGGATTCTTTCCACAATCGGCGGAAACATAAAGGTTGGCTCTTCTGATATATTTGTTGCAGAAGCATGTGAATATCACAACAGCTTTCTTAAATTCAAACCTTTTATTGCCATAGTTTTAAATGTTGAAGAAGAGCATTTAGACTTTTTTGGAAGCCTTAGAGAAATACAGACTTCATTTAAAAATTTTGCCGCCAATGTTTGTGAGGGCGGTTTTATAATAATTAACAGCCAGACAAAAGGACTTGACTATATTATAAGCGAGGCAAAGGGCAGTGTTATAACATACGGCATAGACACAGACTCCAACTGGTGTGCAAAAAACATTATCCATAACCCTGACGGCACAAACAGCTTTGATGCTGTTTTCCAGAATAAAAACATGGGCAGGATTTCTTTAAAAATACCTGGTGAGCACAATATCTTAAATGCTCTTGCCGCATGTGCCGCAGCTGTTGCCTTAGGGCAAAAAATGAGGGATATTATTCAAGGCCTTGACAACTACACAGGTGTTAACAGAAGGTTTCAGACAAAAGGCACCTATAAAGGAATAACCATTGTTGACGACTATGCCCATCACCCAACGGAAATAAAAGCAACCTTAGCGGCGGCACAAAACATAAGACATAAAAAACTATGGTGTATTTTTCAGCCCCACACATACACAAGGCTAAATGCTCTTTTTGATGAGTTTGGAAATTCCTTTTTTGATGCTGATGAAATAATAGTTACAGACATATATTCGGCAAGGGAAAAAGACACAGGCTTAGTGCACTCACGTGACCTTGTGAAAAGGCTGAACGAAAAAGGAAACAAGGCTCAATATATCTCTTCCTTTGAAGACATTGTAACTCACATTAAATCCACAGCTAAGGAAGGCGACCTGTTGATAACTATGGGTGCGGGAGACATATATATTGTGGGAGAAACCCTTATAAAGCAGTAGTTATCCACATTGTCCACAAAGTTGTAAACAATTTCACTGTTAATACTGTTTATAAAGTAGAAATTCAATAATTTATTTTTGCTTTGATTTATGTTAACAAAAGTATAAAGACAAAACCATCCCTTTGAAAAATTTAAATTTCAAAGGGATGGTTTTTATTGTTATTAAAAAAAATAAACCGTTGAATTATCAACGGTTTTGTTACGGAGAAGGTACGCAGTGGTTAATATCCTCGGAGTTTGGGGGAGTAGCATTCCTCAAAAATGGAGTTACAATTATCCCTCTTTTCGAAGAATACAGTTGATTCATTTACAGCATTGCCTTTCTTTAAATCATCCAAATAAAAAAAGCCGTGAGAAATCTTAAAAAGACTCCCCACGGCTAAATTTACGTATATTCACTTCATCTTCTCCGCTAATCTAATAACCATGCTCTCCGAATACCTGTACATTTCCAAATACAGCATGGTGTTATCATCAAATCCGCATTTATCTTTTATAATCTTTAAAGCTTCCTCGTATGTCAACTTAACTTCCTCCAATCTCTTTAAAAAATCAAACCATAAGCTTTCGTTCTTTATCCATGGCAT
>JAXGXT010000001.1:0-464591 GCA_040772665.1 Lachnospiraceae bacterium | reverse complement strand
GGGGTATCCTTTCGGATACCCCCTTTTTATTGAAACTTTTTTGTTTATTTTATAATTCTTTTCCTCTTCTAAATACAGCCCCTGCCATTGCTGATTTTACAAGCTTAGAATATCTTTCAAGATAACTTCCTTCATATACAGGGGGCATAGGTGCTTCCCAGCCTTGTTTTCTTTTTTCGATTTCCTCGTCTTCAACGTTAAGCTGAATTAATCCGCCGTCTATATCTATTGTAATGCTGTCGCCCTCTTCAATGAAGGCAATAAGTCCGCCTTCGGCGGCTTCAGGGCTTACATGACCCACTGCGGCACCCCTTGACGCACCTGAAAAACGGCCGTCTGTAACCAAAGCCACACTGTCCCCAAGCCCCATGCCCATAATTGCGGCTGTTGGGCTAAGCATTTCTCTCATGCCCGGGCCGCCTTTTGGCCCTTCATAACGAACTACGATTACATCTCCCGGGTTTATTTCGCCGTTATAAATAGCTTTTACAGCAGGCTCCTCTTGGTCAAAAACTCTTGCCGGCCCTGTATGAGTCATCATTTCAGGCAGAACACCTGCCTTTTTGCAAATAGAGCCTTCAGGAGCAAGGTTGCCGTAAAGTATTTTAAGTCCGCCTGTTTGTGAAAATGCAGTTTCTTTTGTTCTTATTACGTTTGAGTCTAAAATTTTTGCATTTTTTACATTTTCAAACACAGATTTTCCCGTAACGGTTATATTATCTTTTATCAATCCGTATGTATGCAGCAGACCCATAAGCCCTGCCACGCCGCCTGCTCTGGCAAAGTCAACGGGATAATCATCACCGGAGGGTTTAATTTTTGAAAGCTGTGGTGTTGTGTCGCAGATTTCTTCCACTTCATCGAAACTAAAATCTATTCCCGCTTCATGGGCAACAGCAGGCAAATGAAGCATGGAGTTTGAGCTTCCGCCGATTGCCATGGTTACAACAAGCGCATTATGCATTGCTTCTTTTGTAATAATATCTTTTGGACAGATATTGTTTTTTACAAGCTCAACAATTTTTATTCCCGTTCTTTTTGCAAGGGCAATTCTTGCACCTGTGTTTGCGGGAGTTGCAGAGCCGGGAAGGCTCATTCCCAAGGCTTCGGCAAGATAAACCATTGTGTTGCCTGTGCCAAGTTCGTTACATGCACCGCAGCCGGGCATTGCACTTTGTTCAAATTCATGCATTTCACCCTGGGTTATTTTTCCTCGTTTTAAAAGTCCCTGAGTTTCGATAAGCTCGACAAAGCTGGTTTTCTGGTTATTATAACGGCCTGTATCCATTGTTCCGCCTGCTATTACAATAGAGGGAATATTAAGTCTTGCAGCCGCCATAAGCATACCAGGTGTAATTTTATCACAGTTGCTTACAAGCACCATTGCGTCATATGCATGTGCATTTACCATACATTCTATGGAGTCTGCAATCAGTTCACGGCTTGCCAAAGGATAGTGCATTCCGTAGTGCCCCATGGCAATTCCGTCGCAGATTGCAATGGTGGGAAATTCTATTGGTGTTCCTCCTGCCTGATATATTCCTTCTTTTACGGCTCTTGATATTTCATCAAGGTTTCTATGTCCGGGCATCGTGTCATTTTGTGAGTTTACCACTGCAATAAGCGGTTTTTCCAATTCCTCGGGCAGAACACCCATGGCATAATAAAGTGCTCTTTGCGTAGACTTATCAAGTCCTTTTGTTGTTATCTCGCTTCTCAATGTTATTCCTCCTTTAGGTTGATTTGAAGAATGAATGGCGCTTTTTATTAAAGACTTCATTCTTTATTAAATTTAAGGGCATTGGTTGATGAAATTATTTTAATCTCATAAACTTCTGCCTTGATACTTTAGTTTAAAAGGCTAAATGTATTTTTAACTTTATTTTTGATGTGTTAATTATTGTTTATACAACAGACATCAAACGTCTGACAACATTAGATAAATATAAACAATTAAGTTTATATTTTATTGATTTTTATATATGTTTTTAAAAAGCTCTAACTGAATAAACTGCTTTTATTTTTAAAACTTTTTTTAGACAGCCTTATCCATATTTCAGTATTCATATTTAAAACCTTTTCGATATTTTCGTAACTGCGTTCCTTTATTGTATTGATAGATTTTTCATGTATTTCTATTGTTTCTTCCAATCGAGCTTTATTATAGTGAGTTCTTTCTACCTTTGGGAAAAAATACTCCATTGCAATTTGATAAGTTTTTTCCAACAGCCTGTTTTTCGTTGATTTTCCTAAAAGTCTGTGAAATTCTATTTCTAATTCGATTGAACTGTTATCAGCACTATCAAAGTTTTCTTCAAATAATTTCTTCATATCTTTTAAATTATTTTCTAACAGTTCTATATCGTTGGCAGTTGCATTTTTGATTGCCATTTCAAAAACAGACCGTTCAATAAAATATCTATAGTCTACAATTTCTTCTTGATTTGGCTTTAATAGAAGAAAGTTAAACAGCATTGGATTAACAAATCCTTTTGAATCTGTGTTTTCTGAGATAAAGGTTCCTTTTCCTCTTTGTATGTTAACAACTCCATAGGCAGACAAAATCTTCATTGCTTCTCTGACGGAGCCTCTGCTTATTGACATAACTTCTGCAAGTTCTGTTTCCGAGGGCAGCTGGTCTCCCGGTTTAAGCTCTCCTTTTTCCAGTGCTTTACGAATTGCTTCTATAACCACGTCTGTAATAGATTCTTCTTTTCTATCTAATTTTAAATGCTTAATAATCTCTTCACTCATAAGTTTATTAATAAGACATTAAACATCAAACGTCTTACCTTTTATCCTCCATGTTCATCTTTAGTTTAATTAATTGACAGTGCTGAATTTCTGACTTTTTGCCTGATAAAATTATATTATGTATATTTTATTTTGTCAATATTTCTTCAAGCTTTATAACACTATTCTTTTTCATCTTGTTTTTATTTTAATCTAGAGAGTTTTTATAACAGGTTTATTCATTTGTTGTTAATTTATTGATAAACAGCATAATTTTATTTGAATAAAATATGAGATAAAAAAGAGAAACATTATTATAAAAACGTCAAAAACAACAAAAATAATAATTATTAAAATAATATTTGTTTTATAAATTGTCTATTTTAACGAATTGAAAAAAATTAAAAACTATTTAATTGACTTTTATATTTTTTGATGTTATCTTTTAAACATAAGTTATGAGAACGTTCCCAAAGGCGTTCCCAAAACGTTCCGGGAGGGATGATATTGGCAACTATAAAAGAATTGGCTCTAAAGGCAGGTGTTTCAAAATCTACAGTATCAAGAGTTATTAACAATGACCCTAATGTAAAAGATGAAACTCGCAAACATGTGTTAAAAATTATAAAAGAACTTGATTATAAACCTAATATACTGGCAAGAAGCATGGTAACAGGCTCTCTTCCCATAGTTTTAATTATTGTTGGCGACATTCAAAACCATTACTTTGCCAAAACTGTGGTTGGAATAGAAAGAGAGCTGACGGAAAGAAACTACATGGCAGTTGTATACAACAGTATGTATGATGTTGAAAGAGAAAAAAAGTTTATCAGAATGGCAAAGGAGAGCAGATTTTCAGGCATAATTCCTATGACGGCTGTTAAAAATGATGATTTGGAAGCTTGTTTGGAGGATATTGATTGTCCTGTGGTTTTAATCAATAAAGATTTAAAAAGAAAATCTCTTGATGCAGTTTTCGGAAATGATTTTGAAGCAGGATACCTTTCAACACAAGAACTGATTAATAATGGACATAAACATATAGCATATATTTCAGGGCCGTATAAATCCACTGTAAGTGCAGAAAGAGAACGGGGCTACAGAGAGGCTTTAAAAGATAACGAAATAGAGATTGACGAAAATATAATTTTCAGAGGAAAACTTGATATTCAGTCGGGGTACGAAATAGGAGAAGAAATATTTAAAAATGAAAAAATAACTGCTGTTTCTTCAAATAACTTTTTAATGGCATTAGGGGTTCACAGGTGCGGAAAGAAGTTAGGAAAACCTGTTCTTGGAGAATTTGATATTGCTTGTAATGAAACGGTTCCTGAATTGTATGAGGAATCAGGATTTATTTTTGCAGGCTCAGATTTAGAAGCAATTGGGGTGAAGGCAGCACAGTTTTTAATGAAAAGAATTGAAAAGTCAGACGAACCGATACAAAAAGTAATTTTTTCAGCAACGAGAGTAGTAAATCCTAAAGCTAAAGCATTAGTTTTATAATTAAGACTATGCCTTTAGCGATTAAGGAGTAAAAATATTTTTTATCTAAAAATGGGAACGTTCCCAAAAACAGGAGGAGTCAATATGAAAAAGTGGGTTAGTATGTTTTTAGTATCAGTTTTAGCTTTATCAGTCAGTGCCTGTGGTTCTCCCGCACAATCTCAAACCGGCGCCCAAGGAGGGCAGGAAAGCCAAGTGGAAACTTCTTCAGGCAGCGTAGTTGTTAAAATGGCTACGGGAGGGCAGGATACATTGCCAAGCTATGCAACAGCAATTGAGGTAATAGACAAAGTTGCAAGTGAAAATGAAAATATCGACTTTGAATATTATGGAGCAAGACAGTTAGGTGATGATGCAGAAATTTTGCAACAGGTTATGGCGGGAACAATTCAGATGGGAGGAACTGCCTCAAGTACTTTCAGCACATATACAAATCTTTTGGAAGCTTTAACAATTCCTTTTTTATTAAATGACTATGAAAAGGAAAAGGCGGCTATGACTACAGATGAAACGCAAGCTTTATTTGACAGAATTGAGGAAGAGCTGGGTATTAAAATTCTTGTGGCATACGATTCAGGTATGAGACATATTGCAAACAATGTAAAGCCTGTTGCCTCCATTAAAGATATGGCAGGGTTAAAAATGAGAGTTGCACCTACAGATGTTTTAATTGCAAGTTTTAATGCAATGGGTGCAAATCCAACTTCACTTGCTTACGGTGAAATTTATACGGGGCTTCAAAATAAAATCATTGACGGTGAAGAAATAAATATAACATCAATTTATTCAGAGAAACATTATGAGGTAATTAAATATTTTACTGAAATCGGTATTTATCCTTTCTCAACTTGTATTTTTGCAAATGCAAAATGGTTTAACGGCTTAGATGAACAAACACAGACTGCGCTTACAGATGGCTTTATACAAGGATATGATTATTTATTTGATAAATATCTCCCGCAAGCTGAGGCGGCAGGGTATGAAGCAATGGAAAAGGCAGGAGTAGAAATAGTAAAAATCGAGGACATAAGCGCTTTCAAAGAAGTTGTAAAAGATATTACAGATGAATTCAGGAAGAAAGATGAGCTGATTGCAAACTTTATTGATATGGCGGAAAGCCTAGACTGATAAAGATTTGTACGGTTTCTTCATAATAAAGCTCCTGTATTTAGCGGAAGCAGGAGCTTTCCTCTTAAATAAAGCGGACAATTTATAGGCGGTGAAAAAATTGAG
The DNA here is from genome assembly GCA_040772665.1 of Lachnospiraceae bacterium. Taxonomy (GTDB): domain Bacteria; phylum Bacillota; class Clostridia; order Lachnospirales; family Anaerotignaceae; genus JAXGXT01. The sequence goes on along the minus strand of JAXGXT010000001.1, from coordinate 459,119 downwards.
TAAAGCGGTTGAGCTGTATACAAGTATAATGGAGTTCCTATTTAAATGTATTAGGGCAATTTTAGCGGTTATGCTTGTTATTATGGTAGCAGTAACATCTATGGAAGTAATAAGAAGATATATATTTGGGCTTTCTTATGTTTGGGCGGAAGAGCTTGTTAAGTTTCTTTTGGTGGCAGTAACCTTTTTGGGAGGAGCTGCTGCTTATAGAGCAGGCGGAATGGCATATTTAGATTTACTTACTGCTCGTCTTGGGGAAAAAGCACAAAAAGTTTTAGGAATTATCAATAATATTATTATTATGTGTGTATGCTTTTATCTTTCGTTTCAAGGGTTTGTTTATACATTTTCACCTATGGTTTCAAGAATGAAAAGTACCGGTTTAAAGTTAAATATGAGTGTGGTGTATATAACAATTCCCATTGGATTTGTGCTAATTATTATGTTTGCTTTGGAACAAATATTAAAGGTACTTGCTGACAAAAAGGTTTTAGAAAAGGAGGCAGATTCAAAATGATTTTAGTTGTTGTTATATTTGTAACTGCCTTATTTATAGGACTTCCCATGGCATTTGTGCTTGGTTTGGGAGGGCTTGCACATCTTGTGTCCATTAATTCCCCGGAATATATGTCCATAATTACGCAAAGACTTTTTGTCGGTGTTAATTCTTATTCGCTTATGTGCATTCCTTTTTTCATATTAGCCGGAGATCTTATGAACAAGGGTGGGATTACACAAAGATTATTGGAATTTGCAAGAGAGGCAATTGGCTGGATAAGGGGAGGAATGGCATATTGCTGTGTTATTTTAGCAATGGTCCTTTCTGCCATTTTAGGCTCTGCAAATGCGGTTACAGCAATACTTTGTGCCATTTTAGTATCTGAAATGGCAAAAGACGGATATGATGAGGATTTCACAGGTTCTTTAATAGCCGCCTCAGGAGTTCTTGGCCCGATTATACCGCCAAGTGTAACATTTATTATTTACGGTGTTTTAACAGGTGTTTCGGTACAAAAAATGTTTATGGCAGGGATAGTACCTGGCATTATGCTTGGGTTAGGTTATATGTGTGTTATTCGTTACTACACTAAAAAAAGAGGATATAAAAAGTCAAAAGAAAAGTTTGAACTAAAGAATTTTTTAAAGGCCTTTATAAAGGCTCTTCCTGCACTTATTGTTCCTTTGGTTATTGTAGGGGGGATAATGGGAGGTGTTTTTACACCTACAGAATCAGGGGCGGTTGCTGTTCTAGCGGCAATAGCTGCCTCACTTATATACAGAACATTTGATATTAGAGCATTGCCTAATATTTTACTTAACACAGGTGTAACAACAGCCGGAATTATGCTTATTGTTGCCTTTGGAAACATTATGGGATGGACAATGGCTATTGATAATATACCTACCATGATAACAAACGGAATTCTTTCTGTTACAACAAACAAGCACGTGGTTATGCTTCTTATTATTATTGCGCTTGCTTTAATTGGGTGTGTTATGGAAGGGTTTTCTGCGCAGTATATTTTTACGCCTGTATTTGTTCCTTTGGCAATGGCAGTTGGTATTGACCCTATTCATTTCGGCATTATTCTTTGCATAATGCTTACAATCGGTCTTATAACTCCGCCGGTGGGAATGCTGCTTTTTGTTACAAGCAACATTGCAGGCATACCGCTGGCAAGGCTTAGCAAATCAATAGCACCCTTTGCCTTAGTGGCATTTATAGTAACAATTATTTTAGCATATGTTCCTCAGCTGGTAATGTTTATACCAAATATGCTGGGAATGAATTAGGAGGCAGGAAGTGGAAGTTTCAAGAGAGATTTTAAAAGGATTTATCGATATACACATTCATGCAGGCCCTTCTGTAGCGCCGAGAAAGGTAGATGCGGCAGACATGCTGGCATTGGCGGAAGAGGCAGGATATAGGGCATTTTTGGTGAAGGATCATTATTTTCCCACTATGATGGGAACAAGGATGGTTACGGAAAAACTGGGAGAAGGCTGTCTGATTTTTGGAGGCATAGCTTTAAATAACTCTGTGGGTTTGTTTAATTTAAACGCATTGGATGCGGCATATAACTTAGGAGCTAAAACAGTATATTTTCCCACAGTTTCCGCAATGAATCATATTAAAGGCCATTCAGGTGGGCATTTTGTAGGCTCTGGCAATATGGGAGTTGAGGATAAAGGTATTACATATATCGACAAAGACGGGAACTTGGATGAAAGGGCTGTTGACATATTAAAGTATATAGCAAAGCACCCTGATTTAATATTATGCACAGGTCATGGCACGGCAGAGGAAGTAGATGCGGTTGTGAGTAAAGCAGTTGAAGTGGGTGTTGAAAAAATTGTGATAAATCATCCCCATTTTCTTGTAAATGCCACATATGAACAGATGAAAAAATGGTCACAGTTAGGTGCATATATAGAGTTAAATGCGGCTGTTTTTAAATCTATTGCTGTGTCGGGAAAATGTGATGACGAGGTTATAGGAAAAATATTAGAGCATGTTCCTGTTGAGAAGATTGTTTTGGATTCAGATTTGGGACAAAAGGTAAACATTTCTCCTGTTGAAGGAATGTATCAGTTTATCTGCAAGCTTATTAATGAATTTGGTGTAACAGAAGAACAGATAGATATTATGGGTAAAATTAACCCTGCTAAACTGTTAGGGATTGAATATTAAATATTATTAAAATACGGAGGTAGAAAAAATGAGTATTAATTTTGTTAACTGGGATGAAATGGATTGGGAACCGATTAGGGAAAAAATGAGAAAGAAAGTTGTTAGTCCTGAAGGATGCACAATTCAAATTGCCGAAATAGAAAAAGGACATACACCTGGACCTCATAAACACATGTATGAGCAGGTGGCTATTATACTTGCGGGAGAATGCGATTTTTATATTGATGGGAAAGCATATCATATGATTCCCGGCTCTGTTCTTGTTATTCCGCCAAATTCAGAACATTACATAGTTGCAACAAGCGAAGAAACAGTGGTAAATTTAGATGTTTTTACGCCTGTAAGGTCTGAGTACAAACAATCTCCAATAGTACGCCAAATTCTTAAAAGAGATTAATAAGGCGCAGCAATGTTTGAACCTATTTCTATAAAACGGAGATAGGTTCTTTTAAAAAGGAGGGGGATTTAATATGAAAAACAAAATTGTTGATGCCCATAGAGCTGTTGAAAATATTAAAGACGGGGCTGTAATAATGATTGGCGGCTTTGCAGAAGTTGGCACTCCCGAAGGTTTGGTTGATGCTTTAGCCGACAAAGGTGTGAAAAATCTTACAATTATAAGCTGTGATGCAGGAAAACCGGGAAGAGGAGTAGGAAAGCTTTTAAGAAATGGTCAGGTGAAAAAGCTTATTGCCACCCATGTGGGAATTAATACGGAAGTTGCATATAGAACACCTGATATACCAGAAATTTATAATGTGGAGTATCAGCTTATACCTCAAGGTACATTTGTTGAAAGAATTAGGGCGGCAGGATGCGGCCTTGGAGGAGTTATTACACCTGTTGGTGTGGGAACTGTGGTAGAAGAGGGAAAAGAGAAAATAATACTTAAGGGCAGAGAGTATTTGATAGAAGAACCGTTATCTGCGGATTTTGCTTTTATAAGAGGCTCATTGGTTGATAAAAAGGGGAATGTCGTTTATAACAATGCGGCAAGAAACTTTAATACAGTTATGGCAATGGCGGCAAAAAAGGTTATTGTGGGAACGGAAGAAATATTGGAAGGAGACTTTATTGACCCTAATATGGTGATGACTCCCGGAATTCTTGTGGATATGATTGTGGGAGGTGAGAAAAGATGCCTGATATAAAAGAAATTATTGCAAAAAAAGTTGCTCTTGAAATCAATGACGGTGATGTGGTTAACCTTGGTATAGGACTTCCCACCTTGGTTGCCAACTATATTCCCCCCGATATAGAAGTTACACTTCAATCGGAAAACGGTTTTGTGGGGTTAGGGGAAGCGGCAGAAGAAGGCGAAGAACAGCATGATTTAGTAAATGCCGGGGGTAAATATGTAACTGTTAAACCGGGGGCGGCTTTTTTTGACAGCGCAATGTCTTTTGGAATTATAAGAGGCGGACATGTTGATGTAACCGTGCTTGGTGCAATGCAGGTTGATGAAAAAGGGAATTTGGCAAACTGGTGTATTCCCGGGAAACTGGTTCCTAGAATGGGCGGAGCAATGGACTTGGTTGTGGGTGCTAAAAAAGTAATAATAGCGATGCAGCATACAAGCAGGGGGGAGAAAAAGATTGTTGAAAAGTGTACACTGCCCCTTACGGCTGTTGGTGTTGTAGATTTGATTATAACTGAAATGGGTGTAATTGAAGTTACAAATAAGGGATTGGTTCTTAATGAAATTAATACGCAATACTCAATTGATGAAGTGAAGAAAGCCACGGGCACCGATTTAACTATCAGCCAGGCGCTTAAAGATATGATTACAGGACAATTGTTATAAGGAGGCAGTGCTTAAATGAGTTTAAAAAACGTTGTTATTGTTGAAATGGCAAGAACTGCAACAGGCAAAATGGGAGGAGCTTTAAGCGGCATCTCCGCCCCTGTTCATGGCGGAGAATGTGTTAAAGCACTTATTGAAAAAACTAACATAGATGTAAATGTTATAGATGAAGTGATTATGGGCACACATTTTCAAGCCGGAACAAAGGCAAATCCATCAAGACAATGTGCAATTTATGCGGGACTTCCTGACACAATTCCTGCTTTTACCCCAAACAAAAACTGCGCAACAGCAATGAAAGCCATGCAGCTTGCGGCACAGTCTATTCAAGTGGGAGATAACAATGTGGTAATTGCAGGCGGATGCGAAACCATGAGCAAAATTCCCTATATATTGCCCAAGGCTCGGTTTGGATACCGAATGGGGCCCGGGCGAATTGAAGACAGTATGCTTTATGATGGTTTGGTAGATCCTTTTATGGATTATCATATGGGAATTACGGCGGAAAATGTTGCGGAAAAGTGCGGAATTACACGTCAGATGCAAGATGAATTTGCCCTTGAAAGCCATAGGAAGGCAGAGAAAGCATGGCTGGAGGGGAAGTATGATGAGGATATCGTTTCTGTTGTAATTAAATCAAAAAAAGGTGATGTTGTTTTTAACCATGATGAAACATACATAAAAAATGCGCAGTATGAAAACTTTGAAAAGCTTAAGCCTATATTTAAACCGGAAGGGGGAACGGTTACGGTAGGGAATGCATCTCCCATTAATGACGGTTCGGCGGCGGTATTGATGATGAGTGAGGAAAAGGCAAAAGAGTTAGGTCTAAAGCCTTTGGCTAAATATGTGGCGGCAGTATCAACGGCGCTTCATCCGTCTATTATGGGGTATGCACCTGTTAGTGCTATAGAAAAGCTGGAAAAGAAGACGGGTATAAGCAGAGAAGACGTCGGCTTGTATGAACTAAACGAGGCTTTTGCCGCACAAGCGGCGGCCTGTGTTCAAGACTTGAAGATTGACCCTTCCATTGTTAATGTAAACGGAGGTGCAATAGCTCTGGGTCATGCTGTTGGCTGTACCGGGTGCAGAATCAGTATTACACTTATCAGAGAAATGATAAGGCGAAATGTACAGTATGGAGTGGCTTCCCTTTGCATTGGCGGCGGACAGGCAATGGCAATGATGTTTGAGCTTTATAAACAGGGCTAAGGATGGTGGAAGCATTGAAGTTAAAAAATATTATAAAGGAAAAACTAAAAGAAAAGGATTATTTAATCGGAGCATTTGTTGCTTCTTGTAATGCAAACAATGTTGAAATACTTGCAATAAACGGATTTGATTTTGTTGTTTTAGATATGGAGCATTCACCTTTGGGGCTTGAGAGCATGGTTGATATGATTCGTGCCGGGGAGTGCTATGGAATGGCATCCATACCAAGAACATACACCATTGAAACAAAGTTAATGCGCCGTATTTTAGACATTGGTGCCCATGGACTTTTAGTGCCTATGGTAAATACATTGGAAGACACAGAGTATATTGTTAATGCTGTAAAGTTTCCTCCTCTTGGCAAAAGAGGGATGAATGCGGGAAGAGGCCCAAGATGGGGCGGATATGATGATTATGTGGGAAATGCAAATGATGCGTTATTTACAATGGTTCAGTGTGAAACTAAAGAAAGTGTGGATAATATCGAAAAAATAGCTTCTGTCGAAGGAATTGATTCAATTTTTATAGGAGTGGGTGATTTATCTTTGGATATGGGTTACAGAAAAGAGCCTTCGCATACTAAAGTTGAAGAAGCTATTAGCAAGGTTTTAGATGCTTGCAGAAAACATGGAAAAATTCCAGGCATTGTAACGTCCACGCAGGAAGAAGCTGTGAAAAGAATTAAACAAGGGTTTAAGATTATCACTGTTTTAAACGATTTGGGGATGTTTAAAAAAGAAACGGAAAAGGTAATTAAAGAAATAAATATGATGGCTGACTAAGTTGGTTAGAAGACTGCTATGCTTATTAAAATTATTTGTCCTTGAAAAAGAAATAAAGAAAGTCACTGGACTTTGCCCAAACCGGCTTGCTTTTGGCTTGAATTGTCAAGTAAAAATGAAACAAAAGTTTTTGCTAAAACTGCATAAATATGTGGTTTTAAGATGAAATAAGGGAATATTCGGCGGTTTGGTTTAAATGAAGATAAAGCCGAAAAATAAAGGAACCTGCTCCAAGCAAAACGAATGTTTTGTGTTGTGAGTAAAAAAAGAAGCCTGAAGATAAATGCCGCCGTTAGGCAACGGAGAGGAGTTCCACGGCAAAATAGCTTTTTCGTAAGAAAAAATGCTGAACGAAAAGCGGCGGTTTGCGAAGCAAGGTGCACCGACAAAAATTCAAGGTTTGTATAAAAGCAAAAACCCTCGAAACAACCGCTAAAGGTTACTTCGAGGGTTTTCATTATGGAGATGAGGGGAATCGAACCCCTGTCCGAAAACCCATCCATAGAAACTTCTCCCATCACAGTTATTGGTTTAACATTCCCTTAGTTTATCGCCCAATAACAGGCTATAAACCTTAGTAGCTTCATAAGTCTTTTTTCACCTCAAAGCTTTGGCGAAAAAGTTCCCCGCAAAGTCGACGCCGGTTACTCTAACTGCGAGAGATTAAAGGCCGACGAGCAGCGCTTAGGCTGCTAATAAAGAATAATCTTTGTCGTTTAAATTTAAAATTTTCCGTCATTTTAACGCAGCTGCCGGAGGTCTGCGGATGGCTGTTCCTATTTTCAAGATTCCCGTCGAAACCATTACATCCCCGTAATGACGACATTTTTATTCTTATAGATTTAAGTTCCTGATTTTAAACTCTTTTTCTGCTTCTCTTTTTTGGTCGCTTTTTGCAATAGAATGGCGTTTATCATAAAGTTTTTTACCTTTTGCTATTGCAATGTCTATTTTTACAAGGCTTTTTGAAAAATAAACCTTAAGAGGAACAACTGTATACCCCTCTGACTGAACAGCACCGTGGATTTTATTTATTTCGCTTTTATTAAGCAAAAGTCTTCTTGTGCGAAGAGGGTCTTTATTAAAGATATTTCCTTGTTCATAAGGGCTTATATGCATATTATAAATAAAAGCTTCGCCGTTTTCGATTTTAATGAAGCTTTCTTTTAAACTGCATTTGCCTTGACGCAGGCTTTTAACCTCTGTTCCGGCAAGGGATAATCCTGCCTGAAAGACTTCTTCTATAAAATATTCATGGTATGCCTTTTTATTTTGGGCAATGAGCTTTACAGATGATCCTTTAGCCAAAATTATCACGTTCCTTTCCTCGCAATAGATTATACCATAAAAGCAAAAGAAAGCGGCGGCAAAGCCGACATTTTCTTTTGTCAACGAGCGAATAAAACTTAAAAAGTTTTATGAGTAGTATAATACGCTGTGATAACAGCGGCAGAGCCGTTTAGGCTCTCCCACAAATGAGTTTGTGGATATTATACCATACTGTTTTAAGTTTTGGTATTAAAATTTTGTTACAATAAAGGAATTTTTAGGCGGAAAGTTTTTATTCCTTCCGCCGCAAGGTGAAATTGTTATTCAGCTAAATTAAAATCAATTGTTCTTGTATCTTTATTTGTTTTTACGCAGACAACCTTAACTTTGTCGCCAAGTCTGAAAACCCTGCCTTTTTTTCTTCCAACCACTTGCAGTGTTTCTTCTACATATGTGTAAAAATCATCCTCCAAAGTATTTAATGGAATCATTCCCTCAACTGTGTTTTGAAGCTCTACATAAATCCCCCAGCCTGTAACACCGCTTATTATACCTTCAAACTCTTCGCCGATTCTTTCTTCCATGTATTCTACCATTTTCAGCTTGTCGGTTTCTCTTTCGGCCTCCTCTGCAAGACGTTCTCTGGCAGAAGACTTTTTGCACACATCCGGAAGAAGGCTGAAGTATCTGTCAATACGTTTTTCGTTTAGTCTGCCGTTTAAGTTTTCTTTTATAATGCGGTGAATCTGCAAGTCGGGGTATCTTCTTATGGGAGATGTAAAGTGACAGTAATACTTTGCCGCCAAGCCAAAATGCCCAAAGTTTTCTTCCTGATATCTTGCTTGTTTCATACTTCTTAAAACAATTCTGCTTATAATATGCTCCTCGGGAGAGCCTATTGCTTTTTCGAGAATTGCCTGTATATCTTTAGGGTGCACCTCGTTATGACCTTTTATTCTGTAACCAAAGGTTCTTAGCATGGTTTTCATTGTCTGAATTTTTTCTTCATCTGGAACGTCATGGTTTCTATAAACAAAAGGACATTCCTGCCAGTAATAATCCTCAGCAACAGTTTCGTTACAAACAAGCATAAACTCCTCTATAAGGTTTGTGGCGCTGTTTCTTTCATAGGGTTTAATGTCGATTACTTTTCCTTCTTGGTTTAGAATAATTTTAGCCTCGGGAAAATCAAAGTTTATACTTCCTCTTTTTATTCTTTTTTCTGATAGTATTTCTCTTAACTGGTTCATTTTTAAAAGCATTGGAACAATATGTGAATACTTGTTAATTAGTTCTTTATCACCATGCTCTATTATTTTGTTTACGTTTGTATAAGTCATTCGCTCGTGTGAATGGATAACGCTTTGACACACTTTATGTCCAACAACATCACCGTTTTTATTTATCTCCATAATGCAGCTAAGTGTAAGCCTGTCTTCGTTAGGATTAAGTGAGCAAATGCCGTTACTTAATGTGTGGGGAAGCATAGGGATAACCCTGTCAACAAGGTAGTAGCTTGTTCCTCTTTCAAGAGCTTCTTTATCAAGGGGTGAGTTTTCTTTAACATAATGGGTTACGTCTGCAATGTGAACACCTAACTGAAAGTTTCCGTTTTCCAAAGTATCAAGGCTTACAGCATCGTCAAAATCCTTGCTGTCGTCACCGTCAATTGTGATTGTAACCCAAGACCTGAAATCCTCTCTGCCGCTAAGTTCAGTTTCTGAAATTTCGCTTGGGATTGATTCAATTTGCTGATACACTTCCTCGTTAAAATCGCCCGGCAGATTAAACTGACGTATTATGGAAAGTATGTCAACACCAGGGTCGTCAATGTGGCCTAAAATTTCTTTTACCACACCCTCGGGGCTTCTGCTGCCCTCGGGACGTTTTGTTATATTAACAACTACCTTGTGTCCGTTTACTGCCCCCATGGTGTTCTCTTTTGCAATAAAGATATCTTGCGCAATTTTTTTGTCGTCTGGTATAACAAAGCCGAACCCTTTTAAAAGCTGAAAAGTGCCGACAATGTTTTCTGTGCCTTTTTCAAGAACCTTTACAACCTGCCCCTCGGCTCTTTGTGCGCCCTCGGCTTTTTTTGTAAGCCTTATCATAACCCTATCTCTGTGCATAGCGCCTGCAGTACACTCCGACGGTATATAAATATCACGGTCAAAGCCTTCGTCTGCCTTAACAAAGCCAAAGCCACGAACGTTGCCTGTGAAAACTCCGCTAACCATGGCTTTTTCCTTGGGAAGCATAATTTTGCCTTTTTTGCTTTCTATAACCTTGCCCTCTTGAAGAAGACGTGCTATTATCTCATCAAAAACCTCCCTGTCGGAAGATGGAACATCAAGAATAACGTAAAACTCTTTTCTTTTAAGAGGTATATAATCTTCACTTTTTATATATGAATAAATCCGTTCTTTTCTTTCGTCTAAATCATTGTCCATTACAATCACCGCCTTAACATATATTATACCAAATATGCTCTCCAATATAAAGCATTGGTGTTTTATTATAAGAAAATTAATGGTATAATATCCACAAATGAATTTGTGGTATAATGTGCAAAACCCAATCAAACAGCAATTTTAAATCAAAAAAGGCTATTATTATAGGAAGAAACAGATTTTTGGAGGAACAGCGAAAATGATTTCAAAATTAAAAATGAGCCCTTTATTTTATGATATTTCTGAAAGTGAAATTGAAAGTCTGCTTAAATGCGGTCACGGGGAAATTGAAGAATATGCAAAAGATGAAATGATTTTTTATCAGCAGGATGAACCCCAAAAACTTTTGGTGCTTGTTGAGGGCACCATTATTGTCTGCAATGATTCAAGTTCGGGAAAACGCAGTATTTTAGCAACCTTTGACACCCCAGGGGAGCTTTTTGGAGAAGTCTTTGTGTTTCTTAACAGAAAAGAATATGAACACTATGCCCAAGCTGCAACAGCTTCAAAAATTCTTAAAATACCAAGGGAGTTTTTTTATCACACCTGCGGTGAAAGCTGTAATCACCACACAAAGCTTATTTCAAACATGCTTTCAATTTTAGCAAAAAAAGCATACTATCTTAACCAAAAACTTCAAATTCTTTCCTTTGCCACATTAAGGCAGAAAATAGCCGCAATATTGCTTAAAAATCGACTTCCAAACGGAAAGGTTAATATACCTATGAACAGGGAGGAAATGGCGGATTTTTTAAACACTGCACGTCCCTCCCTTTCAAGGGAGCTTATGAAAATGCAGGAAGACGGGCTTATAAGGATTGACAAAAAAGATATTTATATTACAAATTTGGAAAGTATGCAGGAGTTATTATAACAGCCGAAGGAGGAGGGCATGAATTCAAAAAATAATAGAAGAATATCTGCCGAAGAAAAAATTGTGAGTGATATGATTTTTATGTATTGCAAAGGAAATCATAAACATAAAAAAGAAAAACCTTGCGACGATTGTGTCAGGCTTATTGACTATACTGCCCAAAGGCTTAAAAATTGCCCTTTCAAGAATAAAAAACCTTTTTGCAGCAACTGCACAATTCGCTGCTATAATAATGAAGAACGAAATAAAATTAAAAAGGTTATGAAATATTCTGCGCCGAGGATGGCCTTAACACATCCTTTAATGATTATTAGTCATTTAGGGGAAACCCTTTTTGAGCGGTTAAAAATGAAACTAAAGCCTTGAGAATTTTTTGTAATCACTTTACTTTTAAATAAAAAATATATTTTATTAATCCGTAACCGAAGTTACGGATTTTTTGATTTAACTAAGATATTATAAGCACATGAAAACAAGGAAACACAAACCCAATAAAACTAAAGTTCCAAGGAGGATATATAAATGGATAATAAAATGTTTTGCTATCAATGTCAGGAAACAGCAGGCAACACAGGCTGTACACAAATGGGAGTATGCGGTAAAAAGCCTGAAGTTGCGGCTATGCAGGATTTGCTTGTGTTTGTAACAAAGGGACTTTCTTCCGTAACAACACAACTTAGAGCAGAGGGAAAAACTGTTTCAAAAGATATAAATCACCTTATCACCTTAAACTTATTTACAACAATAACAAATGCAAACTTTGACGAAGATGCAATTGTTGCTAAAATTATTGAAACACTTGATGTTAAAAAAGAACTGGAAAAGCAGGTTTCAGACACAAATGCTTTGCTTCAAGCGGCAAACTGGTATTCAAAAGACAGAAATGAGTTTTCGAAAAAAGCGGCGGAAGTGGGAGTTCTTTCAACAACAGATGAAGACGTGCGAAGCCTTAGAGAGCTTATTACCTACGGTTTAAAAGGACTTTCGGCTTACGGAAAACATGCCAACGTTCTTCTTAAAGATGACGAAGAAGTTGATGCTTTTCTTCAAAGCGCTCTTTCCAAAACCCTTGATGATTCATTAAGTGTAGATGACCTTATTGCACTTACTCTTGAAACAGGAAAATACGGAGTTAACGGCATGGCACTTTTAGACGAGGCAAACACGTCAGCTTACGGAAACCCTGAAATCACAGAGGTTAACATTGGTGTAGGAAGCCGCCCGGGAATTCTTATTTCAGGCCACGACCTGCGTGATATGGAAATGCTTCTTAAACAGACAGAGGGCACAGGGGTAGATGTTTACACCCATTCGGAAATGCTTCCTGCTCACTATTATCCTGCGTTTAAGAAATATCCGCACTTTGTTGGAAATTACGGAAATGCATGGTGGAAACAAAAAGAGGAATTTGAAAGCTTTAACGGCCCGATTCTTATGACAACAAACTGTATAGTGCCTCCTAAGGACAGTTATAAAGACCGTCTTTATACAACAGGCTCGGCTGGTTTTCCCGGATGTAAGCATATAAGCGGAGAAATCGGCGAAGAAAAGGATTTTTCAGAAATAATTGAACAGGCGAAACACTGCGCACCGCCAACAGAGATTGAAACAGGTAAAATTGTGGGAGGTTTTGCCCACAATCAGGTTATGCAGCTTGCAGGTGCAGTTGTTGACGCTGTTAAATCAGGTGCCATTAAAAAGTTTGTTGTTATGGCAGGCTGTGACGGACGTGCAAAATCCAGAAACTATTACACAGACTTTGCAAAAGCTTTGCCAAACGATGCAGTTATTCTTACGGCAGGCTGTGCAAAGTATAAATACAACAAGCTTGAGCTTGGCGACATTGGTGGTATTCCAAGGGTGCTTGACGCAGGCCAGTGCAACGATTCTTATTCATTGGCGGTTATTGCGCTTAAGCTTAAAGAGGTTTTTGGTCTTGACGATATAAATGATTTGCCTATTGTTTACAACATTGCTTGGTATGAGCAAAAGGCGGTTATTGTTTTGCTTGCACTTCTTTATCTTGGTGTTAAAAACATTCACCTTGGGCCTACACTTCCTGCGTTCCTTTCGCCAAACGTTGCAAAAGTGCTTATTGAGAACTTCGGCATAGCTGGTATTGGAACAGTTGAAGACGATATTGAACTTTTCTTTGGTGAAGACACCACAGAGGAAGCCGGTGTGGTTATAACAAAAGATATGAGAATTGGTGAGATATTAATGCAGTATCCATCTGCGGCACCTGTTCTTATGGGATGCGGAATGCATTGTCTTGGATGCCCTTCGGCACAGGTGGAAACAATAGCAGAGGCTTGTGCAGTTCACGGAATGGATGTAAACGAGGTTGTGGCAAAGCTTAACAGCCAGATTAAATAGTTATATTAAAGTTATATTAATTATAGGGATAAGATAAGTTTGGACAGAGCAAGGGGAGTGTCTTCCCCTTGCTCAAACTTTAGGCAAGCATAAGCCATTGGGGGATTTTGGCACTTTGGTTTAACGGAACACAACTTTCCATGAACCCGAGGTTTTAGTTTTTCGGTTGTCTTCATTTGATTAATAACTTTAGAAAGGGGAATGTTATGAGCGCATTTTTAGGGCCTATACACTATTGGCTTTACAATAAAATTCAGTTTCAGGAAAACCTTACAAAAGCTATATTAAAAGAGGGGTGGTTTTCGCAGGAGAATCTTGACAAAGTTTGTCAAAGTGCCGACCTTAGGCCCCTTGAAGAAGTGATAGACCAAGGCAACATTCACGGTTGGCTTCAAAACAAAATAGGTATTGTGGAAACAAGGTTTGCTTTTCTTGTGACACAGGTGCTTAAAGATGAGCCGTCAAGGCTTGAAAGGCTTGAAGAAATTGCCTTTGAATTTGGCAGAGAAAACCCTATTGAAAAAGGCACAGACGCAAGTTTGGCGTTCAGGGCCTTTGAGGACAGGCTGTTAAACGGAATGCCATGCGACCATGTTAACATGGCTTTGGAAACCTCCAAGGAGAGCGTTGTTTGGAAACAGGCAAGGTGCATACACAGCCAGCACTGGGAGAATGTTGGCGGGGATGTTTCTCTTTATTACAGGCTTAGGAAGAAAATTATAGAGGGAATGGTTTCGGGAAGCGGTTTGGAGTTTTACGACAGAGGGAATGACCAGTTTGAAATAAGGAGGGCATAAAACTATGTATAGCGTTGAATTGATGGTTGCGGAGCACGAGAACATACTTAAGCTGCTTTCGGTTATTAGGAAAGCGTGCATGAACATTTTAGAGGGGCAAGAGGTGGACGACGGGGATTTTCGCAAGTTTATTGAGTTTTCCAGAAACTATGCCGACAAGCACCACCACGGCAAGGAGGAGAAAATTTTCTTTAAGGCCATGACTGAAAACTTGGGGCAGGTTGCCGAGAAGTTAATACACAATGGTATGCTTGTTGAGCACGATTTAGGCAGGCTGCACATTGCGGAGCTGGAGAGGGCGCTTGACAGTTACAAGGAGGAGCCGAAAGCGGAGCACAGGCTCAGCATTATTGCGGAGGCGGTTGGATACACAAACCTTCTTAAGCGGCACATTGAAAAGGAGAATCAGGTGGTGTTTACCTTTGCCGAAAAGAATTTAGCGGCCGGTGTAATTGGCGAAACTGACGAGAAAATAAAGGAGTTCGAGAGGGAAGCCGAAAGCAACAATGTTCAAGGGTTTTACTTGGAGTCGCTGGCGAAGTTTTCCAAGAAATATGGTATTGATTAAGTGGGGGAAGGCCCTTGGGGGGAAGACCTTGGGGACGCTGTCCCCAATGCCCCTGCAAGGGGCTTGCCCCTTGACCCATTTAAAAACCGCATATTCATGCGGTTTTTAGGTTTAACAAGGGTTTTAAAGGTGGTTTGATTAAGCCATAAAATAAAAAGCCTTAAGCAAAACCGAGGTTTTGCGTTGTGGGTCAAGAGGGAACGGTGAAGATAGACACCGCCGCTGTGCAGCGGTTTGCGAAGCAAATTCCTGACAGTGGAACCCTTGTGGGAGTTTGAGGGCAAGGCCCTCAAGAACTTGATTTTAAAAAAGTTTTTTAAAATAACTATTAAGTTAAGAAATAACGTGCCGATATTATTAACAGAAGCATAAAATTGCTTTCAAGTTTTATCCGCTTTTTGTTAGGGCCCAATAAAGGCGGCTAGGACAAAAACATATTAAACAGTAGAGGGCATGGACGCCCTCGAAGTAAAAACTTTATTCAGGGAGGAATTTTTTATGAGAATTCAAAACAATATCGCTGCTTTAAACGCACACAGACAGTTAGGCGGAAACAACACTGCAGTCGGCAAGAACCTTGAAAAATTATCATCAGGTTTCAGAATTAACAGAGCGGGCGACGACGCTGCCGGTCTTGCTATTTCCGAAAAAATGAGATCACAGATTAAAGGTCTTCAGACAGCATCTAAAAATGCTCAGGACGGTGTTTCTTTAATTCAGACAGCTGAGGGTGCTTTAACTGAAGTTCACTCAATGTTAAACCGTATGGTTGAGCTTGCTACTCAGTCTGCAAACGGTACATATGGTGAAGGCGAAAGAAATAAACTTAACGAAGAAGTTAACGCTCTTAAAGATGAAATCGACAGAATTTCCGAAGGTACAAACTTCAACGGAATTAATCTTCTTGACGGTTCTTTATCGGGAGGCGGTTCTAAAGGCACTGCATTAACAGGCGCTCAGGTAGTTACATATAAAGCTGCTGAAACAGTTGCAAAGGGCGAAGATACTTCAGGTGTTACTTTAGGTGAAGAAACAATCGTTATTGACGGTGCAAACATCAAAGTTGACTGGTCTAAATTAAGTGCTGATGATCAGGCTGCTTTAAAGAAAGACTGGAGTGCTACTACAGGTGGCCCTTCCAAGGCTGACGCAGAAAAAGCAGCTTCAATAATGGAAAAAGCTATTAACGATGCTATTGATGCATCAGGCTTAGGTGTAGAACATATAACTGTTAAGGCAACAGGTTCTGACACGGCAGCAGATACATTTGTAATCAAGAGCGGTTCTGCAAACAAAGACTCATCTGTTAATACATCAACAGCTAGTGCTTTAATTACTACATTAACAGGCATGGATGGAACTGCAGCAGCAACATCAACAGCGACTGTTGCAAATGTGTCTGAAATGAATGGCAAATTTGCAATGACTATCAATGGTAAAGAGTTTGCTATCGAAACTTCAGGTATAACAGGTGCTTCTGACCTTGCTTCAACATTAAAAACTGCTATTGATAGTGTAATTACCAACTACAATACTGCTGTTCCTGCAGGAGATGCATTGAAAGCTACAGACTTTGCTGTATCAATCAGCAAAGACGGACGTGTTCAGATTACAAATAACTCAGATGTAAAAATCGGCTTCAAAGATGTTGACGGCGGAACTGTTGCAAAGTCTTTAGGAATTTCATCAGAAGGTAAGGTTTCAGGTCAGGGCTTAGAACTTCAGGTTGGAGATACAAACGATACTTTCCAGAAGGTTACAGTATCTGTTGAATCAATGAGTGCTTCTTCACTTGGTTTAACTGGTGTTGATATTTCAAGCCAAGTAAGCGCAGGTAATTCAATCGACAAGATCAACGAGGCTATTGAAAAAGTTTCAACAGCAAGAGGTGACCTTGGTGCGTTACAGAACAGACTTGAGCACACAATCAACAACCTTGGTGTAACAACAGAAAACATGACTGCTGCAGAAAGCCGTATTCGTGACGTTGACATGGCTTCTGAGATGATGGGCTTCACAAAGAACAACATTCTTACACAGGCTGCTCAGGCTATGCTTGCACAGGCTAATCAGCTTCCACAGGGTGTTCTTCAGTTATTACAGTAATTCAAATATTTATACATATTTCAAAAAGAGCCTTTCGGCTCTTTTTGTTTTTGAAAAATAAAAAGATTTAGCACAAAGCTTTAAAAGAAATGTTATACGAAAGCGGAGCAGTTTTTTTGGAACAAAAGTCAGCAAGAAAAAAGGTTATTGTGCAAATCTTACAAAAGTGTTTTAACTGTTGCCGATTGAGGAAGTAAATATATAACTGTTTTGGTTAAAACAAATGCAGATTTAGTTACATTTATTCACTTTTAGAATAAAAAACAGATTAGTGTACCATACCATATTGACATAGCGGTGGTATGGTAATATAATATAATTGAAAATCAAGAAGGGGGGAATTGTTTATGAAGAAAATTTTAGTTCCTGTTGATGGCTCAAAAGCTTCAATCAAGGCTGTAAAAACTGCTGTTGAAATGGCCCAAAAGGAAGGGGCGGCTTTAACACTTATAACAGTTGTTCGTGAAGTGATTGGCTATGGCTCTACTTACGGCTCTATGGTTATGGTTGGCTCGGGTGAGCTTCAGAAAGTTAATGAAATTAACCATTTAAATGCTAAAAAGGCACTGGAGAAAATTGTTGAAGATAATGTTCCTCAAGGTGTTCAAGTAGAAGAAATGGTTGTTACAGGTTCTGACGCTGATGAAATTATCAGAGAGGCAACAAGAGGCAAGTATGACCTTATTGTTATCGGAAGAAGAGGTTTAAGCAAGATGCACCGTTTCTTTGTTGGTTCCGTTACACAAAGAGTTTTGGCAGAAACCCCATGTGCGGTTTATGTTGAAAAAGAAGACGAAGACTAATTGCTTAAATAGGAGTGGGGGAAAACCTCCACTCTTTTTTTTATTCAAACATTCATTCAACTATAATTATCATCAAATAATTGATATTATTTACTTTACATTTTCGGCATGTAGTGATATCCTTATTATATAACAATTAGGGCAGTGGAGAGGTGTTTGTTTAAAACCTTGGGAAGACCTTGGGCCTATGTCAGCACTTTGCTTCGCAAAGCAGGCACTTCGTGCCTGTGGCATCTATCTTTGCCATGCATACCCAAACCCATTCACTTTTTGAAAAAAGTGAAATAAAAACTTTTGTAAAACCGCATATTCATGCGGTTTTAAGGGTAAATATTAGGTTTAAAGGTGGCTTGGTTTAAAGGTGGTTTGGTTTAAAGAGAGAATGCAAGGCACAAAATAAAAAATAAATTCAAGCAAAACGAATGTTTTGCGTTTGGGTTCAAGGGTGAAACCCTTGTGGGTGTTTGAGGGTAAAACCCTCAAGGTCTGCCTTAACAGAAAGGAGAATTTGTATGCGGCGCTTGACAGTTGTCGTTTTTTTGTTATTCAGTGTTGCTTTAAGCGGATGTTTTAGTAAAGGAGTGGAGAAAATGCCTGAAAAAGTGGTTTACCTTGCAGGAGGTTGCTTTTGGGGAATGGAGAAGTTTATGAACGCAATCCCCGGCGTTACGGATGTGGTTTCGGGTTATGCCAACGGCGAAACAGAAAACCCCACCTATGAACAGGTTGCAACAGGCCTAACGGGATACCGTGAAACGGTTAAGGTGACCTATGACCCAGAAGAAATAAGCCTTGACGCAATTTTGCTTTCCTATTTTTATGTGATTGACCCTACGGTGGAAAATAGACAAGGCCCTGATTTTGGCAGTGAATACCAAACGGGAATCTATTACACAAACGACGAGGATAAAGAAGTTATCGAAAGAATTGCCGAGTTGGAGGCACGAAGATACCCTCGGTTTGTGGTCGAGATTGAGCCTTTAGATGTGTTTTATGACGCAGAGGAGTATCATCAGAACTACCTTGATAAAAACCCTGACGGATACTGCCATATCCCAACGGCACAGATTGAGCTTTTTTACAAAATGGTTGTTGACCCGGGCGACTATAAAAGACCTGCCGACGAAAAAATAAAGGAAATGCTTTCCCCTGAAAGCTATGAAATAACCCAAAACAAGGCAACGGAAGAAGCTTTTAATAACGAGTTTTGGAACACCTTTGAAAAGGGAATCTATGTTGACATTGTTACAGGCGAGCCTTTGTTTTCATCAGATGATAAGTTTGACAGCAGCTGCGGCTGGCCAAGTTTTTCAAAGGGAATCGACCCTAATGTTTTCTTCTTCATGGAAGACTATTCACATGACATGGAAAGGATTGAGGTTAAAAGCCGTGCAGGCGACAGCCATTTAGGCCATGTGTTTTTTGAGGACACAGAATCACCAAACGGTGTGCGGTTTTGCATGAACAGTGCATCAATGAAGTTTATCCCTTATGATAAAATGGAAGAAGAGGGATACGGATATCTTATGGACAAAGTGAAAAATTAAAACGGCGGAAAAAATAGCTCCCCCGTTTCCCCCAGACGGGTTTTGCGTGTTCTTTTAACTACGGCGGTGTTGTGGTTTAAGGGCGTGTCAAAGCCTTGCTGAGGGAGGCGGGGTTCTTTATTTGTTGAAAGTTAAGGTGTTAGAGGGTATAATCGAGGGCAGACTATAAAAAGAGAGAGGATGGTTTTTTGGCAAGAGAAACTTTAATGACAGAGGGAAATATACCCAAGCAAATTATATTGTTCACTCTTCCTCTGCTTTTCGGCAATCTTTTTCAGCAGCTTTATAACACAGTTGACGTTATTGTTGTGGGGAACTATGTGGGGAAGAACGCCTTGGCGGCGGTTGGTGCCTCGGGAAGCATAATTAATATGATTGTTGGGTTTTTTATGGGAGTTTCAACAGGCTCCAGTGCTGTTATATCACGATTTTTCGGGGCAAGGGATGATGACAGGTTAAAAAAGGCGGTTCACACAACGTTTTTTATTACTTTTGTTTTAGGGGTTGTTTTTACCCTTATAGGAATAATTGTTTCGCCGCTTATTTTAAGGGTCATGAAAACTCCGTCGGAGGTTATGGTTGAGGCTGTGTTATACCTTAGGATTTATTTTTTGGGTATAATGGGGCTTATGGTTTACAACATGGGTGCGGCAGTGCTTAGGGCTGTGGGGGATTCGAAAAGACCGTTATATTTTCTTATTATTGCATCTGTTATAAACATAGTGCTGGATATTTTTTTTGTGGTGCATTTAGGAATGGGTGTGGAGGGGGTTGCTTTTGCAACACTTATTGCGCAAGGTGTTTCGGCGGTTCTTGTTGTGTTTATTATTTCAAAAACATCAGCCGCATACAAGCTTATAATAAAGGAAATAAAGGCGGATAGGGAGATTTTGAAAAATATGCTTAAAATCGGCTTGCCCGGAGGGGTTCAGCAGTCTGTTACGGCTGTTTCAAATATTATTGTGCAAGGATATATAAATAAGTTTGGGGCGGCAGGGATAGCCGGGTTTGGGTCTTACATGAAGCTTGACAGTTTTCTTATTATGCCCACACAAAGCATATCTTTAGGGGTTGTAAGTTTTGTTGGGCAAAATGTCGGCGCAGGCAATACAAAAAGAGCAAAAAAAGGTGTCAGAGTCAGTTTTTTAATTTCTTTGATTATAAGCATTAGTGTGTGTTCTATAATTTTCTTTCATGGCGAAAAGGCGTTAAGGATTTTTTCTCCCGATTTAGAGGTTGTATATTACGGAAACATACTTGTAAAGACACTTATGCCTTTTTACATAGGGTTAAGCACGTGTCTTGTGTATGCAGGTGCCATGCGTGGATTTGGGCAGGGGCTTCCGCCGATGATTGTTATGATGGGAAGTTTTGTTGTGTTAAGGCAGATTTATTTATTTATTGCATTAAGGATTTCTTATACATATAAAGTTTTGGCTTTTGGGTATCCTTTATCTTGGATTGTTGCAGGGTTAAGCATGTATATATGGTATCGAAAGGGAAGCTTTTGGAAAAGAAGTTTGGATAGTGAGGCTAAATAAGGGCGCAATAAAGAAACTTGGAAGAGTGTTAGTCCTTCCAAGTTTTTTTAGTTATCTGCAGTTTGGATTTTTGGTTTATAAGTGTATTGGCTTGCAACAAGGCCCAAAAGGGTAAGTATTGTGCCCACAACCATGGTTTTTGTAACAGGTTCGTTTAAAACGATTGCCGCAAAGGCAATGGTTATTACCGGTGAGGCATACAGATACACGCTTGTTTTAACGGGGCCTATGTGTTTAAGTGCATAGTTCCAGAAAACAAAGCAAAGTGCAGAGGCGAACAAGCTTAAAAACAACAGGTTAAAAAGTATGGTTGGTTTAAGCAAAGTTTCAAGGGTAGGTGAAAAGTCCATGAAAAACAGCGGAGGAACCATAAAAAGTATTCCGTAGAGGAAGATACGTCTTGTGGCTTGGATTGTGTTATAGTGAAACTCGCTTATTTTTTTACAGATTGCACAGTAAAACGCCCAAAAGAGTGTTGCGGTAACGCAGAGGATATCGCCGAGGGGGTTTAGTTTCAGGACTTTGCTGCCGTTTAGGCTTATAATAACAATGCCTGTCATGGCAAGAATAAAGCCAATGTAAAAGGTTACTGAAAGGTGTTGGTTTTTAAAGACGATTTTTGCAACGATTGCTGTGAAAAACGGTGCAACGGAAACGATTATGCCTACATTTGAAGCGAAGGTATAAGTAAGAGCAATGTTTTCCAAAAGGAAGTAGAGAGTTACGCCGCAAAGTCCGGCGGCGGCAAACAGAAGTTCATGGTGTTTATTTTCAACAATAAAACGCTTGGGATAGAGCAGGTTAAGCGCCGCAAAGCCAAGGGTGAAGCGGATAAAAAGTATTTCTATTGGGGTTAGTTGGTTTAGCAAAACTTTTGTGGAAACAAATGTCGTGCCCCAAACAATGACACAAAAAATGGCCGAAAGGTGGCCACGGGCAGTATGGTTCATTAAAAGACCTCCTATATTTAAAGATGAATGCTGAGGGGTAAGACCTTGGGGATCAAGACCTTGGGGATCAAGACCTTGGGGATCAAGACCTTGGGGCTCTGCCCCAATACCCCGCAAGGGGCTTGCCCCTTGACCCGTTTAAAACCGCATGAATATGCGGTTTTAGAAAAGTTTTTGTTTTACTTTTTTCAAAAAGTGAATGGGTTTGGGTATGCATGGCAAAGATAGATGCCACAGGCACGAAGTGCCTGCTTTGCGAAGCAAAGTGCTGACATAAGCCCAAGGTCTTAACATAAGTCCAAGGTCTTAACATAAGTCCAAGGTCTTAACATAAGCCTAAGGTCTTAACAAAGCTCAAGCAGTATTTTTCTACTATATACTTTTTGTTGTCCAGCTTTCGCAGTTCCACACCTCTGTTGCCAAGCCTTCATAAAACTCAGGCTCGTGGCAGATTAGAAGAATGCTCCCTTTATAGGCTTTAAGTGCCCGTTTTAGCTCTTCTTTGGCATCTGCGTCCAGGTGGTTGGTAGGCTCGTCTAAAAGCAGTACGTTGGTTTCGTTATTTATAAGCTTGCAAAGACGCACCTTTGCTTGTTCGCCGCCGCTTAAAACCTTTACCATGCTTTCTATATGTTTGGTGGTAAGGCCGCACTTGGCTAAGGCACTTCTTACCTCATATTGTGTGTAGGAGGGAAACTCTTTCCATATTTCCTCTATGCATGTTACGTTGTCGTCATATTTCTTTTCCTGTTCAAAATATCCTGTGTATAAATAATCTCCCAGTGTTGTTGTTCCGCTAAGGGGCGGTATTATGCCCAGTATACTTTTTAGCAGTGTTGTTTTGCCTATGCCGTTGGCGCCTGTCAGTGCGATTTTCTGCCCTCGCTCCATTTGCAAAGTAAGGGGCTTTGAAAGAGGCTCGTCATAGCCTATAACCAAATCCTTTGTTTCAAATATATATCTGCTTGCCGCTCTTGCTTCTTTGAAGTTAAATTCAGGCTTGGGTTTTTCTCTGGCAAGCTCAATAACATCCATTTTATCCAGCTTTTTTTGTCTTGACATTGCCATGTTTCTTGTTGAAACTCTTGCCTTGTTTCTTGCAACAAAGTCCTTAAGGTCATCAATTTCCTGCTGTTGTTTTTTATATGCCGCCTCAAGCTGGGCTTTTTTCATGGCATGGATTTCTTGGAATTTATTATAATCTCCCACATATCTGTTTATTTCAGCGTTTTCCACATGATAAATCAGGTTAATAACGCTGTTTAAAAAAGGCAGGTCATGGGAAATAAGTATAAAGGCATTTTCATAGTCTATAAGATATCTTTTAAGCCATTCAATATGGCTTTCGTCAAGGTAGTTGGTAGGCTCGTCAAGAAGAAGTATATCAGGTTTTTCAAGGAGAAGCTTAGCTAAAAGCACCTTTGTTCTTTGCCCTCCGCTAAGGTCTGTTACATCCTTTTCAAAGCCTATGTCTTCAAGGCCTAAGGCACGTCCAACTTCGTCTACTTTTGAGTCTATTATATAAAAATCGTGAGAGGCAAGGGTGTCTTGAATTTCGCCAAGCTCTTCCATCATTAATTCCATTTCGTCGGCATTTGCTTCGCCCATTGTGTCGCATATCAGGTTCATACGCTCTTCAAGCTGAAAAAGGGAGGCAAAGGCACTTTTAAGTACATCACGAATTGTCATGCCTTTTTCTAAGGCTGTGTGCTGGTCAAGATAGCCAACCTTTACATTTTTGCTCCATTCGATTTTGCCTTCATCAGGCATAAGGGTACCTGTGATTATATTCATGAAAGTGGATTTACCCTCGCCGTTGGCACCCACAAACCCTACATGCTCGCCCTTTAAAAGGCGAAAAGATACGTTGTTGAATATGGCTCTGTCTCCGAAGCCGTGGGTTAAGTTTTGAACATTTAAAATACTCATTTTTTTAAGCTCCTAAAATATATAGAAAATTAGCGGTTTTGGATAAGTTTATTAAGCTTGCTTTTTGTGTATAAAACTGCCTATGCCGCTTAAACAACCTTTACATTTTATAATGAAAGTCTTATCTTTTCAAGAAGAAAGAATAAAGTTTTCAATTACCTTTGCAACCCCCTCCTCGTCACAGCTTTGAGCAGTATATTTTGCAAAGGATTTTACATAATCACTGCTGTTATTCATGGCAAAGCTATAGCCGCATTCTTTCAGCATATCCGTATCATTTTCCCCGTCGCCAAAGCACATGGTTTCAGACATGGAAATACCAAGAAGTGTGCAGATATGTTTAAGGGCCGAGCCTTTTGATGCAAAGCGGCTTGTTATTTCAAGGTTTTTAGGTGAGGAGCTTGTTATTTGAGCAAAGTTTTTTTGCTGAATTTGAAGATTTATTTCTTGTCTTAATGACAAATCCGTGAAAATAAGGTTAATGTTTTCCACAGGCAATGTGGTTTTTGTAAGGGCGGACATAAGGTTTTCCACAGGATACCTTGTTGATAAAGTATAGTCTGCATGCATTCCTGTTACACCGTAAAGGCTTAGGTTATCAAGAAACTTTTTATCTGTGTATGCTTTTCCTTTTGAAAAAACTTCTATCATTATTTTTTTGTTATGTATGATTTCGCAGACGTTTTTAATATCATCGCAGGAAAGTGTGCGGGAAAGAATTTCTTCCCCTGTGGGCATTTTATTTGTTGCTGCACCGTTGCTTGTTATTATATATTTAACAGCATCAAAGTTTTTTATATAGTCGGGAACAGAAAACAACGGTCTGCCTGTTGCGGGCACAAAAATAATACCCTTTTTAGAAAGAGCTTTTAAGGCACGGGCTGTTCTGTCTGTCAGGTGCTTATCTTTATTAAGAAGTGTACCGTCAAGGTCACTTGCTATAAGTTTTATGTTATGTTCTCTCATTTTTTATCCTTTCTGTTTTATATATACTTAATATTAACATAAAGACTATGCACAAACAATTACCCTAATCAAAGCCGAAGATTTTTTAACACAGACAGAAACCTATATCTTTTTGTATAAAAGAGTATAAAGGTTAAACAAAAATAAAGAAAATGTTTGCAGGCAATTGATTTTTTTTAACACTAATATATAATGGTTTGAGAAATATAAGGACTTTTCATAAGAAAGTTAAAATGTGATATAAATTAAAGGGTAATTGAATTATAATAAAAACCAAGTCGTTTATTAATTATATATGAAATACAGAACCATATGGACACAGAAAGACAGGAGTTTTATGGATGTTTGTAATTTTAGGAGGCTAAAAATGCGTAAGCTAATACAGTTTAAAAATATTGTTAAAGATTTTGACGGGCAGCTTGTTCTAAAGGGCATCAGTCTTGATATATATGAAAATGAATTTGTTACACTTCTTGGGCCTTCAGGCTGCGGCAAAACAACTCTTCTTAGAATTTTAGGCGGGTTTTTAACGCCCGGTGAAGGAAAGGTTATTTTTGATAATGAGGACATTACTTTTCTTCCTCCTTATAAAAGGGAATTAAACACGGTTTTTCAAAAGTATGCACTTTTTCCCCACATGAATGTTTATGATAACATTGCCTTTGGGCTTAAAATTAAAAAAGAACCTAAAGACATTATTGAGCAGAAGGTTAACAGAATGTTAAAGCTTGTTAATCTTGAGGAGTATGGCAAAAGAGGTGTTGCGGAAATGAGCGGCGGCCAGCAGCAAAGGGTTGCCATTGCCAGAGCCTTGGTTAACGAGCCTATGGTGCTTTTGCTTGATGAGCCTTTAGGTGCTCTTGATTTAAAGCTTAGAAAGGAAATGCAGCAGGAGCTTAAAAAAATACAAAAAGAGGTGGGCATTACCTTTATTTATGTTACCCATGACCAGGAAGAAGCCTTGACAATGAGTGATAAGATTGTTGTTATGAAAGAGGGAGAAATTCAGCAGATTGGTTCCCCCACTGACATTTACAATGAGCCTATTAACGAGTTTGTGGCAAACTTTATAGGAGAAAGCAACATCATTGAAGGAATTATGATTAAGGACAACGAGGTAATATTTGAGGACAAAAGGTTTGAATGTGTTGACAGAGGGTTTTCCGATAATGAAAAGGTGGATGTTGTTATCCGTCCTGAGGATTTAGACATTGTTCCAAAGGAGAGGGGAAAGCTTAAAGGTGTTGTTAAATCTGTGCTTTTTAAGGGAGTTCATTATGAAACAATTGTTGAAACAAGGGCAGGAACAAGCATTACCGTTATAATGACTGTTTCTAAAGACAGGCCTGTTTTCAACACCGAGGCAAATGAAAAGATGAGTGCCAATGATTTTTATCTTGACGTAAATGACGTTGAAGAGCTTACTGATGCGGAGATTATTGCACGTGCCGATGCCCAAGCATGGGACCCTGACGAGGATGTGCTTATTTCCATAAACAAAGTGGAATACAGAATTGAAGCAAAAAACGGCATTTATCCTGTTACCTTTTCAACAGCGTCAGGAACCATTGCCACTGCAAACATGATTGTTCGTGATGAAAACAGAATTGTCAGCAACGAGCATCAAGAAGAGATTTTTGCAGTTAATTTCTTTAAAAAGATTGACGATATAAAAGAAAGTATTGCCCTTGACACAGATTTAAAAACATGGGCAAATGCCTCCGCCTGGAGCCTTGATGATGATTCTTCCGTTGAAATAACAGATGTGGTTTATGATTTTGACCCGGAAAATATAACAGAGGGAGATTATTTTGTTACCTTTAACACCGAAGGATATCAGTATAAAGTTGACACCACAGATAAGTTTGAAGAAGGGCAGGTAGTCGGGCTTATGTTTGAGCCTGAAGACATACACATTATGAAAAAGCAAGGAGGAAGATAAAAAATGAAACAATTTCGCACCATGGCATATCCGTATCTGCTTTGGATTGCCGTAATGATTGTTCTTCCCATGCTTCTTATAGTTATGTATGCCATAACAACAAAGGGAAACAATGTAACAACATTTAAGTTTACAATGGATAATTTTAAATATTTTTTCAGTGACCCTATTTTTCTTGATGTTTTGAAAAGAAGTCTTTGGATTGCCGCTGTAACAACTGTTTTATGTGTTTTAATAGGCTATCCAACAGCATACATTATTGCCGGCTCAACTCCAAGGGTGAAGGTTATGCTTGTTCTTCTTATAACAATACCCATGTGGATAAACATGCTTGTAAGAACTTATGCATGGATGGGAATTTTACAAGATGACGGTGTTATAAACATGATTTTAGGGTTTTTCGGCATTAAGCCTGTTAAGCTTTTGCACACCTCTTTTGCCGTTGTTCTTGGAATGGTGTATAATTTTATACCTTTTATGATTTTGCAGATTTACACATCTTTAACAAAAATGGATAAAAGCCTTCTTGATGCTGCCAATGACCTTGGTGCCAACAGTTTGCAAAGGTTTTTAAAAATAATTCTGCCTTTATCACTGCCCGGGGTTATAAGCGGTGTAACGCTTGTGTTTTTGCCTGCTGTTTCCAGCTTTTTTATACCAAAGCTTTTAGGAGGCGGACAGTATGTGCTCATTGGAAATGTAATTGAAAGCCAGTTTTTAACTGTGGGGAACTGGAACTTTGGCTCGGCGATTTCATTAATAATGGCTCTTATTATAATGTTTTCAATGTATATAACCAAAAAGGTTGATAAAAATAATGGAGCTGAGGGAGGGGCGGACAAGTGAAAAAAGAAAGAAAGATTTTCTCCAAAATATTTATTGTTTTAATGATGATATTTTTCTATGCCCCCATAGTTTATACTGTTGTGTTTTCATTTAATTCCAACAGGTCACTTACTCACTGGAGCGGTTTTTCACTAAGATGGTATGAAAGAATGTTTTCCTCCTCGGACATGACGGATGCAATTTTTTATACTGTTTTGATTGCTGTTTTAGCAACAATAATTTCCACAATTGTGGGCACAATTACTGCTATAGGTTTATCAAGGAGCAATAAAATTTTAAAAGCAGGAATTGAAAGAATAAACGATTTGCCCATTATGAACCCTGAAATAGTTACTGCAATAGGGTTGCTTATGTTTTTTAGTGCATGGGGAATAAAAAAAGGGTTTTTAACAATGCTTTTAGCCCATGTTATGTTTTGCATACCATATGTTATGCTTAGTGTTACACCAAAGCTTAGAAGTCTTGACCCAAACCTTGCTGACGCCTGTATGGATTTAGGGGCAACGCCTTGGCAGGCAATGACAAAGGTTATTGTGCCCCAAATTATGCCTGGTATTGTTTCCGGGGCGCTTATTGCGTTTACAATGAGCTTTGATGATTTTATAATTTCCTATTTTGTGACGGGAAACGGAATAAGCAATATTTCAATTCTTGTTTACACTATGAGCAAGAGGATTAACCCTTCTATAAATGCTCTTTCTACAATAATAATATTAATTATCACTTTTGTTCTTGTGCTTATAAATGTAATTCCAATGATAAAAGAAAGGAAGAATGCAAAATGAAAAAATTATTATCAGCGATTTTAGTTTTAACAATGGTTTTGATGGCAAGCGGCTGCGGAGGTTCCGAGGCTTCATCGGGGGAAAAGGGAGAATACAAGGGTCAGACACTTAAGCTTTACAACTGGGGAGAGTATATGGGTGAAAACCTGATTTCAGATTTTGAAAAGCAGTTTGGCTGCAAGGTTATTGTGGAGCTTTTTGATTCTAATGAAATGATGTATACAAAACTTCAGGCGGGAGATTCCTATGACGTTTTAGTTCCCTCTGATTATATGATTGAAAGGCTTATAAAAGAAAATTCACTTATGGAAATTGATAAAGAAAAGATACCTAACATGAAAAATCTTGCAGAGGCTGCTAAGGGTCTTGAATATGACATTGACAACAAATATTCCGTTCCTTATTTCTGGGGAAGTGTGGGAATTGTTTACAATGAAAACAATGTTCCTAAAAGTCTTGTTGAAGAACAGGGTTTTGAAATTCTTAAAAATACTGACTATAAGGGAAGAGTTTATATTTATGATTCCGAAAGGGATTCTTTTATGACTGCTTTTAAAGCTCTTGGATATTCTGTAAACACTGAAGATGAAACAGAAATTCAAAATGCTTATGAGTGGCTTGTGGAGCTTAACAAAACAATGGCACCTGCGTATGTAACGGATGAGGTTATTGACGCAATGATGAACGGAACAAAAGACATTGCTGTTGTTTACAGCGGTGATGCAGCAGTGATTCTTGATGAAAATGAAGAAATGGCATTTTCAATGCCCAAAGAGGGCACAAATATTTGGAGTGATGCAATGGTTATTCCTAAAAATGCCGAAAACCCTGATCTTGCCCATGAGTTTATAAATTATGTGCTTACTTATGATGCATCTATGGATAATTCGGAAACAGTTGGATATTGTTCAACAAACCAAGAGGTTCTTGACGAAATGACAGGAGAAGGCGGTTTATATTTTGAAAACGAGGCTTATCTTCCAAGAGCGGGATATGAAAAAGATGAAATTTTTAGAGACAATGAGGTTTTAAAGCAAAAGTTAGCTGAACTTTGGATTAAGGTAAAAGCAAGCAAATAAAATTTATTAAGGATAGTTTAAGGTTAGCCTTGAACTATCCTTAATTTTTTAAATCAAATGTAAAGCAAGCTTGACATTGGGAAGAATAAAGAATATTATATATGTAAAGTAAGCTTTACCTTTTGAATGGCGGTGATCATTATAAAAAATAGAATAAATCAATTGAGAAAAGATTTCAGCATGACTCAACAGGAGCTGGCAGAGAAATTACTTGTTTCAAGACAGACCATAATTTCCCTCGAAAACGGGAAATATAACCCGTCAATAATACTTGCTTATAAAATCGCCAAGTGTTTTGGAAGAAGAATTGAAGAAGTTTTTATTTTTGAGGAGGAAGAAATATGATTAAGAAAAAAATAGCTTATATGGTTGCAGTTTCAGTTTTTGGCATATTAATGGTTACTTATTCTGTTGTAACAAAGGATGTAAGTGTGGGAATTGATTATGCAAGAAGCATGGGGGTAGGTTTTATTGTTGCCGGTGCCATAAGGACTATTCAATATTACAGACTTTTAAAAAATCCCCAAAAGTTAACTCAATATGAAATAGCAAACAGCGAGGAACGAGTTGTTTTTATTGCAAATAAAGCAAGGAGTATGGTTTTTGTTATTT
The DNA here is from genome assembly GCA_040772665.1 of Lachnospiraceae bacterium. Taxonomy (GTDB): domain Bacteria; phylum Bacillota; class Clostridia; order Lachnospirales; family Anaerotignaceae; genus JAXGXT01. The sequence goes on along the minus strand of JAXGXT010000001.1, from coordinate 429,189 downwards.
CTATATATGTGGAAATAGTGGTTATGATATTATTAATATGGATGGGTTATGCCAATGAAGGAGGACTGGTTGCTGTGTTTGCAGGGCTGCAGACATTGGGATATGTTGTGGCTTATAGGGTATATAACAATAGATATTGATTTAAAGCTGCTTTTTTACAAAGGATGATTTTATGGAAAGCTGAATAAGAAAGCAGTATAAAAAGAAGAGATAAAAAAATATTTTAAAAACTTTTAAAAAACCTATTGACATTTTTTCATAAATCTATATAATGAATATTCGTGTCACCCAAGAAGTAACAAGCACCAAATGGGGGTGAAACGAAAAGATAAAAAAGTTCTTGACAAACGGTTTGCAACAGTATAGAATAACAAACCGTGTCACCAAAGAAGCGGCAAACAAAGCTTCGGCAAAAAAATGAAAGAAAATTTAAAAACTTTCAAAAAAACGGTTGACAAAATAGAACAAATTTGGTAGAATGATTTTCGCTGACAACCTCAAAAGTGAGGGGAAAGCAAAGTGTAAAAATCAAAAAAACATGCAGCATTGAACTTTGAAAACTGAACAGTTGATTAAACTAAACCCATAGTTAATTCTAAGTTAGAACTTCGGTTCATAACTAAATTAGTAATACGGAGTAACAAAAAAGGCAGTTTGAAAAAACTGCAAGTCAGATTTAAACTGACAAAGGAAAAACTTTTAATAAAAGAGTTTGATCCTGGCTCAGGATGAACGCTGGCGGCGTGCTTAACACATGCAAGTCGAGCGGAATTATTCAGTCGGAGAGCTTCGGCAGGAAGACTGATTAATTTAGCGGCGGACGGGTGAGTAACGTGTGGGTAACCTGCCATATACTGGGGAATAATCATTGGAAACGATGACTAATACCGCATGTGGTCAAGAGATGGCATCATCTTTTGAAGAAAGGGCTTTAAGCCCGGTATATGATGGACCCGCATCTGATTAGCTAGTTGGTGAGATAACAGCTCACCAAGGCAACGATCAGTAGCCGACCTGAGAGGGTGATCGGCCACATTGGGACTGAGACACGGCCCAAACTCCTACGGGAGGCAGCAGTGGGGAATATTGCACAATGGGGGAACCCTGATGCAGCAACGCCGCGTGAAGGAAGAAGGTTTTCGGATCGTAAACTTCTATCAATAGGGAAGAAAGAAATGACGGTACCTAAATAAGAAGCCCCGGCTAACTACGTGCCAGCAGCCGCGGTAATACGTAGGGGGCAAGCGTTATCCGGAATTACTGGGTGTAAAGGGAGCGTAGGCGGCATGATAAGTTAGATGTGAAAGCCCGGGGCTTAACCCCGCGGATTGCATTTAAAACTATCAAGCTAGAGTACAGGAGAGGAAAGCGGAATTCCTAGTGTAGCGGTGAAATGCGTAGATATTAGGAAGAACACCAGTGGCGAAGGCGGCTTTCTGGACTGAAACTGACGCTGAGGCTCGAAAGCGTGGGGAGCGAACAGGATTAGATACCCTGGTAGTCCACGCCGTAAACGATGAGTGCTAGGTGTCGGAGGGGAACCTTCGGTGCCGCAGCAAACGCAATAAGCACTCCACCTGGGGAGTACGATCGCAAGATTGAAACTCAAAGGAATTGACGGGGGCCCGCACAAGCGGTGGAGCATGTGGTTTAATTCGAAGCAACGCGAAGAACCTTACCAAGGCTTGACATCCCAATGACCGGTGTAGAGATACACCTTCTCTTCGGAGCATTGGTGACAGGTGGTGCATGGTTGTCGTCAGCTCGTGTCGTGAGATGTTGGGTTAAGTCCCGCAACGAGCGCAACCCCTATTTTCAGTAGCCATCATTAAGTTGGGCACTCTGGAGAGACTGCCGTGGATAACACGGAGGAAGGTGGGGATGACGTCAAATCATCATGCCCCTTATGTCTTGGGCTACACACGTGCTACAATGGCTTATACAAAGAGACGCTACTTCGCAAGAACAAGCAAATCTCAAAAAGTAAGTCCCAGTTCGGATTGCAGGCTGCAACTCGCCTGCATGAAGCTGGAATCGCTAGTAATCGCAAATCAGAATGTTGCGGTGAATACGTTCCCGGGCCTTGTACACACCGCCCGTCACACCACGGGAATTGGAAGCGCCCGAAGTCGATGACCTGACCGTAAGGAAGGAGTCGCCGAAGGTGAAGCCAGTGACTGGGGTGAAGTCGTAACAAGGTAGCCGTATCGGAAGGTGCGGCTGGATCACCTCCTTTCTATGGAGACTAAGGTTTAATAATCAACTGTTTAGTTTTGAAAGCTTAATGCTTAAATATGTTTAAAGAAATAAGAACATAGTAAAGTATAAAAAGTTAATAAATTTCCGGTGACGATGCGTTTATGGGTCACACCCGTTCCCATACCGAACACGATGGTTAAGACATAAACGGCCGATGATACTTGGCGGGAAGCTGCCCGGGAAAGTAGGTGGTTGCCGGGATCTACTAAAATAAATATGACTATATTTATAATCATTTATAATGGTTTATAAAAATATATGTTATAACAAAAGAAGATAGTGCTGAGGGCTCATAGCTCAGCCGGTTAGAGCGCGCGCCTGATAAGCGCGAGGTCGGTGGTTCGAGTCCACTTGAGCCCACTTAATTAACTTCTTTTTGTAAAGAAATAAAACAATCAATAAGTAAATATAAAACTTAATAATAGCAGAACAAAAATGAATTAAAATAAATTAAAATAAAATAAAATAAATTAAAACCTTATGGGGGTTTAGCTCAGCTGGGAGAGCACCTGCCTTGCAAGCAGGGGGTCGCGAGTTCGAATCTCGCAATCTCCACTCAAAGGACAAAACCTTTTAAAAAAATAAACAGATACTTTTTAAAGTATCAATTAACTTAAAAGTAACATAAATCAATACAAACTAAAAAGCAATTATCTGTACCTTGAAAACTGAATAAAGAGAAAAAGAGTCAATAAGTAGCACGTAAAGTGCCGGCGAAAGCCGTTTTTCCGTAAGGGAAAATACTGACTGTATATCGAGATAAAATAAGTAATAAAAGATATAAATTGAAACATGTAGTATCGCTACTACATTCCGAGTAAAGCTAAAAAGCAATACTCAAAGAACTAAATTTATGACTGTGCAGGGCTGATGAATATACTTATTATTGTGGTGTTAAACATTATGTTATATACCATAATAAATATTGTAAAAGAAGTTAGTCATGAGGCGTAGGCGGAATTCATTTCCGCCGGAGAAATCCACGGCAACAAGCCGAACGTATCAACTGCAAAACTCGTTCAAATCGCATTTGAACGAGGAGCGTGCTATGCACGCGACAAAGGTCAAGCGAACAAGAGCACAAGGGGAATGCCTTGGCACTAGGAGCCGATGAAGGACGTGATAAGCTGCGAAAAGCTTCGGGGAGGCGCAAATAGCCATTGATCCGGAGATGTCCGAATGGGGAAACCTGCTTGAGAAGACCTCAAGTATCTATAGGTGAATACATAGCCTATAGAGGGGATACGCTGTGAACTGAAACATCTAAGTAGCAGCAGGAGGAGAAAGAAAAATCGATTTCCCAAGTAGCGGCGAGCGAAACGGAAACAGGCCAAACCGAAGGATCTGATTCTTCGGGGTTGCGGACTGTAAAAGGCATTGATTAAGGTTAGTCGAAGTGTTTTGGGAAAGCATGCCAAAGACGGTGAAAGCCCGGTAGACGAAAACTGAAATCAGCTGACAGTATCCAGAGTACCACGGGACACGAGAAACCCTGTGGGAAGCCGGGACCACCCCCAAGCCTAAATACTCCCTAGTGACCGATAGAGAAGCAGTACTGTGAAGGAAAGGTGAAAAGAACCCCGGGAGGGGAGTGAAAAAGAACCTGAAACCTTGTGCTTACAAACAGTGGGAGGGCACGTAAGTGCCTGACTGCGTACTTTTTGTAGAACGGTCCGGCGAGTTAATAATACTAGCAAGGTTAAGTGCCAATAAGGCACGGAGCCGAAGGGAAACCAAGTCTGAATAGGGCGGAAGAGTTAGTGTTATTAGACCCGAAACCGGGTGACCTATCCATGTCCAGGTTGAAGACACCGTAAAAGGTGTTGGAGGACCGAACGCACATCTGTTGAAAAAGGTGGCGATGAGGTGTGGATAGCGGAGAAATTCCAATCGAACCCGGAGATAGCTGGTTCTCCTCGAAATAGCTTTAGGGCTAGCCTCGAGAGGAGTCTAACGGAGGTAAAGCACTGAACTGACGCGGGGCCCACCAAGGTTACCAACTCATATCAAACTAAGAATGCCGTTAAGATACCCTCGGGAGTCAGACTATGTGAGATAAGTCTCATAGTCAAAAGGGAAAGAGCCCAGACCGACAGCTAAGGTCCCAAAGTGCGTGTTAAGTGGAAAAGGATGTGGGATTTCACAGACAACTAGGATGTTGGCTTAGAAGCAGCCATACATTTAAAGAGTGCGTAATAGCTCACTAGTCGAGAGAATCTGCGCCGAAAATTATCGGGGCTAAAACACGCCACCGAAGCTACGGATTTCCTACTATGTAGGAAGTGGTAGAGGAGCATTCTGTGAGGACGAAGCCTGCGCGAGAGCAAAGGTGGACGAAACAGAAGAGAGAATGCCGGAATGAGTAGCGAGATAGAAGTAAGAAACTTCTAGGCCGAATATCTAAGGATTCCTGAGTAAAGCTAATCTTCTCAGGGTAAGTCGGGACCTAAGGCGAGGACGAGAGTCGTAGTCGATGGACAACAGGTAGAGATTCCTGTACTACAAATAATCAGAACTGTGGGGACACAGGAGGATAGGCAAACCGGGGAACGGAAAAACCCGGTCAAGCATAAAGTCAAGGCAGGCAGGTAAATCCGTCAGCCGATGATGAAATGTGATGAGGACTGAACAAGAGTAGGGAAGTTGCCAAATCCACACTGTCAAGAAAAGCCGCTATAGTGTTATTTGTACCGTACCGTAAACCGACACAGGTAGATGAGGAGAAAATCCACAGGCCGACGGGAGAAGCGTTGTTAAGGAACTCGGCAAAATGACCCCGTAACTTAGGGATAAGGGGCGCCGCGCAAGCAGGCCGCAGAAAAGAGGCTCAAGCGACTGTTTAGCAAAAACATAGGTCTATGCGAAACCGAAAGGTGAAGTATATGGGCTGACACCTGCCCGGTGCTGGAAGGTTAAGAGGAGAGGTTAGCGCAAGCGAAGCTTTGAATTCAAGCCCCAGTAAACGGCGGCCGTAACTATAACGGTCCTAAGGTAGCGAAATTCCTTGTCGGGTAAGTTCCGACCTGCACGAAAGGTGTAATGATTTGGGCACTGTCTCAACGAGAGACTCGGTGAAATTATAATACCCGTGAAGATGCGGGTTACCCGCGACAGGACGGAAAGACCCCATGGAGCTTTACTGTAGCTTGATATTGAGTATCTGTAATGCATGTACAGGATAGGTAGGAGCCAAAGAAAGCGGGACGCTAGTTTCGCAGGAGGCGATGTTGGGATACTACCCTTGTTTGATGGATGCTCTAACCTGCACCTGTAAGCCAGGTGAGGGACAGTGTCAGGTGGGCAGTTTGACTGGGGCGGTCGCCTCCCAAAATGTAACGGAGGCGCCCAAAGGTTCCCTCAGAATGGTTGGAAATCATTCGCAGAGTGTAAAGGCATAAGGGAGCTTGACTGCGAGAGAGACAGCTCGAGCAGGGACGAAAGTCGGGCTTAGTGATCCGGTGGTACCGTATGGAAGGGCCATCGCTCAACGGATAAAAGCTACCCTGGGGATAACAGGCTTATCTCCCCCAAGAGTTCACATCGACGGGGAGGTTTGGCACCTCGATGTCGGCTCATCGCATCCTGGGGCTGAAGTCGGTCCCAAGGGTTGGGCTGTTCGCCCATTAAAGCGGTACGCGAGCTGGGTTCAGAACGTCGTGAGACAGTTCGGTCCCTATCCGTCGTGGGCGTAGGAAATTTGAGAGGAGCTGTCCTTAGTACGAGAGGACCGGGATGGACGCACCGCTGGTGTACCAGTTGTTCCGCCAGGAGCACCGCTGGGTAGCTATGTGTGGAACGGATAAACGCTGAAAGCATCTAAGTGTGAAGCCGCCCTCAAGATGAGATTTCCCTTGCGTAAGCAGTAAGACACCTCAGAGACGATGAGGTAGATAGGCTGGGAGTGGAAGTTCTGTGAAGAATGGAGCGGACCAGTACTAATCAGTCGAGGACTTGACCAAAATAAAACACTTATTATCACGATATGGATTTCTAAGTTCTCTTTGTTCAGTTTTGAGGGTATAGAAATGTTAGAAAAGAGCAGACTGATATAGTTGTTGTGTGCTTGTTCTGATAGAGATATACTTAAAACAATATAGGCGAGTTTAAAAACAGGAAATGTTTAAACAAACCTTATATAAAGCAATATAAAAAAGATAAAAGATATAAAGATATAAAGAAACCAGGAAAAGGTTAAAAAATTTCCGGTGACGATGCGTTTATGGGTCACACCCGTTCCCATACCGAACACGATGGTTAAGACATAAACGGCCGATGATACTTGGCGGGAAGCTGCCCGGGAAAGTAGGTGGTTGCCGGATTCAAAATAACGGGGTGTAGCGTAGTTTGGCTAGCGCGCCTGATTTGGGATCAGGAGGTCGCAGGTTCGAATCCTGTCACCCCGACTTTTAAAAAACAGATTTGAACCGGCAATATGGTGGGTATGGCGCAGTTGGTTAGCGCGCCAGATTGTGGCTCTGGAGGCCGTGGGTTCGAATCCCACTATCCACCCCATTTTTAATATGGGTCACTAGCTCAGTAGGTAGAGCACTGGACTTTTAATCCAGGTGTCTCGGGTTCGAGCCCCGAGTGACTCATTTTTAATTTAATACGCAGTCGTGGCGGAATTGGCATACGCGCTAGACTAAGGATCTAGTCCGGGTTTCTGGGTAGGGGTTCAAGTCCCCTCGACTGCACTTATTTATGCGCGAATGGCTCAGTGGTAGAGCATCGCCTTGCCAAGGCGAGGGCCGCGAGTTCGAATCTCGTTTCGCGCTTTTTTTCTTATTAATAAAGAATTATATTTTAAAGCATGAAATAACCAAAATAAAAACTACTTTTATTTTATAAATATAATATTAATCGGTCACAACTTATTGGGCTATCGCCAAGCGGTAAGGCACAGGACTTTGACTCCTGCATTCGCTGGTTCGAATCCAGCTAGCCCAGCTTTTAATAAAATACCTTATACTTAACAAGTTAATGATGGGGTATCGCCAAGCGGTAAGGCAACGGATTCTGATTCCGTCATTCGCAGGTTCAAATCCTGCTACCCTAGGTCTGCCGGTGCGATACCGGTCACGATTTGCGTTCTCAATGTAAAAATGAGAACGCTTTTTTTAATGGTTTTATGTCGATTTTATGCCAATAATTAAGTTTGACTTTTAATCTCATCTTTTAAAATCTTATTGTGCTTTTAAAGACAGCATATCTAGGTAAAAACCAAGGCTGCATTTAGATAATAGTTAGTATAAAGTTAACTTTTTGTGAAATTGTTTTCAAAGTATAAGTTTTGTGGCTTTCTTTTTAGAGTTTTATGGTATAATTAAAATTAAGGATTACACATAGGTTTTATAAAGCAGATTTATTTGTTTTTTGATTTTCCTTAAGGAGGAATGATTGTGAAAACATATTTGGATGGGAAGATACCTAAAGAGCTGCATAATATAATATACGATGAAATGGTTGATAACCCCTTTGTGGGGCTTAACATAACAGACGGAAACGGAGCAGTAATGTTTGTTAACAAGACTCATGGAAGAATAACAGGCCAGTCTTCAGACTTATACATAGGTCATTCAATGCAGGAACTTCATAGGAGTAATCTTGTTTCCGATTCTGCAACCGTTCTTGTTCTTAAAACAAATAAATCTCAGGTTATAAATCAATCTGTGCCCTGTGGAAAAACATTTCAGGTTAAGGCTGTTCCCATTCGTGACAATCAAGGGAAAATAATATATGTTGTTAACTATCTTATAGATGTTTCCGAATTAACAAACATGCAAGATAAAATAGCCAGCTTTAAAAAACAGGAAAAAAAGCTGCTTAATGAATATTCTCTTCTTAAAAAGGTTCTTAAAGATGATAAAAATATTATTTATCAAAGTGTGGCTATGCATAAGGTTGTTGAAAAGGCAACACGAGTTTCAAACTATGATGTTCCTGTTTTGATAACAGGACCTTCAGGAAGCGGCAAAGAAAACATAGCCAACATTATTCACAACAGCGGTTTGCGAAAAGAAAAACCTTTTATAAAAATAAATTGCGCCTCAATACCTTCTCCTCTTCTTGAGTCTGAACTTTTTGGATATAATCCAGGTGCTTTTACAGGTGGAAACCCTAAAGGAAAGAAAGGCCTTCTTGAATGTGCAAACAACGGCTCTATACTGCTTGATGAAATAGGAGAGATGAGTATGGAGCTTCAATCTAAGCTTTTGCGAGTTTTACAAGACCATCAAGTTATGAGATTGGGAGGAAATGCACCTATACATGTGAATTTCAGGGTGATAGCATCAACAAATGCAAATTTACAAGAAATGATAACGGAAAAGAGATTTCGTCAGGATTTATTTTACAGACTTAATGTAATTGAAATTAAACTTCCTGATTTAGAAGAAAGGCGAGAAGATATACCTCTTTTAATTGACCATTTTCTTAGAATGTTTAACATTAAATATGAAACAAACAAAAAAGTATCAAAAGAAGCTTCACGATATCTTTACGGGTATAACTACAAAGGAAATGTGAGAGAGTTAAAAAATGTAGTTGAAAGGCTTATTATTCAAAGCAAAGGTGATATTATTGATGTGGATGATATTTGTGATTCCATAGGTTTAGGTTACAATGTCCTTATAGATCAGGAAGAACAAATTTTTATTGACTGCGGAGGCGAAAGTTCCCTTAAGAAAAAGGTTGCTGAATATGAAAAAAGAGTAATATGTGAATACATAAAAAGGTTTGGCAACCCCACTCTTGCCGCAAAAGCTTTGAAAATAGACCAATCTACAATTTCTAGAAAGATGAGCAAATACAATATTGAAAAGAAATAAGTTTTTAAAATGCAAAACTGCATATAATGTAAATACGCATAACCCCTTGACTTGAGCGGCTAATTTAGCCATATATCAAATTAAGGGGTTTTTTTATGCGAATATGCATAAATATATTGATAAGATATTAACAGAGAATTTGCAGCAATATGGCAGAATAAAGTTATTTTAGTATACAAAAAGTGCAGGGTTTAAGTGAAAATGAATAAAAATTAAGAAGTTTAATTACTTGGCATAGGTTTTGCTCTTAATAATAAGTAAAGCAGCATCTCTTTAAAAGAAAATACATATTTTCAATTAAAAAAGGAGGGAGCAGGAATGTTTACATAAACACTGCAATGTATTATGTTTTAAGAAATAGGCTTATGGAATAATATTTTTATTTAAGTATGGCTAAGGTGTAGGCAAAAATTAAATCAGCTTCATTTTCTGCCGCAGGAGGCGGTAAAAATAATGAGGCAATGATATCCTTAGGAGGGTTAATTATGGATACCATGTTAAACAAAGGATACTTAGAAATAGCAAACAGTCCGATTATGTGGCTTATGGTTATTCCTACAGTATTTATGGTTTGTGTTCAGGCTTGGGCTTTTATTAAAAATGCTAAAGATGCAGGGCCTCTTGTTGACTTAAGCAAACAGGATATTAAAGAGGCTATACGTGCGGGAGCAATTTGTTCCATTGGGCCGGGTTTATCTATGTTTACGGCGATGATAGCTATGATGAGTATTTTAGGCGGACCGTTTGCATGGCTTAGGCTTTCGATTATCGGAACGATTACAACAGAAATGCTTGGTGCAACAGCAGGCGCAGAGGCCATGGGCGTAAACCTTGGCGGACCAGAGTATGGAATTATTGCTTTTGCCTGTTCTGTTTGGATAATAACACTTAACACATGGGGCTTCTTTATTGTTAACTTATTGTTTGCCCATCGTATGGAAAAAATTAAAGTGGCAGTGGAAAGAAGAGATATCTACATGTTTAATGCAGTAGGTTCTTGCGTTATGATTGGATGTATATCAATGTTTCTTGCAGGGCAGATGAAAGGCGGCATCGGAAAATTCAGTGCGGCAATAGCAGCTTTTGTTATTATGCTGGCATTAATGAAAATTGCACAAAAGTTTCCTAAACTTACAGAATACAACTTGGGGATTGCATTGATTGCAGGAATTCTTGTGGCACAGGCCATTGTGGAAATGGGGGTAGCTTAATATGAGTCAAGAGATAATAAGTAAAGATCTTTCGCCTGAAATGGAAAAACGGTTTCACGACGAATATACTGTAAAAATGATAAGGTCGGGACGTATTACTACTCTTATTGCAGCCATTCTTACATTTTTGCCTGCGTTATATTTATGGCTTGGGTTAGGGTATAAACCTACTTGGGATCAGATTGGTGCAGGATGGGCAATTATTGTATCTGCTTATCTTATTATATATTTTGTTGAACCTCTTTCTTTTTATCCTGTTATGGGGCTTTCAGGCATTTACATAGGATATCTTGCAGGTAACATTCCTTCGGTTCGTCTTCCTGCAATGATGGCGGCACAAGCTGTTACAGGTGCGCAGGCAGGAACAAGAAAGGGAGAGATAGTAGGAACTATTGCCATTGGATGTTCAGTTTTTGTTAATCTTTTATTTGTTACGCTGGCGGCAATTGCAGGCGGAACAATTTTAAGTGTTCTGCCTGAGTTTGTAATTAAAGCCTTTGATTTTACACTTCCAAGTATTCTTGGTGCTGTTTTGGCTCAGTATTTTTTAAAGAACAGAAACTTCGTTGTGGGCATACTTATTATTTGTCTTTTAATTCAATATGCTCCTATATCAAATGTATTAAAATTCCCCCTTGCTATATTGGCAAGTTTTATAATCGGATATATGCAGTACAAAGCTATTAAAGCAAAAAGGGAAAGAGAAAGAGAAGCTACTATAAGTGAATAAAAATTAATATAAAAGGAGTGTTAACCTATGAACTACTGTGATAAAAACAGATTGGAAGACAAAATAAAAACATTTTCTACATTCGGAGATACAGGCAGAGGCGGAATCACAAGATTTTCTTTATCTCCCGAGGCTATTATGGCAAGGGACGAGTTTGTAAAAAGAATGAAAGCTGTCGGCGCTGTTATAGAAACTGATGATTTGGCCAATGTTTATGCAACAATAGAAGGAAGCGAAAAAGGACTTCCTCGTATAGTAATGGCATCCCATTGCGACTCTGTAAGAAACGGAGGAAACTATGACGGTATATTAGGAGTTCTTACTGCAATGGAGGTTGTGGAAACAATTGCAACACAAAAAATACCTCATAAACATCCTATTACAGCAATGATTTGGACAAATGAGGAAGGGTCTTTATATCCTCCTGCAATGATGTCTTCAGGCATAGTTTGCGGAAAATTTGACAAAGACACTATGCTGGCAACTAAAGCGGCTTCCGGAACAGGGCAGACTTTTGGTGAAGCTTTAGAAAAAAGCGGATATCTTGGAAGTGAAGAAAACCGCTTAAGCAAGGATAAATATAAAGCAATGTTTGAGCTTCATATTGAGCAAGGCCCAATTCTTGAAGCGGCACAGAAAGATATAGGAGTTGTGCAGTGTGTGCTTGGAATGGTTAACTATCGTATAAAAACATACGGCCAAGCTGACCATGCAGGAACAACACCTATGCCATACAGACAGGATGCTCTTTATGCCGCTGCACAGGCACTTATATATCTCCATGATGAGCTGGATAAATTAGACCCTTCACTTGTTTATACAACAGGAGAGATTGTGTGCCATCCATGTGTACATACTGTAATTCCTGATTATGTTGATTTTTCCATAGATGCTCGCCATGAAAGCGGAGAAGTTATTAAACAGGTTGTTTCTGTTATAGAAAACATGCCTAAGGAATTTGCAAAATGTAAAGTGGAAGCAACAAGGGCATGGGCAAGAAACACAGTGTATTTTGATAAAACCCTTGTTGAACTTATAGAAAAAAATGCTGATAAATACGGCTATTCAAACATGCCTATAAACAGCGGTGCAGGACATGATGCACAATATGTTGCCGATATGATTCCCACAACAATGATTTTTGTTCCAAGCAAAGACGGGCATAGCCATTGTGAGCCTGAGTTTACATCTCTCGAGCAGTGCTATATGGGATGTAATGTGTTGCTCCAGTCTGTTTTGGATGCTGACAATATGTAAAAAGTAAAACAAAACCGATATTTCAAAGATAGTATATAGTCTTTGAAATATCGGTTTTTTATTGTTTTAATGTTTTGTGTTTTATGATAAAAGTAATATTGTGGTTTCCAAATAAAGCTTTTGGCTATAAAATTCTTACAAAATACGGGGGCTTCAAGCTTTAAATTCACCTGACTTTCAAGGTATTGATTTTATAGATAATACGGATATAAAGAGTTTAATCATATTCTGATAAGAATTTAATTGCGTTATAAATATGTGTTTTTGCCGCAAGTTCCGCTCCCTTTTCATCTCCGGAAATAACAGCATCGGCAAGGATTTTATGATACATAAAAGCATTATTTGCACTTTTTTCGGTTGTTTTTACAAAGTTTTCAGACTTTAATATTATTGTTATTGAGGTGTGTAAAATAGGAAGAAGTCTTTCGTAAACACGGTTATGCGATGCAGCCGCAACTGCCTTGTGGAAGCATTGGTCAGCATATGTATAGTCACGGTTTTCCTGTATCAGTTTTCTGCACTGTTCTTCTGTTTTTAAGATTTCCGCTTTCTCTTTTTCGGTTGCTCTTAGGGCAGCCCTTTTAGCCATTTCAGGTTCAAGTGCAAACCTAAGTCTTAAGGCGTCAAGAGCGCACTTTTTATTTTCATCTGAACAAACCACTAATATATCATCTGCATTTTTATATGGGTTTTCAGTTACAAAAGTGCCTACTCCTCTTTTAATTTCAAGAATATCCCTTGCAATAAGCATTTTTACAGCTTCCCTTACAGAGGTTCTGCTTGCATCAAGCATTTTTGAAAGTTCTTGTTCATTAGGTATACGTTGGCCCGGCAAATATACTTTTTCAAAAATTATCATTTGCATAAGTCTTTTTGAGGCTTCCTCGGATACTGAAATATAATTGCTCAAAGTTGAAACCTCCTTTTTTATTTAAGAAGTATATAGGCGTTATAGACATGAGTTTCCGAAGCTATTACAGCACCTATAACATCCTTTTCTTTTATACAGGAAATTATTTTTTCGTGATAAATAAGGGCGTTTTCGGCATATTCTTTTGTACGGTTCAAATCAGGTGCGGAATGCTGGGTTATAATTATTGAAGAATGAAGTATAGGCACTAGCTTTTCATAAACAATATTGTGGGCGGCTTTGGCCAAGGCTTCATGAAACTTTAAATCCAGGTCAGCATATTCTTCGCCTGCCAATATTTTTTTACGGCATAAAGCCTCTATTTCAAAAAGCTGGTCTAAATCTTTTTCAGTTGCGTTGTAAAACACTTCTTTAACAATAGCAGGTTCTAATATAAGCCTTAGTTCAAGAGTTTCCATAACATCTCTTTTTTTGTCTGAAGAGTGTATTATGCTGAAAGGGTTATATTTGTTTTTAGGATTTTCCGATACAAAAGTGCCTACTCCCCGTTTTATTTCAAGAATACCATTGGTTATTAAAATTTTAACCGCTTCACGTACTGAGGTTCTGCTGATGTCTAAAATTTTTGTAAGCTGTTCCTCGTTGGGTAGCCTTGAGCCCGGTTTATATGTTCCGTCTGAAATCATATCGCTTATCTTTTTTGCGGCTTCTTCTGCCAAAGAAATATATTTCTCCAATATAATCCCCCTTAATGTTATTTATATATATAATACTTCATTAAAGAAATTTCTTCAATAAAATAACCGTTTAGCAAGTAAATGCCTGAACAAAAAACTCTTATTTATTTGATTATAAATTAATACAAATATTATTGACAGTTAATTTAAGAAGGCTGAGTCTAATAATTTAAAGAGTGTATATAAAAATCAAAGCTTGAGTTATTTAATTAATAAATATAATTAAAAATCAAAAAAAGGTTATTTAAAGCAATAGAACTGAATATATTATAACACATCGTATGTCATTGTAAACAGAACTCAATATACACATTTCGACATCCTATGACTTTCGAACAAATTGCATATTAAATATAATAATGGAAGTTATTTGTATGGAAAGCGGATAATTAGGCAGATTTAACAATAAAACATAAGAAATATATAGAAAAAGCCGAAAATAATGAAAGTAAGCAAAGTTTATTGACATACTACCTCATCTTTGATAGCATGAATATAGACATGGTATGTCGGTTCGAAACAAAGAAAGACATGGTATTGGTTATCTATTAGTTAAATTAAAAAGGAGAGGTCTTATGAAAAGAAAAATTAAGTTTATTGCGGCACTTACAGCTATAACGGTTGTTGCCGGCTCTTTGAGCGGCTGCGGGCAAAAAGCCTCCGAGGGCGGTTCTTCTCAAGGGGGAACGGCAGAAAAACAAGTTCTTCTTGCATCACATCCTTTTAATGCAACTCATCCATGGCAGATAGGTCTTGAACATCTTGGAGAATTATTAGAAGAAAGAACAGATGGAAGATACACTGTTGAGGCTCACCCTGCCGGTTCTCTTTCGGGAGGAAGCAACCGTTCAATTGTTGAAATGACAGGAACAGGAGCTTTACAGATTATGATCCATTCAGGTCTTAGCTATCAAGGCTTTAACGAAAAATATGCGGTTTTTGCACTTCCTTTTATGTTCCCTGACAGAGAAACAGGATTTAAAGTAATGAAAGAAAGTGAGATTGCTCAGGAAGCTAAAACATGGCTTGAGCCTAACGGCTGTATAGCATTTTCGGTTGTTGAAAACGGCATGAGATTCCTTACCAACTCAAAAAGAAAAGTGGAAAAACCTGAAGATATTAAAGGTCTTAAAATACGTATTCCCGAGGCGCAGGCTCTTGTTTCCACATTCCGCCTTTGGGGAGCAGACCCTACAATACTTAACATGGCAGAAGTGTATACGGCAATTCAGCAAGGAACTGTTGACGGACAGGAAAACCCTGTTGCGGCTATAGATTCAAACAAACTTTATGAAGTTTGCCCATACATAACATCCTGGACATATTGCTGGGATCCTGCATGGATTATGTGGAACAAGGATTTAATTGAAGGCCTTTCTCCTGAAGACAAGGAAATATTTATAAAGGCTTCGGAAGATGCGGCGGATTACATAAATAATCTTATTGCTGAAAATGATGAAATTCTTATTAAAAAGTTTGAAGACTATGGCTGTGAAGTAACAAAGCTTACACCTGATCAGCAGCAAGTTTTTAAAGATGCAGCAATGGATGTTTATGAACAATACAGAGGCATAATAGGCGCAGACCTTGTTGACGGAATGATTAAAGCTGTTGAGGACGCATCTAAATAAGATACATTTCTATCCCGAAGGTGTACTGTTTTAGGTTTGCCTTCGGGATAAAACATTAAATGTGAAACATTATAGTTAAACTTTCAAAATTTTTCCGCTTATACACAAGCAATGTGATTGCAGGAGGGGAGAGCAGATGAAAAAGAAAAATATTTTTTTAAAGATTTTTGATCATATAGAAGAAGGAATTTTAACTGTTACATTTACGGTAATGACAGTGGTGTGTTTCATACAGGTTATAACAAGATATTGGTTTCATTATTCAATTCCTTGGAGTGAAGAACTTTTGCGTGCGCTTTTTGTTTGGAGTTCATGCCTTGGCATAAGCCTTGGATTTAAAACAAGAAGCCATTTGGGTGTGGATGCTTTTACAAATGTTCTTCCTGTTAAAATAAGGCGCGGGATAATATTTTTTGCCTATATTGTGGCGATTTTATTCTGTGTGGTTTTAATATATTATTCAGTTGAAATCACTCAAAAACAGTTTAAAACAAATCAATCCACCATAGCCATGAGGATGCCGATTTTTTATATATCCATGTCGCTGCCCATAGGTTTTTCGCTGACAATTTTAAGAATTGTTCAAGTGATAAAAGAAGATTTCTTTAATAATAAGGGAAAAACACAAGAAGAAGATGAACTTCACATATCCGAGGGTCTTTTATAAATTCTCGCTTTGAAAGGAGGAGTTGATAACAATGGTAGGAATTTTAACTGTAACTTTCGTAATATTTCTTTTTATAAACGTTCCCATTGCGGTGAGCCTTGGGTTTGCGGCGCTTCTTTCCATAACGATTATAGGAAAACTGCCCCCATCTCTTGTTCCTCAGCTTGTATATGCTGCAACGGATTCATATTCTCTTATTGCAATTCCATTTTTTATGCTGGCAGGCTCCCTTATGGAAACGGGAGGTCTTTCAAAAAGGCTTATTGATTTTGCAAACGAATGTATAGGTTCATTTTCAGGAGGACTTGGCCTTGTTGCCATTGTAACAAGCATGTTTTTTGCGGCAATATCAGGCTCCGGGCCTGCAACGGTTGCGGCACTTGGCGGAATTCTTATACCTGCAATGGTAATGGCAGGATACGACAAGGGTTATGCGGCGGCAATTATGGCAACTGCAGGAGCAATAGGAATAATCATACCTCCAAGCATACCTATGATTGTGTATGCTGTTCAGGCAGAGGTTTCTGTCGGCAACATGTTTATGGGAGGAATTGTTCCCGGGTTGTTATTCGGCGGGCTTTTAATTATTTTAAACTACTTTATTTCAAAGTGCAGAGGTTACGGCGGAAGTCAGGAAAAGACAACTGCAAAGGCGAAGTTTGAAGCTTTTAAAAGTGCCTTTTTTGCTCTTTTAATGCCTGTTATTATATTGGGCGGTATTTACGGAGGAATCTTTACACCTACAGAGGCAGCTGGAGTTTCCGTTGTATACGGTTTTATTGTAGGAATGTTTGTGTATAAAGAATTGAAGGTTAAGGATGTACCAAAGATGCTTGTTAAGGCTGCCATAGGTTCAGCAACAGTTATTTTTATAATTATGGGGGCATCGGCGTTTTCGTATATAATTGTAAGCCAGGGTGTGCCTGCAAAGCTTGTTGCATGGGTTATGGCAACAACAAGCAGCAAATTCATTATTCTTCTTTTAATAAACATACTTTTGCTTATATCAGGATGCTTTCTTGATGCAAGTTCTGCAATTATTGTTCTTGTACCTCTTATGCTTCCTTTGGCAACATCGGTTGGGGTTAATCCTCTTCATTTTGGAATAATAATGGTTGTTAACCTTGCCATAGGGCTTATTACACCTCCTGTTGGATTGGATTTATTTGTTGCCTGCAACATTGCCAAAATAAATATAAGTCAGATTGTAAAGGCTCTTTGGCCTTTGCTCATAACCACATTGATTGCACTTCTTCTTATTACATATTTGCCTGAAATATCTCTTGTGCTGCCAAGGCTTCTTGGTGCAAGAGGAATTTAAACTTTAGAACTTTAGCGAGGGGTGACTTTTTCATGGAGGCAAAAGAACGTGTTATATCAAGCATACTTAAAGATGTAAAAATTCCAAAAATGATAAAAGTAAGACAGAAATTTCAAAGACCTAAAATAGAAATTCAGGAAATACCCAACGTTATATTAGACCAGCTGGCGCAAAACAAGTTTTCCTCTTTTGTGAAGGCTGACATGAAAATTTGCATTACAGCAGGCAGCAGAGGAATATCAAATATGCCTTTGATAATTAAAACAATAGCTGATTTTTGTAAATTTCAAGGTGCTAAGCCTTTTGTTGTTCCTGCCATGGGAAGCCACGGAGGGGGAACTGCCGAGGGGCAGACAGAAATTCTTCGTTCCTTAGGAATTACGGAAGAAACTGTAGGGTGTCCTATAGTTTCATGTATGGACACAGTTGTTATAGGATACTCCCCTGAGGGGTTAGAGGTTAGAATTGATAAAAATGCCGCAGAGGCAGACGGAATAATTATCTGCGGAAGAATTAAAGCCCATACAGCTTTCAGAGGGGAATATGAAAGCGGACTTATGAAAATGATGACAATTGGCCTTGGAAAACGTGAAGGGGCAGAAAGCTGCCATTCAACAGGGTTTAAGCAAATGGCATATCTTGTGCCCACATTCGGCAGGATTATAATGAAAAATTCACCTATACTTTTTGGTGTGGGCATTATAGAAAATGCCTTTGATGAAACATGTGAAGTTAAAGCGTTGCTGCCTGATGAAATAGATAAGGAAGAGCCTGAACTTCTTAAAGATGCCATCAGCAAAATGCCTAAAATATTTTTTGACGACTGCGATGTGCTTGTGGTTGATGAGTTTGGAAAAAATATAAGCGGCGAGGGCATGGATCCAAACATCACGGGAACATTTGCAACTCCATATGCCAGCGGCGGAATTAAGGCGCAAAAAAGGGCGGTTTTAAGTCTTACGGAAGAAACTCATGGCAACGGCCATGCCATAGGCCTTGTTGATGTTATAAGCAAAAGAGTTTTTGATGAGCTGGATTTAGAGGCCACATATCCTAACACCATTACGTCAACTGTTCTGGGGTTTTCAAAGATTCCCATGATTATGCAAAATGATAAAGAAACAATTCAGCTTTGCATTAAAACATGCATTGAGGTTGATAAGGATAAAATAAGAATGATAAGAATTAAAAATACCATTGAGATGGAGTATATATACATTTCGGAAAGTATGCTTGAAGAGGCAATGGCAAATGAAAACCTGGAGGTTATTGGTGAAGCCCAAGAGCTTATTTTTAATGACCAAGGAAACCTATGGTAAATGTTTGAACATAATAATAATTTTCATAATAAATGTACTCTCCTTAGAAGAAGAAGGCTCCGCCCGCAAAGGCGGAGTCTTCTTTCTGTGCGGAAATTGAACTGTATCTTTTTGCTTATTTATGATAAAATAAACAAAAATATTTTCGGCGGCAAAACAGATATAAAGTTATGTGTTTACTGCTGCTGTTTAATAGGGAACTTTTAAGCTTTTATAGGAGGAAATGTTTTATGCACAAAAAGGGAATTATTGCTGTAAGCTTTGGAACAACATACACTGAAAGTTATAAAAAGAATATTTTTGCTGTGGAAGAAAAAATAAAAACTGAGTTTCCTCATTATGTTTTTGAAAGTGCTTACACAAGCTCAATGATTATTAAAAGCCTTGAAAAAAGGGGCATAAATATAAATGATATAAACAAAGCTTTAGAGAATATGTTAAGCCTTGGAGTTAAAGAAGTTTTTATTCAGCCCACACATTTGCTTCCCGGAATTGAATATGAAAAGATGTGCAGCCATGGAAAAAGGTTTGAAAACAGTTTTGAAGTGTTTAAAATAGGAGAACCTCTTTTATATACAACTGAGGATTTGTTTAGACTTGTTGAAATTGTCAGCAAAGAAATACCTGTTAAAAAAGACGAAGCCCTTGTTTTGATGGGGCATGGAACAAGCCACCATACAAATACAATTTATTGTGCAATGGATTATATTTTTAAAGCCAAAGGCTATGAAAATGTTTTTGTCGCAACTGTGGAAGGGTATCCTGAAATTGAAGATATAGGTGAAGAGATTTGTAAAAAATATAACAACATTGTTTTGGCACCTTTTATGCTTGTGGCAGGAGATCATGCTGAAAACGATATGGCAGGGGAAGATGAAAGCTGGAAGACGTACTTCAAAGATAAGGGAAAAAACGTCAGAGTTATACTTAAAGGCCTTGGGGAATATGAAGATGTGAGGCAGATGTATACAGATAAAATTAAAAAACATTTGGAGATTTAAAATGCCCCTTGATTTATATATAACAAAAAACAATAAAAAATTAAGGCTTGGCTATACCACAGGCACTTGTGCGGCTCTTGCCGCAAAGGCATCTTGTCAAATGCTTTTAAGCCAGGAAAAAATACAGCAGATAAGCGTTATAACGCCGAAGGGAATAAAGGTCACAGTTTCTGTTTTTGATGCAGATTTTTCTTTAAACGAGGCGGTTTGCTGTGTTATAAAAGATGGCGGAGATGATGTTGATTCAACAAGCGGCATGAGAATTTACGTTAAGGTTATTAAGACGGAAAAAGAAATTGTTATTGACGGAGGCGAAGGCATAGGCAGAGTAACAAAAAAAGGCCTTGAACAGCCTGTTGGAAGTGCCGCAATTAACCTTGTTCCAAGAAAAATGATTGAAGAAGCCGTTGAGGAAACCGCTTTTAAGTATGGATATACAGAGGGGTTTCATATTACTGTTTTCTCTCCTGAAGGGGAAGAAAGGGCAAAAAGAACTTTTAATTCTCAGCTGGGCATTATAGGCGGAATTTCTATTATAGGCACAAGCGGAATTGTTGAGCCTATGAGCCTTCAGGCCATAAGTGACACAATTGGTGTGCAGATGAAAATGCTTTTGGAAAACGGTGAGGATAAACTTATTGTTACTCCGGGAAATTATGGAGAAACCTTTGCTTTAAATATTGACGGACTTAATGGCATTTCTCAAATTAAATGCTCGAATTTTATTGGTGATACCCTTGACTATGCCTTGGAGCAAGGTTTTAAAAAGCTTCTTTTCATAGGCCATGCAGGAAAGTTTGTAAAAATTGCCGGGGGCATAATGAACACCCATTCATCTTTTGGAGATTGCAGAATGGAAATAATAACGGCTCATGCTTGTTTTTTTTCTTCGGAAGGCTCTAAAGAAATTATGGACTGTGTAACTGTTGATGGCGCAATAGAGGTTTTGGACAGGCTTGGCATAAGAAAGACTGTGTTTGAAAGTATAACAAAAAAGGTTGAGTATCATTTAAACAAAAGAGTTTATGGCATGGTTGAAACAGGAGCCATAATATTTAGTGAAAGATACGGTTTGCTTTCTGTGGGAGAAAATGGCGGCAGGCTTTTAGAGGAATTTGGAGGAAAACTATGAAAGGCAAATTGTTTGGTGTGGGGGTTGGCCCCGGAGACCCTGAACTTTTGACACTTAAGGCTGTAAGAATTATTGAAGAATGTGAGGTTTTGGCTGTTCCTCAAACATCGGGAGAAAAAAATGCGGCTTTGGATATTGTTTCAAAGGTTATTGACATATCAAAAAAAGAAGTTTTATATTTGCCTTTTCTTATGGTTAAGGAAAAGGAAAAAATGGATGAAAGACACAGCGAAAATGCAGAAAAAATAGCCCGGGTTTTAAAAAACGGCAAAAATGCCGCACTTATAAATTTAGGGGATATTTCTATTTTTTCAACATTTTCTTATATACAAAAAAAAATTGAGAAAATGGGTTTTGAAACTGAGGTTTGCCCGGGAGTGCCAAGTTTTTGTGCCGTTGCGGCAAGTGTTAAAACAAGCCTTACCTCAATGAAAGAGCCGCTTCATATAATACCTGCTCTGCACAAAGATGTGAGGGATTATATTAACCTTGAGGGAACGAAAGTTTTTATGAAAGCCGGAAACTCTCTTAAAAGTATACATGAGATGGTTTTGGAAAACCCTGAATTTTTAGCCTGCGCAGTAACAAACTGCGGCATGGAAAATGAAAGGGTATATTTTGATTTAAGTGATAGTGAAGATCAGGCAGGTTATTTTACAACAGTAATCGTAAGAAAGAAGGATTGATTTTATGGTGCATTTTGTTGGGTCGGGAAGCGGAGCGGCAGATTTAATAACCGTAAGGGGGGCAAAACTTCTTGGTGAGGCCGATGTTATAATTTATGCGGGAAGCCTTGTTAATCCTGAACTTCTTAAATATAAAAAGGACGAATGCACAGTTTATAACAGTGCCGAAATGACATTGGACGAAATTCTTTTTGTTATGGAAGAATCTGAAAGAAAGGGAAAAACAACAGTTAGGCTTCATACAGGAGATCCAAGTATTTTTGGTGCTGTAAAAGAGCAGTTTATAGGTCTTGAAAAGCTTGGAATTGAATATGACGTTTGTCCGGGGGTAAGTTCTCTTTTTGGTGCGGCATCAAGCCTTAAAATTGAATACACACTTCCTGATGTTAGCCAAAGTGTGATAATAACAAGAATGGAGGGCAAAACCCCTGTTCCTGAAAAAGAGAAAATAAGTCTTCTTGCATCCCATAATGCCACAATGGTGATTTTTTTAAGTGCGGCAATGATTGAAGAACTTGCACAAGAATTAATAAAGGGCGGCTATAGCAGTGAAACACCTGCCGCCATTGTTTATAAAGCCACTTGGGATGATGAAATAAAAATTGTTTCCACAATAGGCAATTTAGCCATGGAGGCTAAAAATAAGGGCATAACAAAAACAGCGCTTATTATTGTGGGTGAGGTTTTGAAAAAAGAAGGTGAAAAATCCTTTCTTTATAACCCTGAATTTACAACAGAATTTCGCAAGGGGCTGTTATAGATGAAAATAATCAGCTTTACAAAAAATGGCTGTGTTTTAAATAAACTGTTATGTGACAAAACAAACGCAAAGGGCTTTACCACATATGATTATGAGGGTTTGGAAAAAACAAGGCTTAGAGATTTCACAAAAACTTGTTTTGAAAACAAAGAAGACATGGTTTTTATAGGTGCCGCAGGAATTGCTGTGAGAAGTATTTCAGAGTTTTTAGAGGATAAATTTACAGACCCTGCAGTTGTTGTAGTTGATGAAAAAGGCAGGTTTGCAGTTCCCATTTTAAGCGGACACGTAGGCGGAGGAAACACCCTTGCCATTAGGCTTAGCGAAATTTTAGGTGCCCAGCCTGTAATAAGCACAGCAACAGATATAAACGATGTTTTTGCTGTTGATATTTTTGCAAAGAATAATTCACTTATTTCAATTGAAAGAAATCTGCTTAAAAAGGTTTCTGCCGCACTTCTTGAAAAAAAGGATATGGGTTTTTTTTGTCAAGGAAATTTAAAGGGACAAATTCCTTTTTCAGTTAATAATAAAAACTTGGGAATAAGCATTTCATACAAAAAAGACCAGATTTTTAATGAAACACTTCATCTTGTGCCGAAGGTTTTATGTGTTGGAATAGGGTGCAGAAAAGGTGTTTCCAAAGAGGCGATAAAGGAATTTACAGACATTGTTTTCAGTGAAGAAAACTTATTTTTTGAATCTGTTTTAAATGTTTCCACAATTGACATAAAAAAAGAAGAAACAGGGCTTTTGGAATTTTGTAAGGAAACGGGGTTAGAGCTTTTGTTTTACAGTGCGGAGGAATTAAAAAAAGCAAAGGGAAGTTTTATACAATCGGAGTTTGTTTCAAAAGTTACAGGGGTTGACAATGTTTGTGAAAGAGCCGCTTGTCTTTCTTCTGAAAACGGCAAGGCTGTTGTGAAAAAGCGAAGCCTTAATGGTGTAACTATTTCCGTTTATGAAAAGATATGGAGTGTTGGTTTTGAATAAAATATATGTTGTGGGAATAGGCCCCGGCGGAATTGAAGAAATGACAATAAAAGCCGCTAAAATCTTGGCAAAATGTCATGTGATTGTGGGATACACTGTTTATGTGGACTTGATTAAAGATGAATTTAAAAAAGCTCGGTTTATAACTACTCCTATGAAAAAGGAAAAGGAAAGGTGTATAATTGCCTTTGAAGAAGCCGCAAAGGGAAGTATGGTGGCAATTGTTTGCAGCGGTGATGCGGGGGTTTACGGCATGGCTTCCCTTATGATTGAAGTTTCAAAAGAATACTCTGATATAGAGGTGGAGGTAATAAGCGGCGTAACAGCGGCATTAAGCGGAGGGGCGTTATTAGGTGCTCCCCTTACCCACGATTTTGCGGTTATAAGTTTAAGCGACCTTCTTACACCTTGGGAAACCATCGAAAAAAGATTAAAAGCGGCGGCAGAGGCAGACTTTGTTGTTTCCCTTTACAACCCCTCAAGCAAAAAACGAAGTGACTATTTAAAAAAAGCATGTGATATTATGCTTATGTATAAAACTGAAAACACAGTTTGCGGCATTGTAAAAAACATAGGCCGAAGGGGAGAAGCCTGTGAAATAACAACATTAAAAGAACTGAAAGATTACTCTGCGGATATGTTTACAACTGTTTTTATAGGAAACAGCCAAACAAAAGTTATAAAAGGAAAAATTGTAACACCTCGAGGATATGATATTTAGGCGGTGAAGATATGGTAGAGGTTCTGCTTTTTTCAGGAACAACAGAGGGAAAGCTTATACAAAGGTTTCTTAATGAAAACAAAATAGAAACCCTTGTTTTTGTTGCCACGGAATATGGAGAAGAAGTGCTTGAAAAAGGAGAGTTTATAAAGCTTTCAAAGGGCAGGCTTGATTTTAATGAAATGAAAAATGTTTTTCAAAAGGAGAACCCTAAGCTTGTAATTGATGCTACACATCCCTTTGCAAAAGAGGTTACAAAAAACATATTAAATGCCTGTGAAGAAGCGGATTTAAAGTATATTCGTTTTTTGCGTGAAAAAGAAACTTGTGCTGTCAAGGAGGCAGTATATGTTAAAAACATAGAAGAGGCAGTGGTTTTTTTAAATGAAAACAGTGGGAATGCTCTTATAACAACAGGCAGTAAAGAAATTAAAAAATTTACACAGGTTAAAAACTTTGAGGAAAGGCTTTTTCCAAGAATTTTGCCAATGGCTGAAAATTTGAAAGTTTGTCTTGATTCAGGCTTTAAAGCAAAAAACATAATTTGTATGCAAGGCCCTTTTTCTCAAAAAGCCAACGAAGCAATGCTTGAATTTTCAAAAGGCAAGTTTCTTGTGACAAAGGAAACAGGCAAGGCTGGAGGGCTTAAAGAAAAGCTGGATGCCTGCAAAAATGCGGGTGCAACCCCCATAATAATAGGCAGACCAAGTGAAAAGGGATTTTCTTTTGAAGAAACAAAGAAAGAAATTTCAAAAACTTTTAACCTAAAAAGGAAAGTCTTTATAATAGGCGGAGGCATGGGAAGTCGTGAAAGCCTGACACTTAAAGCCATTAAAGCAATTGAAGAAAGCGATATTGTTATAACAACAAAAAGGCTTTATAACAGTCTTGAAATAAAAAACAAAAGATTTTTTAATGAGTATAACTCTAAGGCAATTAGAAAAATAATGGAAGAGGAAAGCTTTGAAAAAGCGGCCGTTATTTTTTCCGGAGATATTGGTTTTTTCAGCGGTGCAAAAGAAATAAGATGTCTTGATTTAGATTTGGAAAAAGAATATATAAGCGGAATTTCCTCATTTTCCGAATTTATGAACATAGCGGGGAAAACATATGAAGATGTGAAAACAATAAGTCTGCATGGAAGAAATGAAAGTTTTATTGTTCATGTTTTAAAGGAAAAGTCTGTGTTTTTGCTTTTGGGAGGAGAAAACACAGCAGACAGTGTTTGCAGAACTCTTTCTTTATATGGCTTGGAAAACATGGATGTTATTATAGGTGAAAACTTAGGACAGGAAAAGGAAAAACTTCGCTTTGGAAAAGCAAAAGATTTTTTATATGAAAGTTTTTCGCCCCTTAGCGTTATGCTTATTGAAAACCAAAATACTATATCTTGCTCTCATGGTTTTGATGATAAGGATTTTATAAGGGGCAGTGTGCCCATGACAAAATCTGAGGTAAGGGCAGTTTCTCTTTCAAAGCTTAGGCTTAAAAGCAATTCCGTTGTTTATGACATAGGGGCGGGAACAGGCTCTCTCAGCTGTGAAATAGGGCTTATTTGCAAAGATGGGCAAGTGTTTGCAGTTGAGCGTGAAGAAAAGGGAATAGAGCTGATTAGAAAAAACAAGTTTAACTTAGGTGCGGATAATGTTTTAGAGGTTCTTGGCAATGCCCCTGAATGTATAAAAACTCTTCCGTCTCCGACACATGTGTTTATCGGCGGAAGCGGCGGCAGTATGAAAGAAATAATTAAGGCTGTTTTTGAAAAAAATCCATTGACAAGAATTGTGGTAAATGCAATATCTTTGGAAACGGTGTGGATTTTACTTGAAGTTTTTAAAGAAAGAGAAATTGAGGATTATGAAATTATCAGCCTTAATGTTTCAAAGAACAAAAAAATAGGGGAAATAAATCTAATGGAGGCTCAAAACCCTATTTATATAATTTCATTTACAGGAAAGATTTGGTGATTTGATTTGAGAAAAATACTTTTTACAGCCCCAAAAAGCGACAGCGGAAAAACCATGATAACATGTGCCGTTATCAAAGCTTTTATGATAAAAGGGTTTAAGGTTTCCGCTTTTAAATGCGGGCCTGACTATATAGACCCTTTGTTTCATCAAAATGTTTTAGGCGCAAAAACCGGTAACCTTGACACTTTTTTATGCAGTGACGAACAGGTTAAATATCTTCTTAATGAGGAAAAAGAATCTGACATTGTTGTTATGGAAGGGGTTATGGGATATTATGACGGCCTTGGGGGAACAAGTGAAAAAGCCTCAACTTATGATGTGTCAAGGGCTACAAAAACACCGTCTGTGCTTATTATTAACTGTAAAGGCATGAGCCTTACGCTTGTTTCCATAATAAAGGGAATTATTGAATACAGACAGGACAGCAATATAAAAGGAGTTATTTTAAACAAAATTTCTTCACAGCATTATTTTTCAATTAAGGAAGTTATTGAAAGGGAACTTGACATAAAGGTTTACGGATATCTGCCTGAACTTAAGGAATTTACACTTAAAAGCAGACATTTGGGCCTTGTTACACCTTATGAAATACAAGACCTTCAGCAAAAAATCTACAGGCTTGCCGTTAAGGTTATTGAAACTGTTGATATAGACGGGCTTATTGAACTTGCAGAAACGGCAGAGGAAATTGAGTGCAAAGAAGACAATGTTCCAACCATTGAAAAACCTCTTAGCATAGCCGTTGCCAAGGACAGTGCTTTTTGTTTTTACTATAATGAAAACTTAAAGCTTTTGGAAGATATGGGTGCAAAAATTATAAACTTTTCTCCCCTTGAAGACAAGGAAATTCCAAGCGGAGTGGACGGAATGATTTTATGCGGCGGTTATCCCGAGCTTTTTACAAAAGAACTTTCGGCAAATGTTTCAATGAGAAAAAGCATACATGATGCCCTTGAAAAGGGAATGCCATGTATTGCAGAGTGCGGAGGTTTTTTATATCTTCAAAAAACACTTGAAAACATGAAAGGTCTTGCTTATCCAATGGTTGGTTTTTTAGACGGTGACGGTATTAAAACAGAACGTCTTGTAAGGTTTGGATACATTCAGCTTGAAACAAAGGAAAAAACTGTTTTTGGAGATGCAGGAGTTATTTTTAGAGGACATGAATTTCACTATTGGGATTCAACTGAAAACGGAGAGGTTTGCAGTGCCGTTAAGCCTGTGGGCGGCAAGAAGTGGCAGTGTTTTGTGTCAAAGAAAAACACCTTTGCAGGGTTTCCGCACATTCATTTTTACAGCAACATTGGTGCGGCCTTTGAGTTTTTAAAGCGGTGCGGCAAATGGAGATAAAGGATTTGCATGAAATAACAAAACAAATAGAGCCTTTGGATATAAAATATAAAGAATATGCAAAAAACAGATGGAAATCCATTGCAAAACCTCTTAAAAGCCTTGGGGAAATGGAAGAGGTTATTTCAAGGATATGTGCAATTAATGAAGGAGTGTTTCCTGCTGTTAATCCTGCCCTTACAGTGATGTGCGGCGACCATGGAGTTGTCAGCGAAGGTGTTACACAAACAGGTCAGGAGGTAACCGCTGTTGTTTGTGAAAACTTTGAAAAACACAAAACAAGTGCCGCAATCATGGCAAAATCCATAGATGCTGATGTTTTTGTAATAGATGCAGGCATAAATAACAGATGTTATGAAAATAAAGAGCTGATACCTTTTCGTGTTGCAGACAGAAAAATAGCCAAGGGAACAAAAAACATTGCAAAAGAAAATGCCATGACAGAGGAAGAATGTTTTAAAGCAATTTGCTGCGGCATTGAAGCTGCGGAAAGTTTAAAGAAAAAAGGTTATACAATTATTGCTGTTGGAGAAATGGGAATAGGCAACACAACATCAGCCTCCGCCCTTAGTGCATGGCTTTTGGGCATATCCTCAAAAGAAGCCACAGGTTTCGGCGCGGGGCTTTCAAAAGAAGGTTATGAAAAAAAGGTAAAGGTTGTTTCAAAGGCTGTTGAAAGATTAGAGGGAAAAAACTGGGGTGCTTTTCAAGGTCTTTGTGCTTTGG
The DNA here is from genome assembly GCA_040772665.1 of Lachnospiraceae bacterium. GTDB lineage: Bacteria > Bacillota > Clostridia > Lachnospirales > Anaerotignaceae > JAXGXT01. The sequence continues at coordinate 401,020 of JAXGXT010000001.1, read as the reverse complement.
GCGGGCTTGAAATTGCCGCCATGACAGGAGTTTTTCTTGGTGCGGCAATACATAAAATACCTGCTGTTATAGACGGATTTGTTTCTTCTGCGGCGGCTCTTTGCGCAGTAAAAATTTCTCCTGATGTAAAGGATTATATTTTTTCAAGCCATTTAAGCCATGAACCATGTGCAGAGCGTATTCTTAAAGAGCTTGGTCTTAAGGCTTTTATTGATGCAGACATGTGTCTTGGTGAGGGAACGGGGGCACTTATGCTTATTCCTCTTATTAAAATGTGCGGAGAGGTTTATTTAAAAATGAGCACATTTGAGGAAATTAATATAGAAAGATACAAGGAGTTTAAATAAAAATGGCTGAAATTATATTTGTTTTCGGCGGAAGCGGAAGCGGCAAATCAATGTTTGCCGAAGAATTGTCAGGCAGTGAAAAAGGGAAAAAATATTATATTGCAACAATGAAGGTTTATGGTGAAGAGGGTCAAAAAAAGGTAATGGCACATCAAAAGCAAAGAGCTGACAAAGGCTTTGAAACCTTGGAAATAGAAAAATATTTGGGAAGTGCCCATATTGAAAAAAACAGCACTGTTCTTATTGAGTGTATGGGAAACCTTTGTGCAAACTATCTTTTTGAAGGTGAAGAAAAAACAGCGGAAGATTGTTTTTTGGAAATTAAAAATGAATTAAGCCGCCTTGAAGAAAAAGCAAAAAAGATTGTTATTGTTTCAAACGATGTTTTTTCCGACGGAATTAAATATAGTGAGGAAACGGAAGAATATATAAGGCTTTTGTCACTGGTTAATAAATGGATTTTTGAAAAATCCAAAACAGCGGCAGAATGTGTATATTCAATTGCGGTATATCATAAAGGAGGGGAGGTTTAAAATGTTTAAGCCTCTGTGCATAGCCTTTTCCATGTTTTCTAAAATTCCTGTGGCAAATATAAAATGGAGTGAAAAAAACATGGCATTGGCACTTTGTTTTTTTCCTGTTGTGGGGTTTGTTATAGGTCTTTTTTATTTGGCTGTGTTTAAGGTTTCTGATATTTTAGGGTTTAATTTATTTTTAAAGGGAGCCTTGCTTATGGCAGTTCCTATTATTATCACAGGCGGCATACACGCAGACGGATTTATTGACACTGCGGATGCTTTAAGCAGTTACAGCGAAAGAGAAAGAAAGCTTGAAATATTAAAAGACCCTCATGCGGGGGCATTTGGAATTATATGGAGTGTTATATATTTTATTTTGTATGCGGCTTTTTCTTCGCAGATTACAAAGGGTAAAGCGGCGGTAATTGTTGCATTAGGTTTTGTTTTATCAAGAGCTTTAAGCGGAATTATTGTTTTGACAATGAAAAATGCGAAAAATCAAGGTTCCCTTAACAGCTTTACAAAGGATGCCTCAAAAAAGACGGTTTTGGCTGTGCTTTTAACGATTGGGGTTTTAACCGGCTGTTGTTTTATTATTATTTCTCCTGTTTTGGGGGGAATTACTGTTTTTTCTGTACTTATTTGGGTTTTCTTTTTTCGAAGCCTTGCATTTAAAAACTTCGGAGGAATGACGGGGGATTTGGCAGGGTTTTTTCTGCAGATATGTGAAATAATTATTGTTTTAATAATTTCAGGCGGTGGGTTATGGATTTGATTATTGGAGGAAAGTATCAGGGAAAGCTGAACTTTTGTTTAAATAAATACGGTTTTACAAACAACGATGTTTTTTTTGCTAATGAGGGTGATATGGAAAATAAAAAAGTACTTTACGGTTTTCATATTCTTGTAAAAGCTTGGCTTAAAGAAAACAAAGATGTTATGGAAGAAACTAAGACATTGGATTTTCAGGTTATAATTACAGACGAAATTGGAAGCGGAATTATACCCCTTGATGCTTTTGAAAGGCTTTGGAGGGAAGAAACAGGACGAGCATGTTGTGTGCTTGCCCAAAGGGCGGAAAGTGTAACAAGGGTTTTTTGCGGTGTTCCAAGCGTTATAAAGGAAAGAAAAAAATGAAAATAATATTTATAAGACATTTTAAAACAAAAGGAAACGAAGAAAAGCGGTATGTGGGCAAAACAGATGAGGACATAATATCGTCTGAATTTTCAACTGCTTACCCTTGTGCCGAAGCTGTTTTTACAAGTGATTATAAAAGATGCATACAAACGGCGGAATTGATTTATCCAAAAAGTATGTTTTTTAAATGCAAAAACTTAAACGAAACAGACTTTGGAGATTTTGAATATAAAAATTTTGAAGAGCTTAAAAACAACAAAGTTTATAATTTATGGGTTTTAAGCGGCGGAAAATCAGGTTTCCCCAATGGTGAAAGCCTTGAGGATTTTACAGACAGAACCTTAAAAGGATTTTTTTGGGCAGTTGAAGCTGCCGCAGAAAAAGGGTTTTCAAAAATTGCTTTTATAGTTCACGGGGGGAGCATTATGGCTGTTTTAAACAAACTTTGCGGCGGTGAGTTTTATGACTATCACAGGGCAAACGGCTGTGGATATATAACAGAATATAAAAACGGAAAGTTAAGAATTTTGGGAGAAATAAAATGACAAGATTTATTTTGCCTCTTTTAATAGGGTTTTTCATGGATTTGATTTTTGGCGACCCTTATAATTTTCCTCATATTGTTGTGCTTATGGGAAAGGTTATAAAAAAAAGTGAAAGCTTTTTAAGAAAAAACATTAAAAATGACATACTGGCAGGGAGAGTTCTTGTTGTTTTGATTATTTTGATTTTTACTGTCATACCCTTAATAATACTTACTTTACTATACAAAATTAATGTGACAGCAGGTGTTTTGGCAGAAAGTATAATGTGCTGGCAATGTCTTGCGGCAAAGGGCCTTGAAAAGGAAAGTATGAAAGTGTATTATGCCCTTGAAAATAAGGATTTGGATTTGGCAAGAACTTCTGTAGGCATGATTGTTGGCAGAGATACAAAAAACTTAACAAAAGAGGGAATTATAAAGGCCGCTGTTGAAACTGTTTCAGAAAACACCTCCGACGGTGTTATTGCTCCCATTTTTTATATGGTTATAGGCGGCGGAGTTTTTGGATATTTTTATAAGGCTGTAAACACCATGGACAGCATGATAGGCTATAAAAACCAAGAATATATAGACTTTGGAAAAGCGGCGGCAAGGTTTGATGATTTTATAAATTTTATACCCTCAAGGCTTTCAGGTGTTTTAATTGTTGTTTCGGCTTTTCTTTTAGGACTTGACGGAAAAAACTCATGGCGGATTTTTAAAAGGGACAGGCTTAACCATAAAAGTCCTAATTCAGCACAAACCGAGGCGGCATGTGCAGGTGCTTTAGGAATTATCCTTGGTGGCGATGCATGGTATTTTGAAAAGCTTTATAAAAAACAAACAATAGGCGATTTTTTTAGAGAGGTTGAAAACAAAGATATTATTTCAGCAAACAGGCTTATGTATGGAGCAACATTTTTAATGATGGGAATTGTGTGTATTATCGGTATTTTTTGAAAGGAGAAATTATGCATAAGCATGGCGGAGATGTTTATACAAATAAGAATAAACTTGATTTTTCGGCAAACTTAAATCCTCTTGGTATGCCTGAGTTTGTTGCAAAGGCGGCAAAGGAGGCAGTTGATATTGCAAACGTATATCCTGATGTTAATTACAGTGAGCTTGCGGAAGCGATTGCCGAAAGGGAAGGTGTTGACAAAAGCAATATAATCTGTACAAACGGTGCGGCAGAGCTTATTTTTGCCATTGCATTTGCTCTTAAACCTAAAAAGGCTGTTTTGATTTGTCCGTCTTTTGAGGAATACAGACAGGCTCTTTCAGTGTGCGGATGTGAAGTTGAAAATTATGTATTAAAAGAAGAAAACAACTTTTGTATAGAAGAAGATTATTTAGAATTGCTTACAAAAGAAACAGATATAATTTTTATCTGCAATCCCAACAATCCGACAGGAAAATTGATTGATTTGGAATTGATGGAAAAAATAGTCAAAAGATGTAAAAAGAATAATATTTTTATGGCAGTTGATGAATGTTTTAATGATTTTGTTGAAAACGGCGAAAATTATTCCCTTAAAAACAAAGGGGTGTTTATATTAAAGGCTTTTACAAAAATGTATTCCATGGCAGGGTTAAGGCTTGGATATGGAATTTATAATGACGTTAATGTTTTAAAAAAAATAAGAACCTGCATTCAGCCTTGGAGTGTTTCTGTTGTTGCCCAATGCGCAGGAGTTAAAGCTGCAAAAGACAATGAGTTTTTAATAAAGACACAAAAATTTATAAATCAAGAAAAGATATTTCTGCTTAAAAACCTTTCGCCTTTTGTTGAAAAAATATACGGTTTTGATGCTAACTATATATTTTTCAAAGCGGAGAAAGATTTATATGAAAAGCTTTATGAACACGACATTGTTGTTCGTGACTGCGGAAATTTTACAGGGCTTAAAAAGGGTTTTTACAGAATTGCAGTTAAAACAACCCATGAAAACATAAGACTTATTAAAGCTTTGGAAAGCATTAAGGAGCAAAAAAATGGCTAAAACTTTAATGATTCAAGGAACAATGAGCAGTGCGGGAAAAAGTTTTATTGTTGCAGGGCTTTTAAGGGTTATGAAACAGGACGGCTTTAAGGTTGCCCCTTTTAAATCTCAAAACATGGCGCTTAACTCTTTTGTGACAAAAGACGGCTTTGAAATAGGACGGGCACAGGCAATGCAGGCTGAGGCGGCAGGAGTTTTGCCTTGTGTAAATATGAATCCCATACTTCTTAAACCTACAACCGATATGGGTTCTCAGGTTATTTTACAGGGTAAGCCCATTGGCTCAATGGCGGCGGCAGATTATTTTAAAATGAAAAAAAGCCTTATCCCTCAAATTATGGAAAGCTTTAATGCTTTAAGCAATGAGTATGATATAATTGTTATTGAAGGTGCGGGAAGCCCTGCCGAAATAAACCTTAAAGCAGATGACATTGTTAATATGGGGATGGCAAAGCTTGCAGACTCTCCTGTTCTTTTAGCAGGGGATATTGACAGAGGAGGAGTTTTTGCCCAGCTCTACGGAACTGTGGAGCTTTTGGAAGAGTATGAAAAAGAAAGAATTAAGGGTGTAATTATAAATAAGTTCAGAGGAGATAAGGAAATTTTAAAACCAGGTTTAAAAATGCTTGAAGACAAGGTTAATAAACAGATATTAGGGGTAATTCCTTATATAGATGTTGATATTGACGATGAAGACAGCTTAAGCCTTTCGCAGAAAAAGAAAAAACAAGGGGCAATAGACATTGCTGTTATACAGCTTCCGAAAATCAGTAATTTTACGGATTTTAATTCACTTATGTCAATGAAAAATGTATCTGTGAGATATGTAAAAAATATATCTCAATTGGGAAGTCCTCATCTTATTATTATTCCGGGAACAAAAAGCACAATGGAGGATTTAAAATGGCTTAGAAAAACAGGCTTGGAAAAGCTTATAAAACATCATGCCATGGAAGGAGTTCTTATTTTTGGAATTTGCGGCGGTTTTCAAATGCTCGGAGAAAAAATAAGCGATCCTTTTGCGGTGGAAGGTTATGGTGAAATAGAGGGAATGGGGCTTTTGCCTGTTGAAACTGTTTTTTCCAAAGAAAAGGAAACTCGTCAGGTTAAAGGCAGAATAGGCGAAGTTTCCAATGAGTTTTCATTTTTAAACAACTGTGAGTTTAGCGGTTATGAAATTCATATGGGCAAAACAATTGTTTCGGGGAGGGGTTTTTCCTTAATCAACGAGAAAAATGACGGGGCATGTTTAAAAAATGTTGCAGGCACTTATGTTCATGGGATTTTTGACAACGGAGAGATTGCAAAGAAACTGTTTGACGGGCTTTGTGAAAAAAATAAAATTGAAGCCGAAACAGAAAGCTTTGATTATATAAAATATAAGGAAAATCAATATGATATTTTAGCAGACTGTATAAGAAAAAACATGGATATGGAAAAAATATATGAGATTATAGGTGTGAAAAGATGAAAGGTTTAGTGCATTTATATTACGGTGACGGCAAGGGAAAAACAACTGCGGCTGTGGGACTTTCTGTTAGGGCGGCAGGCAGAGGGCTTAAGGTTTCCTTTGTTCAGTTTATGAAAGGTTCTCAAACAGGAGAAATAGACATTTTAAAAAAGATTGACGGCATAAAGGTTTTAAGAAGTGAAGAAGACTTTGGTTTTTTTAAACATATGCCAAAAGAAGTTCAAGACAACCTTACAAAGGTTCATAATTCTATTTTGGAAGAGGGGTTTAAGTTTGTTGAAAACGGCGGGGTAATTGTTTTGGATGAAGTTACCCATGCAGTTAACTTTGGACTTATTGACGAAGAAAGGCTTAAAAGCCTTATTTTAAACAGAAGTGAAGGAACAGAGGTTGTTATGACGGGAAGAAATCCAAGGCTTTGGCTTATTGAAGAGGCAGACTATGTATGCGAAATCAAAAATATAAAGCATCCCTTTGACGAAGGAGTAGGAGCAAGGGAGGGAATTGAGTTTTGAGTAAAATTGAATTTGTTTTGCCCTCGGACATTGAAAGGCGAAGTTTTGAAATTATTGAAAGCGAGCTGACAGTTGAGCTGGATGAGGAAATAAAGCCCATTGTCAAAAGGGTTATACACACCACTGCTGATTTTTCATATGCCGAAAACATGGTGTTTTCAAAAGATGCTGTAAAGAGCGGAATTTTAGCACTGGAAAAAGGCACAACAATTATAACCGATACAAACATGGTAAAGTCAGGGATTAATAAAAAAGCTTTAAAAAAGTTTAACGGAAATGTTGAGTGTTTTATGGCTGATGAGGACATAGAACGTGCCGCCAAGGAAAAAGGCATAACAAGGGCGGCTGCCAGCATGGAAAAGGCGGCAGAGCTTTACAAAGACGGAATATATGTTATCGGCAATGCACCAACCGCACTTATTGTTTTACGAGAGCTTATATTGAAAGAAGCCATCAAGCCGTCCCTTATTATAGGAGTTCCTGTGGGGTTTGTGAATGTTGTGGAAAGCAAGGAAATGATTATGGAGTGTGATGTGCCTTTTATTGTGGCAAAAGGCAGGCGAGGAGGAAGCAATGTTGCGGCGGCAATTGTTAACGCACTTCTTTACAAAGGCGGATGTTAATAAAGGCAAGACATTGGTGAACACTGTTCTTAATATACTGCAAGGGTTTCAGTGTAAGGGCTTTGCTTTGTAAACCACAACTTTCCGTTTGGCACTTTTACTCACGAAAAAGCGGCTTTGCCATTCTCTCTTGGCACGTTCTAAATTGCAGATACGGTTTTAGCTAAGGGTTTTGGCATTGTTTTTTAAAAGGCAAGCGGCTTCGGACAAGGCCAAGGTTTGTTTATAACTTGATTTTTTAAATTAATTACAAGGAAGAGAAGTTTTTCTTGAAAGTTGACTGATTTTAATATATAATCATATCCGACTATTATCAAACACAGACGTGTTGTCAGTGTTTTAAATGTGAAAACCAATTAGGAGGATTTTAAGTATGAAAAAGAAAATAACAGCATTTGCAGCAGGCTTTCTTGCCCTTGCAATGACTTTTACCGCATGCTCAGGTGGAGCTTCATCTTCTCAAGGCGGTTCAGGAAAAACAAACATAAAACTTGCAACAGGAGGAACATCAGGAACATACTATGCCTTTGGCGGAGTTGTTGCTCAGGTTTTAGGTGAAAAAACAGGTTATAAGTTTGACGTTCAGTCAACAGGTGCTTCAAAGGCCAATGTTGGTCTTATAACAGATGGTGAAGTTGAAATGGCAATTGTTCAAAATGACGTTATGGACTATGCTTATAATGGAACAGAACTTTTCCAAAATGAGAAAACAGACGGTTTTTTAAGCATGGCAGCTGTTTATCCTGAAATATGTCAAATTATTGCTGACCCTTCATCAGGCATAGACTCTATTGCAGACCTTAAAGGCAAAAGAGTTTCTGTTGGAGATGCGGGAAGCGGTGTTGAATTTAATGCTAAGCAAATTTTAAACGCATACGGAATTACTTTTGACGATATTCAAAAACAAAACCTTTCTTTTGGTGATTCTTCAGATGCCATGAAAGATAATAAAATTGATGCGTTTTTCTGTACAGCAGGGATACCTACAACTGCGGTTATGGAGCTTTCAAGCACAAACAAAATCAAGGTTTTGGGAATTGATAAAGCTGAAATGGATTCTATAATAGCTGAACAGCCTTTTTATACAGCATATGTAATTCCTCAGTCAACATATAACGGCATGACAGAAGATATTAACACTGTTGCTGTTAAAGCTACATTCATAGTTAGCAAAGACCTTTCTGAAGAAGTTGTTTATAACATGACAAAAGCTCTTTTTGAAGGACAGGAAGACATTGCAGGAGGCCACGCAAAGGGTGCTGAAATGGATGTTAACGAAGCTATGAAAGGTGTGTCTGTTCCTTTCCATCCAGGTGCTGAAAAGTATTTCAAAGAAGTTGGAGTTGCTGAATAATCAAAGGCTTAAAACTTATGCTTAAAGGTTATAGAACAGCCGCAATGGCACTTTTGTCCGTTGCGGCTATAATTGCGTTTATATTGTTTGTCCCTGTGAAAACCTCACTTGTGCTTGAAGGAACAGGTTATAAAAAAACAAAAAAAGAAGTCTTTTTTAAAGAAAAGGCAGATACGGGAACTTTTTTTTCAGTTTCTTTTATACACTCTGTAAACAAAGACAGTATTAAAGAGACTTATGAAATTAAAGAAGACGGAATTTATCTTACAAGCTGTTTATACAGCAGCTTTGGTGCAGGTGTTCTGACAGAGCTTGAAAAAGGACAAACCCTTTCCCGCACAAAGGATGGGCAGATGCTTGTTTCAGGAATTGATAAAAAAATAGAGAACTTATCTTACATTGTGGGAACAGTTTCCGACCATATATTTGAGATAAACGGCAAGGAATTTAGTTTGACAAAATTGTGCGGAAAAAACAGCACAGTAAAATTTGTTTTTAAGAAGCAGAGCATATTTGCTTTTTTAACCGATTAAGGAGGAAGTGTATGTCTAAATTAAAGGAAAATAAAACGGCGGAAGAAAAAGAATTAAAAAGAAAAATGGATATAGAAAACACAGAACATATAATTCAAGAAGATGAAGAAAGAATGAAGCAAGTGCTTGCTGAATTTGACAGGGAAAGCAATACACGTCACTTTAAAGGTGTACCCCACACAGTGACAAGAGTTATGCTTATTGCTTTTTCTATTTATGTTTTTTGGATGAATGTATTTAGTTCATTGCCTGAACAAATAAGAAGGGCATCGTTCATCGGACTTATAGTATTTATTTCATATATGCTTTACCCATCAAGAAAAACAGCGGCAAAAAGAATTAACTATGTGCCGTGGTATGACTTTATTCTTGGTCTTACAGGAGCAGGATGTTTCTTTTACTATATTGTGTTTTTTCAAGAAATTGTGGCAAGAGCGGGAAGAGCAACACAGCTTGACATGATTGTAGGCATTATTGGAATACTTATTCTTATGGAAATTTGCAGAAGAGTTGTGGGGATACCCATACTTGTTGTTGTAATTTGTTTTATAATTTATGCTTTTGCGGCAGGGTTTTCTTCAAGAAGAATAGTTTCACATCTTTTTTATACAACAGAGGGCGTTATAGGAACTCCCCTTGGTGTATGCTCAACATTTATAGTTCTTTTTATAATGTTTGGTGCCTTTTTGGACAAAACAGGTGTGGGAAGGTTTTTTATTGAAGTTGCAAACTCCATTGCAGGTGCGGCAACAGGAGGCCCTGCAAAGGTTGCGGTTATCGCAAGTGCTCTTCAGGGAATGATAAGCGGAAGCTCGGTTGCAAACACCGTTGGAAGCGGAAGTTTTACAATACCTATGATGAAAAAAACAGGATACAAGCCTGAATTTGCAGCTGCTGTTGAGGCGGCGGCATCAACAGGCGGACAGATTATGCCCCCTATAATGGGTGCGGCGGCCTTTCTTATGGCTGAAATGACAGGAACTCCTTATTCAGACATTGTAATTGCGGCTATTTTGCCTGCACTTCTTTACTTTACCGGGATTTTCCTTATGGTGCATTTTGAAGCTAAAAAGCTTGGTCTGGAAGGCCTTAAAAAAGAAGATGTTCCTAAGTTTTTTACACTTATGTTTTCCAGAGGATATTTGCTTTTGCCTCTTGTTGTTCTTGTTTATTGCATGATGACAGGTTTTACACCTTCTATGAGTGCAGTATATGCAATAATTACGGCAATAGTTGTAAGTATGTTCAGAAAAGACACAAGGATGACTGTGGCTACATTTTTTGAGGCCTTGGAAAACGGAGCAAGAAATGTTTTGGGCGTAGCTGTTGCTTGTTCCATTGCAGGCATAATTGTTGGAATTGTTACACTTACAGGCCTGGGAATTAAGCTTGCAACAGGGCTTTTGGCTCTTTCAGGCGGGGTTACAATTATTGGCCTTTTCTTTACAATGATTTCATGTATCATTCTTGGTATGGGAGTTCCCACAACTGCCAATTATGTCATAATGGCAACCATAACAGCGCCTATAGTTATAAAGCTTGGAATACCTATGCTTGCTGCGCACATGTTTGTTTTCTATTTCGGAATTGTTGCTGACATCACACCTCCTGTTGCACTTGCGGCATATGCAGGAAGTGCCATTGCCAACAGTGACCCATTTAAAACAGCTGTTAATGCCACAAGAATTGCCATTGCGGCATTTATAATTCCTTATGTTTTTGCTTTTAACCCTGACCTTCTTCTTGTTGGAGGTTCATTTACTCAGGCAATAGGAATACTTATATCAGCCCTTATAGGAATGACAGGTGTTGCCGCAGGAATGGAAGGATTTATGATTGCACCTCTTAAGCCATATGAAAGAGTTTTTTGTATCGCAGGAGGAATAACGCTTATAATACCCGGGTTATTAACTGACATAATCGGAGTTTGCTTAATTGGTTTGGTTCTTTTAAGACAGACAGTGTTTAATAAATCAAAAGGAATGAAAGCTTAATTAAGGTTTTAAAGGATTATCAGGTGTTTTAAAAGTATTATTTAAAAATAGGCATATCTAAACAATATTAAAACGGAGAGAAGTAGGTATGAAGCTAAATCCCCGGGGAAACATCCCTTGGGGGCTTGATGCCTATGGTTTCTCCTTTTTTATTGTTTATATAAATAAAATGTGATATAATTAAATGATATAAGTGCCGAATTTAAAATTTTAAAGTTTATTATCATTTGCTCCATCTATATTTAAAAGGGTAGGTGTGTTTATGGATTTTCAGCTTAAGTATGAAATTGATGAAGATTTATTGACTTTAAAAGATACTTGGAAAAGGTTTTCTTTTGATACGGAAAAGCTGGAAATATTGTTTAACGCCATGATTTTTAAATATGCTGATAAAATTGAAGGGTTTTCGCAAAATCTTGAAGTCATATCTCACTATGACAACAATATAAAATATGGTGAAGCCCTTAGATATAATATTGAAACTATAATAAAAAGGCTTGAAATAATAAAAAATCAAGGTTATAACACTGATGGTCTTAGGGAATATTATCTTAAAGAAGGTGTGGCGGGAATTGAGGTTACAATGGACTTTAATGAAGCCAGAAAATATTTTTGGGATAATGCCGGCATGGGTCGTTATGAAAAAAATGAAGTTTTAAATAAAATTGATGAAATTGAAGATATTTGCCTTTCCCTTGAGCCTAAATGGGACAAATGGAACAGGCTTAGGCCTTATGTTGTTTGGGCAAGCGGAAAAGATGCCGATACGGCACTTCGTATACTTTCACTGATACAAAGGATTAATTGATAAGAGGTTAAAAAAATGAAAAAGGTTGCAAGTTTTGCCTTGGGATGCAAGGTAAATCAGGTGGAAAGTGAGGCAATAGCCGAAACCTTCGCCGAAAGAGGTTATGAAGTTGTGGACATAGACGAGATTGCAGATGTTTATGTTATTAATACATGCACTGTTACAAATTTAGGGGATAAAAAAAGCCGCCAGCTTATAAGAAAGGTTAAAAGGCAAAACCCTGAGGCTGTTGTTGTTGCCGCCGGCTGTTATTCACAAACGGCTCCTGATGAAATTAAAGAAATTAAGGAAGTAAACATTGTTATAGGAACAAAAGGGAAAAACGATATTGTAGATGCTGTAGAAAAATATCAAAGAGAAATGGGCATTATTGATAACGTAGGCGAAATTATGGAAGAAAAAACATTTGAGCCTATTGCCATAAATAAAATGATGAACAGATGCAGGGCATATCTTAAAATTCAAGACGGATGCAGCCAGTTTTGTTCATATTGTATAATTCCCTATGCAAGAGGCCCTGTCAGAAGCAGGCCTGAGGAGGATGTTATAAAAGAAGTTCAGGTGCTTGCTGAAAATGGTTTTAAAGAAGTGGTTTTGGCGGGTATACATGTGGCAAGCTATGGCAAGGAGCTTCATACAACAAATCTTTTGCAAATTATAGAAAAAATACATCCCATTAAGGGTATTGAAAGAATAAGGTTTAGCTCGGTTGAGCCTAATTTAGTTACAGATGAGTTTATGAAGGGGCTTTCAAAGCTTAGCAAGGTGTGCCGTCATTTTCACCTTTCCCTTCAAAGCGGCTCGGATAAAACATTAAAAGCAATGAACAGAAAATATACTTCGGAAAAATATATGCAGGCTGTTGAAACCATAAGAAAATATTGGCCGGATGCGGCAATAACCACAGATGTAATTGTTGGTTTTCCCACAGAAAGCCATGAGGATTTTAATGACAGCCTTGAATTTGTTAAAAGTGTAGGGTTTTCAAAGGTTCATGTTTTCCCATACTCTCCTAAAAAGGGAACCCCTGCGGCACAAATGGAACAGGTGGATTCTAAAACAAAGGCCGAAAGAAGTAAAATACTTACAAAAACGGCTGAAAAAATGGCAGAAGCCTTTATTGAAAAACATATAGGAGAGGAAATGGAGGTTCTTTTTGAACAGGAAAGCCAAAAAGGTGTTTTTGAGGGACACACTTCAAACTATATACTTGTTTCGGCAAAATCAGAAGAAAACTTAAAAAACCGTATATGCAAGGTTTTAATAAAGAAAATTGAAAATAATAAGACCGTTGGTGAAATTTGTTAGCCTTTGAAGCTTTTAAGTGCTTGATGAAAAGAAATAGTAATTGCATAAAGCTTAAATATATATTATGATTACCATAAGGCGGCTTGTTTCAAGGCTTAACTAACATAAGGGGAGGGATTAATATGGATAAAAACTTTAACGAAACTATGAAATTTGACGGACTTTCAAAAGAAATGGATAATGAGGCGAAAAGAATTATTTTAACAGTATATTCCGCCCTTAAAGAAAAGGGGTATAACCCTGTTAACCAAATTGTGGGATACATACTTTCCGGAGACCCTACATACATAACAAGCCACAACAACGCAAGAGTGCTTATAAGAAAGCTTGAAAGAGATGAACTTCTTGAAGAACTTGTTGAAAGCTATATTGAAAGCAGCATGAAATAAAAGTTTCTAAAACCGGACTGGATTGATAATTTTGCGAATTTTAGGATTGGATTATGGAGATAAAACTGTTGGAGTTGCTTTAAGCGACCCCTTTGGCTGGAGTGCCCAAGGGTTGGAAGTTATAAGAAGAAACAGCGAAAATGAGTATAAGCAAAGCCTTGGAAGAATAGAAGAAATTATAAAAGAATATGGTGTTGAAAAAATAGTTTTGGGATATCCTATTAACCTTGACGGAAGTATAAGCGAAAGATGTTTAAAAACCCAAAGCTATAAAGAACGTCTTGAAAGACGGTTTCCAAAGGTTTCGGTTATATTATGGGATGAAAGATTCAGCACTGCGGCGGCGGCAAGGTTTTTGTCTGAAGCAGGGCTTAATAACATAAAAAGAAAAGACGTAATAGACAAGATGGCGGCTGTTTATATTTTGCAGGGCTATCTTGATAGTATAAAAGACAAAAAATAAAAGGAGATTTTAAAATGGGATTTGATGAAGAAATTATGGACGGTTATGAAACAATTATGCTTACAGACGAGGACGGGGAAGAAACAGAGTTTGCAATTATTGATACAGTTGAATTAAAGGGAGAAAGCTATATACTTGTTATTGAGGCAGACCTTCTTGAAGATGAAGACGCAGAGGCAATGATTCTTAAAAAGACAGCGGAAAACAACGGTGAGTTAAGCTATGAACTTATTGAAGATGACGATGAGTTTGATGCTGTGGCTGATGCTTTTGCAGAAAATAACGACGATTATGACGTTGAAATAGAGGAATAAGAAAAAATTTATCTCTTATATTGTATTAAAAGGCTGTGGGCGGACTTATTGAAGGTGTAGGTGTGTGACATTCTTTAAAGTCTGCAAAAGGGGCAGTCTTTTTTCTGTGCACTTAAAACTCAGACTAAAATGAGAAAAGATGGTCTTTTGTTTGTGCATAAAAACTTGTATATGAGAGAAGGTTAAAATAATAAAGATGAACGAACAAACTAAATGAAAAAAGGAGGAATTTTTTTGGCACCAAAAAAACCAAAACTTAAGGTAATAGCTTTGGGCGGACTTCACGAGATCGGAAAGAACATGACAGTTTTTGAATATAACCAAGATATTATCATTGTTGACTGCGGCTTGGCATTCCCTCAAGACGATATGCTGGGGATTGACCTTGTTATACCCGACATTACCTATTTAACTAAAAATATAGACAGGGTGCGTGGAATTTTGCTTACACACGGGCATGAGGACCACATAGGCGCATTGCCTTATATTTTAAAAGAACTTAATGTTCCTGTTTTTGGAACACGATTGACACTTGGACTTCTTGAAAACAAACTGAAAGAACACGGACTTGTTGATAAAACTGTAAGGCACGTTGTTGTTCCTGGTGAAACTGTAAAACTTGGACAGTTTAAGGTGGAATTTATTCACACAAACCACTCTATTGCAGATGCTGTTGCCATGGCAATAACAAGCCCTGTGGGAACTGTTATACACACAGGGGATTTTAAAATTGACTATACACCCATTGACGGAGAAATTATAGATTTGCACCGCTTTGCGGAACTTGGAAAGGAGGGAGTTCTTCTTCTTTTAAGTGACAGCACAAATGCTGAAAGAAAAGGCTTTACAATTTCCGAAAAGGTTGTGGGAGGTGTATTTGATAAGATTTTTGACGATACACCAAAAAACAGAATTATGGTTGCTACATTCTCTTCTAACATCCACAGAATACAGCAGATTATAAACTCTGCCCATAGAACAAAGCGTAAAGTGGCAATTATAGGCAGAAGTATGGTTAATGCAGTAAGAACAAGCACTGAGCTTGAATACCTTAATGTTCCGCCAAACACAATAATCGACATATCAGAAATTAAAAATTATTCAGACGAACAGCTTGTTATAATAACAACAGGTTCTCAAGGGGAAACAATGAGTGCCCTTTCAAGAATTGCCGCCTCAGAGCACAGGCAGGTAAGTGTTAAGCCTGGGGATAAAATTATAATCAGTGCGTCAAGCATACCAGGAAATGAAAAAAGCATATTAAGGGTTATAAACGATTTGATTAAAAAGGGCGCTGATGTTATATACGGAAGCATGGAGGAAATTCATGTTTCAGGACACGCAAGAGAGGAAGAGCTTAAGCTTATGCTGGCACTTACCCGCCCTAAATATTTCATGCCTGTTCACGGTGAATTTATACACCTGAATGCTCATAAAAAATTAGGAATGGCAATGGGTATATCCAAAGAAAATATATTTATGATGACTCAAGGCGAGGTTCTTGAACTGTCTAAAAAGGATGCACGAGTTAACGGAAGCGTTCCAAACGGTCAGCTTCTTGTGGACGGTCTTGGAGTGGGAGATGTGGGTAACATTGTTCTTCGTGACAGAAAACATTTAAGTGAAGACGGTCTTATGGTTGTTGTTGTAAGCATTGAAAAAGAAAGCGGAGAAATACTTGCAGGCCCTGACATTATTTCAAGAGGGTTTGTTTATGTAAGAGAAAACGAAAAACTTATGGACGGGGCCAGAAAGGCAGTTTCAAAGGCTTTAAACAATTATGAAATTTCGGGCAACGGCAACGGCTGGAATCCAATTAAAAATCTTATCAGAGATGTAATTAAAGACTATGTGTGGCAGGCAACAAAAAGAAGTCCTATTATATTGCCTATAATAATGGAGATAGAATAATAATAAGCCGTTTTAAGAAAATATCTTAAAGCGGCTTTAATTATGTACAAATAACTTGTTTTAATGTATACTTTTAAAGGATAAGAAGCTTATTACAAAGGAGAAAATAGAAAATGCCTCAATCAATATCACAAATAAAACAAATGCTTGACACAACAGAAGTTTCAAACCTTCCCCAGGCCATAGAGGAGTTTGTTTTAGATGAAAGAAAAGGTGTAATAAAGCTTTTGGAAAGTGCAAAAAAACGATATGAAAACCATCTTGCAGAGCAAAACCGTCTTTGGGAGATTTCTGCTTTTGAGCGGGAGTGTTATGAAAAAGGGCATGCTTTTGTTGGCGGAATTGACGAGGTGGGCAGAGGGCCTTTGGCAGGGCCAGTTGTTGCCGCTGTTGTTATATTAAAACAAGATTGTGGGATTTTAGGAATAAATGATTCTAAAAAACTTTCAGAAACCAAAAGAGAAGAGCTTTATAACATAATTATTAAAGAGGCAGTTGACTACTGTGTCGGTGTTGTTTCCCCAAAGGAAATTGACGAAATAAATATTTTGCAGGCAACATATAAGGCAATGCAAAAGGCAGTTGAAGGCTTAAAAATAAAACCTGATTTTCTTCTTGTGGATGCGGTTACAATACCTAAAATCCATATCCCCCAAAAAGGAATTATAAAAGGAGATGCCAGAAGTATCTCCATTGGTGCGGCAAGCATTGTTGCCAAGGTAACAAGGGATAAAATGATGATAGAGTATGGAAAAGCATATACAGGTTATGATTTTGAAAGCAACAAAGGATATGGTTCTCAAAGGCATATAGAGGGCATAAAGCAAAACGGGCTTTCGCCTATACACAGAAGAAGCTTTGTGGGAAATATTATTTGAGGAGAGCATTATGGAAAGCCGGTCAAATAAAAGTTTAAACAGAAAAAAAGGTGCTTTTGGAGAAGACTTGGCCGTAAAATTATTAAGCAAAAAAGGCTATGAAATTATTGAAAGAAACTTCACTGCAAAAACAGGAGAAATTGATATAGTGGCAAGGCATAATGAGTATATTGTTTTTGTTGAAGTTAAGCTTAGGTTTAATTTGGAGAAGGGTTCTCCTTGTGAAGCAGTAAATTTAAAAAAACAGAAAAAAATAATTGAAACAGCAAAAATGTATATAGATAAAAACCAGCTTTATAATTGTGATTTTAGGTTTGACGTTGTGGAAATTCTTTTTTGTGATGATAATAAGCCTATGGGTAAAATTATAGAAAATGCTTTTTTAGATTGGATATAGTGAAATGAAAATATATGAAAAAAATAATGTTAAATTTTTAGCTTTTGAAAACATGGAAAAGGCAGGTTTTATAAACCACTGCTTTTCAACAAAAGTCGGCGGTATAAGCAAAGGCGATTTTGAAAGTCTTAACCTTGGTTTTGCAAGGGGAGATAAAAAGGAAAATGTTGAGGAAAACTTCAGGCGTATTTCTTGTGCCTGCGGTTTTGATTATAAAAACATGGTTTTCGGCACCCAGACACATGACAACAAGGTGCTTTATGTTGACGAAAGCATTGTTGAAAGTATGGATGTGTTTAAAAGCAATATTAAAGGGTTTGACGGTTTTATAACCGACAAAGAGGAAGTTACACTTGTTACGTTTCATGCAGATTGTGTTCCGTTGTTTTTTGCCGATAGGAAAAACAAGGTAATAGCCCTTTCTCATGCAGGCTGGAGGGGAACTGTTAAAAACATTGCAGGAGAAACAATTAAAAAAATGCAGAAAAAGTTTAAAACAGAACCAAAGGATGTTATTGCAGGAATTGCCCCTTCAATAGGAGGCTGTTGTTTTCAGGTTGGGGAGGAAGTTGTGCTTGAGTTTACAAAGGAGTTTGACTTTGCCCATAAGTATATAGAAAATGACAAAAGTACAGAGGGCAAATTTAAAATAGACATTTGGGGAATTAATAAAGAGCTTATTATAAAAAGCGGTGTATTGGAAGAAAATATTGAAGCGGCAAACATGTGCACAATGTGTAATGAGGAGCTTTTTTATTCGCACAGAAGACAGGGAGAGAAAAGAGGTTCCCTTGCCGCATTTATGTGTATAAGAGCCAAGGAGCTTTAAGGGATGAAAAAATCAAAGGAAAATGTAATAATAAAGGTGGAAAAGGACAGCATAGCCGAAGAGCTGGGTATTGAGCCCGGGGATGTTTTATTGTCTGTTAACGGAAAAAGTGTAAATGACGTTTTCGACTACAGGTTTTTAATAAATGATGAATATATTGAAGTGAAAATAAAGACAATTCAAGGCGAGGAAGTTATAGCTGAAATTGAAAAGGACTATGACGAGGATTTAGGAATAGCATTTGAAAGCGGCCTTATGGATGATGCCAAAAGCTGTTATAATAAGTGTATATTTTGTTTTATAGACCAGCTTCCTAAAGGAATGAGAGAAACTCTTTATTTTAAAGATGATGACAGCCGACTTTCTTTTTTGCAAGGCAACTATGTAACACTTACAAACATGAAAGAAGAAGATATAGACAGAATTGTTTATTATCATCTTTCGCCAATAAATATATCTGTTCACACCACTGATTTAGAGTTAAGAAAAAAAATGCTTAGCAATAAAAACGCAGACAAGGTTCTTCACTACATGGAGAAACTTGTCATGGCTGGAATTGAAATGAACCTTCAAATTGTGCTTTGCAAAGGCATAAATGACGGGGATGTTTTAGAAAAGTCAATTTCAGACCTTTCAAAGTTTTATCCCCATGCAAAAAGTCTTTCTGTTGTGCCCATTGGCTTAACAAGATACAGACAGGGGCTTTATCCCATGGAGCCTTTTGAAAAAGAGGACAGCCGTAATGTTATTGGAATTGTTGAAAAGTGGCAGAAAAAGCTTAAAAAAGAAATGGGAAGTTCATTTGTTTTTATTGCTGATGAGTTTTATTTAACGGGAGAAAGAGAATTTCCAAGCTGTGAAAGCTATGAAGACCTTCCTCAGATTGAAAACGGTGTAGGCATGATTTCTCTTATGAAGTTTGAATTTGAACAATATTTTAAAACACTTAAAAAAGGTGATTTAAACAAAACAGTTTCCGTGGCAACGGGGACTGCGGCTTTTGAGTTTATTTCTTCACTTTGCAAAAGGCTGGAGGAAAAATACAACAATTTAAAAATAAACGTTTTTCCCATAGAAAACAATTTTTTCGGAGGAAAGATTTCTGTTTCAGGGCTGCTTTGCGGTTGTGATATAATAGAGCAGCTTAAGGGGAAAGATTTAGGAGAATATCTTTGTTTGCCCAAAAACCTTTTAAGAAGCGGCGAAGAAACTCTTCTTGATGACATAACAATAAGCGAAATTGAAAAAGAGCTTAGTGTTAAAATAAGAATTTCCGGTGAAAGCGGAGAAAGCTTTATAAAAACAATTTTAGAAAATTAAAAACGGGGGTTATAAAATATGAGCAGACCGATTGTTGCCGTTGTAGGCAGACCAAATGTTGGAAAGTCCACACTTTTTAATAAGCTGGCAGGGGAGAGAATTTCCATAGTTCAAGACACCCCCGGTGTTACAAGGGATAGAATTTATGCAGATGTGGACTGGCTTCATCAAAGGTTCACGCTTATTGACACAGGCGGAATGGAGCCTGACACAGAAGATATTATTCTAAGGCAGATTATTCAGCAGGCTGAAATTGCCATGGAAACAGCAGACGTTATTGTTTTTGTCTGCGATATAAAGCAAGGTGTTATTGATGATGATTTAAAAATTGCAAACATGCTTAGAAAAACGAAAAAGCCAATTGTGCTTGCTGTTAATAAAGTTGATGACATGCGACGAGAAAACATGGATATTTATGAGTTTTACAGCCTTGGCCTTGGGGAGCCTGTGCCTGTAAGTGCAGGGCAGATGCTTGGTCTTGGTGATTTGCTTGATGCGGTTATCAGCCACTTTCCTGAAGAAGGCTTGGAAACAGAAGATGATGATGCAATTAAGGTTGCAATTATAGGAAAACCAAATGTGGGAAAATCTTCTCTTATAAATAAAATCTTAGGTGAGGACAGACTTATTGTAAGCAGCATTGCGGGCACAACACGTGATGCAATTGACACGCCCATTGAAGTTGACGGTCAGAAGTTTATATTTATAGACACTGCAGGCATGAGAAGAAAAAGCAAGATTAAAGAAGATATTGAAAGGTTCAGCATTATACGTGCGGTTACGGCTGTGGAAAGATGTGATGTTGCTGTTCTTATTATTGATGCAAACGAAGGTGTAACAGATCAGGATACAAAGATTGCAGGCATTGCCCATGAAAGGGGCAAAGCGGCGATTATTGCCGTTAATAAATGGGATGACATTGAAAAAGATGATAAAACCATGAACAAATTCCTTAAAGATATTGAAAATGAACTGGCATACATGTCTTATGCGCCAAAGGTTTTTATTTCAGCAAAAACAGGGCAAAGACTGCCTAAGCTTCTTGAAACAATTAAAATTGTTAATGAAAATAATGTTTTAAGAATAAGCACAGGGCTTCTTAATGATGTGCTTATTGAGGCAATGGCAATGCAGCAGCCGCCTGCAGATAAGGGAAAACAGCTTAGAATTTATTATGTAACTCAGGCAAGTGTAAAACCGCCAACATTTATTCTCTTTGTTAACGACAGAGAACTTCTTCATTTTAGCTACAGACGTTATATAGAAAACAAGTTTAGGGAAGCCTTTGGCTTTTCGGGAACGCCTATACATTTTGTTGTAAGGGAAAGGAAGGAAAAATAAAGAAATGTTTAGAATAATAGGTGTTCTTATAGGATATTTAATAGGGTGCATACAATCTGCTTATGTTGTGGGAAAAATTATGCGTGTTGATATTCGTCAGCATGGAAGCGGAAACTTGGGAACCACCAATGCTCTTAGAGTTTTAGGAAAAAAGGCAGGAGCGATAACCTTTTTAAGTGATATTTTAAAGTCGGTTATTGCCTTTATCATTTGTTATAAAATATTCAACAATCCGCTGGCGGGAGTTTATGCATCGGTTGGTGCTGTTTTAGGCCATGATTTCCCCTTTTATTTAGGCTTTAAAGGGGGAAAAGGCATTGCCGCAACAATAGGACTGATTGCTTCGCTTTCCTTTGTTATAAGCCCTTGGTTTGCGGTTGTTACATACATAGTTGGAATAGCCGGTGTTTTAATCAGCAAAACTGTGTCTGTGGGTTCACTTGGGTTTTCTGTTTCAATACCAATTATGTTTTTAATTTTTAAACTGCCTGCAGAATATATTTTGGTTGCTTTTGCTTTGGCGGTTTTAGCATTTTACAGACACAAGCCAAACATACAAAGGCTTAGAAGCGGAACAGAAAACAAGCTTTTTGGCAAAAGCAAAGCTTAGGAGGATTTTAAAATGAAAAGTATTTCTGTTATAGGAAGCGGAAGCTGGGGAACTGCCTTGGCGGTTATGCTTGATAAATACGGTCACGACGTTATGATTTGGAGCCGTAAAAAGGAAGAGGCTGAAAAACTTAACGAAGAAAGAGAAAACAAAAAGTACCTGCCTAATATAAGGTTTGGAGATAACATTGTTGCCACATCAGATATTGAAAATGCGGTTAAAGGCAGAGATATAATTATATCTGCTGTGCCTTCAAGGGCAGTAAGGGAAACAATGGATAGAATTTCAGGGTTTGTTCAGCCCGATCAGGTTATTGTTAATGTGGCAAAGGGTTTAGAAGAGAACACACTTTTACGTCTTTCCCAGGTGATTGAAGAATGTGTGCCCGACTGTTTTGTTTGCACCCTTGTTGGGCCAAGCCATGCTGAGGAGGTGGGGCGTGACATACCCACAGCCTGTGCCATTTCCTGTAAGGATATGAGTGTTGCCAAAATGGTTCAAGAGGAGTTTATGAACCCGTATTTTAGAATTTATACAAACGAGGACATGATTGGCATGGAAATGGGTGCCGCCATGAAAAATGTAATTGCCCTTGCCGCAGGGATGAGTGACGGGCTTGGTTTTGGTGACAACACAAAAGCGGCACTTATGACAAGAGGAATGGTTGAAATTTCACGGCTTGGAATTGCCATGGGAGGCAAAGCCGAAACTTTTGCCGGGCTTAGCGGAATAGGGGATTTAATTGTTACCTGCACAAGCATGCACTCAAGAAACAGACGTGCAGGCATTATGCTTGGAGAGGGGAAAAGTCTTAAGGAAACCCTTGAGGAAGTGAAGATGGTTGTGGAGGGTGTAAACACTGCCCATGCGGCATATGGTTTGGCAAAGCGTTTAGGTGTTGACATGCCCATAACCGAGCAGATTAACAAAGTGCTTTTTGAGGGCAAAGATGCACGCAAGGCTGTTATGGAGCTTATGATGCGTGAGGGGAAACCTGAGGGTGTCAGATAGTTTAAAAGCTTTTGCTAAAGCAGTATAAAAAAGCCTGCATAGCCTAAAAGACCTCCGATTACGGCACCTGAAATTACATCCTTTGGATAGTGGACTCCTGTTAAAACTCTGGAAATGCATATTATAATGCAAAGGAAAGAGGTTGCTATGCCTAAAGGCGGATAAAGATAATACATTGCCGCAGAAATAACTGCGGAGCTTGAGGCATGTCTGCTTGGACATGCCTTTCCTTTTGAATGGGGGGAAAGGGGTTCTATTTCAAGCTCTTCAAAGGGGCGTTTATGATTTAGTTTTTTTCTTATGAGGGTAACAACAAAAAACGTGCCCCAAGGTATGGCTGCAAAAAACAAAGCTCTTATATCAAGGCTTAGCATAAGAAAAGCAAGTGAGCAGTAGAATATAATCATCACAGCCAGCGGAGAAGCTTTATCAATAAAAACAACCGTATTTTTAAGGGTTTTATTTTTGTTCAAGAAAAGATTTATTTTAACAAGTGTATCATTTTTCATTTTATTATCCTTTCAAAACGAATTGGCAGAAAGTTGGGCGGAGCTGTTGAAGACCTTGGGCTTTGCTCAAACAAACTTAAACCTTGGGCTTTGCCCAAACCCATCCGCTTTTTGAAAAAAGCGGGGTAGGAACGACAAAGATAAATGTCGCCGCAACGAAGTTGTGGTTTGCGAAGCAAATTCCTGACCATAAAACTTTTGTTAAAACCGCATAATTATGCGGTTTTAGGATGGGTTCAAAGGGTGAAACCCTTGTGGGGTTATTAGGGGCAAAGCCCCTAAAATCTTTAATTAAAACAAACTTTAGACTTTGATTAAATCCACTTTATCTAATTAATCAATAATTATACCATAAAAACAAAAGAAAGCGGCAGCAGAGCTGACATTTTCTTTTGTCAACGGACGAATGAAACTTGAAAAGTTTTATGAGTAGTATAATCCGCTGTGATAACAGCGGTAGGAGCCTTTAGGCTCTTCCGCAAATGAAGTTTGCAGCAGACTGAATACAAACCTTGGGCGTTGCCCAACCCCACTTGCTTTTTGAAAAAAGCAAGACCAAAAACTTTTATCAAAACCGCATATTCATGCGGTTTTAGATGGGTCAAGGGTAAAACCCTTGTGGGTGTTTGAGGGCAAAGCCCTCAAGGTTTTGACTTTGTCTACGCTCTCCCGCAAATGAAATTTGCGGATATTATACCACAAAATTCGGCTTCAAAAAAGAATATATAACTGTTATAAAGCCAAACTATATATAGCTTAGAAAATTAAGTAGCATAAATATAAAAACTATAAACTGTGAGGTGCAGAGCATGAAAAACTCTAAAAATGAAGATGAATTCAGCGGAAAAAACAAAGAAATAATAAAAGAAAATGTTAATGCCAAACTTCCAAAACCCTCAGCCATCGACCATAACATTAAGAAAGAAGCCTTAGGGCCTAACACAAAACGATGAAAGAAATATTTTTAGAAATAGACAAGCACTTAACGGAAGATTTAAAACCGTCTTTGTTTTTAATAAATAGCATTGCCAAGGGTGATTTTGACGTTTATCCGCTAAACATGATTTCAAGACTTAAAAAAATCGAACAATCGCCGATTCATCACCCTGAAGGGAATGTTTTAAACCATACAATGCTTGTTGTGGATTGGGCGGCAAAAGAAAAGCATAAAAGCAAAAACCCAAGAGCGTTAATGTGGGCGGCACTTCTTCATGACATAGGCAAGGCTGTTACAACAAAAGAAAGAAAAGGAAAAATAACAGCATATAACCATGACATAGAAGGAGAACAGCTTTCCCAGGAGTTTCTTGACTTTTTTGGTGAAAAGAAAGAGTTTATAAAAGAAGTGTCAAATCTTGTGCGTTATCATATGCAGGTTTTATTTGTTGTTAAAAATATGAAGTTTGCAGATATAGAGGGTATGAAGGAAAATGTTGATGTTAAGGAGTTGGCATTGCTTGGGTTTTGTGACAGAATGGGCAGGGGAAAAGTGAATTATGAGGAAGAAGAAGATATATCAAAAACCTTTCTTGAAAAGATAAAATGAAAAACATCAAAGCTATGAAGCATAATGTCTAACATCAGAAGGAATAAATAACAGGTTTTGTGGGATGTTTATTAAAATGAACAATATATTAAACTAAGCTATAAAACATTAACAAAAAACAAGGTATTGTTATCACATATAATATATAGTTTTAAAAGGTTATATTGACAAAGATGCTTTGGCTATAGTAGCATTATAGTATAAATGGTTGAGTTTTATAAATGAAGCCGTTTATGTATTAAATGTTTTAAAAAACATATTTTCTTATCTTATCCCAAAGGTACAAAAGAAAATAAGCTCGTGTTTTTTTAAGTGTTAAAAAAGCATTTTTAAACCTTGTGAAATGCGGGCGGTATTAACGGCGGACAGCAGATGGTTGTTGTCCGCCGTTTACTGTTTTTAAAATGCGAGAGCAGATTTGTCAATTAAAATTATTACATTGTTTAAGACAGCTTTTGCACTGCAACATAAACATCCGAAAGCTTATACCAGGTGGGGAAGTTTGCCTCTCCCGTCTGAGGAAGGTTGAAAACACTTTGGAAAACCTTCACTGAATTAGCAGTGGATTCTCCGTAAATTCCGTCAACTATTACCTTTGGAATAAGAGGATAGTTATTTGAAATTGCATTAAGCTGCTGTTGAAGCATTGTTACTGCATCCCCCGTAGAGCCTATTTTTAAAACCTCGCCGGGAAAAGACATGGGTATTCCCTGAACTTTTTCGGCTTGTTTAAGTATTATTTCATTGCCATAGTAGTTTTTTAAAATGGCAAGGGCATCATACCCTGTGTCGGCAAGCTCTTTTGAACCCCATTGGCTAAGCCAGCCGTCACGCACAACACGCCGACCGTCGGAATATTGAGTGAAAAGCGGCTGCAAAATATCAGGTTTTGAAATGTATGTTGTAAAAAGCTCTTCAACAACATCAGAAACCTCTTGATATATTGTTCTGCCAAAAACAAAGGCCTGGTCATAGGCTGTGGAGTTTGTTATTGTAAAATTATATCCTCTGCCTCTGTACCATTCTGTGAAAACTCTGTTAAGAACAAAAGATTGTATGGCAAGTATATTTGCTTTAAGAGCCTCTTGGGGCCATGAAGAATAAATCTCGCTGCTTGCCACGTTTTTAACATATTCCTTATATGTTACTGTATAATTCGGTGCCGTTCTGTCGTCGGGAACCCCTGCATGAACAACAACAAGCTCTGGAATTACAGGCTGAGGCAAAACAACAAGGTTTGTGGGGAAAGGCATCCTTTTAATTGCCGCCTCAGGTATTTTCGGCGGAAAATCTCCCCACAAAACAGGATATGGAATATAAATATCTTCAAAAACAGGTATGAAAACAGTTTCCTGAATTGCCGTTGTGTCAGGATATATTTGAACATTAAAAACGTTTATATCAGGATAGTCGGTGTATGAAATTATAACATTATACTGATTAAAAGGTCTTGGCTGGTCATAGTTCATTGAAAATTCAATGGGCGGTGAGGCCAGTGTCAGTTCAGGGATAAGACCTTGGTCGTTTGTTTTTTCTTCTGCAATGATTTCATTGCTTTGCGGGTCATAAACCCTTACTATTGCCCCTTCTATGGGGGTTGCAATATTATTAAGATAAGTGCTTACTTGAAGATTACCGAAACCTCCCGTTGTGTTTTGTTTGGCCGAAATGGCGGCATATCTCATTAAAAATTCCCCCTCTGTTAGGATAAATTATATTCAAGTGCAGACTCTCTTATGGATAGGAATGTGCCTAAAAGATTTAATTTCCCGTATCCCCATTTGTTGTTTGGATAAATCATTCCCTCTTCTCTTACACTGCCGCTTATAAGCAGTGTTCTTACAAGATCACCGTCCATAGACCTTATGTTCTCTCTTACAATTCCCCATTCCAAAAGCATTGCCGAAGCGCCGGCGGTGATTGCGGCTGAAACGCTTGTGCCTGTCATGTTTCCAACACCGCTTGGAAAAATGCCCCTTACATTTACTCCGGGGGCCGCAAAATTAGGAGCCATTCGAGGAAGTCTTGTAGGCCCCCATGACGAGGAAACATAAAGACTGTTATCGGAATGGTCGTATGCGCCGCAGACAATTGAGCGAAGGCTTGTCGCGGGAAAAACTATTGTATATTCGGGAACTGAATGTAAAAACTCCGTCTGGGGACTAACCTGACCTGTTATGGGAAGCCAGGCGAAATAGTTTCCGCTTACTATTGCATCGCCAAACAAATTGATTTCCCATATTCCCGGAGTTGCGTTTCTGAAACCTATAATTATGTTCAGATCTTTAAAGTAATTTATTGTTATAATGGTTTTTTCAAATATAAGGCGTTCTGTGTATGTATATCCTGCTCTATAGGGCTGTCTTGCCACAACTTCTCCTGTGGGAGAGGTTATTCCCACGGAAAACTTATCGTAAGGCTCGCCGAAAATTGTAACGGTAAAGGAGGTGTTTGCTGCTCCAACCCTTATGCTGATGTTATCTGTGCCGCCCGTTCCCTGAATTACACCTTGTGTGTGGTGTCTTGCGTTACTTTCGTTGCCTGCGGCAGTTACAAAGGCATAGCCTATGCGTTGTGAAATAAAGGTAATGTATTCTTCCAAAGGAGTGTTTCCGTTATGCCCTGACATGTTTGAACCCATGGCTATGCATATAACAGCAGGCATACCCATTTCAGCCGCCGCATTTACTATAAAATCCATGCCTAAAAGAAAGTCTGTGGATTGATAGAGGTTTGGGTTATCTTTTGGCAGAAGAAACCTGTCAATATAAAATTCATGTGCACGTCTTAGCTTAACCGCCATAATATATGACTTTGGCGCAGCGCCTGTAAGCTCTGCCAAATCATTTCCTGCGGCAACAGAGGCTAAAAATGTTCCATGGCCATCCTCGTCAATTGAGGGCACGATTTCATAAGGCATTTCGGCTTTAAGTGCCTCTGTAATATCTTCTTGGGTGTATACAGAGCCATAGTGAACATCAGGTGTCCTTTTTCCGTCTATGGTTTGATCCCAAAGTCTTAATATTTTTGAAGAACCATCTTCAAATTTAAAGGAATCCTTCGTATAGTCAATTCCTGTGTCTACAAAGCCAATTATAACTCCTCTTCCTGTAAGGCTTAAATAAGGCTGGTTAACAACTTGAATTATTCCTGCTTCATAGTTAACCTGCTGGTCTAAGGGAGAAAGAATTATAGGGAAAAAGCTTACAAAATCCTGACCGAAATCATTGAAAGTCATCTCGAGATTTTCTATATTTGTGTATACAACAATGTTGCCCGCCGTGGTTTGCTCTCCCATTTTTAAATAAGGCCTTGTTGCGGCATAATCTCTAAAGCGTCTTGAATTTATTATGTTAAAATCTATTGTTGTCGGAAGTTTTATAAACTCACTTAAAGGCAAAGAATTTTCATCAATTTCAACATTATCAATTTCAATATCGTTAACTTCTGGGTTATCAACTTCAATATCATCAACTTCAATATCATCAACTTCAGCATTATCTATATCTGGCGCCATAATACACTACTCCCCGATTTATATCTTTCCAAATAGCTCATTGTGTTGCTTAAACAAAGAGTTCCATACCCATATGAACTGTTGGGGTAAACACCTCTTTGGTCACGCATTGCACCTATTCTTAAAAATGCCCTGACACGCTCACTGTAAAGAAAAGGATCGTTTTGGTTTACAATTCCCCATTGCATCATAAGTGCCGCAGAGCCTGTTACAAAAGGTGCCGCAATGCTTGTGCCTGTAAAAACATCATAACCGCCGCCTGTTTTTGTGCTTACAATGTTAACCGCAGGTGCGGCAATGTCAGGGTTTGGCATGGCAAGGTTAAGATGCCCTCTTCCTGAAAACTCGGCTATTGTTCTTAATCTGTCATTATATCCTGCTACACAGATAATACGGTCTGCTGTGGAGGGTATTGTCATTGTAGTATAGGATGAGGAAACTGTAAAAAATGTTTCAGAGGTTACCTCTTCAGAGGTTGGCAGCCATGCATTAAATCCACCGCTTACAATAACGTCTGAAATCACTCGTATCTTCCATATTCCTGAACGTATTGTTCCGGAGGTAGCGACTATGTTGAAAAAGACTTCTTGATTGACGGAATAGCGGCTTGGCTGCCCATAGACTATTGTTACGGAAAGATTTCCGTCAAGAACGGTTTTGCTTTGGCTTTCAACACCCACAACACCTGTGGAGTTGCCGTTTGGCAAAATCATTTCAAAGGCAAGACTGTCTTCAAAGTTTTTCCAAAGTGTTATATAAAAGCTTTCGATGCCAGGGGCTGTGAAAAAATCTATTTCTTCTATGGACTTTGATTTAATCTGCCCTTCATAATGATGACCAGATGAGCCTTCGTTTCCTGTGGGGATAACTATTACGGTTTCCCAAACAGAAGAAATGTCGGATATATATGTTTCAAAAAGGGAATCGCCTGTATGCGAGCCGTTATTTGTTCCGAAGCTTAAGTTTATTGCAAGAGGCTGGCTAAGTTCTATGGCTTTTTCTATTACATATTTAATTGCACGCATTAGTTCCGTTGTTCTTGCAAAGGATTGATAGCCCTTTGTTCCCACCTTTACAACAACAATGTCAGCCTCATAGGCAACCCCAAGAATGTTTTCGGAGCTGCTTTTTCCGTTGCCCACAGCTATTCCTGCAACTGCCGTGCCATGACCGTTATAGTCATTTAAAGGAACAATGTCAAAAGGGTTTGGATCTGCAAGGGCATTGTTTATGTCTTCTTCCGTATATTCTGTTCCGCTGGAAAAGCCTTGGGGCGGTGAGCCTTCCGTAGACTGATCCCACATATATTTAATTCTTGTTGTTCCGTCATCATTTTGGAAATCTTTGTGGGTATAGTCTATTCCCGAATCTATTATGGCAACAATAACCCCTTTGCCGCTTAAGTTATAGCCGCCCCTGTCTTGAACGGTAACTATACAAGAAGAGGTAAGGTCATATGTTTTTTCGGCAAAAAGTCTTTTTGGAAGTTCAACGTGTTCTATTTCAGGCATAACATAAAGGCTTGGAATTTTATCTCTTTCAAGGGTGATAATAGCATATCCATGATAAAGAACCTCTACAATAACATTAAGCTCTTCTGCCACACGTTCTATATTTCCGCTGAATCTTACAATTACTTCCCAAAGCCTGTCGGGTTCAGAAGTTCTGAATAAATCCGTAAAAGTATTTTCGGTGCTTACAGGCATTTATTCTCACTCTCCCTAAACTTAATAATATCGAATTATATCATTTTTTATTACATCATAAGGAATCCATTTATAGCTGTTCCATGCGTATCCGCTGATAAAAATCTCTTCTGCTGTTTCAGCATAAAACCACATTCCCGATTTATTTTTAAACCAGATATATATTATTGAGCCGCAAAGGTTATCAATTTTTAAACCTCTTTCAATCCAAATGCCCAAAGCAAAATGCGGAGGACTTTCTGAAAAGGCTTTGGGAAGTTTCCTAAGTACAGGTTTATAATGTTTTTCCATAGCAAAACCACCATTTTAATATAAACATCTATATTCATTATGTATATATCAAAAAGACTGTATTAATTACATAAAAATAAAAAGAGGTAAGTTTTGCCTTAGCCTCTTTTTGTTTTAATTGAATATGTTGTTATTTTAAACGGCCTTTAGGGGAATGTGCCGCCCAAAGACCAACGGCAATTGTCATGCCGCCTAATATATTGCCCAATGTTACGGGAAGAAGATTTTTAATAAAGAAATTGGACCATGTAAGCATTGTTGTATCCATGCCGGCTTCTTTTACCAAGGCGGCATATTTTGGAATATCCATGGCAAAAAGACCTGCGGCTATATAATACATATTAGCCACACAATGTTCAAAGCCGCATATAACAAAAAATGCAACGGGAATATAGGCACCTAAAATTCTTCCTGTTGTGTCTGTTGCGGAAAGGCTGCAAAGAACACCTGCACAAACAAGTATGTTACAAAAAAAGCCGAGCACAAATGCAGAGGCGAAAGGAAAAACACATTTTCCCGCAGCAACTTTAACGGTGAAAACAGCAAGGCCGCCTGCAGAAAAATTAAGCTGACCGAAAAAAGCACAGCCTGCGGCTAAGACAACTGCGCCTATGAGATTTCCTATATAAACAATTATCCAGTTGTGAAGCATTCCTGAAAGAGTTGCACGTTTTTCTAAAACAGAAATAGGAATCATGCAGTTTCCCGTGAAAAGTTCCGCACCTAAAAGCATAACCATAACAAGACCGAAAGGAAAAAGCAGACCGAATATAACACGTGCCGCAGACACATTGGCAATGCTGTGGCCGCCTGTATTTGTAACCGCCCCTCCAAGACCAATAAAAAGACCTCCGAAAATTGCTAAAATTAAAGTTTTAAGAAATGTTCGGGAAACCTTTTTTTCTCCGATTTCTACATACATTTGTAATACTTCCCAAGCTGAATATGAATTCATAGCCTAATCACCTCGTCTTATAGTATTGTCTTTTGTGATGAATTTAGCATCCGCAACATATATAATCATAAAAGTCTTTATGCTTATTATGTAATTATACATCTGCATATCATTTTAAAGCAATGGGAAGTTATTAAATTATAATGTTTTCACTCAATAAGAGATAAACATTCTTCAATTACCTCAGGTGGTATATCATGCATAGTTATTCTCCTTTATTTTTATTATAGAATTACAAGTATATTATGAAAGTTAAAATATATTCGTGAATTTGAAATAAACTTCTGCTATAATAAAATTATAAAAGTTTTATGTGTTTAAAGGATTATGAACACTGAAATAGCGTTTGATTTTTAGCGGAAGGTTTTTGATAAGGCAGGGTGCTTAACTAATGAGGTTTTATAGCCTTAAAAAATTTGGGGGGCGTCTTTATGGATAAAATAATAATTACACTTGGAAGGCAGTATGGAAGCGGCGGCAAAGAGATAGGCGAAAAGCTTGCAAAGGATTTAGGCATACCTTTTTATGATAAGGAGTTGCTTACTCAGGCGGCTGAAAAAAGCGGAATGTGCCGTGAAATGTTTGAAATTCATGATGAAAAACCTGCAAGCAGTTTTCTTTATTCACTTGTTGCAGGCAGTTATGCAGGGGATAACACTCCTATTAACAATAAACTTTTTCTTGCCCAGTTTGAAACCATAAAGGATTTGGCTGAAAAGGGCAGTTGTGTTATTTTAGGCAGATGTGCCGATTATGCACTTGAGAAAAACCCTTACGTTATAAATGTGTTTATTCATGGAAAACTGGAAAAAAGGGTTCAGCGTGCAATAAAGGTTTATAATTTAGACGAGAAAAAAGCAGAAGAAATTGTGATTAAAACTGATAAAAAAAGAGCATCATATTATAACTTTTACTCGGGCAAAAAATGGGGAAGTGTTGGAAGTTATGATTTGTGTATAAACAGCAGCCTTTCTGGAATTGACGGTGCTGTGGAGGTTATTAAAAAGCTTGTAGAAGTAAAACAAAAGGAATAAGCTTAACATGGTTTTACAAGTGAAAAATAAATAGGGGTATTTAATACCCGCAAAGTCCAAAGTCTGTTTTTATTAAGACCTTGAGGGTTTTACCCTCAAACACCCACAAGGGTTTCACCCTTTGAACCCATCTTAAAACCGCATATTATGCGGTTTTAACAAAAGTTTCATAATCAGGAGTTTGCTTCACAAAGCCCAAAGTCTGTTTTATAAAGATTTTAAGGGCTTTGCCCCTAAGCACCCCACAAGGGTTTCACCCTTTGAACCCATCCTAAAACCGCATATTATGCGGTTTTAACAAAAGTTTTTGCCTTGCTTTTTTCAAAAAGCAAGTGGGTTTGGGCAAGGCCCAAGGTTTAAACGGGTTTGGGCGAGGTTTAAGTTTGTTTGGGCAAAGCCCAAGGTTCATTGCCGCTTGTGTTTTTTAAGCTTAACTTTTTATTGTGTATAAATAAACTCCGTCGGTAAGTTCTTTGTGAAGCTTGTTTTCTGCAATAAGATAATCAAGATGAGCAATTGTTTCGCCGACAGCAAACCACTTCTGCGTCATTGGAAACTCACCCCAGTTTTTCCCCCTCATTGACCACTGCATT
Source organism: Lachnospiraceae bacterium (assembly GCA_040772665.1). GTDB lineage: Bacteria > Bacillota > Clostridia > Lachnospirales > Anaerotignaceae > JAXGXT01. The sequence continues at coordinate 368,269 of JAXGXT010000001.1, read as the reverse complement.
TTTCCCGCAATGTCGTATGCATGTATTTCAGGGTAGTCTTTTACGATTTTCAAACATTCATCAAGCCTTAGTTGATGGTGATGTTTTATGCTTTCAACTCTTTCGTAAAAGGGAATTTCGTTTTTCCTGTGTGCAGGCAAAGGCATCACAATGTCCAGCTTTGATATTTTTTCAAGACTGTTCAGATAATCTAAAAGAGAGTTGTTAACATAGTTCCAAAAGGTTATGTTGGGGGTTATGTCAAAAAGAACATGGTCGCCAAGGAATATAAGCTTTTCTTTTTCAAGATAAAGACACATATGTCCGGGAGTATGTCCTGGTGTCCAAACACATGTAAACTCGTGGTTTCCGATAATCAGCTTGTCCCCGTCTTCAAGGGTGTTTGCTGTAAAGCTTTTGTCAGGCTCATATGCTCTTCCGGGGTTTGTGCTGTGCAAAACCGTTATCTGATCCTCGGGAAAGCCTTCTGAGAGAAATCTGCTGTCAAGCTCATCCCATGTGTCGCCTTCAATGTAATCCACAAGGTAGTTATAATCCACTCTTCCCATGTGAATGGTTCCTCCTTCAGGCATAATATGGCCTGCAAGGCCTACATGGTCGCTGTGAAGATGTGTAAGGAAAAGTTCTGCTTTTGTCATATCAACTTCAAGTTCTTTAAGGCCTTCTTCCAAAGCTTCATAACATTCAGGCATATTAAAGCCCGTGTCTATAATAAGGCTTTTTTCAGGGGTTTTAACAACATAACAATTAAGATTTTTAAGGGGGTTATTTGGCAGGGGTATATTTATTTTAAATATGTCAGGGTTGGAATAAATTTTTTCAGTCATAAATCCTCCTAAAAAATGCGGATGATATTTGCCTTATGAAGGCAACACGCTTATTTTACATTTTACCATAAAAACAAAAGAAAGCGGCGGCAAAGCCGGCATTTTCTTTTGTTAAGGGACGAATAAAACTTAAAAAGTTTTATGAGTAGTATAATCCGCTGTGATAACAGCGGCAGAGCCTTTAGGCTCTTCCACAAATGAAGTTTGTGGATATTATACCATAAAAACAAAAGAAAGCGGCGGCAAAGCCGACATTTTCTTTTGTCACTGGACGAATGAAACTTGAAAAGTTTTATGAGTAGTATAATCCGCTGTGGTAACAGCGGCAGAGCCTTTAGGCTCTTCCACAAATGAAGTTTGTGGATAGTATATCATAAACATTGGCTTTTGCAAGGAATTAAGTCGAAATCCTACCAAATAACTATAAAATATGCAAATGATAGTTAAAAGATTGTAATATATTAATATCTGCCAAAAAAATGTAGCGCAATATGGGGAAATACACTTGTATTAGCTATAATTATGTGGTATTTTAGTTCAGTATACACAAAAACATTCGGTTAATTTCATCAATATAAATAAGCCGAAATGGAATGCAGGAGAAAGCTTTAAATCGCAGTGTGAAATGCCTGCGGCTATATCGACATTATTTTATTATTGACGGTGAGGAGAGTACTTATGTCAAAGAAAAGTTCAAAAAGTGAAAGAGGGCAATGGAGCAACAGTCTTGGGTTTATTCTTGCTGCTGCAGGCTCGGCAATAGGGCTTGGAAACATTTGGAAGTTCCCTGGAAGGGCATATAATGGCGGCGGCGGAGCGTTTTTGCTTGTTTACATTATAATTGTTGTTTTTATAGGCTCTGTTGCAATGCTTGGGGAGTTTGCAGTTGGAAGAAGCACACAAAGCAATGCTGTTGGCTCGATTAAAAAAATTAATCCAAAGTGGAAAATTGCAGGCTGGCTTGGAATTATTACAGGATTTATAGTTATTTGTTATTATGTTCAGGTTGGCGGCTGGGTAATTAATTATATGGTTGCTTATATAGTAGAGCCTGAAGTGATTTTTGCCGACCCCCTCAACTATTTTTACGGAGTTTTAGGGGCAAACGGTTTTCCTTTAATGGGGGCTGTTGTTTATCCTGCAATATTTGCAGGTGCATGTATGTTTATACTTATTAAAGGGGTTTCAGGGGGAATTGAAAAGTTTAATAAAATAGCTATGCCTGCCCTTTTTGCCATTCTCATTATTTTGCTTATAAGAAGCCTTACTTTGCCGGGAGCAATGGAGGGTGTAAAATATCTTTTAACATTTAATGCTGAAGATATAACAGGGGGCAATGTTCTTGCGGCTTTGGGACAGGCTTTCTATTCTCTTTCCCTTGGGCTTGCAATAATGGTAACCTACGGTTCGTATTTAAAAAAGGAAGAAAACATTGTAAGAAATGTGGGGTATATTTGCGTGTTTGACACATTGGTTGCCCTTACTGCAGGATTTATAATTATACCTGCGGTGTTTGCCACAGGAATTGCCCCCGGAATGGGAGGCGGCTTTGCTTTTGCATCACTTTCCGGAGTTTTCAAAGAAATGACGGGGGGAGTGTTTTTCGGAGCCTTATTTTATTTGCTTCTTCTTTTTGCGTCTCTTACATCGGCTGTTTCAATACTTGAAGGAACAATTGCCTTTACAACTGATGAGTTTGGCTGGGAAAGAAAGAAAACTGCTATAACTCTTGGAACGGTAACCTTTGCAATAGGAATTTTCTATACACTTTCACAAGTATATCTTCCTCTTAAAGGTTTCTGGTTTGACTTTACAAACGGAGTCCAGTATCCAAGTCTTGGAGATTTTATGGAGTTTGTTACAGACAGACTTACAATGCCTTTAGGCGCTTTAATGTTTTGTATTTTTGTTGGCTGGGTTTGGGGAACAGACAAAGCTGTTGCGGAAATTGAGCAAAATGGTATGTTTAACTTTAAGCTTGCAAAGGTTTGGAGTTTTATGATTAAATATGTTGTGCCTGTTGCTATTTTCTGTGTTCTTTGTGCAGGGCTTTTCTTTGGAATGGCCTTAAGTTAAGATTTAAAGTTTAGGCAGGGGTGAAATTATCCCCTGCTTCAGACTGAAGACAAACCTTGGGCGCATGTCAGCACTTTGCTTCGCAAAGCAGGCACTTCGTGCCTGTGGCATCTATCTTTGCCATGCATACCCAAACCCATTCGCTTTTTGAAAAAAGCAAGACCAAAAACTTTTATCAAAACCGCATATTCATGCGGTTTTAGATGGGTCAAGGGTAAAACCCTTGTGGGTGTTTGAGGGCAAAGCCCTCAAGGTTTTGACTTTGTCTACGTTCTGAGGCAGGGGTGAAATTATCCCCTGCTTTTTTAATATTGCGGAGGTGGTTTGATGCTTAATATAGGATGTCACTTATCTGTTGCCAAAGGATTTACGGCAATGGCTTTGGATGCAGAAAAAATTGATGCAAATGTTTTTCAGTTTTTTACAAGAAACCCAAGGGGAGGAAAAGCCAAGGCTATAAATGAAAAGGATTTAGGGGAGTTTTTAACTGTCTTGGAAAAGGGAGGTTTTGGCAAGCTTTTGGCTCATGCTCCTTATACCTTAAACCCATGCTCTAAGGAAAGCAGAACAAGGGAATTTGCTAAAATTGTTATGGAAGAAGATATAGAACGTATGGAGTTAATAAAAGGGAATTATTATAACTTCCACCCGGGCAGCCACACAGGTCAGGGGGTGGATGTCGGAATAACTATGATTTCGGATCTTTTAAACTATATTATAAAACCTGAACAAACAACTACAATTCTTCTTGAAACAATGGCGGGTAAAGGCACTGAAATAGGTTCGACATTTGAAGAACTTAAAAAAATAATAGAAAAAATTGAAAACAAAGACAAAATAGGTGTTTGTATGGATACATGCCATGTTCACGACGGAGGGTATGACATTGTTAATAATCTTGACGGAGTTTTAGAGAAATTTGACAACATAATAGGTCTTAAATATTTAAAAGCAATCCATCTTAATGACAGCATGAATAAAGTCGGCAGCCGCAAGGACAGACACGCAAAAATAGGTGAAGGAGAAATAGGTGTTTCTGCAATGGAAAGAATTATTAATCATCCAAGGTTAAGGGAATTGCCTTTTTATTTGGAAACACCTAACGAACTTGATGGTTATAAAGCGGAAATAAAGCTTTTAAGGGAGATTTATAGAAAGGTGTGAGCTTGTTTACAAGTTTACGTAAAAACAAGGGATAACGTAGTTTTATTACGTCATCTCTTTTTTATTGAACAAAACAATTAGATTTTTTCATGAAAATAGCTGAAATATGCTTAAAAACTTAATTATTATAAAAAAAGAGTAAAATTATTTTGAAAAACGATTTAAAATGCTCAAAGTTGTTAACAAGTTATGGAAAGGAAAACATTTTTAGTATAACATCAATATATTCATATTAAGCAGTGTTTTACATATAATAACCTGCTTTAAAGAACATAATTTTAAGGAGGATAATTTTATGAAGAAACTTATTGGACTTTTGGTGGCGGCCAGCATGGTGTTTTCATTGGCAGGCTGCGGCGGACAAAAAACTGAAGCTCCCAAAACGGATGCACCTTCACAGCAAGGTGAAAAATCAGAGGAACCTTCAGGAGAAGTTATTAAAATGAAACTTGCCAACCCAAACCCTGTTGGTGACGTTAAAGACCTTGCGGCAATCAGATTTGCTGAACTTGCTAAGGAAAAAACAAACGGCATGGTTGAAATCACAGTTTATTCAGGCGGTCAGCTTGGAGATGCAAGAGATACAATAGAAGGCCTTGGCCTTGGAACAAACGAAATAGTTATTGAAAGTATGGGAACAACAGATGCTTATACTTCCCTTGCTTCAATTGATGCCATCCCTTATATGTACAGAGATTATGACCATTATGAAAAAGTTGCTTTCGGAGATCTTGGAGCAAAAATCAGAGAAGAAGTTGGTAAGGCAGGCAACTTTAAGCTTATTGGCGCAATGTATCGTGGTGCAAGAATTACAACAACAAAAAAACCTTTTACAACACCTGAGGAATTAAAAGCACTTGGATTAAAAATCAGAGTTCCAAACCAGCAGGTTTATGTTGACACATGGAAGGTTATGGGTACAAACCCAACACCTCTTGCTCTTACAGAAACTTTTACAGCTTTACAGCAAAACACAGTTGAGGCACAGGAAAATGCCACAATCGAAAGCTATGGTTTTGGTTTTTATGACGTGTGTAAATACTTAGTTAAGACAAACCATGTATATTCCACAGACGTTTTCATATTCAACAGAAACTATTTTGAAAACCTTCCGGAAGATATTCAAAAAGCTCTTGAAGAAGCGGCTATTGAGGCTTCCGAATACAGAAATGAAATTTCACTTAATAAAGAAGCTGAATACGAGCAAATGTTTATAGATAAGGGCGTTGAAATTATTGAAGTCGACACTTCAAACTTTATAAAGCTTTTTGACGGCTTTGTTGCTGAGCACTATCCTGAACTTGAGGACTGGGCGGCTGAAATTGCGGCTGTTGAGTAAAAAACTTATGGGGCTGACGGCATTGTTGTCAGCCCTTATATAAAATAAGGGGAAAGCATTCATAACTGTATATAAACTTTTATTCAGTATGAAGACAAACCTTAGGCTTTGCCTAAACCTGACTTGTTTTGAAACAGGCGGAAGTTAGTAAGGTATGCCGCAGGTATGAAGGGGTATCTGAAGCAGAAATGTAAGTTAAGAAAAAATTCTTCAAGGTTTTAATTTGGTTTTAAGGGAATGCTTAATTCCCTTTTATTTTTAAAATGCTGGGCAAGATAGGTTTTATAAAGTGAGGATGATATTTGTGCTGGAATTATATTCTAAGTTTTTAAAGGTTGTGGAAAAGGTCATTATGGTTATAGTAGGCATTTGCATGGCTATTATGGTTGCCGTAATGTGTTATCAAGTAATTTTAAGATATGTATTTAATAATTCAAACGTTTGGTCTGAAGAACTTACACGTTTTCTTTTTGTTTGGGTAAGTCTTCTTGGATCTTATGTGGCGGTAAGAAGAAACAGCCACTTAAAGGTTGAGTTTGTTGTTAATCTTTTTAAAGGAAACTTTAAAAGATATTTTACAATAGTTACTGATTTTGCTGTGATTTTATTTCTTTTGTATTTAATTCCGTTATCTGTTAATTTAACTTTAAGCACAATGACTAACGTGTCAGGGGGGATGCAGGTGCCTATGGCCGTGGGATATGCGGCAATTCCTGTGGGTTCTGTGCTTATGCTTCTTGGAATGATTGAACAGATTCTTTATAAAATTTGCGGCAGGGAAATGCCTGACGAAAAAAGTAGTGAGGTGGCAGGTTCATGAATGTAGGTGCATTGTTAATTATATTATTGCTTTTTCTTTCTTTTTGCGGAATACCTATTTGCTATTCAATGGGTATAGCTACTTTGGCGGCACTTATTATGGGTGATCTGCCTACTATTGTTCTTGCTCAAAAGACATTTACAGGTATGGACTCGGTTGCGCTTCTTGCAATACCGTTTTTTATGCTTGCAGGTAACCTTATGAGCGGAAGCATCAATAAAAAACTTATTGCCTTTGCCCTTGCTGTAATGGGGTGGGTTAAAGGAAGTTTGGCTATAGTTACTGTTTTTGCTTCTGCTATATTTGCGGCAATTTCAGGTTCAGGGGTTGCAACAGTTTCAGCTATTGGCGGAAACATGATTCCTGCAATGAAAAAAGACGGCTATCCAGGCGGATTTTCAGCAGCCATATGTTCTGTGGCGGCGATTTTAGGCCCTCTTATTCCACCGTCTATTTTCCTTATTGTTTACGGAAATGCCACAGAAACCTCCATTGGCCAGCTTTTTATGGGAGCTATACTTCCTGGAATCGGTCTTGCAATTGTGCTTCTTTTATATGTTACCATATATTCAAGAAAGAAAAATTTTCCCTCCCATGAACGTGCCACACCGCAGGAAATTGTGAAGGTAACGGCAGACAGTATTTGGGCGCTTATAATGCCTTTTCTTGTGCTTGGAGGAATATTCCTTGGAATTTTTACTGCAACAGAGGCTGCAGCTGTAACGTGCGGATATGCTCTTATAATAGGACTTTTTGTTTACAAGGATTTAAAGCCTAAGGACCTTTTGAATATATTTGCAGAAAGCGGAGTTACAACGGCTGTTATACTTATACTTATAGGTTTTTCCAAGGTTTCAAGCTGGGTGGTTGTTACAAGCCAGCTGCCTGATGCCCTTCTTAAAGGAATGCTTGCAATAACAAGCAGTAAAGTTGTGATTCTTCTTCTTATAAACATACTTTTGCTTATTGTGGGCATGATTATGGATGCAAACCCTGCAATTGTTATGCTTACACCGCTGCTTATGCCTCTTATAAAAGAACTTGGAATGGATACAATACAATTTGGTGTTGTTATGGCTCTTAATCTTTGTATAGGCCTTGTAACACCGCCAGTTGGAACTTGTTTGCTTCTTGGAAACACCATAGCAAAAGAAAAGCTGGAAGATACTTTGAAAGCGGCACTTCCTATGATTGGTTTAAGCATAGCTTTTCTTATGGTTGTAACTTATGTTCCGGCGCTTACAACATGGCTGCCATCGGTGTTATCAGGAAGATAAGATTAAAAACTAAGACCGCAGGATTTTACATTGACATTTGTAAAGTTTTTTAAAATGATTTTTGTGAGGCTTAATTTACATATAAATAAAGGTGTTTAATTAGCTTTAAGAATATGTGTATATATTGGCTTTATAGATAAAGAGTAAAATCTTTGCGGGGGGCTGCAGGGGTGATGCCCCCTGCGGTCTTTTATATATTAAAGGAGTGAAACTATGAAAATTCCTAAGATTATCAGGGCTGTGCAAAACTATAAACAGCCGCAGATTGATGATGTCAAAGGTGAGATGCAAAAACTTCTTGCGGAATTTGATTTATCAAGAAAAATAAAAAAAGGTCAGAGAATTGCAATTACTTGCGGAAGCAGAGGAGTTCACGGTTTGGTTGATGTTGTTGCTCAAACTGTTGAAGAGGTAAAAAAAGTAGGGGGGATACCCTTTCTTGTTCCAACCATGGGAAGCCACGGCGGTGCTACAGCACAGGGACAGCTTGAAATGCTTTTAAGCCTTGGATATACTGAAGAAGCTGTTGGTGCACCCATTGTATCATCTATGGAAACAGTAAAGATTGGCGAAACAGAATTGGGAACTCCTGTTATGGTGGACAAAAATGCCTATGAAGCTGATGGGCTTATTATTATAAACAGAATTAAGAAACATACAGAGCATGAAAATAAAACAGAAAGCGGTCTTTTGAAAATGATGACCCTTGGCCTCGGAAAGAGGGATATGGCAGAACTTGTGCATTCCTATGGAGTTTGGGGCTTGACCAATATTATTCCTGTAAACGGAAAGTTTGTGGCAGAGTCTGAACAGATGAATGTGATTTGCGGCATTGGGCTTTTGGAAAACGCAAGGGATAGAGTTGGGTATTTGGAGGTGGTTGATAACAAGGATATAGCACAGCGTGAAATTGAGCTTTTTAAAATGGCAAATGACATGTATCCTTTTTTGCCCTTTGAAGTTTGTGATATGCTTGTTGTAAGGCGAGGCGGCAAAAACATTTCAGGCACGGGGATGGACTGTAATATGATAGGCAGGTTTGGAGTTTGGGGGCTTATTGAGCCTGAAAAACGTTATGCTTCAGGGTGCAAGGAGCTGGGACAGCCTTTGATTGAGATAATTGCTCTTTTGGATTTGACGGATGTAAGCCACGGAAATGCAATAGGCATGGGTCAGGCAGATATTATAACAAAAAGATATTTTGATAAAATTGACTATAACGCAACATACACAAACGGTGTTACAACAACATTTCTTGATAAAATTAAAACACCTTTTGTTGCAAAAACAGATAAAGAGGCTGTTGAAACAGGGCTTAACTGTCTTAACGGGCTTATGGGTCTTGAAGGGAAAAAGACTGTTGAAAACGTAAAGTTCTGCATAATTGACAGCACCCTTCACGAAGGTTGTTTTTATGTTTCGAAGGGTCTTTATAATGTTTTAAAGGAGAGAGAAGATATAGAGTTTATCGGTGACTTTAAAGAGGTTGAATTTGACAGTGAAGGCAACTTGCTTGATAATCCTATATTTCATTAATGGAAATGGAAGAAGAGAAAAAGCTTAGCAGAGATGAAATTTATGAAATGGTTATTAACAAACTGGTTGGCCTTATTCTTGAAGGGAAGCTAAAGCTGAATCAAAAGATTTATTCTGAAAATCAGCTAAGCAAAAGCCTTGGCATTTCAAGGGCACATGTAAGAGATGTGTATAATGCTTTAAGCATACTTGGTGTTGTGGAAAGCCGTCAGGGAGAAGGCACGTTTTTTAAATCCGCAGATAACGAAAAGGCATACAACATACTTTTTATAATGATGCACATGGGCGGAACCACCATAGATGAAATTATGGAGGTAAGAAAGATTGTAGAAATAGGAGTTGCGGAAAAAGCAGCTATTAACAGAACAACGGATGATGTGAGAAAGATGATGAACTGTGTAGCAAAAATGGAAAACTGCAATGATTCTGCCATGCTTTCCCGTCTTGACGGAGAGCTGCATTCCATATTTGCAAAAGCCACAGGAAACTCTTTGCTTATGGGGCTTACACAAGTTATATCGGGATATACCATAAGGGCAATTAAAGAGCATTGGAAATATATTATTCAAGATAAAGACCCTGCCGTTAAAAGACGCACCTTTGAACAACATAATGACCTTGTTGAGGCAATAATCAACAAAAAACCTTACATTGCAAGGGTTATTGCTTCTGAACATCTTAGTTTTGTGGAGGGAAGTCTTGAACGGTATAAAAAGGGAGAGGAAAACGTCAATTAATTAAGGAGGCTAAAAAATGAGAAAGATCGGAGTAATTCACACAAGTGCTGTTTCCATTGTTTCACTTACAGAACTGTTTCAAGAAATTATGCCGCAGGTTCATGTTATGAACATTATAGATGATACTCTTCTTAGGGATGTAAAAAAGGCAGGACACATTACCCCTGACATTGTTGCAAGAATGAGCGGTTATGCACTTAACCTTGAAAGGCTTGGAGCAGAGCTTATTTTAAATCAATGTTCTTCTGTAAGTGAAGCCGCTGATATAATAAAAAGCCTTGTTTCCATACCTTGTATAAAAATAGATGAGCCTATGGCGCAAAAGGCTGTAGATTTAGGAGAAAATATTGCGGTTATTGCAACAGTTGGCTCAACAGTTAAGCCAAGCTGCGGTCTTGTTGAAACTGCGGCAAAAAATATTAATAAGGATGTTCATGTTTCGCCAAGGCTTATTGACGGTGCCCTTGATGTTTTAATGAGCCCCGGAGGGAAGGCAAAGCATGATGAAATGGTGCTTAAGGAAATTGAGGAGGCGGCAGAGTGGGCAGATGTTATTGTTCTTGCCCAGGGCAGTATGTACGGTATGCTTCCCCTTGTTAAGCATTTAAAAAAACCTGTGCTTTCAAGCCCGAGAATTGCTGTGGAATATTTAAAAGATTACATGAAAATTTAAAACCATTTATTTTTTATATCAGGTTTTATTGAAAATAAGTTTCTAAAAAAATCACCCTTAAGGCATTTTCTTTAGCCTTAAGGGTGATTTTTATATGTTTACTATGGGAATATTATTTCTTTTGATTTTTCAGGCTGTGCAGGTGTTTTTCCTTCTTCTCTAAGGGTTGCGGCACCAACTCTGTTATGAAGTGTTTCTGCGTTATAAGCTGCACTGTAAATAGCGTTTTCCATTGCGTTAACAGCAAGAACACCTAAAAGGTTAAGGTTAACAGAGCTTTGTCCCCAAGTTGTCGAGTTTGTGTCCACATCACCTAAAGACATGGCGAAAATTGTATCGCCGTCTGAAACTGTGTGCGTCGGCTGTATAGCCCTTGCATAGCCGTCATGTGCCATTTCCGCCAATTTGTTTGTCTGTGCCTTTGTCAGGCTTGCGTTTGTTACTATTAAGCCTATTGTGGTGTTTTCAGCGGAAGAAGGCATAACGTATCTGTCGTTAAGCGTCCAAGTTTCCATATCTACAAAAGTGTTTGTTTTTTCATCAATTTTTCCTGCAACTATTTCTCCTGTTTTTGGATTGATTACTTGCCCCGCAGGGTTTGCAACAACAATTGCACCAACGTATAAGTCGCCGAATTTATATGCGTATGAGCCAAGGCCGCCTTTCATGCCCCCGGCTGATGCACCTGTTCCTCCGCCCACATTGCCGTCTTGCCAAGGAAGATTTAAAAATGCATTTTCTGCAGCTTTATAGCCTTCGGCGATTCCCGGTCTTACCATGTCTTTTCCAAGGCTTGCATCAGGGCCCATTGCAAGGTCAAAAATAACGGCTGTAGGAACAATGGGAACCACAGTTACTCCAACGTCTACGCCCATTTTTTTCTCTTCAAGAAACTTCATAACTCCGCCTGCCGCATCAAGGCCGAAAGCGCTTCCGCCTGTTAAGCAGATGGCATTTACTGTCTGAACTGTTTTAGTAGGGTCAAGAAGATCTGTTTCTCTTGTTCCGGGAGAACCACCCCGCACATCGGCTCCGCCTATTGCGCCGTCAGGATTTTCGGCAATTATAACAGTTGTTCCCGTTGCGTTTTTAAGGTCCGTGTAGTGACCTACTTTAATTCCCGGGATTTCAGAGAATTTAATAGGTTTTGCTCCCAGGGAAGCAAAGCTAAAACTGCTTGTGGTAAAAACCACGACAAACGTAAGAATTACAGCAACAAGCTTTTTCATTAAAACTCCTCCTTTTTTTCTCCTTAATTTTTAACTGGATAGTTACATGTTACACTAAACATGTAACGTTTTCAAGGGCTGTACATAGCAAAACAGTATATTTTAAACAAAAAACATATTACAAGTTTCTTAATATTATATAAAATCACAAAAATAAATAATTTATAACAAGAACTTTAAAGCTCAAACCGAAAATATGCCCATAAGGTTAGGGATTTGCTATCAGAAATTTGACTTGAAAACCATAGGCCTGTTGAAAGGATGTCTATTTTTAAGAAATCCTAAGGTTTGTATATAAATTTAAAAATTGCTTATTTTTACGTAAGTTGGGTGTGATTGCTTATGTAATAAATTTTTTGCGTAAATTTATATACTTAAAAAAGATTTGTTATGAATAAGCTGTGTATATAAACATTTTGGGGGCAGTAAAATGAAGTTTGAAAAAGTTTTAATGGTATTTTTTATACTTGTAATTATTTCTTTTATAATTCTTGAATATTTTGGCTTTAAAAGTGTTTCGGCGTCGGCAGGTGTTGAAAGCAGGGTTATAATGATTGATTCAGGGCATGGAGGGTGGGATCCTGGACGCACAGGCAAAAGTGGAAGTGATGAAAAGGATATAAACCTTGAAATTGCCAACCATCTTCAGGCATACTTGGAATACAGCGGAGCTTATGTTGTTTTAAGCCGTGCAGAGGATGAAGCATTGGGCAAAACAAAAAGGCAGGATATGAATGAAAGAAAAAAGATTGCGGAAGACTCTAAGGCAGACATTCTTATAAGCATACACCAAAATGCATTTCCTCAAGCTTCAATAAAAGGGGCTCAGGTTTTTTATTATAACGGGTCTGAAAAAGGCAAGGTTCTTGCATCTAAAATTCAAGAGCGGCTTAAGACAGAGGTTGACCCTGAAAATAAAAGAGTTTCAAAGCCAAACACTGACTATTATATACTTAAAAAAATGGAGATACCTTCTGTTATTATAGAGTGTGGTTTTCTTTCAAACCCAAAAGAGGAACAGCTTTTAAACAATGACGAATACAGACAAAAAATTGCATGGGCAATTTATATGGGAATTACGGACTATTTTGAGGATATGGGAAAGTAGCTTATTTACATAAAAGCCAAATCCATTTATAATAATGCTTATACATGGATTTAGTAAAGTTTTAGAAAGAGGTACATTATGAATTTTATAAATTTAGGAATAGATGAAAGCCTGCAAAAAGGTTTAGAAAAACAGGGCATTGAAACACCCACAGAAGTTCAGCAAAAGGTTATCCCTGAAATGCTAAAGGGCATTGATATTATTGCAAAAAGCGAAACAGGCTCGGGAAAAACCCTTGCATATCTTCTGCCGATTTTTATGATGGCGGATGCTGATTTAAGAAGCACTCAGGCAATTATAATAACACCAACCCATGAGCTTGCTGTTCAGGTTAATAAACAAGCGGCTGTTTTGGCTGAAAACTCATGTTCAAATGTAAAAAGTGCCCTTATAATAGGAGGAGCCTCGGCAAGCCGCCAAATGGATAAGCTGAAAGAAAAGCCCCAAATTGTTATAGGCTCGGCAGGGAGGATTTTAGACCTTATTAAGAAAAGAAAAATTCAAGCCCACACCTGTAAAACAATTGTTATTGATGAAGCCGACAGAATGCTTGATGATTTGAATATAAACCAAATTAAAGATGTTATAAAAACAACACTTGCATCTCAAAGGCAGATAGTTATTCTTTCCGCCTCAATTGATGATGACACAAAAAAGACTGCTTTAAGCTTTATGAAAGAACCTGTTGTTATAGAAAAAGAAAAAGGAACCATTCCAAAAGAGATTGAACATTTTTATATAGTTGCCCAGGAACGTGATAAAATTCTTATATTAAGAAAGGTTTATGCAGGGCTTAAGCCGAAGAAAATCATTGTTTTTATAAACAACCCTAATAATATTGAGGTTATGGTGGAAAAACTTAATTTTCATGGCCTTAAAGCAGGGGGAATTTATGGTGCGGCACACAAAGACAAAAGAAAAACTGTTATGGAAGCCTTTAGAGAGGGCAGAATAGATATTCTTGTTGCGTCGGACATTGGCGCAAGAGGGCTTGATTTTGAAGATGTGGATATAGTTTTAAACCTTGATATTTCAGAAGAACCTGTATATTATCAGCACAGAGCGGGAAGAACAGGAAGAAATAACAGGGGAGGAAGAATTATTTCTGTTGTTACAGAGGCTGAAAAAAGATGGCTTTCTCGTTATGAAAAGGAGTTCGGCATTGAAATTTTTGAAAGAGAAATGCGATATGGTAAGCTTTTGCCTGTGCAAAACAATGTGAAAAAAGAAAAAAACCAAAAAAGGAAGTAAAATTATTGTTTTATTATGTATTATAATATACAATGAATAATGCAAGAGAAGATAGTTGTAAAGATTAAAAATTAACTTAGGAGGAATGGCCAAATGAGCGATGAAAGACATGATTTAGACTGTGGCTGCGGAGAAGACCATGATGAAATGGAAACCATAACACTCACCCTTGATGATGATACTGAAATGGAGTGCGGAATTATTGGTGTGTTTGAGGTTGACGGTAAGGAGTATATAGCACTTCTTCCTCTTGAGGATGAAACTGTTCTTCTTTATGGTTTTAAAGAAGTGGGAGATGAAATTGAGCTTGAGTCTATAGAAGACGACCAGCTTTTTGAGAAGGTAAGCAACGCTTTTTATGATTTTTATGATGTAGAAGACGAAGAGGAAGAATAAAAAACTTCTGGCAGTTAAACTTTTTCTTAAATTTTGGGCTTTGCCAAAACCAATCCGCTTTTTAAAAAAGCGGGACAAAAACCTTTGTTTAAAACCGCATTTTTATGATGCGGTTTTTTATTATGGTTCAAGGTTTTATAAACAAAGCTTCAAACTTTTTTGCCGCATGGCTTAAAGCCACATTTCTAAGTTTTACAATGCCTATGCTTCTTTCAGGAACAGGAGGGGAAAGAGGTATTTCAAAAAGCTGGCTGTTATCTATGCTTGCGTGAGAAAACTCACGTGTTGTAAATGTAAGCCCCAGATTTATTTTTGCGAACCGTATAAGCAAGTCGCTGCTGCCAAGCTCAATTATAGGGTTTAGGCTGACACCGTTTTTCAGTGCGAAGCTGTTTAGAAAAAGCCTTGAGTTGCTTAACTCCTCCAATAAAAGAAGGGGATAGTTTGATAAATCGTCAAGGCTGATGCCTGTTTTTGAAAGGTGTTTATATTTTGTTCCTCCAACAAGACAGTCATGAATTGTTTTAAAAGGTATTATTTCAAGGTCGCTTGTGTTTTCAATAGGCAGATTAACAAAACATATATCCACAAGCCCCATCCTAAGAAGCCTTAGAGATTCATATGTGGTTTTGTTTGCAACTTGTATGTTGATTTTTGGAAAAAGGGAGGTATACTCCTCCAAATAAGGCATTAAAATATTTGTGATTACTGTATCGCTTGCCCCTATTTTTATTTCCCCTGCTTTAAGGTTAATCATTTCAAGATATTTGTTTTCCGCTGTTTTTATAAGGTTTAAAGCCTGCTCCAAATATTCATATAAAACGCTGCCCTCAGGGGTGGGCCTTACACCCTTTGTTGTTCTTATTAAAAGGGGAGAACCCATTTTTGTTTCCAACTGACGTATAGACATGCTTACGGCAGGCTGGGATATGAAAAGCTCTTTTGAAGCGGCTGACATATTCCCTGTTTTAACCACAGTGCAAAAAATTTTATATAAATCAAGGGGTATATCTCTATCCATAAAATCAAGCCTCCATATAATTTGTCATGGGTAAAAGTCAGTGCATTTCAAAAACATTTCTAAAAGATTATAGATTTCCTTTAAGGCCTATTTCTTCTGCATATGCTTTCATACCATTTATTGTTTGTGTTATAACATAGTCTAAATCCATTCCAAGGATTTCACAGCCTTGCTCTATAACAGACCTGTTGACTCCTGCGGCAAAGGCAGGGGATTTATATTTTTTCTTAACACTTTTTAATTCAATGTCAAGAACACTTTTAGAGGGACGCATAAGACATGCGGCGGCAATAAGACCTGTAAGCTCGTCTATGGTAAAAAGCACCTTTTCCATTTTATGCACAGGCTCAATATCACAGCATATTCCATAGCCATGGCTTGCCACTGCATGAATATATTCTTCATCAATGTTGTGCTCACGCATTATTTCCATGGTTTTTTTGCAATGCTCTTCTGGATACATTTCATAATCCAAATCATGCATAAGGCCTATTACTCCCCATTTTTCCGCATCCTCGCCTAAAATATCCGCAAAATGACGCATCACCGCTTCAACTGCAATTGCGTGTTTTAAAAGTGCTTCGCTTTTATTATATTTGCAAAGAAGTTCCCATGCTTCTTCTCTTGTTGGTTTTATGCTCATGTATTTCAACTCCTTAACAATTTAAAGTTTAAGATTTTTAAGATATTTTGCTGTTTCGAAAATATTTTCTGCTCCTAAAATTCCTGATGAAAGGGCTATGCCGCTTAAACCCATGCCGCATAAAAGATGTGCATTTTCGGCATTTATACCTCCTATTGCAACAACCGGTATTTTTACGCTTTTGGTGATTTCTTTAATAAGCTCATGGTTTATGGTTTTGGCATCATGTTTTGTTGATGTGGCAAAAGCCGCTCCAACTCCTATATAATCAGCACCTTTTTCCTCGGCTTCTTTTGCAAGGCTTATTGTGTTTGCAGTAACACCAAGTATTTTATTTCCGTCTTTTCTTATAATTCTTCTTCCGTCTCTGATTGCAATATCCTTTTGGCCTATGTGAAGACCATGGGCTTTGGAATCGAAAACGATTTCCAGTTTATCATTTATTATTAAAGGTACGCTATATTTGTCTGTAAGCTGTTTTAGTTTAACAGCCTTTTTTAAAAACTCATCGGGGCAAAGAGATTTTTCTCTAAGCTGAACAATTGTAACACCGCCTTTAAGGGCCTCTTCCACAGCTTCAAAAAAATCACGTCCGTTAAGAGCATTTTCGTCTGTAACAAGATAAAGCTTTAAATCTTCTTTATTCAAAAAATATCCCTTCTTCCTCTATGTCAATTTTATTAATATTAAAAAGATTGTCAATAAGGTTAACATAAAAACTGCCGCTTCCTTTTGCCTCTAAGGCCGCTTTTTCGCCGCATATATTCATAACATAAATTCCATATGAACTTGCTAAAAACGGGTTTTTTTCAACACTTAAAAAAGTCCCTATTACTGAGGAGGTTATGCACCCTGCACCGCTTATACAGGTAAACATTTCTGTTCCTCTTTTTATTTTGCAAAGATTTTTCCCGTCTGTTATTATGTCTTCTTTTCCTGTTATTGCAATAATGCAGTTAAATTTTTTTGCAGTGCTTTTAGCAAGTTCAAAAACATCTTCGTTAATGTTTTCCTGTGAATCTATAACCTTATTTTTTTCAAGCTTAATGCCTGAAAGAGTTTTTATTTCAGCTAAATTTCCTTTTATAACTGAGGGGCGAATTTTCATTAAAAGTGAGTTTATATTATCTTTTCTAAAGGAGGATGCCCCTATGCCCACAGGGTCCATAATTATCGGTATGCCGTTTTTATTTGCACACAAGGCGGAAAGCTTTGCCGCCTGAAAAATATCACTGTCTGGAGTTCCCAAGTTTAAAACAAGAGCATTTGAAAGGCTTGTGATTTGTGCCGCCTCTTCCTTTGCCCTTGCCATAACGGGGGAGGCGCCTAAAGCAGAAACGGCGTTGGCACAGGAGTTGATTGTCACAAGGTTTGTTATGTGATGAATAACAGGACGTGTATTTTTTATATCTGCCAATGATTTTTTTAAAAGGCTCGCAAAATCAATCATCTAAAATTCCGGCTTTCTTATAAAGTGTATAAAAATGATGTGTGGGGCCTACGCCTTTACCAATGGCAAAGGAATGTTCTATGGCTGTTGTAATATAGTCTTTGGCATTTTTAACTGCGTTTTCTATGGTTAAGCCTTTTGCAAGGTTTGCCGCTATTGCGGAAGAAATTGTGCAGCCTGTTCCGTGGGTGTTTTTTGTGTCAAGACGCTTGCCGTGGAAAGTAAAAAAGTTTGTTCCGTCAAAAAGTATATCTGTGGCATCATTTTTTAAATGCCCTCCTTTAATAAGAACATTTTTTGCACCCATGGAATATATAGCCTCTGCGGCTTTTTTCATATCCTCTATTGTTTCAATTTTCATTGATGTTATCTCCTCTGCCTCGGGCAGGTTAGGTGTAACCACATAGGCAAGGGGAATAAGGTTTTTAATAAGCACTTCCTTTGCGTTAGGCTGAAGAAGGTCAAAGCCGCTTTTTGAAATCATAACAGGATCTATAACTAAGTTTTCAGGTTTATAAAACTTAAGCCTGTCGGCAATTATGTTTATTGTTTCAATTTGGCTAACCATTCCCACCTTAACTGCGTGTACTTTAATATCATCAAAGATGGCATCTATTTGGCCACCTATTATTTCTGGAGAAATGTCTTGACAGCCGAAAACACCTTGTGTGTTTTGAACAGTTACTGCCGTTATTACGCTCATGCCATATGTTGCGTGGGCGGAAAAGGTTTTAAGGTCGGCTTGTATTCCCGCTCCGCCGCATGTGTCACTGCCTGCAATTGTAAGTATATTTTTCATATGTCCTCCTTTAGTTGAGCTTTTTTGAAAGCTTTAATATTTCTGCGGATTTAAGTATTAAAAGGCCTATTACAGCCCCTGATGTACTGCTTAAAAGAAAAGGAACAACGTATAATAAAGCCCCTGCCTCGCTTCCCATAAGAAGCCTTGAAAGCGGTGCGGCTATAAGGGCGCCGATTATACCTGTGCCTACAATTTCACCTGCGGCGGCACCAAAATAGCTTTTTGTTTGTTTGTAAACAATAGAAGCCAAAAAAGCTCCTGCCATACTTCCCGGAAATGCCATTATAGAGCCTGTGCCAAGAAGATTTCTTGTTAGTGCTATGCAAAATGAAGTGATAAGGGCATAAACAGGCCCAAGAAAAACAGCACAAATCACATTGATGGCGTGTTGAACAGGGAAGCATTTGGAAACCCCCACAGGAATATATATAACACTTCCTGTTAAAATTCCCATTGCCGCAAGCATTGCTGAAAAAACAAGTTTTTTTGTTTTCATAAATAACCTTCTTTCTTTTTGGGCTTAAGGGGGCAAAAGGTAAAAGGCTGAGAGTATTTTAATTTAAAAGGCAGACAAAAAACTTGCCCCTTGACCTATTTAAAACCGTATGATTATGCAGTTTTAAATAAAAGTCTTTGTTCTACTTTTTCAAAAAGTGAATGGGTTTGGGCAAGGCCCAAGGTCTGCCCTTACTTTGATTTTAATTATTAATTTTGAGGAAATAAATAAAAGCACAGCAATAATGTTTTTATCATTGCTGTGCTTTGTTTAATCCCTTTTAAATTGCTTCCCTACGACGGTATTATCCGTATCAGGTTTAAAGAGTTGAAAAAATTCTCTCAGCCAAAAAGGTTTAATCATTTGTTATAAAAATAAATGAAATCTTATGGCACCCCCAGCATGATTATTAAATTATATTAATTTTAACACTTTGAAATGGAAAATTCAATATATTAATTTGATAAAATTTAAAATCTGTGTTGAAAGAGATTTTTGTGTGATATAATACTACAAGGCTTGAAGGCGTTAAAACCTTTGCCAAGTTAATGTATGGAGGACAGGATATGATTGAAATTTTAAAGGCGGTGCTTTTTGGCATTGTTGAAGGCATTACAGAATGGCTGCCCATAAGCAGCACAGGACATATGATTTTACTTAACGAATTTGTAAAGCTTAATGTGAGCAAGGAATTTTGGGATATGTTCCTTGTTGTTATACAGTTGGGAGCTATTTTGGCTGTTGTGCTTATATTTTTCCAAAAGCTTTGGCCCTTTGTTAGATATAGAGGACAGGTGAAAATAGACAGAAATAGATTTTTAATGTGGTGTAAAATTATTGTTGCGTGTGTTCCTGCGGCTGTTATAGGCATACTTTTTGATGAAAAGCTTGAAGAGCTTTTTTATAACTACACAACTGTTGCTGTTTCACTTATTGTTTTTGGAATACTTTTTATTATAATTGAAAACAAAAATGAAAATACAGAAGTAAAAATATCAAATATCAAAGACATAACATTTAAAACAGCAATAATTATTGGCGTATTCCAGCTTATTGCCGCCGTTTTTCCCGGTACTTCACGCTCAGGTGCAACTATTTTAGGTGCCCTTATGATTGGAGTTTCAAGAACTGTTGCGGCAGAGTTTACTTTCTTTTTGGCGGTTCCTGTTATGTTTGGAGCAAGCCTTCTTAAAATTTTAAAGTTTGGGCTTGTATTTTCAGCTCAGGAGGCTGTGATTTTGCTTGTGGGAATGGTTGTTTCATTTGCTGTTTCTGTTGGGGTAATAAAGTTTTTGATGGAATACATAAAAAAGAATGATTTTAAGGTTTTTGGCTGGTACAGAATTATTCTTGGTGTTATTATTCTTGTTTATTTTTTATTTTAAATTAAGATTGACATAGATGGTATAATATATTAATATATGAGTATGTATTCATATGATTGGAGGCAGGTTATGAAAAATCACCAGTGTGATAACTTCATCTATGATAAAGATAAAAAGCTGACGGAAGAAAATGTGTATGATGTGGCGGATTTTTTTAAGGTTTTCGGAGATTCAACAAGGCTTAAAATGCTTCATCTGCTTTTATGCGGCGAAATGTGTGTTACAGACATTGCAGAAAAGCTTAACATGACACAATCGGCAGTTTCTCATCAGCTTAGGGTTTTAAGGCAAAACAGCCTTGTTAAACATAGAAAAGAAGGGAAAACGGTTTTTTATTCCCTTGATGACAGTCATGTAGAAAATGTACTTTTGCAGGGCATTAGTCATATAATGCATAAAAAGAACCATTGAAAATTGCAGATGCCAAAAAACCTTGTTCTTGTGTTTTTGCTAAAACTTTAAAATGGCTTAGGCTATGAGTTAAAAAGATTTATGCAGACACAAAGATCAGAGTTTAGGCATCTGTAAAAAAATACTGTTTACATGAATAGGTGTTCATTAAAGCATATATTAAAATGAGGTGAAAACATGAAAAGGGAAATTATAAATTTAAAAGGACTGACCTGCGGAAACTGTGCCGCAAAGATTGAAAATGATGTAAATAAGCTTAATGAGGTTAAGGAAGCTGTTATAAACATTATTAACCAGACAGTAACAATAAACCATGTGGGGGACGAAGAAAAGCTTTTTCATAGTGTGGAGAACATAGTGGCAAAATATGAGCCTGATGTTGTTGTCAGCAAAAAGAAAAAAACCATAACATCAAAGGAAAACAAGACCGTTCACAGCCATGAAGAACATAATCATGGAGAAAATGCCCATGAGGGCCATTCTCACCAACATTCCCATGACCATGGCCACGGTGACCTTGATATAAGAAAAAGATCCATACAGTTTGCTTTTGGAATTGTACTGTTTTTGTGTGCTGTTTTAGTAAAAGAACCGCTGTGGCTGAAAACAAGTTTTTATCTTGTTTCTTACGGAATTTTAGGTTTTGAAGTTTTAATAAGAGCAGGAAAGAATATTTTAAAAGGGCAGATTTTTGATGAAAACTTTCTTATGTCAATTGCCACATTAGGGGCAATTGCAATAGGTGAAATGCCTGAAGCTGTTTTTGTAATGCTTTTTTATCAAATCGGAGAAACTTTCCAAGACTTGTCTGTGAACAGGAGCCGAAAATCAATTATGGCACTTATGGATATAAGACCCGACTATGCAAATCTTATTAAAGACGAAGAAATCATTGAAAAAAAGCCTGAAGAAATTAACATTGGAGATATTATTCTTGTTAAAGCAGGAGAAAGAATTCCTCTGGACGGAACAATTATAAACGGAAAAACAATGCTTGACACATCTGCTTTGACGGGAGAAAGCGTTCCAATAAAGGCTAATGAGGGAAGCAGTGTTATGAGCGGCAGCATAAATATAAGCGGTGTTATAAGGGTTATGGTTGAAAAGGAGTTTTCAGAATCAACTGTAATGAAAATACTTGAGCTTACTGAAAATGCCGCAGCAAAAAAAACAAAAACAGAGCAGTTTATAACTAAGTTTGCCAGAGTTTATACACCTGTGGTTGTTGCGGCGGCTGTTATTTTGGCGGTTGCACCGCCACTTATTGCAGGAGAAGGTTTTGCCAAGTGGCTGGAAAGGGCTTTGATTTTCCTTGTTATCTCTTGCCCCTGTGCCCTTGTTATTTCTGTGCCTTTAGGGTTTTTTTCAGGAATAGGGGAGGCTTCAAGAAAGGGTATTCTTATTAAGGGAAGCAATTATCTTCAAGCTTTATGTGAAGTTAACACAGTTGTTTTAGATAAAACAGGAACTGTTACAGAGGGTGTTTTTCAGGTAAGCGAAATTAAAAGCGAAAAAATTGACAATCAGGAGCTTTTGAAAATAGCTGCATATGCCGAAAAGCTGTCAAACCACCCTATTGCAAAAAGTATAGCATCAAAATTTGAGGAAGAAAATGAAATAGAAACAGAAAAAATCGAAAGCTATGAGGAAATAAGCGGACACGGTGTTTCGGCGGTAATAGATGGCAGAAGAGTTTTTGCAGGAAACATGAGGCTTATGGAAAGAGAGGGCATTGCTGCCGAAAAGTATAAAGGTTTGGGAAGTGTTGTTTATATAGCGGCAGAGGGGGAATATTTGGGCAGAATTATTGTTAGTGACAAAATTAAGTCTGAAAGTATGAAAGCTGTTAAAAACCTTAAAGCTTTAGGAATAAAGGACATTGTTATGCTGACAGGAGATAACTCTATTCAGGCAGAGGCAGTTGCAAAAGAAGTAGGCATTGACAAGGTGTTTGGCCAGCTTTTGCCTCAGAACAAGGTGGAAAAGGTTGAAGAGATATACTTAGAAAATGAGAATGCAAAGATACTTTTTGTGGGGGATGGAATTAACGATGCGCCTGTTTTAAGCCGTGTTGAGGTTGGGGTTGCCATGGGCGGAGTTGGAAGTGATGCGGCAATAGAGGCGGCAGACGTTGTTATAATGAATGATAATTTGCTAAAGATTTCTGAAGGAATAACAATAGCAAAAAACACAAATAAGGTTGTAAAAGAAAATATTGTGTTTGCACTTGGAGTTAAGGCTGTTGTGCTTGTTCTTGGAGCCGTAGGGCTTTCAAGCATGTGGATGGCTGTGTTTGCAGATGTGGGAGTTTCTTTAATTGCTATTTTAAATTCCATGAGGAAAAAAATATAAAAGACAACTAAAAACTTTTTAAGGCGGAGATTGTTGCGAAAGTCATGGCCTTAAATGTCCTTTAAGCCATACTAAAACCGCATAAATATGCGACAGAACGTAGACAAAGTCAAAACATTGAGGGTTTTGCCCTCAAACACCCACAAGGGTTTTACTGTCAGGAATTTGCTTCGCAAACCGCTACTTCGTTCAGCACTTTTTCTTAAGAAAAAGCGGCTTTGCCGTCGGACTTCTTTCCGATGCCCGGCGTCGGCGTTTATCTTCAACCTTCCTACTTGACCCATCTAAAACCGCATGAATATGCGGTTTTCATAAAAGTTTTTGGTCTTGCTTTTTTCAAAAAGCAAGTGGGGTTGGGCAACGCCCAAGGTTTGTCTTCAGTCTGACGCATAAACATGCGGTTTTAGTATGGCTTTAATTGCTATTAATTTTCTTTTTAAATATTGCTTCGCAGTGTCGGCAGTTATTTTTATAATTTCCATGCTTTAAACTACCATTTATAATTGTGAAGCTGACCCTTTGTCAAAAGGCCATTGAAGTTTTGCTGTCTAAGTGCCTCATAAAGCATTATAGCGGCAGAGTTTGAAAGATTAAGACTTCTTGCTTCTTCAAGCATAGGTATTCTTACGGAAGTTTCTTTGTATTTAAGCAGAATTTCTTCAGGGATTCCTGCACTTTCTTTGCCAAACATTAAATAGTCGTTCTCTTCATAAATAACATCAGTATAAACAGT
The DNA here is from genome assembly GCA_040772665.1 of Lachnospiraceae bacterium. GTDB lineage: Bacteria > Bacillota > Clostridia > Lachnospirales > Anaerotignaceae > JAXGXT01. The sequence continues at coordinate 344,543 of JAXGXT010000001.1, read as the reverse complement.
TTTGCTTTTTGTTGTTGCCATATAAATTTTAGCATTGGGGTTCATATCAACAAAATGGTTAAAACTGTCATAATAATGTAAATCCAGCAGGTGCCAGTAATCAAGCCCTGCTCTTTTTAAATATTTATCCTCTACTGAAAAACCTAAGGGTTTTATAAGATGAAGTGAGGTGTTGGTAGCGGCACAGGTTCTTGCTATATTACCTGCGTTTTGAGGTATTTCAGGCTGATGTAAAACTATGTTCATATTTTTCCTCCAAAAACAATATATAACTTCTTTAAAACCACATAAGTATGGGGTTTTAATAAAAGTTTTATGGTCAGGAATTTGCTTTGCAAACCACAACTGCGTTCATCACTTTTTCTTAAGAAAAAGCGGCTTTGCCGTCGGACTTCTTTCCGATGCCCAGCGGCGGCATTTATCTTTGCCGTTCCTACATCACTTTTTTCAAAAAGTGAATGGGTTTGGGCAAAGCCCAAGGTTGTATATCTTAAATATTATATCACAAAAACAAAAGAAAGCGCCGGCAAAGCTGGCATTTTCTTTTGGCAACAAACGAATAAAACTTGAAAAGTTTTATGAGTAATATAATCCGCTGTGATAACAGCGGCAGAGCCGTTAGGCTCTTTCCACAAATGGAATTTGTGGATATTATATCACAAAAACAAAAGAAAGCGACGGAGCCTTTAGGCTCTCCCGCAAATGAAATTTGCGGATCAGAACGTAGACAAAGTCAAAACCTTGAGGGCTTTGCCCTCAAACACCCACAAGGGTTTTACTGTCAGGAATTTGCTTCGCAAACCGCTACTTCGTTCAGCACTTTTTCTTAAGAAAAAGCGGCTTGCCGTCGGACTTCTTTCCGATGCCCAGCGGCGGCGTTTATCTTCAACCTTCCTACTTGACCCATCTAAAACCGCATGAATATGCGGTTTTGATAAAAGTTTTTGGTCTTGCTTTTTTCAAAAAGCGAATGGGTTTGGGTATGCATGGCAAAGATAGATGCCACAGGCACGAAGTGCCTGCTTTGCGAAGCAAAGTGCTGACATGCGCCCAAGGTTTGTCTTCAGTTTCTCCCGCAAATGAAATTTGTAAATAATTATATCATATTATAAATAAAGTTTGAACATAATTATAGAAACATCTTGACATTAAGGCAAATTCTTATTACTCTTAAATAATAATAAATATTATTAAGGAGCTGGTCTTATGACAAAAACAGCTGAGCTTTTGCGAGAAAGGGGTTTAAAGGTTACCCCGCAAAGAATGGCAATTTATTCAATGCTTTATAGTTCAAAATCACATCCTTCAGCTGAGGACATTTATAAAACACTCATAATTACCAATCCGACAATCAGCCTTGCAACTGTTTATAAGACCTTGGACAGCTTTAAAGCAACAGGTCTTGTGCAGGAGCTTAACATAGAAAACGGAAGAAGTAATTATGATGCCAATATATATCCTCATCCTCACATTTTGTGTTCATGCTGCAATAGAATTTACGATTTTGATGCAGACCTTGACGATATTCTTTCTTCAATGAGAAGAGAAATTTCAAAGCAGACAGATTTTATAATAAACCATGAACAGATAAACTTTTATGGCTTTTGCCCTGACTGCCGCAAAAAGAAAGAGATATTAAACTAACGGCATATATTTAATTTTAAAACATCAAAATTAATTTTTTGTCAAACTATCTTGTATATGAAGGAAATTGCTGTATAATTAAAGTAATTAATATCAAACAAGGGGGAATTTATATGCCATGGACACCAAATCTGTCTGTAGGAGTGCAAGCCATTGACGATCAGCATAAAGTTTGGTTTGAAAAAGCAGAAAAACTTTTCGAGGCGGGAAAAAATCAGCAGGCAAAGGAATATATAGGCGAACTGCTTGGTTTCCTTGAAGATTATACAAAAAAACACTTTGCAGATGAGGAAAAATATATGCAAAGCATTAGCTATCCTGAAATTAATATGCAAAAACAAGCACACGCATCCTTTACCGGACAGCTTGCTAAAATCAGAACCGACTATGAAAAGTCAGGAAACAATATTTTGGTAATCCTTAACGCAAACCAGCTTGTGGTTAACTGGCTTACACAGCATATTTCCACCATGGACAAAAAAATCGGGGAGTACGCAAAAACAAGATAAGTTTAGATTTTAAATGAAAGTTCTTAAGCTTAAGAATAAATAAAAACGTTGGGTTTACGGCTGTAAATTCAGCGTTTTATTTTGTGCATAAAGTCAGGTTTTTAATAAAGCGAAAGTATAATATTGTTTAGAAAAAAGAAGACTTTGACCATGTTTTTATGGTCAGAGCCTTCTTTAATTTAATAAAAAATCGGTTTTGCCTTATCTTTTAATATTATTTTAATGAAAAAAACGAAAAATAAACTCTTTATTTTTTTCCCCTAAGACAGGCAACAGTATATTTTTTGTTTTCCACATGGTTTTTAATGCACTTTGCACAGTTTCCCCAAAATTCACACTTTTTTGTGCGGCAGGGGCATCCGTTTTCAAGCAGACAGCTCATATTCAAATTCCTTTCTTTAGTTTATTTCATCAGGAATAAAACCGCCTTTAACTGCCCAGTTTTCGGCAGGCTGTTCATTAAGGAAAATAAAAATACTTTCTTTTTTAAACATAGTTTTTTCACTTACGGCTTTAACCAAGGTTTCATAGAGATTGCTTTTAAACTCCCTGTTTCTGCCCTTCAAAAGGCTTATTTCGATAAAAATTTCATAGGGGTCTTTAAGCTCAAACAAATCTTGGTCATAACGTGTAACTTTAATGTTTCTGTCGGTTGGTTTAAGGTTAAAGGTTTCCCTTATAACTTCCATAACTATATTTTTAACAAGAACAGCGGTTTCAATTTTCCACTTGTTGCTCATTTCTATTTGTATAACCGGCATTCAGAGCACCTCCTTTAGCATATAGAATATTTTATAACAGTTTTACGTTTTAGTCCATAGATATAAGAAAATATAAATAAAACTTAAGAGTATTGGAAAATTATATGGTATATGTTATAAAATTGCTCAATTAAGTGTTTATACAGGTCGAAAAAAAGGATTTAGTGAATGAATGTAGAATTATATATATTAAGACGTTGTAAAGGGGTGATTGTTATGGAGCTTAGGAGAGAACAGGAAGAATGGGAAAACAGCACTTTAAGTGAATTTGCGGCAAAAAGTTGTTTTTCCAAAGGAAGAGAAAAAGAAGAAGAAAAATGCGACATCCGTACGGATTTTCAAAGAGATCGTGACAGAATTATACACAGCAAGGCTTTTCGGCGCATGAAGCATAAAACCCAAGTTTTTATATCTCCCGAAGGCGACCATTACAGAACCAGACTTACACACACCCTTGAGGTTTCACAAATTGCAAGAACAATTGCCAGAGCTTTAAAACTTAACGAGGATTTAACAGAGGCAATTGCTCTTGGCCATGATTTAGGGCACACACCTTTTGGCCATTCAGGAGAGTCCGTGCTTAACAAAATTTGCTCTTTCGGGTTTGAACATAGCGAACAGAGTATTAGAGTGGTGGAGAGGCTTGAAAAGGATGGTGCAGGGCTTAACCTTACGTGGGAGGTTAAAGACGGAATACTTAACCACCGAACAAAAGGAAAGCCTGAAACTCTTGAAGGGAAGGTAGTTCAGCTTTCGGATAAGATTGCATACATAAACCATGATATTGACGATGCCATAAGGGCGGGAATATTAAGGCCTGAAGATATACCAAAAAAACTTGTGAAAATAATAGGGGATACGGGAAGCAAACGTATAGATACTCTCATTAGGGAAACGGTTATATCAAGTTACGGCACAAATGAAATAAAAATGGGTAATGAAATGCACGAAGCTATGTCACAGTTAAGGCAGTTTATGTTTAAAAATGTTTATAACGACAGCCGTGCAGAACAGGAAAGCGTAAGGGTTAAAAGGCTTATAGGCGAGCTTTTTAAGTATTTTATGGCAAATCCTTATGAGCCTGAAAATGAATTTGCTTTTTTAATAGATCAAGGGGAAAACGAGGAACGGATTGTTTGTGATTTTATTGCCTGTATGACAGACAGGTATGCAGTGTCTGTTTATAAAAAACTTTTCATACCAAGCTCATGGGATATATATTAAAAAACAAAGGTATTTTAGCCTTATACTAAGGTTTTGGCTGTTAATATTATGCTTTGAGAAAAAAATAAAGGGATTTCTTGTTTTTTGTAGAAAGATACTTTTGAAGAGGGGTGGGTGGATGCGTTATCAAAGTGAGGATGTTGAGGAGGTAAGGGTTCAAAACGATATAGTTGAAGTTATTTCAGGCTATATTCCCCTTAAGCAAAAGGGAGGTTCATACTTTGGTCTTTGCCCTTTTCATAACGAATCAACACCGTCATTTTCTGTAAGCCCGGATAAACAGCTGTATTACTGCTTTGGCTGCGGTGCCGCAGGAAATGTGTTCAGTTTTGTTATGCAGATGGAGGGCTATGATTTTGTGGAATCACTCAAACATCTTGCCGACAGGGCTAACATTACACTTTCACAGCAGGAATATTCGCCTCATAAATCAGCACAAGATGAATTAAAAGCAAAGCTTTATGAAATACATAAAATAGCAGGTTTGTTTTACCATGAATATTTAAACGGAAAAGACGGAAAAGATGCCCTTGAATATTTTGAAAAAAGGGAAATTTCCCTCGGCACACAACGAAAATTCGGCCTTGGCCTGTCACCTCGAAGCAGAAACAATCTTTATGAACATCTTAAATCCAGGGGGTTTGATGATGATACCATACTTAAAAGCGGCCTTTGTATGAAAAATAAAAAAGGTGAAGGCTTTTATGACAGATTTTACGGACGTATTATGTTTCCCATTTTTGATGTTTCGGGAAGATGCATAGGCTTTGGAGGCAGAATAACAGATAGAGGAGAACCTAAATATTTAAATTCTCCTGAAACTCTTATATTTAATAAAAAGCAAACGCTGTATGGTTTAAATTTGGCGAAAAGCACAAGAACAGGCAGCAAAGAGCTTATTATTGTTGAGGGTTATATGGATATGATAAGCATATATCAGGCAGGCTTTCATAACGTATGCGCCTCTTTAGGCACAGCTTTTAATATTGAACACGCAAGGCTTATAAGGAGATTTGCCGAAAGTGTTATTTTGATTTTTGACAGTGATGCCGCAGGGGAAACGGCTGCTTTAAGGGCTGTTCCAATACTTATTTCACAGGGACTTAAGGTTAAGGTTTTACAAGTTAAAGACGGAAAAGACCCTGACGAGTTTATAAAACAAAACGGTTCAAAGGAATTTATGAAGCTTTTAATAAATGCAAAAAGCCATACGGCTTTTGAGATAGAGAGCATAAAGAAAAAATACAACCTGGAAAATTTAGAACAAAAATTAAGCTTTACAAAAGAAGCGGCAAAGCTTTTGGCAGGTCTTGGGTCATTTATTGAACAGGATGCTTATGCAAAGGAAATTTCAAAAGAAACAGGCATTTCAGAAGAAGCAATTGCAGGAGAAATAGATAAAATCCGCAAAGGTGCAGATAATAAGTTTGCCGCCGAGGCGGAGAAAAAAAGACTTCGCAGATACGACAACAAAGATGATGGAGAAGTGTATGGTTCAAAGGGCATTCTACAGGCTCAAAGAAACCTTATTTTTTTCTGTGCCTCACAAAAAGAGGTTTATGAAAAGCTTAGGGATTATATTAAACCGGAAGACTTTATTGATGAGTTTTATATAAAATTTGCGGGTATGGTTTTTGAAAGATTGGAAAAAAACCTTGAAATTGTGCCTGCTCAAGCTGTGAGCTTTTTCCAAAACAGCGAAGAACAGAAAAAAGCGGCAGAAGTATTTGCCCTTAATTTGAAATATGAAAACTTAAGCGAGCTTGAAAAGGCTGTAAACGAAGGGGTTAAGCTTTTAAAGAGAACAAAAGCTGACATCCTTGCGGCAAAGGCCGAAACAATTGAAGACATAAAACAAGTTGTGGATATAAGAAAAGAGCTTGAAAGCCTTAATATAACGCTTTAGTAAGCACTTTAGTATAAATTTAATAGAGCAAGGATAGAATTAAGATAATCAGAAAGGAAGGGTCATATTGAAATCTCCCGAAGAAAACAATTTAATAGTTCGATTGAAGGAACTTGTTGCTATAGGAAAAAAGAAAAAAGGTGTGCTTGAATACAAGGAGATTATGGACTATTTGGGTGAAATTGAGCTTGAAAGCGACCAGATAGACAAAATATACGAGTATTTTGAAGCTCAGGGCATTGATGTTCTTGGGGCAATGGAGGCGGAGGAAGACGCAGAAAAGGAAATTGACCTTTCTTTGCCAGAGGGTATAAACATTGACGACCCTGTAAGAATGTATTTAAAAGAAATTGGCAAGGTACCCCTTCTTAGTGCAGAGGAAGAAATTGAGTATGCCAAAAGAATGGAAGAAGGGGACGAGTATGCCAAGAAGAAATTAGCCGAGGCAAATTTGCGTCTTGTTGTAAGCATTGCAAAAAGATATGTGGGCAGAGGAATGTTGTTTCTTGACCTTATTCAAGAGGGAAACCTTGGTCTTATAAAAGCTGTTGAAAAGTTTGATTACAGCAAGGGCTATAAATTCAGCACCTATGCCACATGGTGGATAAGGCAGGCCATAACCCGTGCAATTGCAGACCAGGCAAGAACAATACGTATACCTGTGCATATGGTTGAAACCATAAATAAACTTATACGTATTTCACGCCAGCTTATACAGGAAATAGGCAGAGAACCGAGTGCAGAGGAGCTTGCTGTGGAGATGCAGATGCCTGTTGACAAGGTAAGAGAAATAATGAAAATCGCACAGGAGCCAGTATCTCTTGAAACACCAATCGGTGAGGAGGAGGACAGCCACTTAGGGGATTTTATACCTGATGACGACATACCTTCACCGGCAGAGGCAGCAGCCTTTACACTTTTAAAAGAACAGCTTATAGAGGTGCTTGACACATTAACAGACAGGGAAGAAAAGGTGCTTAGGTTAAGGTTTGGCCTTGACGATGGACGGGCAAGAACCTTGGAAGAGGTTGGTAAGGAGTTTAATGTAACAAGGGAGCGTATAAGGCAGATTGAAGCCAAGGCCCTTCGTAAACTTCGCCATCCAAGCAGAAGTAAAAAGCTTAAAGACTATCTTGAATAAAAAAATGCGGGTCATGACTAAACGGTTTTTTCGTTTAATCATGACCCGTTTTTATTTAAACTAAGTCTGTGATATATTTTTATCCAACTTTACAACCGCATGTATCAGGAATTTGCTTCGCAAACCACAACTTCTTGTTTAGCACATTTTCTTATGAAAAAGCGGCCTTATAGTCGGGTTTCTTTCGCTTTCCTTTTATCTTTAAGCGGGGAAGTTTAGTTTTGTTTAGATTAGCTTTTTATGATTTGATTTTTATTTAAATTAAGTTGGAGGTATACTTTTGCCCAACTTTACAACCGCATGTATATGCGGTTGTAACAAAAGTTTTTGCGTCGCTTTTTCCAAAAAGCGACTGGGTTTGGGCAAAGCCCAAGGTTTTAACAGTTTGGGCAAAGCCCAATACTTTTGCGTTCAAAAAAAGGTTGCTTATCCCTTTTTGAGTATTTTAGTAAATATAAAGTATAGAAAAACAGCATGAAGCACAAGCGCAAGTATGTAAATTATATAAAATTGCGGCTTTCTTTTTTTGTGATGGAAAAGAAACATACCTAAAAGCCCGCCCACAGCACCCCCAAGAAGTGCAATTATAAAAAGCGTGCTTTCGGGAATACGCCATGTTTCTTTTTTGGCACAAGCTTTGTCATACCCCATTGCTATAAACAATATAACATTTATTATAAGATAATACCCAAGAACAACTTTAACCCCTAACTCCATATTTTATCTCACCACGTTTCTCCATTCCAAATCTCCTCTGTCAAGAGCAAGCAATAAAATCTCCGCTGTGGCAAGGTTGCTTGCCAAGGGGATGTTATGCACGTCACAAAGCCTTAATATACCGTTTATATTAGGCTCATAGCTTTTTTGTGTAACAGGATCTCTAAGAAAAATAACAACGTCTATATCATTGTTGGCCACTTGTGAGCCTAACTGTTGTTCTCCGCCCAGCGGCCCTGCAAGATATTTGTGTACTGAAAGGTTTGCGGCTGTTTCAACAAGACGTCCTGTTGTGCCTGTAGCATAAAGTGTGTGTTTTATTAATATATGCCGATATGCAATGCAAAGGTTTTCCATCAGCTTTTTTTTGTTGTCATGAGCTATTAAAGCTATGTTCATTTTTTTATACCCCCTCGAACAATGATTTTGAGCGTTTACAGCCAATATTCAAAACAAGGCCTATGGATGCCATGTTGGTCCACATGGAGCTTCCGCCATAGCTTACAAAGGGTAGTGACATGCCTGTGTTTGGAATAAGGCTTGTTGCAACACCTGTGTTTACAAATGCCTGAAAAGCTATCATTCCCGCAACGCCTGCAACAATAAGCTGACTAAATAAATCACGGCAGCTCATAGCTATAAGTATGCATCTGAAAACAATGAAAAATTCCAAAAGCAAAATAACTATGCATCCTATAAAACCAAACTCTTCACCAATTACGGAAAAAATAAAGTCGTTATGCGGCTCGGGCAGATAGCTTAACTGATTGAGGGTTCCCTGATATAGTCCTTTACCGGTTAACTGTCCGCTGCCTATGGCATTTATAGATTTTATTGTTTGGTAATATTCGTTAGAGCCTGCAACAGGGTTAATAAATGTTTCAATACGTGTTATTTGATGTTTTGCCAAAATTTTATTTACTATAAGCGGTGTTTCGTTTTGCACATCCCAAAAAAGGAACGCCACAACAAATATAACTATTGCAAAGACCGTTAAAATATATTTATAATCCAAGCCGCCTATGAAAAACTGCACCGCCAAAACAGCAATAAGCACAAGGCTTGCCGACAGTGAAGGCTGTTTTTGTATAAGTAAAATAGGGATAAATGTAAAAATACAAATAAAAACTATTACTCTTATATTATTAATCTGCTCTTTGTTTTTGTCAATGAGTTTTGCCAGACAAAACACCATAATAATTTTTGCAAACTCCGACGGCTGTATTCCTATAGGGCCAAAATAAAGCCATCTTGTTGCACCGTTTACCTCTTTTCCTAAAACCAGAACTCCTATAAGCAAAAGAAGTATAAAGGCATACACAAAAAGGTAGAACCGTGAAAACCATTTATAGTTAATAAAAACAGCGGCACCCATTATGCATATTCCTACTACAAACCATGCAATCTGGCTTAAGTATGTTGATTTGCTTTCTCCAAGGTTTATATGTGTTGCAGAGCCTATGGCTATTATGCCCAGTATGCAAAGAAGAAACACAGAGGCTATAAGCCAATAATCCAACCCCATAAGAGTTTTTTTAATGTTCATTTTATCACCATAATTAAATACAGGCTTCGATTTACGAAGCCTAAAATTGTTAAAAACATAAAGACTGTCAGGTTTTGCCCCTCAATTTTTATAAGAAGTTTTCAAGTTATGCCGCTAGGGCAAGTGAAACAATTTGTCTTGGTTTGATTTTTACTAAGGGCTTTGACCATTAAAAAACAAAACTAAGAAATATACCAAGGTTTGTAAGTCTATAAAAAAGGGTAAACTCACAAGTTTTTTATTCTTTGGTTGTGTTACGGTTCATGTTTTTTATTGGTATGTTGGCATACAAAACGGGAACAGTGCCTTTTTTGTCTTCGCTTTCTGTTTGAGTTATATTAATGTCAAGTTCATCCTCATCTATTTCCATATAGTTTGAAATAACCTTTATTATATCACCCTTAAGCATTTCAAGCACCTGTGATGAACAATTAACCCTATCATGCACCAATACAAGCTTCAGGCGGTCTTTGGCATAACTGCCGGATGGGGTTTCTTTCTTTTTGAAGAAGCTGAAAAAATCCATTGCCATATCTCAATACACTCCTTTTAGCTTCGGCCGAAAAGCTTTTTGATTTTGTTCATAAAAGTTTCTTCTTCCTCAAGATTCATAAGAGGAACATCTTCGCCTAAAATTCGGCGTGTTATGTTTCTGTAAGCCTGTCCTGCTTTAGAGTTTTCGTCGGTAACAGCAGGCTCGCCTTTGTTTGTTGTAACAACAATGCTTTCATCGTCCGGAACAACGCCTATAATGTCAACAGCCAAAATTTCAGTCACATCTTCAATGCTCATCATATCTCCTCGTTTAACCATTTCTGTACGAAGGCGGTTTATAATGAGGCTTGGGTTTTGCAGGTCGTTTGCTTCAAGAAGACCGATTATTCTGTCTGCATCTCTAACAGCCGAAACCTCAGGTGTTGTAACAACAAGGGCACGGTCGGCGCCTGCAATGGCATTTTTAAAGCCTTGTTCAATTCCGGCAGGGCAGTCTAAGAGTATGTAATCAAAGCCTTCCTCCTTTAAGTTTTCGCAAAGCTTTTGCATCTGTTCGGGAGAAACAGCATCTTTATCCCTTGTTTGCGCCGCAGGAAGAAGAAAAAGCCCTGCATAACGCTTGTCTTTTATAAGCGCCTGTTTTATTTTGCAGTTTCCCTCAACCACGTCAACAATATCATAAACTATTCTGTTTTCAAGACCCATTACAACATCAAGGTTTCTAAGACCTATGTCAGCATCCACAAGGGCAACCTTTTTGCCTAACATTGCAAGACCGCAGCCTAAATTGGCAACTGTTGTAGTCTTGCCTACGCCGCCTTTACCGCTTGTAACAACTATTACTTCACTCATGTGTTATCCTCCTGCTAAGTAAAATTGATAGACATATCAGACAGTCTTTTTTAATGGCTTGTCTGTATTTACTATGTTTAAAGATAATTTCAAAATTTCAATCATATATTACTATACTACCAAAGTTATACCAATTTTGCACCAGTTTTTTTTAGCAAATACTTAAAAAACTCGACGTTAAGGTTTTACTCAAAGGTCGAAACATATACTTTTCCGTCTTCAAGGTATGCAAATTCAGGAATTATGGCATTTTTGTTTCTGCCTGTTTCAGGAAAACGTGTTATTATATCGCCTATTCTAAGCTGAACAGGGTTCATATTAAGGGCAAAAACATATGCCTGAAGTTCACCTAAAGCACCTGCGTGGGCAACCCCTTTAAGTGCACCCAAAACAAGTATGTTGCCTGTTGCACGAACTTGTGCCCCGGGGTTTACATCTCCAAGAATTACTATGCTGCCGTCAAATTCCATGCTTGCACCGCTTCTTAAGTTTCCTTTATGAAACTTTGTTATATGTGCTTTGGAAAATTCTGCGGTAAGAAGTTCTTCAATTTTTTCGTCAAGTTCAGCATTTTCATGTGAAGTTTTTTCTTCTTCTTCACTTTCTTCAGCAGCCTCTATTATGCTTTCCACAGAGTTTCCTTTTTGGGCAATGTCAATTTCTATTTCATCTGTTTCTATAACTGTATCGTTTGAAACATTTTCTTCGTTTTTTTCATTATTAAAAATAATCATAATTATCATCCCCTATATTTAAAATATGTTTAACATTTATTTAAGCTTATATGACTTTGTTTGTAAAATATTTTCCTAAAAATCAAAGTTTTGAAAACTAAAAACGATTCAGTTTGAAAGTTTATTTTTCAAATATGAGTTTTCAGGAGCATAATTAAGACCCATGTAATCAGAAATAATGTTTTTTGCAACCACTGCGGCAGGTGAGCCTGATACTTCCCCAAAAGGTATCATAACCGTTACAGCTATTTGAGGCTCATCATATGGGGCAAAGCCCACAAACCATGTGTGGGAACTTCTTGTAAGGTTTTCTTGTGCCGTTCCGCTTTTTCCCGCAACTTGAATGGGATAGTTATTAAATACACCTCGAAGAGTACCCCTTTGGCCCTCTGTAACAAGGAGCATACCCTTATGAACTGCTTCAATATTTTCTTTTTTAAAAGAAAGGGTTTCTTCTTCTATGGGCAGGTTTTCTTCAAGAAGATTTCCGTCGGCACTTTCCACTTTGTCTATGATTTGAGAGGAATATCTAATTTTGCCGTTTGCCAAAGTTGCTATATATTTGTTCATGTGTATGGGTGCATAGTTATTTATGGATTGACCTATAACCGCACGTATTGTATCCCCATCTGTCCATCTTGTCTGGCTTACGGTTGCATCAGGGTTTTGCCATTTTACAATTTCCTCTTTGTTTTCGGGAGAAGCTGTTTTAGGCATGGATTCACCTATTTCTATTCCGCTTAAATTGTTAAGACCAAAAAGGTTCATATATTTATTAAAAAGCTCTATGCCTGTAAGGGTGCCACCGTTTGAGGCATTGCCCATTCTATATGCAAGTTCATAGAAATAATAGTTGCAGCTTACCTCCAAAGCCTGTGACACGTTAACAAGGCCGTGGGAACCTCCGTTTGAATATATCCAACACCTTGCATAAGGTTTTCCCGCATTTGTAAACACCCCTCCGTCACGAATTAACGTGTTTGGTGTTGCAGCGCCTTCTTCAAGTATTGTCATGGCAGAAACCATTTTAAAGGTGGAGCCTGGTGCCTTTGCTTCACGCAGAGGTCTGTTAACAAGAGGTGTTGAAGGGTTTTGAAGTAAAAATGAATAGTAGTCATTATCGAAGGTGTTTACAAGCCTATTGTTATCATAAGACGGATATGTAACCAAGGCAAGTGTTTCGCCGTTATTTACATCAGAAACCACAACAGAGCCTGAACAAGGGTCAAGGTTTGTATCACCCGGTATCAGCTCTTTTTCATTAAGTTTTGAAATAACAACTGAAAGTGGTGATACACTTCCGTTTTCTATTCTTTTAAGATAATCCCCATCAAGGGTTATTTTGCCTTGCTCATAAAGCAAAATAACAAGCTGTTTTGTTGATATTGAGTTGTTGTTTATTGAATTTATTATAAACTGCTGTGTTGTTTTTCTTGCGCCTTCTTCAGAAAGAGAAAGGTTTGGATATGCCGAATGAATTAAACCGGCTATTTTTTTACCTTCCCCGTCTTTGGCGGAAAGTATTTTGGAAAGTGAAATTGTGTCGCACTCAACCATTGAAGCAAAAAACTCTTTAAGTGTTATAGGCATATTTTTTGAGGAGGTGGTTGTAAGTTTTGCTATAAGTGCATTTGTAAGCTCTTCCTCAAGATAGTCGTATGCGGCAATTTGCAGATTTTTATCTATTGTAAGAAACACGTTGTTGCCTGAAACAGGCTGTTTTGTTTCTATTGTGTTTATTCTTCTTCCTGAAGCATCAACCTCAACAAGTTTTTCTCCGTCGGTTCCGTTAAGCTCTAATTCATAAAGTTTTTCCACTCCGCTTTTACCCACAATGTCTGTTGTTGAATAGCCCTTATCTTGAAGTTGTGCATATTCCGCATCATCGATTTTTCTTATATATCCTAAAATGTGTGAAAAATATTTCCCTGATGTATAGTTACGAAGGGATGAGGTGTCTATTGTCACCCCGGGCAGAGATTGATTGTTTTCTTCGATGGAGGCTATGGTTTTTTCACTTATATTAAGAGCTACGTCTATGGGCTGATATTTTCTGTATCGTTTAAGATAAAGAGAATATCTTAGAGAAATCATTTTTCTTTTCATCTGGGGGGAAAGGCTTTGGGGTATGTCGAAAAAGCTTTCCAGATAAGTCATTGTTTCTGCCGCATTATAGTTAAGCTGGTCATTTTTCATGGCTATACTTGATTTCCACTCTTTTTCTCTGGTTTCGTTTGAGCCGAATAAAAATATATAAGGCTCTGACACAGAGATGGGCAGGTCATCAACAAGGGTTTCGTTGTTTTTATCAAGGGTTTGTATAAGAGAAAGGAGCATAAGGTTTTTATCGCTTATGAAAATTCTTAAAGAAAGAAATTTTCTTTTATAAACCTGGTCCATTTCCGACGGAACATTATATTTTTCAAGAAGATAAGCCATTGTTTCTTCCGCAGACATATCCATTTGCTTTTTTGAAAGGCCTATGGATTTTTTCCATGCCGTTTCTTCTGTTGAATCAGAAAACGTAAATCTTAAAGGGCTTTCTGAAGAAAAGGGCAGGTTGTCGATTAATGATGTATCAGTTTTATCATAGCTTGTTACAAGGGTTTCCACGGTTTTATCTTTATCGGAGAAGGAAATTTTAACACTGTCGTCAAGCTTAACGGTAAAAGCCGCTTGATTGTTTGCAAGAGGGCGGCCGTAGCGGTCATATATTATCCCTCTTGAGGCAGGTATGGAAAGTTCCTGCATAATGCTTGCCGTTAAGTCTTTTTGATAATCCTCGCCATGTACTATTTGGAGAGAGAAAAGCTTAAGCGCAACTGCTGAAAAAAGCATGAAAATAACGGCAAGCATTATAAAGAGCCTGCTTTTTATAAATTCCATAAATTTTTCGAAATAGCTTTTCATTGCTTCCTCCAAAGGTTATTTTATACTGAATAGTTTTCGTTTATGTTTTTCGGTGTTTTCCAAGATTCCGTTTATTGTAAAAAGAATTCTGTAAATTAATATTGTTAAAATTGCGTTATAAACCATTTCAGGCAATATAAGGTTAAAAAGGAAATACAAATAGTTTGTGTAGCCTCTGAAAAGAGGCCCTAATATATAGATACAGCTTTCGTATAAAAATGTGGCAATAAGGCAAAGAAATATGGGCATGGCATAGTTTTCTCTATAAAAGCCTTTATTGAACTTGCCTGCAAAATGTCCGCAGAGCATACCTAAAAGGGCATAAAAGCCTATTCCTGTTCCAAAAAAAATGTCCTGTATAAGCCCTGAGAAAAAACCTGCCGCCGCCCCTTCGCCGCTGCCCCTTAAAAGGGCAATGGAAACAATTATTATTATTGCGGTGTTTGGAATGATTCCCCTAATATCCATATATTGAAAAAGGCTGCTTTGAAAAACCAGGTTTAAAGTGAGAACAATAAAAAAGGTTAAAGCTCTTTTCATATTATTCATCACCGCCTTCGTAAAGGAGGTCTTGGCTGATTTCGTTTTGTTTTGTTATAACAAGAACGGTGGAAAGCCGTTTAAAATCCACATGAGGCTCTATTATGGCATACTTTGTTAAACCATTGGCATCTGTAACAATATCCTTTACAAAGCCCAAAGTAAGCCCGGGAGGGTACACGTCGCTAAGGTGAGAGGTTATAATTTCATCACCTTTCATTATTTCGCTTTCTGCGTCTATATACTCCATTTTACAAAGACCATCGTTTAAAAGGGTATAGTCCCCCCTTACAACACCAAGATCTCCCGTTCTAAGGCTCATGGCCGCAACGGAGCTTCTGTTGTCTAAAATGGACTGTGCTTTTGAATAGGAATATCCTGTTTCCGTTATTTTCCCTATTACACCGTTTTCGTTTATAAGCACCATGTCTGCTTCAAGGCCTTGTTTTGATCCCTTATCCACTACAAAAATATTATACCAGTTGCCCGGGTCTTTGCCTGTAATGTTTGCGGCTGTTGTTTTGTAGGAAGGATATTTCTGCGATATTTCAAGAAGTCTTGAAAGCTTTTCGTTTTCTTCTTCATAAAGCAAAAGACGTTTGTTATCGGCTTCAAGAAGAAGAATTTTTGCTTTTAATTCCTCGTTTTCTCCGTAAATATCGGTTTCGCTTTTAAGGGTTGAAATTCTGTCGCCAAGCCAGCCTGAAACAGATGTTGTTATGCCCTGCATGGGAACAACAATAAAGCTTAGGGCATTTTCCGCAAATGAGGATTTGGATTTTTTCCCAAAGGTAACAATGGCTGTAATTGTTAATATAACAGCCATTAGTATAAGAATTTGTTTTTTGTATTCGCTGAAAAATTTCAAAGTCTGACTCCCCTTGTTACATTCTCAGTTTTTTAGGAGAAACAAGTACATTTCTTAATGTTTCGATTTGTTCAAGAACTTTTCCCGTGCCTAAAACAACACAGTCAAGAGGGGATTCGGCTATGTGAACCGGCATTCCCGTTTCGTTTGTAATAAGTGTGTTAAGGCCGCTTAAAAGGGCGCCGCCGCCTGTAAGGGTTATGCCGAATTCCATAATGTCTGCGGCAAGTTCAGGAGGTGTTGCCTCAAGGGTTTGTTTAATGCTTTCGATAATTGCCGAAACAGGCTCGCTTATTGCCTCTAAAACTTCGTTTGAGGTAACGGTTGTTGTTTTTGGCAGGCCGCTTATAAGGTCACGGCCTCTTATGTTCATTTCCTCTTCTTTTTCCCTTGGGTAGGCACAGCCTATTGAAAGCTTTATTTCTTCTGCTGTACGCTCGCCAATGGCAAGGTTATATTCTTTTTTAATGTAGTTTATTATATATGAATCTATTTCATCTCCTGCAACTCTTAGGGATTTGCTTGCAACAATTCCCCCTAATGAAATAACGGCAACTTCACTTGTTCCGCCGCCTATGTCAACAACCATGCTTCCTGACGGGTCTTCAACGGGAAGCCCTGCGCCGATTGCCGCCGCCATTGGTTCTTCTATAAGATATGCGTCTGTGCTTTTTGCCCCGGCTCCTATTGTTGCCTCCATTACCGCTCTTTTTTCCACTTCTGTAACTCCTGAAGGAACGCAGACAACAACCCTTGGTTTAGGGCCGAAAAGTGAACGTGTGTATGCTTTGTCTATAAAATACTTAAGCATTGCCTGTGTTACGTCATAGTCGGCAATAACACCGTCTTTCATAGGTCTTATGGCAACAATGTTGCCCGGTGTTCTTCCTATCATTTCCTTTGCTTCGTTGCCCACAGCCAAAACTTCTCTTGTGAGGGTGTTTATGGCAACAACCGATGGCTCGTTAACCACAATGCCTTTCCCTTTTTCATAAACAAGGGTGTTGGCTGTTCCCAGGTCTATGCCCATATCTTTTGAAAACATATTAAAAAACTCCTTCCGGCGTATCAAATTTATAATTTTATATTTATGATGCAAGCTTATATAATAAGCCTTGAATGAAGACAAAGTCAAAACCTTGAGGGTTTCCGGTCGGTACTTTACTTTGCAAAGCAGACATGTGTGCCTGTAATGTTTATTTTTGCCGTTTCTGCTTGACTCATGCTAAAACCCCGCAGGTATACGATTTTAACAAAAGTTTTATGGTCAGGAATTTGCTTTGCAAACCACAACTGCGTTCAGCACTTTTCCTTACGAAAAAGCGGCTTTGCCGTCGGACTTCTTTCCGATGCCCAGTGGCGGCATTTATCTTTGCCGTTCCTACATTACTTTTTTTAAAAAGTGAATAGGTTTAGGCAAAGCCCAAGGTTTATCTTCACTTTTAAGCTTACATAATAAGCCCAAAATAACATAATACTAATATTAACTCTTTTTCTCAAAGTTTTCAATAAAAATACTGTTAAGAAATTGTTAATATTGACTTTTTTAGAATTGTCTTTAAACAGCAAGGACATAATATTTAAAGAAGAGGTGATTTAATGATTAAGGAGAAGGATGAAAAAGCTTTTCATGAAAGTATTATAAGCTATAATAAAGAGAACAATGTATCGGGAATTAAAGAAAAATATAGTTTTGACGTAACCTTTGAGGGAAGTGACAATGCTCAAAGGATGACTCAGGAACAAATAGAGGTTATGAAAATAATAGAGGGGGAAATTATTCAAAGGCTTGAAGCCGCTGTTTTAGGCAATGTAAAAACAGACTGCCTTGAGGCTTTGGAGATTGCAGAGTTGCACAAAAAATGGCTTGGGTATGTATGGGGGAAATATTCTCAACAGGCTCACATTGCCCTTGTTATGAAATATGATGATGAAAAATACAAAAATTATTATGATTCAAAGGTTGAAGGGTGTGCAAGGTTTTTAAAAACTGCAGTGCAAAACTATATAACAAGGGACAGGTCTAAAACATTTGAATATGACGGAAACGTAAACAATTGAAAAAAGGGTTATTTTAAAGGCTTTCTTTAAAATAACCCCTTTTTAGCAGTAAGAAAAACTATTAAGGCTTTGGCTTCCAACTATATTTTGCATTTTCTTCCGCTTGTTGAAAGTATTCCTGCGGCTTCTCTGTATTTTGCCACGGTTCTTCTTGATATAACGATTCCTCTTTTCTCAAGAAGTTCTGTTATCTCCCTGTCCGAAAAAGGAGAGGAGTGGTTTTCCCCATCAACAATCTCCTTTATAATAAGCTGAATTTGCTGCGGAGTTATATTTTCGTTATTTTCCGTTGAAACTGCAGAAGGGAAAAAATAGCTTAGTGGAAAAACTCCGTGACGGCACTGGAGATATTTATTTTTTATTGTTCGGCTTACTGTGCTTTCATGCATGCTTATTGCAACGGCAACATCTTCAAGGCGAAGAGGTTTTATATGGTCGCACCCTAAATCAAAAAAGTCCTGCTGTATGGAAATAATTGTTTCAAGGGTTTTTGTCAGGGTTTCATTTCTTTTTTCTATGCAGGACATAACCCATTGAGCCTGTTTTATTTTTTTTAGAATATATTCCTTTGTTTTTTCACTGGTTTCCGTATCCATAATGTTTTTGTAGTAACTGCTTATTCCTATGGTTGGAAAGAATTTATCGTTAAGAATAATTTCATAGCCTTTGTCTGTTTTATGGATAATGGCATCAGGAGTTATGTATTCAAAGCTTTCTCCTGTGGAAAAACAATTTCCCGGTTTGGGGTTTAGTGATTTTATTATTTTTATGGCTTCTAAAATTTGCGGCTGAGAAAGTTTAAGCTTTTTTTCTATTGTATGAATTTGATTTTTACCCACAAGGTCAAGATATTGAGCTGCTATTTTTTCTGCCGCCGCATTTCTTTTTGGAAGATTTTTAAGTTGCAGCAAAAGACATTCTTCTATTGTTCTTGCACCAACGCCTACGGGTTCAAAGTTTTGTAAAATTAAAAGAGCATCTGTTAGTTTATCTTCACTGACTTTTAAAATATAAGACATTTCTTCAATGCTTTCGCTTATATAACCATTTTTATCCATGCTTAAAATCATATATTTTATCCCTTTATAAACATCCTTTTCAAGGGTAAGGGCATCAAGCTGTTCTGTAAGGTGTTCTTCAAGGCTTTCGCCTTTGCCGCAGGTAAAACGCCAGTCATCATTATTGTTTTCATCTTCTTTTTCTTCCATATAATATGTTTTGTTCTGCTCGTCGTGGGAATTAATGAAATCAATTTTTTTTCTTATTATATCGAAAGTTTCCTCAACATCATTATTTTCTTCATATTCCACAACAGGGTTTTCTACAGACATCTCTTTTATATAATCAACAAGCTCGGCAGAACTCATTTGAAGGATTTCCGTTGAAAGAAGCATTTTTTGCGACAAAAGAAGTTTTTGGCTTGTGTTAAGAACGAGATCCATTACAGTACCCTCCTTATTATAAATAATTTATAAGCAGCATGAAAGTTCAATAAATTCATTATAGCAAATTACAAGCCAAATTTCAATTTTTTCATGTTTTTTCTAAAAGAATACAGAATACAGTAATTTACATTTACTTTATGTTTGAAAAGGAGTACAATTTAAACAAGTTTTAAAATTAAATAAGGGCATTTTGACAAAAAAGTTAAAAAAATTTAAGAAAATTTTTAAATAGTGTTGAGAACTATTGAGTTTTGTATTAGAATGGAAACGCTGATTAAATACTTGTGTTAGAATCAACCTGTCTGCACATGATATTTATGTTTTCATATATAAACTATTTTAAGCATTTACGTTCATGAGCATACATGAATGTAAAATAACAAGCACAGAGGGGGATAATATGCAAACTTTGACGTTTAAAAGGGGAGTTCATCCTCATGATGGCAAGGCTCTTACAAAAGACCAGCCCATCAAAGTGATACTTCCAAAAGAAAACTCAGAACTGTTTTTCCCTATGTCTCAGCACATAGGAGCGCCATGTGAACCTGTTGTTCAAGTTGGCGACTACGTTAAGGTAGGGCAGAAAATCGGGGAAGCTAAGGCTTTTGTATGCTCTCCTATATTTTCAAGCATTTCAGGAACGGTTACAGACATTAGACAGGTATTAACACCGGGAGGGGCAATGTGCCCGTCAGTTGTTATCAAAAACGACGGTCTTATGGCAGAGACTGAAGGTCTTGCGGGTAAAGACTATTCAACAATGTCAAACGAAGAAATTCTTGATGCAATTAAGGAAGCGGGAGTTGTTGGACTTGGCGGTGCAGGGTTCCCTACACACATCAAGCTTAACCCGCCTGCAGGAACAGCAATTGATTACATCCTTGTTAATGCGGCAGAGTGTGAGCCTTATCTCACATGCGACTACAGGCTTATGCTTGAACAAGGCGAAAGGCTTATAAAAGGTCTTCAAATTATTCTTAAGCTGCATCCAAATGCAAAAGCTGTTATCGGTATTGAAGATAACAAACCTGATGCTATAAGCCATATGGCTGAGCTTTGTAAGGACATTCCAAACATTGAGGTTGCTTCTCTTAAAGCAAAATTCCCTCAAGGTTCTGAAAAACACCTTATTAAAGCAATAACAAACAGAGAAGTTCCTTCAGGTGCTCTTCCTTCAGCAGTTGGCTGCATTGTTGATAACGTGGACACTGTAATTTCAATTTATAACGGAATTACAGAAGGCAAGCCTTTAATGAGAAGGGTTATTACAGTTACAGGCGGTGCTCCTGCTAATCCTGGAAACTATGAAATAAGAATCGGTATGACATATGCTGATTTAATGGAGCAAATAGGCGGCTTTAAAACAGAGCCTGTTAAATTTATCGCAGGCGGCCCTATGATGGGTCCGACAATGTATTCTCTTGATGTTGCCACAACAAAAACATCCTCTGCACTTCTTTGTTTTACAAAAGAAGAGGCCGAGCTTCCGGAAGAGAGTAACTGCATACGCTGCGGAAGATGTGTTTACCACTGTCCAATGGCTCTTCAGCCATACTTGCTTAATCAGCTTGTTCTTCAGGACAACGGCGAGGGATTTGTTAAAGAAAACGGTCTTGACTGCATTGAATGCGGAAGCTGCTCATTTATCTGTCCTGCTAAAAGACAGCTTGCACAGAGCATAAGAGCTACAAAAAAGGTTGAGATGGCTAAAAAAGCTGCTGCCAGTAGAGCTGCAGCCGCAAAATAATTTAAGGGGGACAATTTGAAATGGATTATCCGAATATTGTAATGTCTGCTACCCCTCACGTGCGCTCAAATGATTCCACACAAAATATTATGCGTGACGTTATCATTGCGCTTTTACCGGCAACAGCGGTGGGTGTATACAGATTTGGCATGAATGCATTATTGCTTACAATAATTTCTATTGCCGCTGCAGTTGTTGCAGAGGCACTTTATCAAAAAGCAACAAAACAAAAGGTTACAATTTCCGACCTTTCGGCTGCTGTAACAGGGTTGCTTTTGGCTATGAACATTCCGTCTTCGGCGCCTTGGTGGCTGCCGATTGTGGGAAGTGTTTTCGCTATTGTTGTTGGAAAACAGCTTTTCGGCGGCTTAGGGCAAAACTTCATTAACCCTGCCCTTGCGGGACGTGCGTTTCTTATGGGTTCATACCCAAGCCTTATGACTGCATGGGTTACGCCCGGTGCAGACGCAGTTTCAACAGCAACACCTCTTGGCTATTTAAAAGCAGGAACTGCAAGTTCAATAAGCCAGCTTCCGTCTTTTACAGATGCTTTTATGGGCAACATTGCAGGCTGTATTGGTGAAGTAAGCTCTATTGCGCTTATTGCAGGCGGAATTTATCTTATTGTAAGAGGTGTTATAAGCTGGAGAATTCCTGTTACATACCTTTTAACAGTTTTCATTTTTGCTTCTGTTTTCGGAAGAGCAGGAAGCAGCGCACTTTATGAGCTTATGGTTGGCGGAATTATGCTTGGTGCTTTCTTTATGGCAACAGACTATGCTTCATCACCAATTACGGAAAAAGGTCAGATTATAATGGGTGTTGGATGTGGTCTTATAACAATGCTTATAAGATTTTATGGAGGCTATCCGGAAGGTGTTTCATACTCAATACTCCTTATGAACCTTTGCGTTCCTCTTATTGACAGATATACAAAACCTAAGATTTTTGGAGCATTACCAAAGGAGGCGAAGAAGGCATGAAAGATATAGCTAAACCGGCGGCAATATTATTACTTATCACAGCTGTAATGGCTGCCCTTCTTGGTGTGGTTGAAAGTGTTACGGCAGAGCCTATAAGAGTTTCAAGAGAAAACGTGCAAAATGAAGCAATGAGAGCTTCTCTTCCCCAAGCTGATACATTTGAGGAAGTAACTAAAGATGTTGAAGGAACAACAATCTCTTCTGTAAGCATTGGTAAAGATGCTTCAGGAAACGAGGTTGGTTATGTTATCATAGCAAACCCATCAGGCTTTGGTGGCGGTGTGCCAACAACAGTTGGTATAGATGCGGACGGAGTTATAACAGGTATAAGTGTTACAACACCCGGAGAAACACCCGGTCTTGGTGCCTTAGCATCTCAGCCAAGCTTTACAGAACAATTTAAGGGCAAAAGCGGAAAGCTTGCTGTTACTAAAGACGGCGGAGAAATCCAGTCTATAACAAGCTCTACAATTACATCAAGAGCAGTAACAAGCGGCGTTAACGAAGCGCTTGCCTGGTTTGAAGAAAATGGGGGTGACAAATAATGGCAAATCCAATGCAAATTATTAAAAACGGTATTTTAGATGAAAACCCGGTTTTCATTCAGGTTATAGGTATGTGTCCTACACTTGCTGTAACAAGCAGTGTTATGAACGGCTTAGGCATGGGTGTTTCAACCGCAGCGGTTCTTATCTGTGCAAATATCGTTATTGCTTTAATAAGAAAAGCTATTCCTGACATGGTTAGAATACCTGCGTTTATTGTTGTTATCGCAGGTTTTACAACGATTGTGCAATTGCTTTTAGAGGCGTATATGCCTGCTCTTAATGCATCCCTTGGTATATATATTCCCCTTATCGTTGTTAACTGTATAATTCTTGGACGTGCGGAGGCTTTTGCTTCAAAAAATAGCCCTATTGATGCACTTTTTGATGGTGTTGGAATGGGTCTTGGATTTACTGTTGCACTTGCAGCTATTGGTGCTGTTCGTGAGCTTATTGGCTCAGGTTCTCTTTTGGGATTACAAGTACTTCCTGAAAGTTTTCCACAGACACTTATTTTCGTTATGGCTCCGGGTGCGTTCCTTACACTTGGTGTTTTAATGGCACTTTTAAACTATTTCAAGAATAAAAAATCTGCTTAAGAAGGAGGGTAAATTATAATGGTACAGCCAAATCTTATTTTATTGGTTTTAGCGGCAGTTTTTGTTAATAACTATATTCTGTCACAGTTCTTAGGTATCTGCCCTTTCTTCGGTGTTTCAAAAAAGGTTGAAACGGCGGCAGGTATGGGTGCAGCGGTTATCTTCGTTATGACGTTGGCTTCTGCAATTACCTTTTTCGTTTATGAGTTAATATTAGTTAAAATGGGTATTACATACCTTTATAACATTGCGTTTATCTTAGTTATTGCTTCACTTGTTCAGTTTGTTGAGATGTTCATTAAGAAAAGCTCACCTTCCCTTTATCAAGCGCTTGGTGTTTATCTTCCTCTTATTACAACAAACTGTGCTGTTTTGGGTGTTGCTGTTACCAACATGCAAAAAGGCTATACATTTATCGCTGCTGTTTTAAATGGCTTCGGTGGTGCTGTGGGCTTTGCACTTGCGATTATTCTTTTTGCAGGTATTCGTGAAAGAATTGAATTTAATAATATTCCAAAGCCTTTTAAAGGCTTCCCTATAGCGTTGGTTGCGGCGACTTTAATGTCACTTGCATTCTTAGGCTTCCAGGGATTAATTACTTTATAATCAGAGGGGAGAACAAAAAGTGGACATAAACAGTATTTTATTTCCGGTGCTTAGCATCGGTGGCTTAGGTGTCGTTTTTGGTGCCGGCCTTGGTTATGCAAGTAAGGTATTCGCAGTTGAAGAAGACCCAAGAATTGGTCAGGTTTTGGAATGCCTTCCCGGTGCAAACTGTGGAGCTTGCGGTTTTCCCGGTTGCGGTGGTCTTGCATCAGCAATTGTTGCAGGAGTGGCTCCTGTTGATGCATGTCCTGTTGGCGGAGCGAAATGCGCAAAGGCTGTTTCTGACGTAATGGGTGTTACTGCGGGAGATAAAGAAAAAGAGGTTGCTTTTGTTAAATGCGCAGGCACACTTGAATTGGCGAAAGAAAAATATACATACTACGGTATTGAAGACTGCGGTATGGCAAGCCAGCTTGCAGGAGGCGGTGCAAAGGGTTGTTCTTACGGCTGTCTTGGACTTGGAAGCTGTGTTAAGGCATGTGCTTTTGATGCAATTCACATTATTGACGGTGTTGCTGTTGTTGATGATGATAAGTGTGTTGCATGCGGTAAATGCGTAAAGGCTTGCCCTAAATCACTTATACACATGATTCCTGTAAGCAAGAAAACAAGAGTTGCTTGTAACTCAAAAGACATTGGCAAGGTTGTTAACGCAGTTTGCAAGGTTGGATGTATCGCTTGTAAAATCTGTGAAAAAACTTGTAAGTTTGACGCAATCCACGTTATTGACAACATTGCAATAATTGATTATACAAAATGTACAGACTGTGGTGCTTGTGCTGCCAAGTGTCCTAAAAAGACAATACAAAACCCAAGAATAAGGGCTTTGGAGGCGAAAAAAGCGGCGGAAGCTGCGGCGGCAAAGGAAGCTGCGGCTAAGGCTGAGGCTGAAAAGCCTGCGGAGGCTGTTGAGGCCAAGGCAGAGGCTGTTGAGGCAAAAGAAGAAGTAAAGGCGGAAGAATAAAAAAACTGCGGAGGGGAAAGACCTTGGGGCTCATGTCAGCACTTTGCTTCGCAAAGCAGTCACTTCGTGACTGTGGCATCTATCTTTGCCATGCATACCCAAACCCATCCGCTTTTTGAAAAAAGCGGTGTAGGAACGGCAAAGATAAATGCCGCCACAACGCAGTTGTGGTTTGCAAAGCAAATTCCTGACCATAAAACCTTTCTTTAAAGCCGCATATACATGCGGTTTTAAGGGGGCAAGGGCGAACCCTTTTATCGAGGGTTTTTCCATATCCGTAGCAGCTCTCATGCGTAAAGCGTGGGGGCTGTTTTTATATTTCTGAAACATGGGGAGCAAATACTTGAAGAAAGGATATTGGGCTTTGCCCAAACCCATCCGCTTTTTGAAAAAAGCGGAGCAAAAACCTTTCCCTAAAACCGCATGTACATGCGGTTTTAAAGATGGGTCAAGGGTGAAACCCTTGTGGGGAGGTGGGGTGAAACCCCACGGTCTTAAACTACTAACCCCTTGGGCTTTGCCCAAACTCATCCGCTTTTTGAAAAAAGCGGAGCAAAAACTTTTTCCTAAAACCGCATGTATATGCGGTTTTAAGATGGGTCAAGGGGCAAGCCCCTTGCGGGGCGTTGGGGCAGAGCCCCAAGGTCTTTCTTTTAATTTTCCCTCTTGCAAATTCCCTGCTGTGATATTAGAATATGTGTTGGCGGAGTTGAAAAAAATGGGAGGTGTTTGCTTGTGTATAAAAGTGGCGGAAAAAACGGCTGGGTTCTTCTGCTTATGCTTTTGGCAGGGGTTGTTATAGGCGGTTTTATGGGCACATACTTGGGCAGGATTTCTTATTTAAACTGGCTTGCCTTTGGCATGGACTTTGGCCTGAACGACCCCCTTGTTCTTGACCTTGGCGTGCTTGTTGTTCAGTTTGGCATACGTGTAAAGCTTACGATTTCGGGTATACTTGGCATAGCTTTTGCTGTTGTTTTGTATAAGAAACTGCGTTTTTAGAACTAAAACTTAAAATAATTTATGTCTAAATTTTTAATGAAGAGGAGTGTAATTATGCACAAAATTATTCTTGCTTCACAATCCCCAAGACGTCGTCAGATTTTGGAGAACCTGGAGATCCCCATTGAGGTTATTCCAAGCGAGATTGACGAAAACCTTGACCTTGACGTTTCGCCTTACGAATGCGTTAAAACCCTTTCCGAAAAAAAGGCATACGCTGTGCTTGATAAGGTTAAAGAACAGGCGGTTATTATGGGTGTTGACACCATTGTTGCAGACATGGGCAAAATACTTACGAAACCCACAAACAGGGAGGATGCAATAAGAATGCTCAGCCACCTGCAGGGCAGACGTCACACAGTTTACACAGGTGTAACAATGCTTTTTGTTGACGAAAAAGGCGAGGTTTATGACAAGGAGCACATTATCGACGGCACGGAAGTAAGGTTTAACACAATGTCCAAAGACGAAATTGACGCATACCTTGGCACACAGGAATATACAGACAAGGCAGGCGCTTATGCAATTCAGGGCAAGGCGGCTATTTTTGTTGACGGAATTTTGGGCAACTTTGATAACGTGGTGGGTCTTCCCGTTCCTCTTGTTTATCAAAGCCTTAAAAAACGTGGCATTAACCTAATGGATTATTGGAAGTGATAAAGAGCTCTTTTTGCGGCAGGGGTTTACAAAAGGGTGAAATGTGATATAATTGATAGGAAAGAAAGGAAACCGCCACAAAGTGGTTAGCCTCTAATTTAATGCTTAGCTACCTGTTGTCTGGCGAGACGTTGACAGGTAGTTATTTTTTTACCTTGAAAGTCAAGATAAGAACTACGAGAGCCCCAAAGCTAATCATAATAGACAAAGCTTCATATAATACCACGGGTTTTACTGCCTAACAAGAACAAGCTTCGATTTTTGGCTTATTTTAGGGATTGTGGAAATTTTCCTATTGAAATGAAGTTTTCTTTAGTATATAATATCGAAAGCGTTCCTAAAAAAGCCTTAAAGCTTTAAGATTTGTTAAGGAAGAGTTACTGTGATGTTAACAGGATAGGTAGCATTGTTTGGCTGAACATGTTTTGCCAAAGCCACGGGGCAAGCCCCTTGTGTACATAATGTTTCACTAATATTACAGTAATGTTACACTTATGCTTAATCTATTGACTGTGGTTTTTAAGGGTGCTATAATTCGTTTGTAATCAGAAAGCAAAAGGCTTTTTGAACAAACCAAAAAAATAAAATTTTAAAGGAGGAAACAAATAATGAAGAAGAAATTAGCTTTATTATTATCAGCAGTTATGGTAGCTACTATGGTGCCTATGACAGCATTTGCTGCTTCAACTAACTCAGTTGATAGAATTGTAACAGGAAAAGCAGATACACCATACACTGGCACAGCTGCACCAAAACTTATACTTGAGAAGAACAGCCTGGAGAAGGCAGCAAGTGGTGATCAAATCAATTTTGAACTTAGCTTGGTAAATGCTGAGTGGAGTGATGATCTCAATACATTTTGGGATCATGACAGTGTTCCAGCGACACCAGATGTACGTCGTGCAAACGTAGTTACATCAACTTTAGCAAGCAGTGCTATTGGTGCTACTGATATTACAGTAGAAAAACTTACAGCTACATTATTGTCTGTAAAGGTTAAAGTTACAACTGCTGGTACTTCTGACGATAGTATCACAGTACCTCTTTACACAACATTAAAGGGTGAAGGCGACGCAACTGTAACAATTAACCCACTACAGTCAATTGTTTCAAGTGGCACATATAAGTTTGCTAACGTAGCAGCTGGTGCAACAGTAGCTACAATTGAAAAATTAACTGACATTCAAGAAGGCGGCACAACAGTAAAACCAATTATTCTTAGAGAAGCTGCTGGCGGCTCAATAAAGAATGGTACTGTTAAACTTAAGCTTACAAACGGCTTTGAATTTACAGCAGATCCTACTGTAACAGCAGACAATGGCATTACAATCAGTGGAATCACAAGAGTATCAGGAAATCAGGAAGTAGAATTCGTTGTTGCTGGCGCACCTACAACATCTCCTGCAAGAATTATCATTGACGGCATTAAAATTGCATTTGATGATGATGATGTAGACGCGGGCGACATTGCTGAAATCACACTTTCAGGTTCAGGCGTAACAAGACAGACACTTGAAGTTGGTACAGCAAGAAGCTATGGCGTTTCACTTACAGCTGAAAACAAAACACTTCCTACATTTATTGCAGGTAGAGCTGATTCAGATGTAGAATCTTTAAAACTTACTTTCAAAGAAGTAATTGAAGCTTCTTGGTTAGACAATAGAAAAACAGAAATCCTTTTCCCAGAAGGTGTTAAAGTAGACGTTGCTGACGCTGCTACTATTACTCCTGATAAAGTTAAAGGTGGATTAACTGTTGCCTTTAAAGTTAAGCAAAAAGATGACACAACAGTATTAACAATTAATGCATCAGGAACAAGAACAGGAAAAGTTGAAATTGAAAACAAATTCAAGCTTTCAATTGACCCTGGCTTTACAGGTGACATCGTTGTTAAAGTAACAGGTTCAGGCGTTCAGGAAGATCTTGAAGCTACTATCGGTACAGTAATCGCTCCTGTTACAGTTGAAGCTGAAACAAACAAAGTAAAGATTGACTACAGAAACGTTGAAATTGGTGATATCATCATCAAAGAAACAGAAGTAGGAAACCTTGAAAGAAACAAAACACTTTATCTTGACGTTGAAGAAATGAGATTTGATGGTACACCTACAGTAGAAGTTGTTGAAGGTGACCTTAAGATTGATAAAGTAAAAGTAAACAAAGGCACATTAGAAATTACAGTTAAGTCTGCTTCAAGCAAGACTCCTGCTGTTCTTAAAGTAACAGAAAACAAGCTTTACCTTGACAGAACTCTTCCTGCAGGTAAATATGCACTTTCACTTGTAAAGGGCGCTACATCAGATGCTATATTCCAGAACTATCACGTTGATGCAGATGACGAAAACTTCGATACTGACGAAGTAGAAGTTCTTTCAGACTTTATTGAAGTAGTAACAGCTGGTCGTGACCAGGATGATTCTACATTCACAACACAGATTGTTGTAACAATCGGTGCTGACAAACTTGTTGCTGGTGACAAAGACGTTGCTCTTGACGTACCTGCATACATTTCAGAAGGCTACACAATGCTTCCAGTTCGTGCAGTAACAGAAGCTCTTTCAGGCTCAGCTATCGTAAGATGGGATGACGCTACAAAGACAGTTACAATCACATTTGGTCAGCGTGTAGTTAACATGACAGTTGGTTCAAAAACTATGGTTATCAACGGCGTTAATGTTCAGATGGCAAAAGCTTGTGAAATCACAGGCGAAAGAGCATTCATTCCTTTAAGAGACCTTGGTTATGCTCTCGGCTTAAACGACAGCAAAATCAACTGGGATGATGAAACAAAGACAGCTACATTAAACTAATTAAATAGTTTATACAAAAGCTATCTATCCTAAATAATAAGGGTGAGAACTTCGGTTCTCACCTTTTTTTGTGTTCTTTTGAATAAAATTTTTTGTTTTGCTAAAACTTACCTTGCGAGGTGAAGTTAATGGCAGAGGAAAATAAAAAGCTGTTTTTAGAAATGGATTTAAACATATCAAAGCTTAAAGAGATTTTTCAAGGTGCGGGGGATGTTGTTTTCAGAGAGTTTTATGGGGGCAACAACAGGCTTTTCATGGTTTATATAGACAACATGGTTAACGAGCAGGCAATTGAAAACTCCATTCTTACAAACTTAATGGCAAGGGGAAAAACAGAGGGCAACACATTGTTTCTCCAGCTTAAAACAATTTCCGTTGGGGAAGTAAGTGAGATTGTCACCTTTGGTGAGGTTTGTGACGCAATTCTTCTTGGTGACACTGTTATATTTTCTGAAAACTATAACAAAGCGGCAC
This sequence comes from Lachnospiraceae bacterium, assembly GCA_040772665.1. GTDB lineage: Bacteria > Bacillota > Clostridia > Lachnospirales > Anaerotignaceae > JAXGXT01. Next base: position 314,803 of record JAXGXT010000001.1, on the reverse strand, counting down.
AGATTTCCACAAAGGGTTGGCCCTCAAGGGGTGTGCCCGAGGTTAAAAACGAGGTTACAATTCAAGGCTCAAAAGAGGCTTTTGTTGAACAGGCAAGCAAAAACACTGTGCTTGTGCGAAGACGCATTCGTGACACAAGGCTTAAGGTTATGCGCACAAAAAGCGGTGTAAGAAGCAAAACAGACATTGCCATACTTTATATTGAAGACATTGTGCGGAAAGAAATTTTGGAAGAAGTTATTTCACAAATAGAAAACATTAATATAGATGCTGTTTTAGACAGCGGTTATGTGGGGCAGTTTCTTGAAGAAAGAAAATTTTCACTTTTCCCTCAAATACAAACAACAGAACGTCCTGATAAAACAGCGGCGGCAATATATGAGGGGAGAATTGCTGTGCTGGTGGATAACTCGCCTTTTGCCCTTCTTGTGCCGTCAACCTTTAACGTGTTTTTTCAGGCGGCAGACGATTATTATGAAAGATGGCAGGTTATGAGTTTTTTAAGGATTTTAAGGTTTGGGGCGGCTTTGATGGCGGCAACTTTGCCTGCACTTTATATTGCTTTAACGGTTTTTCACCCAAACTTGATTCCAACTTCTTTGGCTTTAAAAATTGCTGTTGGCAGGGCAAATGTTCCTTTTCCCACAATTTTGGAAATGCTTTTAATGGAGCTTGCTTTTGAGCTTTTGCAGGAGGCAGGGGTCAGACTTCCCTCGCCAATTGGCGGCGCAATAGGCATTGTGGGAGGAATTGTTATTGGGCAGGCGGCTGTGGATGCAGGGATTGTGGGGCCTGCTGTTGTTATAATTGCGGCACTTACAGGAATTTGCAGTTTTTCCGTTCCAAATGTTACTCTTGTAAGCGGCATAAAACTGGTTAAATATTTGCTTATTTTTCTTTCTGCACTTTTCGGACTTTTCGGGTTTTGGATTGGGGCAATAATCACTTTGGTTCATTTATCCAGTCTTGAAAGTTTTGGCATTCCCTACATGTTTCCGTTTTGCGGAGGAAGTGTAAACAACTATTCCGACTTTAAAGACAGCATTATAAGAGTGCCTATTATGTTTATGAAGAAAAGACCGATTTTTTCTGCCAAGGGGCAGGTTATAAGAATGGGGGAGGGAAAGAATGACGAAGAATGATTTTATTTCCCAAAGACAGCTTCAAGCACTTATTGTTGCAGGCTCTTTAGGGGTGTTATCGGTTACGGTGCCTTTAGGGGTTACTGTGCTTGGGGGCAGCGGCGGATGGCTCTTTACGGCTGTGGGAGGGGTTATAACAGCAGTTATTATGGCAATGGCTGTAAGTGTTGACAAAACCTCATTATGGCTTATGGAAAAGCCTGTGGGGCATGTTGTTTCACTTATAATTTGCGGAAAAATAATATTTTGTGCAGGGGTGTTGCTTAGGTATTTTTCCGAAACAATAGGGCAGCTGCTTCTTCCCTCAACTCCATCATGGCTTATTTCGTTTATTATGGTTTTAGGCATTTTTTACACAGGGCTTAAAGGCGAAGAAACAAGGGCAAGGTTTGGAGAAATGGCTTTTGGATTTATATTTTTATTTCTTCTTTTTATATTTCTTCTTTCAGCACCAAATGTGGAAAAAAGCAATCTTCTTCCCTTTACGGCTAAAGGAGGGGTTGCCGCCGCATTATACACGGTTTCTGCCGCCTTTGGCATTGAATACCTATTGTTTGTCACGCCATACACAAATGGCTTTAAAAGGGGCAAATCTGTCCTTACAGCAGGGATTCTTTCTTACGGGCTTATTTCGGCGGCGGTTGCGTTTACTGTTGGTGTTTTCGGAATCAGGGGTGTTGCGGAAAGAAGATGGCCTGTGTTGCAGATTATGGACACTATAGATTTTCCTCTTATGATTTTAGAAAGACAGGATGTGCTGATGCTGGGGTTTTGGATAGGGTCTATTTTCCTTTTTTTAAGCGGAGCTGTTGTTTACGGGGGAGGGATTTTAGGCAGGGTTTCAGTTAAAAAAGAGAGAGATAGGGCAATGATTTTGGCGGCGGCTGTTTTAATTTTTGTTGTTTCTCTTTTTCCCCAAAATATTTCTCAGGTTACGAGGATTGTGGAAAAGGCAAGGATTTTAAATTTAATTACACAAGGGTTTATTGTGGCTGCGTTTATTTTCGGAGGGAAAAGCAAATGAAAAAGTTATTTTTGGCTGTTATTGTTTTGCCGATGATGTTTACAGGGTGTATGGACGCACAAGAGATTGACCAGCGGAATTTTGTTCTTTCTTTAGGCATTGACAAGGGAGAGGAAGATGTTTTTCAGGTAACAATGGGAATTGCAAACCCTGCTATAAAGGTGGAAAATTCAATTGGGCATGAAATTAAAAATGCCAATGGCAACACACTTGCAGTTGCAATGGAAACGGGGGAAAACAAGTTAAAAAGGAGTATGTATTACGGGCACACAAAAAACATTATAATAAGCAAAGAGGTGATAAGTGAGGAAAGAATGCTTGAGGACATTGTGGATTCACTTATGCGAAGCAACAAGTTTTCTCTTAAAACAGTTATTTTATGTGCAGAAGGGGAGGCGGGACAGCTTATTGAAGAGGTGGAGAAAGAGGAACAGGGTGACGGGCTTTATATTTGGGATTTTTATAAAAACAACGGTGCAAAGGTGAACACAACAATGCAGGTTACTCTTAAAGATTTAGAGGAGGGTGTTAGGGAAGAGAATTTTGTTATACCTTTTATCAAGTTTCAGGAGGGTGTGCCCACAATAGGGGGAGGGGCGGTTTATGACGGGAAAAAAGTAAGGGAGATACTTACGGAAGAGGACATGACAGGGTATGCCCTTGCCACAAGAAACTGTGCAGGGGATATATTGCAGGTTCATCTGGAGGGTGAGGAAGTGCCCATATTTATTAAAAGAAGCAGTTTTAAGGAAAAGAAAAACCAAGGAGAAAACATTCTTGAAATAAAAATCAAGGCTGACATAAAGGGGGAGGGGAATTTAAAAGGATATAACAAAGAGGAGATGAAAAAGGCAGAGGAGGCCCTGGAGGAAAGTGTAAAAAGACGGGTTAAGAAGGCTTTGGCATCAATAGAGGCGGCTGGGGGCAGTGAGGGAAAAAGAGAAGTTGAAGTAAAAGCAAAAATAATCGGCACAGGTGTTATAAAATGAAAAATGTGGCAATAATAGCTATGGGTGATTAAATTGAAAAATTTTTATATATTAAAAAAAGAAATCAAAAAAATTGCTGTGGCTTTTATTCTGGCGGTGTTTGCGGCAGGGGGAATTGGTGCGGCAGGCGCCGCAAAATATTCTAAAAAAGTTCAGGCAAACATTGCCGACAGTGTTATAAGGTTTCATTGTTTGGCAAACAGCAACTCGAAAGAGGATCAGGATTTAAAGATTAAGGTAAGAGATTGTGTTTTGGGAGAGCTTGATATGTTAATGACAGGCTTGGAAACAAAGGAAGAAACAAAGGAAATAATTATTTCGGCAAGGGAATTATTAAAAAAAGCGGCAGAGGATGAAATAAAAAGAAACGGCAAGGATTACAGTGTGAACATAAATCTTGGGGAGTTCAGGTTTCCTTTAAGAAATTACGGGAATGTAACCTTCCCTGCAGGAAAGTATGAGGCGTTAAGGGTTGAAATAGGAAAAGCCCAGGGGGAAAACTTTTGGTGTGTTATGTATCCGCCATTATGTTTTGTTGACGAGGCTTGTGAAAGTATAGATGAACAGACAGAAAGAAAGCTGCAAAATGTTTTGCCTGAAGAGGAGTTTGAAATTATGTGCAAGGGTGAAAGCGAGATACGGTTTAAGGTAGTTGAGTGGTGGCAGGAGAAGATGTAGAAAAGGGGAAAAAGCAAGGTTTTAAGTTTTTAAAAACAGACATGGAGCCGAGTTCTTATGTTAAGAACCGGTTCTTTGTTTTTTTTATTGTCAAGACGGTGCAATATGAATATAATAGTAATATTAGCGGGTTTTAGCCCGATTGGAAAAGAGGGAGTAAATTGAAGAAAAAAACAGTTGTTGTATTGTTCGGGGGTCAATCATCAGAGCATGAAGTAAGCAGAGTTTCCGCTTCGACAATAATTTCAAATATTAGTTCTGATAAGTATTATGTTTTGCCTGTGGGAATAACAAAAGAGGGCAAATGGATGATTTATAACGGGCCTGTTGAGAACATAAAAAGCGGAGAATGGGAAAAGTTTGGAACACCTGCCGTTTTAAGCCCTGATGCAAGCCAGAGAGGACTTTTGAAGATTGTGGGAAACAAGGTTAAGGTTATACCTGTGGATGTGGTTTTTCCTGTTCTTCACGGTCTTTACGGAGAGGACGGAACGGTTCAGGGGCTTTTTGAGCTGGCTCAAATTCCTTATGTGGGATGCGGTGTTTTGGCATCGGCAGTGTCTATGGATAAGGTGTATACAAAGATTATAGCTAAAAACAGCAAAATCAATCAGGCTAAGTATATATTTATTTCAAAGGATGAAATAAAGAAAAAAAGCACTCACACTAAAATTGAGAAAAAGGTGGGTTATCCATGCTTTATAAAGCCTGCAAACGCAGGGTCTTCTGTGGGAATAACAAAGGCATACGACAGACAGGGGCTTACAGAGGGGCTTTTTAAGGCGGCTGAACACGACAGAAAAATAATTGTGGAAGAAAACATAAGCGGTCGTGAGGTGGAGTGCTCGGTTTTAGGAAACGAGCAGGTTGCCGCATCTTCTGTGGGAGAGATTTTGCCTGCGGCAGAGTTTTATGATTATGATGCAAAATATAACAACACAGAATCGAAAACAATTATACCTGCGGATTTAGACGAAAAAATTATAAAGGAAATTCAGCAGGCTGCCATAAAGGTTTTTAAAGCAGTAGACGGACGTGGACTTGCAAGGGTGGATTTTTTTGTTGAAGATGTTACCAACAAGGTTATTTTTAATGAAATTAACACACTTCCCGGTTTTACATCAATAAGTATGTATCCAAAGCTTTGGGAGGATGTGGGAATGCCTATTGAAACATTAATCGATGAGCTTATCGGTTTGGCACTTGCAAGACCTTAGGAGGGTTGTTATGGATAACAGGCCGATAGGTGTTTTTGACTCGGGAGTGGGCGGACTTACTGTTGTAAGGCAGATTATGGAACAGCTTGAGAACGAGGAAATTGTATATTTTGGCGACACTGCAAGGGTGCCTTACGGAAATAAAAGTAAGGAAACAGTTACAAAGTTTTCAAAACAAAATGTTAGGTTTCTTTTAAGCAAGGGAGTTAAGGCTGTTGTTATTGCCTGTAACACAGCAAGTGCAAACAGTTTGAAAGAAGTTATTGAAAGTTTTAACATACCTGTTTTCGGGGTTGTGTTTCCAGGTGCCAAGGAAGCGGCAAAGGTGAGCAAAAATAAGAAAATAGGCATTATTGCCACAAGCGGCACAATTAAAAGTTCGGCATATGAAAAGGCAATTAAAGAAGAAAATCCCTCTTTGGAGGTGTTTTCAAAAGCTTGTCCTCTTTTTGTTCCCCTTGCGGAAGAAGGCTGGGGGAAGGAAGAAATTACAAGGCTTACGGCTGAAAAATATTTGGCAGAGCTTATTGAAAAAGGTATTGACACAATGGTTATGGGCTGCACCCATTATCCTCTTTTGCGTGAGTGTATAAAGGAAGTGGCCGGTGAAGAGGTTACCCTTGTGGACCCTGCCTATGAAACTGCAATGGATGTTAAAAAATATCTTGAAAAAAACAATTTGCTGAGGGAAGAGAAAAAAGAGCCGGAGCACAGCTTTTATGTAAGCGATAAAACGGAAATGTTTGAAAGAATTTGCAAAGAGGCTTTAAATAAAACCTTTACTGCTTTTGAAATAGACATTGAAAAATTTTAAGTAATTTAAAAAGAAATAATAAAGAGGGTGCCCTTTTGGACACCCTCTAAAACATTATTCTGAAATCTTAAGCCCTGCGGCTTTTGCCATTTCAATTATCGAAGAAACGGAAACCTTTTTTCCTTTAAAATCTATAAGATTTTCCATTGAACCTGTAAAAATGTCTGCAGGCTCATATTTTTTGAGTACGATTTTTTCGTCGTCCACAAAAATTTCCAATGAATCCTTAACATCAATGCTAAGGCTTCTTCTAAGTTCTATAGGAAGAACAACCCTTCCCAGTTCATCAACTTTTCTTACGATACCCGTTGATTTCATTTGTGCACCTCTTTCTTATAATAATCCCAAATGATACATCATAAATAAGATAGCACGATTGTCAATTTTTGTCAATATGTAAGTGTCATAACACTTAAATTTTGTGAAAAAAAGAAAAAAAAGGCATATTTTTATAACCTACTATGTAACTATAGTATAATAACAAGAATTTGTAAAGAGGTAATATGCTTAACTTTATATGGTCAGGAATGCTTTTAATAGGGTTTATGGTTGGAATTTTAACAGGAAACGGGGATAAACTTGTTACAGCAATAATAAGCGGAAGCAAGGAGGCGGTCACTCTTGCAATAAGTATTTGCGGAATAATTGCTTTTTGGTGCGGAATAATGAAAATTGCCGAAGAAAGCGGAATAATAAAAGCTCTTTCACGAGGTCTTTCCCCTGTGATGGACTTCCTTTTTCCTTCGGTTCCAAAAAATCATAAGGCAAGAGGGCATATTGCAACTAACCTTGCCGCAAATTTTTTGGGGCTTGGCTGGGCGTCAACACCAGCAGGCATTCTTGCCATGGAGGAGCTTCAAAGCCTTAACAGAAATAAAAAAACGGCAAGTGATGCAATGTGCATGTTTTTAATTGTAAATATGTCTTCCGTCCAGCTTATATCAATTAACATAATTGCAATAAGAGCACAGTATATGAGCTCTAACCCAAGCGAGATTATTATTCCGTCAATAATTGCCACATCAATTTCAACTGCCGCAGGAGTTATATTTGCAAAAGGTTATGAAAGGCGGAATAAAAAATGGGAATAATTATTTACATATCATCTCTTATTATGCCTTTTGTTGTTTTGGCAGTGGTACTTTACGGGCTTCTTGAAAAGGTGGATATTTATAATGCCTTTATTAAAGGGGCAAAGGAGGGACTTGCCACTGTCTATGGCATACTTCCCACGCTTATTGGGCTTTTGTGTGCGGTTTCTGTTTTACGTGAAAGCGGAGCTTTGGATGCTTTGGGAAGAACCGTTGCCCCTTTAGCCAATGTTTTTGGTTTCCCTGGGGAAGTTATTTCTTTAAGTCTTATGAAAGCCTTTTCTTCTTCGGGAGCAACAGGGCTTTTAACTGATATTTTTAAAATTCAGGGCCCGGATTCTTTTCCTGGCAGAGTTGCCAGTGTAATGATGTGCTCAACAGAAACAATAGTTTATACAATGAGTGTTTATTTTATGAGCATAGGAATTAAGGACACAAGGCATACACTAAAGGGAGCTGTTATAGCTAATTTGGCAGGAGTTATAGGGTCTTATTTTATTGTGCTTAAATTTTTCGGAAGATAGGTTTGACAGAATTGTATAAAAGAATTACAATATAAAGGCTTTAAAATATGTGCTCGTAGCTCAGCTGGATAGAGTATCAGACTCCGACTCTGAGGGTCGTGCGTTCGAATCGCATCGGGCATATTTAAGCCCCTGTTTTCCAAGTGAAAATGGGGGCTTTTAGCTTATGCTTAGGCATTAACGGCAAAACCCCGCCTTCAATTTAGTTTAAGGCAGGGTTCAAAAATCTTTTGTTTAGTCAAAAAGCTTTGAAATAGAAGTTCCTTCATGGATACGGCTTATAGCCTCGGAAAAAATCTTTGAAACTGAAAGCTCGGTAATCTTTTCTATCTTCTTTTCTTTCGGAAGCGCAATTGTGTTAAGAACAACAAGCTCTTCTATTGCAGAATTTTGAATTCTGTCAATGGCAGGGCCTGAAAGCACAGCATGGGTGCAGCATGCAGAAACAGAAACTGCGCCTCTTTCCTTAAGGGAATTGGCAGCATTAACAATTGTGCCTGCTGTATCAATCATATCATCAACAAGAATTACTCTTTTGCCGTCTATGTTTCCTATTACATTCATAACCTCAGAAACATTTGCACGAGGTCTTCTTTTATCAATTATGGCAATGGGAACATCAAGCTTTTCTGCAAAAGCTCTGGCTCTGCCAACGCTTCCCAAATCCGGTGAAACAATCACAAAATCCTCAAGGTCTTTTGCATATTTTTCACGATAAAAGTTTGAAAGAATAGGCATGCCTACAAGGTGGTCAAGGGGAATATCGAAAAACCCTTGAATTTGTGCACAATGAAGATCCATTGTAAGAACCCTGTCTGCTCCTGCCGTTGTTATAAGGTTTGCCACAAGCTTGGCGCTGATCGGATCTCTGGCCCTTGCTTTTCTGTCTTGTCTGGCATAGCCGTAATAAGGAATAACAGCCGTAATTCTTTCAGCAGACGCCCTTTTCATAGCGTCTATCATAATAAGAAGTTCCATAAGGTTATTATTAACAGGCTGTGATGTGGATTGTATAATAAACACATCTGCCCCCCTAATGGTTTCGTCTATCTTAACTGAAATTTCTCCATCGCTAAAGTGTGTAACCTCACTTTTTCCAAGGTCAAGACCAAGGTTATCTGCAATAGCCTTAGCTAAATCTGCATTGGCGTTACAAGAGAAGATTTTTATATTGCTTCTGCCTGTATACATCATAATTACATTTCCTCCCAACAATTTTGAACACGGTTTTTTTCATACATATTTAATGTTACACCTGTATCAACCAAAAAACAAGCTTATTTGACAAATCTCTTACTTTTTTGTCCAACCCTCCAAATTGACCTGTCTGTTTCTTGCAACAGCAAGTGATTTTTCCGGTACATCCTTTGTTATTGTAGAGCCTGCCGCAACATAGCTTCCCTTTTTAAGTGTAACAGGGGCAACAAGATTGGCATTACACCCAACAAAAACATCATCCTCAATGGTGGTTCTGTATTTTTTCTTTCCGTCATAATTAACAACAACTGTTCCGCAGCCGAAGTTTATTCTTTCTCCCACGTCGCTGTCACCAATATATGTAAGGTGTGAAATTTTGGTGTTATCACCTATAACCGAGTTTTTAATTTCAACAAAATCACCAACCTTTACATTTTTCCCTATTTTGCTTTGGGGACGTATATAAGCATAAGGGCCGACGGTTGTTCCTTCCCCTATAAAAGATTCGATTGCTGTAGAAAACTGCACAGTAACGCTGTTGTCTATAATCATATCCTTAAGTTTGCTGTAAGGCCCTATTACACAGTCTTCGCCGATTTGGGTTTCCCCTTCTAAAATTGTCCCGGGGTGTATAATGGTGTCACAGCCTATTGTTACGCTGTCTTCAATATATGTTTGTGACGGGTCTGTAATTGTTACTCCGTTTTCCATGTGCATTTTATTAATTCTGTTTTTCAATATGCTCTCCGCCTCAGAAAGCTGAACCCTTGAATTAACACCGAAAAATTCCGTAACATCAAGAGCATTCATGGCATTTACCTTTTCGCCGTTTTTTAATATTATCTCCAAAGTGTCAGGAAGATAGTATTCACCTTGGGAATTATTATTTGTAAGGCTTTTAAGGGCCTTTTTTAATGAGGAGCCTTTATAGCAATAAATTCCTGTATTTATTTCTTTAACAAGCTTTTCTTCTTCGTTACAGTCTTTGTATTCCACATTTTTTAAAAAATCCCCGCTGGCATTTCTAATAATGTGTCCATAGCCTGCAGAATCTTCAACAACAGCGGAAATTATGGAAACTCCGTTATTTTCTTTTTCATGAAAATCAATAAGGCTTTTAAGAGTTTCTTTTTTTATTAAAGGTGTATCACCGTAAAGTATTATTATGTGGCTGTTTTCATCAATAAATTCTTCAGCCTGCATAACTGCATGTCCTGTTCCCAACTGCTTTTCCTGAACAAAAAACTTTATTTCATCTGTTGATAAGGCCGCTTTAACTTCTTCGGCTTTATGCCCTACAATAACAGCAATGTCATTTGCACCTATATCTTTAGCGGCTTGAATTACTCTTTCAACCATTGTTTTGTTCATAACCTTATGTAAAACCTTTGGCTTTTTACTTTTCATGCGTGTTCCTTCACCTGCGGCAAGAATAACAGCTTTTAGATTATCCATGTTTGTTTTCTCCTTTTTTTCATATACTTATTATATTTTTACACAAATACAGTATTTTTTCAATATATTAAAGGCAATACTAAAAAAACCATTTATTTTTATATGAATTTAGAGCATTTATACTAATTTCAATCATTTTACACTTTACTCTCTTAAAAAAAAGAGATAGAATAAGCTTAGGGTTATAATAAATATAAGCCCTAACGGAGGGAGATGATGTAATGGACAGACTATCCATAATAAAAGGCGACATTGTTAAAATGAAAACCGATGCTATAGTCAATGCAGCAAACACTTCCCTTTTAGGCGGCGGCGGTGTAGACGGCGCCATACATAAGGCCGCCGGCCCTGAACTGCTTTTGGAATGCCAGACTTTAAACGGCTGTGAAACAGGCAGTGCTAAAATAACAAAAGGATATAAACTTCACGCAAAATACGTTATCCATACACCCGGGCCTATATGGCGAGGAGGTCACTGGGGCGAGGCGGAGCTGCTTGCCTCTTGCTACAGAAGTTCTTTTGCACTGACTTTTGAAAAGGGAATTAAGTCAATAGCTTTTCCGTCTATAAGCACAGGTGTTTATCGTTTTCCCGTAAAAGAAGCCGCTGAAATAGCAGTCGGGGAAATATGCACATTCCTTAACGCAAACCCTGACTTTCAAAAGGTTGTTGTTGTTTGCTATGACGATGAAAATTTAAAAGCGTATAAGTCGGCTGTAAAAAAGATTTGCTCTTAAGCTAAAATTATTATTAGGGTTGTTTGCCTAAAAGGGCTGTTGGTTTTTTATCAACATAATGTAGCTTTTTATTAACAGGCTTATCCACATAATAATGCCAGTGTTTTTTAAGTTATACACAAAGTTATCCACACTATCCACATAGGATTTAAAAAAGTTATCCACTTAAATCTATGTATAATAAAGAGTTTTTTCTTTTTTTATAAAAACTTTTTTGAGGAAAAAGGATTTTCAACTTTTTTGCAGAATAATAATATTATTACAATTGATAAAAATCTTAAAAGATTTTATAATACACATATAAGCATAAGTGCTTATTGGAAGGGGTTGTCTTTATGATTTATAACATCAAAGGTAAAAACATTTCTCTTAGTGATTCAACCAAGGAAAAAATCGAAAACAAGCTTAACAGAATTCAAAAGCTTTTCCCTGAAAATGCAGTTGCAACCGTAAAGGTTAGCTCAGAAAAACTAAACCATAAAGTCGAAGTTACCATACCAATGTCAAAACGCTTAGTAAGGGCGGAGGTTGTTCAAGATGATATGATGGCTGCTTTTGACAAAGCTGTAGATATTATTGAAAACCAAATTGTAAAACATAAAGGAAGAATAAGAACAAAGATACGTCAAAATAACTTCCTTAAAGAAGAATATGATTCTATTCCAATTGCCGAGGAATTTTTGAATGAAGAAACAGGAATTGTTTTTGAAAAAACAAAACAGTTTGATTTAAGACCAATGGATGCTGAAGAGGCTGTAATGCAGATGGAGCTTTTGGGACATGACTTTTTTGTTTTTATAAACTCAGGCACAGATAACTTTAACGTTATTTATAAAAGGAAAAACGGTAATTACGGAATAATTGAACCGGCATATTAAAACTATTAAAAAAACCGCCTGCTTATTTTAAGACAAGCGGTAAAAGGTATATGAAGTCAAGCTCTTGAAATTTTAAAGAGTATTGACCTTTACCTATGCTAAAACCACATAGATATGTGGTTTCAGACTGAAGACAAACCTTGGGCAAAGCCCAAGGCTTGCATTTATCAAAACCGTCTGCTAATTTTAAAGCAGGCGGTTTTTTATTCCTGAATATCAAAATTTATTTTAGAAGATACTATTTATTAAAGGAGGGAATATATAATGCATAAAAATAAGAAAAAGGGCACAACCAAAGAAACAGAAAAACTTTCACCCAACGACTTAATCGGCGAGTCTGATGAAATGATAAGGCAAATGAGCCAATACACAGACAACAATACAGCCGCACCTCTTAATGATATATTTTTTGAAAATAAATCCAATCCTTTAAGCAGTAAAGGCAATTAAGTTTTAAAAGCTGTAAGACTTTATAATTTGCGTTAAACCTTAAAAACAGAGAAGTTACAAGTTTATACCTTGAACTTCTCTGTTTTTTAATAATGCTAAGGTTTGGATGAATATGCATGATGATAGAACTTTTAAAGGGTTTGGCTTTTTATTCATCATTTTAATTTTATTTGTAAAGTTTGATTGCACCTGTTTTGTTAAGGTTATTTATAAGCGAAATAAATATAGGAAGTCCAAAAAGCCCTATTGCACCAAAAAGCTTTACACCGACAAAAACCCCCATAAGCATAACAACGGGATGAAGCCCTATCTGACTTCCCACAAGCTTAGGCTCAAGAAAGTTTCTCACAATTGTAACAACAATATATACACAAAGCAGGCCAATTCCCAAAGAAAGTCTATCGTTTATAATCATATAAATTCCCCATGGAATCATAATTCCGCCTGTTCCTAAAGCTGGAATAATATCAAAAACTGCAATTAAAGCTGCAATTGTGACAGAGTTTTTAACTCCTAAAATTGTTAACCCTATTGTAATTTCAATAAAAGTGATGCATATTATAATTGCGTAAGACTTTACACAGGAAAATAATGTTCCCACAACATATCTTTTGGCCTGAATTAAAACTTCCATCCATTTTTCAGGGAACTGCTTTACTATAAATTTGTTTATGTTTTCGTAATCTGCCGATATGAAAAAGGTGGATATTATCATAATTAAAAATTTTATAAAAAAGCTTGGCACATTTGCGGCACTGCTTGAAACAGAAGAAACTGCCTTCATTGACACAGTTTTTATAAACTCGCCCAAAGATGAAATAAGCTCTGAAGAAAAACTGTCAAGCCTCATTACAAGGGATGGGTCAAGGGAATAAATGCCTTCTCCCATAAAACTAAAAATTGAGTTTAAAAAAGGCTCTATTGTAGTTCCGTAAAGGCTTGGCAGGTTTGAAACAAACTTTGAAACGGCTGTATAAATTTTTATGCCCACTAAGGAGAATAAAAATCCTATAATGCCATAAAAAATTAAAACCATAACAATAGATACAAGCTTTTGAGGAAGTTTGAAGCGTTTCGATATTAACCTTGACGGCTTTATTATGGAAGAAGAAATTAAAAAAGCAAATACGAAAGGGGAAATAAGCCCCACCCCATACTTAAAAAACACATATGTTAAAACAAGTATGATTGTTGTATATACTGTATCAATAATAAAGTTTTTCTTCTTATTGTAATCCATTTTTTCCTCCGAAATTTTATTTTACATGGCATAAACATTTACGTATTGATTTTTAAATAGTTTTTATAAAGTTATATTATATTTATCGAAATTATATTCTGTGATAAATCATATCACAATTATGCACATAAAAAAAGACATAGCTGAATTTAACAACAGCCATGTCTTTAAATATAAGGGTTTTAACAAAGGTTTTTTTAATTCTTAAAACTATCTGGTAAAGGCAAATTTCAAGGGTTACCTTAACTTGGGCTGACGGAATTTGGCTAATTTTCATAAAAATTCATTGTTTGTGAATGCCCTTTAATAGATGGCAATTGGCCCGTAAGGGCCGTCAATAATTTCTATTTTCGTTTCAAAAATATGGGTCAAAACATCTTGTTTCATAATTTCATCAACTGTTCCAAATGCGGCAACGCCTCCATCTTTCATGGCGCAAATTCTGTCAGAATATTTAGCGGCAAAGTTTATATCATGCATAACCGTTAAAATTGTTCTTCCAAATTCATTTGCCGCATATTTTAAATGCTCCATCATCTGAACAGAGCGGGCAACGTCAAGGTTGTTAAGAGGCTCATCCAAAAGCACATACTCCGTTTCTTGGCACAACACCATGGCAACATATGCCCTTTGCCTTTGACCTCCTGAAAGTTCATCCAAATATCTGTTTTCCAAATCGGTAAGCTCCAAAAAATCAATATATTTGGAAATAATTATTTCATCATCTTTTGTAAGCCTGCCTTTTGAATAGGGAAATCGCCCAAAACCAACTAACTGTCTGACAGTCAGCCTTGTTACAAAATGATTTTCTTGGCGAAGAATTGTCAGCACCTTAGCCAAGTCTTCTGATTTAGACTGTGAAACATCCATATTTGCAACTTGAATTATGCCTTCATCCATATTTAAAAGGCGGCCAATCATCAAAAGTGTTGTGGATTTACCTGCACCGTTTGGCCCTATAAGGGAGGTAAGGCCTGCCTTAGGGATTTCTATATTCATAGGCCCAATTTCAACCTGGTCGTAAGATTTTTTTACATTACTTAGTTTTATCATATCGAACCCTTCCTTAAAATAACAATTAAAAAGGTTATTCCGCCAAACATCTCGATAATAACCGAAACAACACCTTGTGCGTTAAAGATGTGATACATAAAAAAGTAGGCGCCTGTGATAATAAGAAAAGCAATTGCCAGAGCCATTGGAAAAATATATCGGTGGTCATATGTTGGTGCGGCCTGATATGCCAAGGTTGCCACCAAAAAACCATAAAAGGTTAGAGGGCCTATTAGCGCAGTGGAAATTGACATTAAAACGGAAACCAATATAAGCGGATATATAATGCTTCTTTGTGCATTAAGCCCTAAGGAGGTTGCAACGTCTTTTCCAAGGGATACAACATTTAGCTTTTTTGAATAGGCAAGCAGTAATGCAGCTGCAATTATAACAATTGGTATTGCAATAGGAAAATACTGTGAGTCGGAATTATTAACAGAACCGAAAAGTCTTGCCTGCAAAATATCAAACTCAGATGGTGAAAGCAGCCGTCTCATAAACGTGGATAAAGAGCGAAGTCCCGTACCCATAATAACACCGATAAGAAGCATTAGCTGTAGGTTTCCATATTTTCCCGAAAGCAGCCAGCCATAAAGAATTAAGCACATTAATACCATAACAGAAACTTGAAACACAAAAGCTGTTGTGCCGCTGAAATTTATTAAGGCGTTTGTGCCAAAGAAAAAAATTGTTGATGTTTGAATAAGAGTATACAGTGCCTCAAACCCCAAAAGCGAAGGAGTGATAATTCTGTTATTGGTAATCGACTGGAACGTAACTGTTGATATGCTTTGACAGACTGCGGCGATTATCATTGCTAAAACAGCATACATGCGTCTTTTGACAATTGGAATAAATGAAGGAGAATTTATAGAAACAGGGTTATTATAAACCATAAGGCCAAATGCGGCTAAAAAACCTAAAACAATTAAAAATAACAATAAGCCCCAATATCTTTTGCGTTCTTTTTTTGTGCGGAAGGCTTTGGCAGACCTTCCTTCGCAATATGGGCTAATAGTAGCTTCACTCATTTGTGCCTCCTTTGCCTTAGCAGTATTATAATGAATATAATCGAGCCTACAGTGCCTAAAATTAATGAAACAGGCACTTCAAAGGGCATGATTATAGTTCGGGATATTATGTCACAAAGTGTAATTATGCCCATGCCAAGCACACAAACCCAAGGCAGATTGCTTCTTAAATCGTCACCTCGAAACATGGAAACAATGTTAGGAACTATAAGCCCTAAAAAGGGCAGGTTGCCGATTACAGCCGCCACAATTCCAACAGCCAGCGCAATCAAGCCTGTTCCTAAAATAACAATTCTGTTGTAATTTACACCTAAACTTGTTGCAATATCTTCACCAAGGCCTGCAAGTGTCAGCCTGTCGGCATAGATGAAAATTAATATTGTAATGGCAACAATCAGCCACAGATATTCATATCTGCCTACCTGAACTGCTGAAAAAGAGCCTATAAACCAGTTTTCTATGCTTTGTGTCATTTGAAATGTAAGACCGATAAATGTTGAAAATGCGGAAACAACTGCACTTAGCATCATGCCTATAATTGGAACAATCAATGAGGAACGGAGTTTGATTTTTCGCAGAAACAGAAAGAACACCATAGTTCCCACAAAAGAAAAAATAATTGCTCCAGTCATTCTCATTACAAGAGTTGGTGCGGGAAACATCAAATATATAAGCAAAAGCCCTAACCCTGCCCATTCCATAGTTCCTGTGGTGGTTGGCTCAACAAGCTTATTTTGTGTAATAAGCTGCATAACAAGTCCCGACATAGACATGGCCGCACCTGTCAGCATAAGTGCCGCTGTTCTTGGAACACGGGTAATGAAAAACATTTCCCATCCGTCGCTTTGCCCAAGTATGTCATAGACTCCTATGGAAAGCGACATAATCCCTAAAGTGATAACAACAAAAAGTGCCAGAACAAAAGATTTTGTCCATACCTTTTTATAATCAGGGCGTTGAAACTGAGAAGTTTCAGTTCCAACGCTTTCTTTTATTGCTTTTTTTAACATAAGATTATACTCCTAATGTTTATTTTGCAAAAGCGGCTGCAAGGTCGTTAAAGAGTTTGAGATATGTCTGAATGGATTCATTTGTATATGTATCATTTGGAGCATAGACAATATTTCCTTCACGAATGGCAGTTGTGTTTTGCAGTGCAGGTGAATCATCAATAATATCTTGCGCAGGAACAGCGTCTGAACCGGATACGCCGGCATCACGGTCTAAAACCAAAAGCCAGTCAGGATTGCTTTGGGCAATTGCCTCAACATTAATTTCGTCGCCTTGATGGTCTGAGGTTGTGTTCATGACTTCCAATGAAGAAACCCAGCCGAATATTTCATACATAGGCCCCCAAACACGTCCTGCACCAGGTGCGGAATAGCCGATGTTTCCGCCTGAAACAATTACACTCATAATTGTTTCTGTGCCATTATAAGCTGCTTTGGCATCTGCAATAGCTTGTTCAAAATCAGATACTAACTGTGCGGCTTCAGTGCTTTTATCAAAAATTAAGCCAAGGGAGGTTGTTGTATTAATAAATCCGTTTATAAAGTTTTCGCTTTGGTTTTCTGCTTCCTCAGAAACATCAAAGTTAAAATCGACTACGGCTGCGTTGGGAACAAGTGCCTTTATTTCATCATAAAAGTTAGCAAACCTTTGGCCGATAATAACTAAGTCAGGGTCGGCAGCCGCAATAATTTCTAAATTAGGTTCACGATGATTGCCGATATCCTGAACTGAATCATCCAGCACATATGGAGAATCGGCGGGCATAACACCCTTTGGAGCTGCAATTAATTCAACACCCCATTGTGATAAAGTGTCATAAGTTCTGTTGTCTAATGATATTACACGCTGTGGATTTACAGGAACAGTGACAGTTCCCCGAACATCAGTAATTTCAACGGTTTTATCAGTTTCAACTGCATCAACGGTTGGTGTATCTTCAGGCTCTGTTGTTTTACTGCTGCATGCGGCAAAAGCAAAGACCATGACAAGGGATAGTGAAAATGTAAGAAGTTTTTTCATATTATTATGTACCTCATTTCTTTTTTTTAATTTTGGTTAGCCAAGACTAACTGAAATCAGTATACGACTTTAGAAAGCCACTGTCAATAGTTAACTTCTGCTAACTTTTTTAAGGAAAATATGTCTTAATAACCTTAGTTTTATAACAAAAAAGAACTTTTATAAACACTAAAAGAGAGTGCATTTGTTAAATTTGCACAAATATATGTTTTTAGGCAGGTAAAACAGTAAGCTTAAAGATAAATGTTGTTGTAAGAAAGTTGAAGTTTGGGAAACAAGTTTCTAACTATGAGCCGTTTAAAGGTTTTGAGATTGTATTCGTATAAAATCGATGTAAAATTGTTATAATTCTTTTGTTTTATTTAGTATTAATTCTGATAATGATTGAAATTTAACAATAAAGATGCTAAAATTGAGCTAAAACTCATAAAATATCATTAAAAACCTTTGGTATGGTGGTAATACCAGCAAAACAAGGTTATTTTTTTAACAAAAACTATTGACAAAATGTGGCTTTTACTGTATTTTCTTATTATGCCATTGAAATGATAGATTTTTCGAAAGTTTGGGAATATAAATATTAAGAGAATTTGAGGAGGACTTAAAAGATGAAAATTGCTTTTTACGATACAAAGGAATACGATAAAATATGGTTTGAAACACTTGCCAAAGACTATGGTTATGAAATTTCATTTTATGAAAACAGATTTATTGCCGAAACTGCAATTCTTGCCAACGGCTGTGATGCGGCATGTCTTTTTGTAAATGATGTTATAGATGAAAAAGCTATAAATATGCTTAACGAAATGGGAATTAAGGTTATACTTTTAAGATGTGCAGGGTATGATAATATCGACCTTAAAGCGGCAGAAGGAAAGATTACTGTTTTAAGAGTTCCAAGTTATTCACCGGCGGCGGTTGCCGAATATTCAGCGGCGCTTCTTCTTACTCTTAACAGAAAAATCCATAAAGCATACACAAGAACAAGGGAGTTTAATTTTAAAATAAGCGGCCTTATGGGTGTTACTTTAAGAGGAAAAACGGCAGGTGTTATAGGCACTGGAAAAATAGGCAAGATAATGATTGAAATTCTTAAAGGCTTTGGAATGAATGTTATTGCTTATGATTTATATCCTGACACTTCATTGGATGTAAACTATGTTTCCCTTGACGACCTTTTCAAACAAAGTGATGTTATAAGCCTTCATTGTCCTCTTTCTGACGACACAAAATATATTATAAATAAAAACTCAATTTCAAAAATGAAAGACGGAGTTATACTTGTTAACACTTCAAGAGGTGCCCTTGTTGACACACAAGCTCTTAATGACGGTCTTAGATCAAACAAATTCAGAGGTGTTGCCCTTGATGTTTATGAAGAGGAAGATGAATACTTTTTTGAAGACCGTTCTGATGAAATAATTAAGGACACAGAGCTTATTAAGCTTATGGCATATCCAAACGTGCTTATAACCTCACATCAGGCGTTTTTTACAGACGAAGCCTTAGAGGCAATTGCAAGAACTTCATTAGATAACCTTAAAGCTTTTATTGAAGGCGCACCCCTTGAAAATGAAGTTAAATTATCAAAGTAATAGACAAAAAACTTAATATACATTAAAATAATATGACCTGAAGGAATTTTCCTTTGGGTCATTTCAATGTAAATTGAAATATTTAAGAAATTCAGGCTTCACAAAGACGTTTCTTTAATTTTTGGAGGTAATAAAAATGAAGCTTATTGCAGGACTTGGAAATCCGGGAAAAAACTATGCAGGAACAAAACATAATGTTGGTTTTGATGTTATTGATTTGCTTAGTGAAAAATATAATATTAATGTATCAAAGCTTAAACACAAAGGATTTATTGGTGACGGGGTTATCGGCAAAGAAAAAGTTATTCTTTTGAAACCTCAAACATTTATGAACTTAAGCGGAGAGAGCCTTAAAGAAGTAATGATGTTTTACAAAATCACAATTGAAGACATAATAGTTGTTTATGACGATACAAGCCTGCCGCTGTCTTCCGTAAGAATAAGGCAAAAAGGCAGTGCGGGAGGTCATAACGGTATGAAAAATATAATTTCTCATTTAGGAAGTGACAATTTTATACGTGTAAAGGTGGGAATTGGAGAAAAGCCTTCAGGGTGGGACTTGGCTGATTATGTTTTAAGCCGTTTTTCAAAAGATGAAGAGCCTCTTGCTTTTAGCGGAATTGAAAAAGGTGCCAAAGCCGTTGAATCCATTATTAATTTTGGTGTTCAAAAGGCAATGAACACAGCTAATTCCTCTGTAAAGGAAAAACAGGAAACGCAGACGGAAAAATAAAAATGCCTGTATAAAACAGATAAGGAAGCTTAGGAAGTGATTTTTTGAAAAATGCTCTTTTAAAACCTCTTAATGAATTAAATAGTTTTAAACAGCTTGTTGAAGATATAAAAACAAAATCAACGCCTATTCTTGCAACAGGCGTTATTGACGTGCAAAGCGTACACCTTGCGGCAGGAATAATAGAATCTGTTGGTGCACCTGCACTTATTATTGCTGAAAATGAACTTAAAGCCAAGGAAATTTATGAGGATTTAAAGTTCTTTAATAAAGATGCGGAAATTTATCCGTCAAGGGATTTTATTTTTTATAGTGCAGATGTTCACAGCCGTGAAACAGACCGCCAAAGGCAAAGAGTTTTAAGCTCTCTTTTGAAAGGGAAAAGAAACACTGTTGTGCTTTGTGTGGAAGCGCTTTTTGACAGAAAACCTAAAAAAGAAGACTTTGAAAAGCATGTTCTTTTTCTTGAAGAGGGACAGCATATAGATGTGGAGGATTTAAGCCGAAAACTTATATTTATGGGTTATGAAAGATGCGACATTGTGGAAAGTGTAGGGCAGTTTTCCATAAGGGGAGGCATTGTTGATATATTTTCGCCTATTGAAGAGGCTGCCGTAAGGCTTGAAATGTGGGATGATGAAGTTGATTCCATTCGCACCATGGACGTTTATTCACAAAGGTCGCTGGAAAGAATTAAAAAAACAGAGATATTTCCCGCCAGAGAGTTTGTGTATGGAAAAGATGAGTTAGACTGTGCAATTTCACTTTTGGAAAAGGACTATAAAAAAACAAAAAACAACTTTCTTAAAAAACAGCTTTTTGAAGAGGTTAATAAGCTTGAAGAATATGTGGGAGAAGCCATAGAAAGGCTTAAAAGCGAGGGCTATATTTCAAATGCAGACGGGCTGATAGAATATTTTTATGAGGAAACAGTAAGCATTTTAAACTATATGCCTGAAGACACCGTAATTATTTATAACGAGCCTCAAAGAATAAAGCTTTCAGGGGCAACGTCATACAACCGTTTTGCCGAAAGCATAAAAAGCAGAATTGAAAAGGGGTATATGCTTCAAAAGGAAACAAGCCTTATTTTTGATTACGGACAAATTCTTAAAATGGCTGAAAAGTTTAATCAGGTTTTGTTTACAACAATAGCTAAAAGTATTTCAGACTTTAAACTTAAAGATGTTATAAGTTTTTCCGCAAAAAGCACTTCTGCTTTTAACAACAGAACTGATTTGTTTATGGAAGAACTTAAAGCTCTTAAAAGCAGCGGCTATGGCTGTGTTATACTTACCGCAAGCCAAAGCAAGGCTGAAAGAATTGTTAAAGAGCTTTTAGAAAACAACATTACCGCAGGGTTTGCTGAAAACCTTAACGAAACGGAAATAAAACAAGGAACGGTGACAGTGGCCCGTGGAAGCCTTAGCCGAGGGTTTGAATATACATCTTTTAAAATGGCTGTTTTTAGTGAACATCAGCTTTTTGACGATAAAAGCGCAAGGCGGGCGGCAAAGAAGAAAAAAACAGGAAAGGCAATAGAAAGTTTTACAGATTTAAAGGTTGGAGATTATGTTGTGCATCAGGCTCACGGCATTGGTGTTTTCAGAGGCTTGGAGAAAATTGTTGTTGACGGGGCAAACAAGGATTATATTAAAATAAGCTATGCTGACGGCGGCGGTCTTTTTGTGCCTGTTAACCAAATGGATTCCATACAAAAATATATAGGCTCTAATGGTGAAAACATTAAGCTTAATAAACTTGGCGGACAGGATTGGAATAAGGCAAAGGCAAAGGTGCGTGCGGCGGTTGCAATCCTTGCCGAGGAGCTTGTGGAGCTTTATGCAAAAAGACAGGCGGCAAAGGGATTTGTTTATTCCGCCGACAACTTGTGGCAAAGGGAGTTTGAAGAGTCTTTTCCATATGAGGAAACAGACGACCAAATTAATGCCATAGAAGATGTTAAAAGAGATATGGAAAGCGGCAAGGTTATGGATAGGCTTGTTTGCGGTGATGTTGGATACGGAAAAACAGAGGTTGCAATTCGTGCCGCATTTAAGGCTGTTCAAGACGGTAAACAAGTGGCATATCTTGTGCCCACAACAATACTTGCACAGCAGCACTATAATACTTTTACGGAAAGAATGAAAGATTACCCTGTTAAGGTTTCGCTTATGAGCCGTTTTAGAACTCCTAAGCAGCAAAAAGAAACAATTAAGGAATTGGAACAGGGATTTGTTGATATTGTTATAGGCACACACAGAATACTTTCAAAAGATATTAAGTTTAAAGACTTGGGGCTTGTTATAATAGACGAGGAACAAAGATTTGGTGTGGCGCACAAAGAAAAAATGAAACGTATGAAAGAAAATGTAGACATTTTAACCCTTACGGCAACCCCTATTCCAAGAACTTTACACATGAGCCTTTCGGGAATAAGGGATATGAGTATTCTTGAAGACCCTCCTTTGGAAAGACATCCTGTGCAGACATATGTTATGGAAAACGACCCTGAGTTTATAAAAGATGCACTTGCAAGAGAGCTTGCAAGGGGAGGACAGGTATACTATCTCTATAACAGGGTGGAAACCATTTCCCAAGAGGCTTATAAAGTGCAAAACCTGCTTCCTCAGGCAAATGTTGCTTTTGCCCACGGGCAAATGACAGAGCGAGAGCTGGAAGCAATTATGAAAGACTTTATTGAAGGTGATATTGACGTGCTTGTCTGCACAACAATAATTGAAACAGGCCTTGATATTTCAAATGTAAACACAATGATTATTCAAGATGCTGACAAAATGGGCCTTAGCCAGCTTTATCAGCTAAGAGGCCGTGTAGGACGAAGCAACAGAATTGCTTATGCCTATCTTTGTTACAAAAGAGATAAGGTTTTGACGGAGGTTTCTGAAAAACGTCTGCAGACAATTAAAGAATTCACAGAGTTTGGCAGCGGCTTTAAAATTGCCATGAGGGATTTGGAAATAAGAGGTGCAGGAAATCTTTTAGGTGCCCAGCAACATGGACACATGGAAGCTGTTGGCTATGACATGTACTGCAAGCTTCTTGATGAGGCTGTTAAAGAGCTTAAGGGAGAAACTTTTGAGGCAGAGTTTGAAACACAGATAGATCTTAACATAAGCGCCTATATTCCTCCTTTTTATATTAAAAACGAAGAGCAGAAACTTGATATATACAAAAAGATTTCTATTATAAAAAATGAAGATGATTATTTTGATATACAAGAAGAAATTGAAGACAGATACGGCAATATACCAAAAAGCGTTCACAAGCTTTTGGAAATTGTGCTTTTAAAAGCAAAGGCTCACAGCAAAGATATTACAGCAGTTATACAAAAACAGCAAAACCTTGTTATTACTTTCAGAGGAGATGCAAATATCGACCCTGGGCTTATTATAAAAGCTGTGGCAAAAAGACCCCAAAGATATATGTTTACATCGGCAACAAACCCTTATGTCACTGTAAAAATGAAAGAAAGCGAAAACCTTGACAGTGTTGAATATTTAGCCGAATTTATTGAGGATTTATCTAACTGAAGCAAAGAGCGGCGGTGATTAATATGGTAAAAAAAATTATATATATATTCCTTGCTTTTACTTTTTTACTTTCAGGATGCTTAAGTGAAAAAAAGAAAGAGCCTGTGGAGTTTATGCGTATAGGCGAAGCTGAAATTTCACAAGAAGAGTTTGAAATTTATTTTGAGGAAACTAAGTTAAGTTTTGAAGAAATAGGCGGCAAGGATATTTGGGAAACGGACTTTGACGGAAGAACAGCCTTTGATGTGGCAAAGGAAAGGGCTTTAAACACCATGATTGCCGTTAAAATAAGCTCACAAAAGGCACTGGAAACAGGCCTTGCTCTTGATGAAAACAGCAAAAGAGCGGCAGAGGAAAGTGCCGCTAATCTTCTTGGCATATACGAAGAAAGAGGAATTGAAATAACTGAAAGCCTTGAAAAAACAATGAAAACAGTTATGGAAGACAACAAACTTTATGAGCTTTTAAGGGAGTATACTGTAAAGGATTATGAAATAAGCGAAAAAGAGTTTCAAGATTATTACGACAACTATTTTGAAGACACAGAAAAGATGATGAGAAAAATAACCTTTTGGATAATATCTTGCGGCAGCGAAGAAGATGCAGACATTGTATATGAAAAAGCATTGGCAGGAGAGGGATTGAAAGAACTTTTTAAGGAGTATGATGTAAGTGGTGCGCAAAGTGAAAACGCAGGTATTTATCAAGTTTATCAAAAGGATATTGACGGAGAGATGGCTCAAATTCTTGACGCAGGCGAGGGTTTTGTTACAAAGCCAACAGAAAGCTATGACGGAAAATGGAAGGTTATAAAGGTTGCAAAAATTGAAGAAAGCTCTGAAGAAGAAGTAGGAGAAAAACTTAGAAGCGACTACACAAATGCCATGTGGCAGCAGATTTTTTCAAAGGAATTGGAAAAATGGATTGGTGAAACCCAGATAGAAAAAAACGATAAGGCATGGCAGGATATTTCTTAAAGAAAAGGATTGTAAATATGAAAGATATTAAAAACATTATTTTCGATTTGGATGGAACAATAATTGACAGTATGCCTATATGGAAAAACGTAGGCAAGGATTTTTTAATAAATAACAACATAGAGCCTCCTCACAATCTGGAGGAAATATTTAAAAGCAAGTCTTTTACCCAAAGCAATGAATATTTCAGAAAAGAGCTGGGGCTTAAAAAAAATGCGGAAGAGATGATTGCCGAAATTACTTCAATGGTAAAAGGCAGATATGAAAGAGATATTCCCATAAAGCCTTTTGCACGAGAATTTCTTTTACAGGAGAGAAACAAAGGAACAAAAATGTGTATACTTACTGCAAGTGAAGAGGAATTTGTTGTGCCTGCATTAAAAAGGCTTGGAATTTATGAGCTTTTTCAGGATGTCTTTACCTGCACAGGCCTTGGAATGAGCAAAAGCGAAGAGAATATATTTAATTTTGTTGCTGAAAAGGTAAGCGTAGCCAAAGGTGAAACTGCTGTTTTTGAAGATGCTGTTCATGCTGTTATAAATGCCAAAAAAGCAGGATTTTATGTTGTGGCAGTGGAGGATTTATCTGCAAAAAACGACAGGGAAACAATTATGAATGTTGCAGACAGATATATACAAAGCTATAAAGAACTTCTTTAAGGAATTTCTTTAAGGAGTAAAATATTAAATATATAAATCCGCCAAAGTGTTGTTTATAGCTTTGGCGGGTTTTTTGCGGAAAATAAAATGTGAAAAGACTTCATTTATTTTTCAAGCCTGTTCTTGTTTCAAAAGTACCTTTCCTGCCGAATTTATATGCTGTTTTTATGATTGCCGCTTCTTCGGCGGTGAGAGGCCTTTCAAGTGATTTTTCAAAATATTTTAAAAGAGCTCTTGTGTTAACTTTGCCTTCAAAAGATTTTTTAGTATCAAGGTCGTCAATATTAAAAATTTTAACATCCATTGTTTCGCTGTGAACAATTTGAAAAACCTTTGAAGTGTAGTAGGCGTCATTTAAAGCGTCATGAAAGTCACCTTTTTGCTCTATTTCTAAAAATTCCACAGCCTTTTTTAAACCTATTGAGCTGCCTGCATCATAGTTAAGGTGTTTTGTTGCCAGAGCCTGAATGTTTATATAATTTTTAAAAATAATTTCATGGTCACATTTATGGTATAAAATGTTTCTGAAAAGAGATTTAATATCATCAATTCCCCACGTGCAAAGGGTATATTCTTCATTGCCTAAAAAACTTATAAAGCTTTCATAAGCATTGGGAAATGTGATTGTGTCCGCAAGTATTTCTTCTGTTATGCCCGTAAGGCTTTTAACAATTGGGTGAATACGTTTATATAATTTGGGCGCAACAAAGCAATTAAACTTTTCCTCTATAATAAATTGGGAATTAAGTTTAAAGGCACCGATTTGTATTATTTCAAAAGGCATTTTTGGGTTAAGAACTGTTTTCTTTCCTGTTTTAAAATTAAAGGCCTGATTAAATTCCAAGTCTAAAACAATATATTTCATAATTATACCTCACTTTGGATTTAAGTATATCAAAAAAACCTTATGGTGAAAAGGGATTTTAGTATTAACAAATGAATGTATTAATGGTATTATTTAATAAAAGGTTCAAAAGTATTAAATGCTTTAAGGAGCGGATTTTTATGAAGGAATATTTTAGCTTGCAGCAAAAGGAAAGAGAACTTAACAAGGTGTATTTGGAAGAAGATGATGTGCTTATTACCGGAGAGTTTATTGAGGGAGAGGGCAAGGTTTTTGTTATTTGCGGTTCTGCCCTTATTGAGGGTGAGGTTTATAAGGATTTTGAGGTGCAGTTTGAGCTTATGGAAGAGCCTGAAGAAGAAACCATTGAAGAAATTATGAATACAGAGTGGCAATGGTATGATTTTTTGTGTTAAAAAATAAAATGGGATTAGTTTGAAGAGCAGTTTTGCCTTTCAAAGCTAATCCTTATTTTTATTGGTCGCCTTTTTGTAAATCCTTAAGTCCTCTTAAAATGTGATATCTCATTGCTATTTCCGCACCCTCTGCATCACCCATGGAAATAAAGTCTGCAACAGCTTTATGATACCTTAAAGCATTTTCCAAAGACCTTGCTGTTGTGCCTATTTGGGTGGAGGTTGTTAAGGTTTCTCTTACAGCCCCTTCAAGTGAGGGCATTGTCAGTTTTATAACGTCATTGTGGGTTGCTGTTGCAATTGTTGCGTGAAAAATCTGATCCTCTTTTATTATGGACTTTCCTTCTTTTATAAGAACTTCAAGACGTGCCGCAGAGTCTGAAATTACTTTTATATCTTCTGCTGTTCCGTTTAAAACGGCAAGTCTTGCGTTTGGAGGTTCAAGAATAAGGCGAAATTCAAACCAGTTTTTAATAAGCTTTTTTTTGTCTTCCAAATAATTTATTCCGAAAGGGTCGTTTTGATTTTCAGGGTTTGAGGCAACAAATGTGCCGCTTCCTCTTTTAATCACCAAAACATTGTTTGCCGCAAGAATTTTAATGGCTTCTCTTAAAGAGGTGCGGCTTACACCAAGATATGAAGAAAGCTCATACTCGTTTGGAAGTTTGTCGTTTGGTTTATATTTTTTTTCTAAAAATATCATATCGCTTATTCTTTGTGCGATGGATTGTGAAATTGGTATAAATTCAGGTTTCATTTTAATCAATCCTTTATTTATTGTTTTTAAGCTGCAAACGAGAGTTGTATGACTGATTTTAACAAAAATAAAATGAAAAGTCCATAATTATATTGACTTTTCACAAAAAATTATATAAAATTTTATATGTACAGTAAGGTTGTCTGACAGGTTATTTTAATATGGAAAGGACGAGATATATGAGAAGTGACGTAATGAAAACAGGTTCAAAGAAAATTCCGCACAGGTCTTTGTTTAAGGCGTTAGGCCTTACAGATGAAGAAATAAAAAGACCTATGATTGGAATTGTATGTGCACAAAATGATATTATTCCCGGACACATTTATCTTGATAGAATTGCGGAAGCCGTTAAAGACGGTGTAAGAATAGCAGGAGGAACTCCTTTTGTTTTCCCTGCAATAGGAGTTTGCGACGGTATTGCCATGGGTCATGACGGTATGCACTATTCGCTTATAAGCCGTGAGCATATTGCGGATTCTGTTGAAATTATGGCAATGGCTCATCCTTTTGATGCCCTTGTGTTTATTCCTAACTGCGATAAAATTGTTCCCGGTATGCTTATGGCTTCTCTTCGCCTTAACATTCCAAGCATTTTTGTAAGCGGCGGGCCTATGCTTCCCGGAAAACTTGGTGACGGTTCAAAAATAACACTTTCAAATGCTTTTGAAATTGTTGGAGCTGTTGGTAAAGAAGGCGTAACGGAAGAAATGCTTATGGAAGTTGAAAACAATGCATGTCCGGGCTGCGGCTCATGTGCAGGTATGTTTACAGCAAACTCCATGAACTGCTTAACAGAAATTGTTGGCCTTGCTCTTCCCGGAAACGGAACTGTTCCTGCTGTTTATGCAGAGCGTATACGCCTTGCAAAAGAAACAGGAATGAAGATTATGGAGCTTCTTGAAAAAGATATTCGTCCTCGTGATATTATAACGGAAAAATCCATAAGAAATGCTCTTCATGCAGACATGGCGCTTGGATGTTCAACAAACACAATTCTTCACCTTCCTGCAATTGCTCATGAGGCGGGAATTAAGGTTGATCTTGAAGAAGTTAATAAAATAAGCAAAGAAACACCTCATCTTGTTAAATTAAGCCCTGCGGGAGAAGACTGTCTTGTTGACCTTTATGAAGCAGGCGGAATCAGCGCAGTTCTTAAAGAGCTTGCTAAAAATCAGCTTTTTGACACAAGCCTTTTAACAGCAACGGGAAAAACAGTTGGGGAAAACATTGAAAAAGCAAGAAACATAAACCCTAATGTTATCAGAACAAAAGAAACTGCATATTCACCTGACGGCGGTCTTGCCATTCTTTGGGGAAATATCGGCCCTGACGGAGCTGTTGTTAAAAAAGGTGCAGTTCTTCCTGATATGCTTGTTCATGCAGGCCCTGCAAAGTGCTATGACAGTGAAGAAGAATGTATTGAGGCAATACTTGATGATAAAATTATGCCTGGTGATGTTATTGTTATAAGATATGAAGGCCCTAAGGGCGGCCCCGGTATGAGGGAAATGCTTGCTCCTACAGCGGCTCTTGCAGGCAAAGGTCTTGATAACACAGTTGCTCTTATTACGGACGGAAGATTTTCAGGTGCTTCAAAGGGTGCGTCCATAGGGCATATCTCTCCTGAGGCGGCTGCAGGCGGAGTGATAGGTGTTATAAAAGACGGTGACATTATTGACATTGATATTCTTAATAACAAATTAAATCTTAGAGTTTCAGAGGAAGAAATTGCTCAAAGACTTGCAGGGTTTAAGCCTGTTCTTAAAGAGGTTCGTGACGGATACCTTAAAAGATACAGAGAGCATGTTACAAGTGCAAACACAGGTGCTGTTTTTAAATAAGAGCTTAACTGTTTATAAAGAGCTAAACTAAAATAAAGGGAAGTTAATTAGGAGGGTTTACTATGAAAAAAGGGAAATTATTATCTTTACTTGGCTTAAGCATGGCACTTGTTGTGGGTTTTAGCGGCTGCGGAGGAGGCACGAGTGCAACTCCCCCTGCACAAAGCGGCGGCGGAGCAGTTACTGCCGATGCAACTGTGTTTAAATTTGGAACAACTGTTAACGAGCAGGACAGTTTCCAAGTTGCGGCTGAAAAGTTTGCTGAAATAGTAAAAGAAAAAACAAACGGGGCATATGAAATCGAAATCTATCCAAACGCTTCTTTAGGTGATGAAAGAACAATGCTTGAGGGTATGCAGATGGGAACTCTTGACATGGGAATTATCACAAGCGGGCCTTTTGTTAACTTTGTTCCTGAAATGGGCGTTTTAGACATGCCTTTCCTTTTCCCTGATAATGAATCAGCTTATAAGATTTTAGACGGAGAAATTGGTCAGGAGCTTCTTGACAAATTTGAAGGTGTTAACTTAAAGGGTCTTGCATATGCTGAAAGAGGTTTCAGAAACCTTACAAATAACTCTAAAGAAGTTAAAGCGGCTTCTGACGTTAAGGGTCTTAAAATAAGAGTTATGCAAAACGAAGTTTATATTTCAACATTTGAATCTTTAGGTGTTAATGCAGTTCCTATGGCATGGACAGAGGCTCTTACAGCTTTACAGCAAGGAACAATAGACGGACAGGAAAACCCTGTTAACGTATTTCACTCACATAAGCTTTGGGAGTCACAAAAATATTTAACAATGACACGTCATGCATACGCTTCAGCTATTATCACAATGAGCCTTAAAAAGTTCCAGGCTCTTCCTGATGATGTAAAGGTTATATTTGAAGAGGCTGCTCAAGAGGCTGCAGAGTATGAACGTCAGTGGGTTGCAGACAACGAAGAAAGCCAGCTTGCAGACATTGAAGCAAACGGAACAGCAGTTGTTCGTGAGCCTGATGTTGAATCTTTCAGAGCCGCAGTTGAGCCTACATATGAAAAATACGGCACTGACTATAAAGAGCTTATTGACAGAATTAATGAGGAATTAAAATAAGATTTTGCCGAAGGAGGTAAAAACCTATGGCTGTTTTAAACAAAATAAGCGATTGGTTAAACAAGATTTGCATGGTCATATCTGTATCACTCCTTGCGGCAATGGTTATTGTTACAACTGTACAAATTATCTGTCGTGTGTTCTTCACTGCACTTTCGTGGAGTGAAGAACTTGCCAGATATATTTTAGTATGGTTTACAATGCTTGGCGCAGGATGTGTTTATAAAACGGGAGGTCATATTTCCATAACGGCTGTTCAGGATATGCTTCCTGAGAGGCTTAAGGCTTATTCCGATGCTTTAGTGCATATTCTTTGCTCAATTTTCTTTTTAGTCATATTTGTTTACGGAATAAAATATATGGGTATGCTTGGTGCTCAAAAATCAGCTTCTATTGCAGTACAGATGAAATATATCTATTTCGCAATACCTTTGGGATCTATAATAATGTTTTTTCATTCTGTTACGGGGGCTTTAAACGGTTTAACAAAAAAGGCGGGTGAAAAAGAATGAGTGCATTGCTGTTTCTGACTTTTTTTGTATTGCTTGCCCTGGGTGTGCCTGTTGCTTTTGCAATTGCACTTGCGGCGCTTGCAGTGCTTTTAAAAGGTAATGTGGAGATGCTTGTTGCTGTGCAGAGAATGTTTGCCGCAACAGATTCCTTTCCCCTTATTGCAATTCCGTTTTTCATATTTGCAGGAGACCTTTTGGCAAGGGGTGCAATAAGCAAAAGGCTTGTTTCATTTTCAGAGTCTATTCTTGGAGGGATAAAGGGTGGTCTTTCAATAGTTTCTGTTATTGCGGGAATGTTTTTTGCGGCTATTTCAGGTTCAGGTGCGGCAACAACTGCGGCAGTTGGAGCAACTCTTATTCCGGAGCTTGATAAAAGAGGTTATAATGTGGAATCTTCCGCAGCCCTTATTGCGGCGGCGGGAACAATAGGTGTTGTTATTCCCCCTTCTGTGCCTATGGTTTTATATGCTGTTATTGCTGATCAAAGTGTTACCCAGCTTTTTAAAAATGGATTTATACCAGGGTTTTTAATGGGAGGCATACTTATTGCTTTGGCTATCCGCCAGGCATACAAATGGAATTATCCAAGCGGAATGGCATTTTCATGGAGCAACGTTTTTGCCACATTCAAGACTTCAATCTGGGGGCTTCTTATGCCTGTTATAATTCTTGGAGGAATTTTTTCAGGTTATTTCACACCTTCTGAAGCGGCTGTTGTTGCTGTTGTTTATTCGCTTATTGTTTCATTTTTTATTTACAAAGATTTAAACTTAAAGCTTTTATATGAAATAATGCAAGGCAGTGTAAGAACATCTGCTATAATTATGATAATTATTGCCTGCAGCGGAATTTTTGGCTGGGTGCTTGCAAACTGGAGAATTCCTGAGCAGGTGGCGGCGGCAGTTTTATCCGTTTCTTCAAACAAATATGTGATTATGTTCCTTGTTGCAATAATTATTCTTATTGCAGGTATTTTTATGGAAACATCTTCCGCTGTTATTATACTTACACCTGTATTCCTTCCTCTTATGAGAATGCTTGAGGTTAACCTTGTGCATTTTGGAATTTTGTTCACAGCGGGCATTGCAATTGGTATGATAACGCCGCCTGTGGCAATTAACTTGTTTGTTGCCTCAAGTATAACGGGGCTGCCTATTGAAAGGATAGCCAAGTCTGTTGTTCCTTTCCTTTTAGGTTTAATAGCTGTGTTTTTTATAATTGTTTATGTTCCTCTTTTTATACCGGGACTTATATTTTAAAAGAGTGAGTATAAATCTTAGGTTTTCTCAAAGTCCTGTTATAAAACCTTGGGCTTTGCCTGAATTTATTCATTTTTTAAAAAGAAAAGTAAAGATTTCTATTACAAAACCCCGCACACAAGCGGGGTTTTGTAAGTTATAATATATATTTGTAAGCAAAATACTTGCACGAAACCCTTCAAGGTTTTGACGTATATTTACCAAGACACTTTTTAAAGATTTTTAGAAGGTGTCTTTTTTATATAAAATAAGTTTTGTTTTAAGTGTCAAAAGGTTAAGACTTTACAGATTTTCCTCGTCATAATTAAATTTTTCAAAAACCCAGGCAGTAAGCTCGTTAAGGGATGGATGGGTAACCATTGAATTATTAATAGGTGTGTATGTGCCTATATGCGGGCACATTATTCTAAGGCCTTGGATTTGCGAAATTCTTGTTCCGGAAGTTCCCATTTCCCACTGTTCTTTTTTGTTGCATTTATAGCCTGAGTTCATAAGATAAACAAAGGGCTGAAGAAGAATTGCAGACTGGGGCCCTACAATATGAACTCCTAATATTTTCTTGTTCTCGCCGATAATCATTTTTATAAAACCGTTGTCATCATCATTATCCCTGTAGCCCATGGCACGTCCTCCCACAACCTCAGAATAGTGATTTACAGCTGTTTTATAGGGGATGTTCAGTTCCTTAAGCTCTTTTTCTGTCATGCCAAGGTGTGAAACCTGAGGATGGGTGAACACTGTCCAAGGCACAGCGGAATAGCTTACTTCTTCCTTAAGTTTGTTGTCATAAAGATTAAAAAGGTTGTGGCTTAAAATTTGAGCTTCGTAGTTAGCTTTGTGGCGGAACTGGAATTTTCCATTAATATCTCCCAATGCCCAGATGTTTTTTTGTGATGTTTCAAGGTAGCTGTTTGTGATTATCCAGCCTTTTTCATTAGTTTCCACTTCTGCTTTATCCAAATCAAGAACATCACTGTTTGAAACAATTCCCGAGGCAACAAATATTTCTTGGCAGGAAACAGTTTTTTGTTCTCCAGTCAGTTTATTTTCAGTTACAAAAACCTTTGAGCCATTGTTTTTTTCAATTGAAAGGATATTTGTGTTGGTGAGAATTTCAATGCCGTTTTTAATAAGCTGTTTTGCCACAAAGTCGGAAACTTCTTCTTCTTCCTTATTTAAAATTCTTTCGGAGCGTATAATTATTGTTACCTTTGTGCCAAAGGAGGAAAATATATGAGCAAACTCCATGCTTATTGCACCGCCGCCTATTATAACAAGGCTTTCCCATGGCTTTTTTGGGAACTTTTCGCCAAAAAATGTTTCTGAAACCACATATCCTGTTTCCTCTAAGCCTTTAAAATATGGAATCTGACTCCTTGCACCTGCGCCTATTATAATTTTATCGCCCTGGATTTCCACAGGCGGCTGTTGGTCGTTAAAGTTTATTTTTAATGAGTTTGGTGAAGTGAATTTTGCTTCTCCTTTATAAACAGTAAGGTTTGGCAAGGCGGCAAGAGTTTTTTCAATTTTTTCGTTAAAATTGATTTGCTCCCACATTCTTTGGGAAATAACATCCCAATCAAACTTGGCAGAGGCTGTTATGCCTATTCGTTTTGAAGTTTCTGTTTCCCGAATAAAATCGGCGGGATATACAAGCATTTTTGAAGGTATACAACCCTTATTAAGACAAGTGCCGCCAAATTTGGATTTTTCTATTATTGCACATTTAAGTCCGTGGTTAAGGGCTTCTTCCATAACCATAAGCCCTGCACCGCTTCCTATAATTATAATATCGTATTTTTCCATTAAAACTCCTCCTGTCATTGAACAATAATAATAACATTATTTTATAATACTACAAATTGTAGGATATAAAAAGAATGTTTTAAAAAAGCATGCCTATCTTAAAAAAAGATTGACATGCTTAGGCTTTGTTTTTCGCCCCAACAGGTGCGGCTGATTTAAAATAATAAAAAAGGTTACACCATGCAGCCGTCAATGGTTATTATCTGTCCGTTTATAAAGGCCGCCTTTTCACTTGCCAAAAATAATGCAAGGTCTGCGATTTCTTCAGGCTTACCAAAGCGCATAAGAGAAATTTCATCACTTAAAAGTTCTCTTTCCTCATCATTAAGCCATGCATTCATTTTTGTGTCTATAACCCCTGCAGATATGGCATTAAAGCGTATTCCGCTTGGGCCTGTTTCTTTTGCCATTGCTTTTGTAAAGGAATTAACGGCACCTTTTGTTGCTGAATACACAGCCTCGCAAGATGCCCCTCTGTCGCCCCAAATTGAGGATATGTTTATTATTGTGCCGCTTTTTTTGCTTATCATTTTGGGAAGAGCAAGGTGGGTGCAGTTAAATACGGATTTAATATTAATATCAATAAGCTTGTTCCAGTCGTCAGGCTGCATTTCTGTAAAAAGGCCAAGATGTGATATTCCTGCGTTATTAATTAAAATGTCAACATTCCCGTAAATATTGTTTATGGCATTAAACATTTCTTTACAGCTTTCATAATCGGAAACATCGGCAAGGTAGGAATATGAATAAAAGCCCAATTCTTTAAGCTCATCTTGTGATTTTAAAAGCTCCTCCGAGCTTTGAGAGGCATTTAGTATAATGTTGCAGCCTTTGTTAGCAAAGGCAAAAGCTATGGTTTTACCTATACCCCTTGATGAGCCTGTTACGAGAACGGTTTTTCCTTGCATATTCATAAAATCAATTCCTTTCGCTAAAAAACCCGTGTTTTAATATGAAATATACGTAAGATTATTGAAATTTAAGGTTGTTTTTTCTATGTCTATATAAGTTTTTACATGAAAAACAAGGGCAGATATATGAAAAAAACCTAAATAAAGAATAATTTAAACTATCTGTAATATAATTTATCATTTTTATTATAAGAATACAACATCCACTTGCAATATATTATAAAGTGCATTTAATACCATCCAGCTTTGGGGAAAGGGTCTGTCAATATTCCAATACCCTGCACCGTGAAGTCCGTAGTCTTTAACAAGCCTTAATTTTGCGTCTATGCTTCTTGCGTCTTCAAACCATATAACACTTTCCCTTCCGTAGTTGTCTGTGAAAAAGAAATAAGGAGATTCAGCTTTTTCGTCATATAATATTTCGGCATTTTTTTGTGCTGCAATTTCCGTTGCGGCAAAATTGCTTAGTGATGTTGCTTTTGATATACCTTGCTCATAGGGTAAATTCCAAAGATAACCGTACAAAGGAACTCCTATAAAAATCTTTTCAGGAGGAATTTCCGTTATTGCGTAATTAAGAACAGCCTTTACACTGTTTATAGGGGCAACAGCCATGGGAGGGCCGTATGTATATCCCCATTCGTATGTCATTAAAAAAGCAAAGTTTGCCGCATTGCCTATTCCGCCGTAGTCGTGAGCTTCATACAAAAGCCCCGGCTGGTCTGCCCGTATCTTTGGAGCAAGGGCGGCAATTACAATATATCCGCTTTCGTTAAGGACATCTGTAAGGGTTGATATGAAGTTTACATATGCGTCTTTATATTGGCCTGGAATAAATTCAAAATCTATATCAAGACCGTAGTATCCTTTTTCGGAAAGTGTCTGTAAGATATTTCTAATAAGGATTCCTTGCAAAGCCGTATCGCTTAACACCTTTGCACCAAGCTCGCTGTTAAAAGAGCCTTCTTCATCCAGCGTGGAAATATGCATAAGAGGAGCAACGCCATATGTTTTTGCAGCGGCTATTATTTCGGAGTCATTAACTTTAATAATTGTTCCGTCGCTGTTAATGCCTGATGTAAAAACAGAGATGTATGTAAGATAGGGAAGAAGAGAGCCTAAATAAACCATGTCAACATTTGGATATACATAACCGTTTGTTTCAATGGTGCCCAAAGGTTCTCTTTCAAAGGCAATAATTATTTCTTCGCCTGTTTGAAGAGGTGTTTGGGTAAGGTGTGGGTTATTTCTTAAAAGCTGAATTACAGTCACGGCATATCTTTTGCCGATGGAGTAAAGAGTTTCGTTTTCTGCTACAGTGTGTGTTGTCTGGGGAAAAAGTATAACAATAGATTGCCCTACAACAAGATTATTAGGGTTTGGCAAGGAATTTATTTTTTGAAGATATTCCGCAGTAAGTCCGTATATAGAAGAAATAGAAGAAAGGGTTTCTCCAAGGGTAACAACATGAAGTGTCATTTTTAAACCTCCTTTATAAAAAAGATAATATTGTGGTTATATGGTTTGTTATTATCTTATGACGGAACTTTGAAATAATGGTACTTTCATTTTTTGGGAAAAAAGGGTATACTATAATGTAAATAAAAATCTTGGGCTTTGCCTAAATCTGTTTGTTTTTTGAAAATATAAAGCGAAAGGTTTTATTAAAACCGTATAAACATAGGGTTTTAACACAGAGTATGCGGGAACAGTGAAAATGGGTGCTGTTGTTTGAAGAAAATGCTGACAAAAATTACTATAATCTTAATTTTGTTTGTGTTTTGAATATTTTAGTTACAGTGTTATTTAAATTTTGTTGGGAGAAAAACATGATTATAAACGAAATTAACAATAAAGAACTTGGAATAATAGAATGCCTTGCAATAGGCAGGAATATATTTAGAAAAAAGCAGATGGAGATTTTAGCCGTTGCTTTTTTAATAGGGATTCCTGTAAATATTCTTTTGGCTTTTGCCTATAAAATGGTTGCGGGAATAAATTTAAACATAAACTTAGAAGAAATAACCCAAAGCACAGAAGCTTTAAACAGTTTTATACAATCCGGGCAATACACAACATTAGGACTTTATTTATTTGTGGTTGTTATAATTCAGGGAATGTTTTTTCCTCTTGTGACAATGGCTGCGGCAAGAATTTCAAAGGATTTCATTTACGGAAAAACGCCCAATGTTTCACAGGCCATAATGGAGGCATTTCAAAAGGGATGGATATTGATTATTGCAGCAGCAATACATGAAACATTGGTGTTTAGCGGAACTTTGTTTTTTATTGTTCCGGGGCTTTATTTTCAAATTATATTCTTTTTTTATGTATATGCTATTATGCTTGATGATAAGGGGATTATAGAAAGTATGCTTTACAGCAACAGCCTTGTAAAGGGATATTTTTTGAAAACGGCGGTAATGTCAATACTTATATATTCCCTTAATTACAGTGTTTCCTATATAATAGGCTGGGCTTTCAGTTTTGGAGAAGAAACCCTTGTAAGCAGCATTATATCGGGAACAATAACAACATTTATAGGGTGTATGTTTGTTTGCACAATTACGGTTTTTTATATTAACAGGCAATGCCTTAAAAAAGATGGAAGGGGTTTTCAAGTTTAAAAAAGATTGTTTAATTAAACATTGGGGAGGTAAAGTAAATGGCAAGAAAAACAGACGATTTTACTGTTGAGGAGATTAAATATTTAAGACTTCTTGGGGAAAAGTATCCGGACACTAACAGTGCAGGTGCAGAGATCATAAACTTGCAGGCAATACTTAATCTTCCAAAGGGAACTGAGCATTTTTTAAGTGATATTCATGGTGAATACGAATCT
The DNA here is from genome assembly GCA_040772665.1 of Lachnospiraceae bacterium. Classification (GTDB taxonomy): domain Bacteria; phylum Bacillota; class Clostridia; order Lachnospirales; family Anaerotignaceae; genus JAXGXT01. The sequence goes on along the minus strand of JAXGXT010000001.1, from coordinate 277,449 downwards.
TTTAACCATGTGCTTAAAAATGCATCTGGAGTTATAAAAAATTACATAGACACTATTTTCGGCACAGAAATGCTTGACAATGAAAAAAAGGCTCTTGCAACACTTATTTATTATCCTGAGCAAAAGCTTGAGCAGATTGCAAAAAATGAAAAAGACCTTGCCGACTGGTATAAAATCACACTTTACAGGCTTGTTACAATATGCAAGGTTTTAGGCTCAAAATATACACGTTCTAAGGTGAGAAAGGCACTTCCAAAGGATTATGCCTATATAATTGAAGAGCTTATACATGAAGACAGAACAGACTCTAACAAAAGAATGTATTTTAACGAGATTATAGAAACAATAATAAGGCTTTATCAGGCGGACAGGTTTATAATTGCACTTTCAAACCTTATTCACCGTCTTGCCATTGACCAGCTTCATATTATTGGAGATATTTATGACAGAGGGCCAAAGGCGGCGAAGGTGCTTGATATAATTAAGGACTACCATTCCGTTGACGTACAATGGGGAAACCATGATATTTCATGGATGGGTGCGGCGGCAGGGTGTCAGGCGCTTATATGCAACGTTATAAGAATTCAGGCAAGGTATGCAAACTTAGAAACTGTGGAGGATGATTATGGCATAAACCTTATTCCTCTTGCAACATTTGCCATGGAAGCTTATGCAGATGATTCTTGTGAAAAATTTATGCCAAAGTTTTCATCTGAAGATATAATAAACGATAAGGATGCTCTTCTTATTGCAAAAATGCACAAGGCTATAGCTGTAATGCAGTTTAAAGAAGAGGCCAAAATAATATTAAGAAACCCTAATTTTAAAATGGATGACAGGCTTTTGCTTGGAAACATGGATTTAAAAAAGGGAACTGTTATTATAGAGGGGAAAGAATATGCTCTTAACGATAAAAACTTTCCGACTGTTGACCCTAAAAATCCTTATGAATTAACAGAAGAAGAGCAAATTGTTATGGACAAAATCAAGTCCTCGTTTATAAACAGTGAAAAGCTTCAAGATCATGTGAGAATGCTTTATGCAAAAGGCACACTTTATAAAAAATTTAATTCCAACCTTATGTTCCATGGTTGTATACCTATGAATGATGACGGAACACTTAAAACCGTTACATTAAGAGGATTAAAACTTTCAGGGCAAAGCTATTTTGATGAGGTTGACCTTGTTATAAGAGAGGGATATTTTAATAAAGCCCATTCTGAAAGCAAGCGTGAGTGTATGGATTTAATTTGGTATATGTGGTGCGGTGAAGACTCTCCTGTTTTTGGGAAGAAAAAAATGACTACATTTGAAAGATATTTCGTTGATGATAAAGACACCCATAAAGAAATCAGCAATCCATATTACACCCTTAGAAACAAGGAAGAAATATGTGACATGATTTTAGAAAGCTTTGGTCTTACGGAAGGGAAACGTCATATTATAAACGGCCATGTTCCCGTTAAGGTTTCAAAAGGGGAAAGCCCAATCAAAGCAGGAGGAAAGCTGTTTGTTATTGACGGAGGCTTTGCAAAGGCATATCAAAAAGTAACCGGTATAGCTGGGTATACTCTTATTTATAACTCCCACGGTCTTGTGCTTGTTAGCCACGAGCCTTTTGAAAATGCGGAAAAAGCCATTGCCGAGGGTGACGATATTCATTCTTTAATAGTTGACCTTCAATATTCCAAAGAAAGAATACGTGTTATGAACACAGACATAGGAACAAAGATAAAAAACAATATAGTGGATTTGGAAAGACTTCTTGAGGCATACAGCAGGGGGATAATAAAAGAAACAGCAATTAAATAAAGGAGTTTTTATGTATAATTACAAAATGGTTCTTGCCTATGACGGAACAGAGTTTAACGGTTGGCAAAAACAGGGCAACACAAAAAACACCATTCAAGGAAAGATTGAAAGGGTTTTAAGCCATATACTTGATGAGGAAATTGTTCTTCACGGCTCGGGAAGAACAGACGCAGGCGCTCATGCCAAAAGTCAGACAGCAACCTTTAACACAGAAAAGGAAATTGAGTGCGAAAAGGTTCTTAAATCACTTAACAAAAAGCTTGGCAGAGAAATTGCGGTTTTTTCTCTTGAAAGGGTTAATAACAGGTTTCATGCCAGACTTAATGCCAAGAAAAAAACATATGAATACAGAATTTGGAACAGTTCTATTTCAAATGTTTTTGAGGGAAGATATATGTTTCAATTTGAAAAAAACCTAAACCTTAAGGCGATGGAAGATGCGGCAGAGGTTTTTATTGGTGAGCATGATTTTAAAGCCTTTTGTTCCAACAAAAGATATAAAAAATCTACTGTCAGAACAATTTATTCTATTGATGTGAAAAAGTCAGGCAATGAAATAAGACTTGTTTTTACGGGTAGCGGTTTTTTATATAACATGGTCAGAATTATGGCAGGCACAATAATTCAGGCGGGAGAGGGGCATTTTTCCGTTGAAGATATAAAAGAAATGCTTAAATCAAAGGACAGGGAAGCGGCAGGGGTCACTCTTCCCGCTCAAGGTCTTACCCTTGTAGATGTTGAATATTAAATATAAAGCCGAGAGGAGTTTCCTCTCGGCTTTATGCTGTTAAGGGGTAAGATTTAAGGTTTTACCCTCAAGCACATGCAAAGATTTTTCATTCAGCATTTTTTCTTACGAGAAAGCGGCTTTGCCGTCGAACTTCCTTTTAATACCCATCGGAGGGATTTATATGCATCGATTTTACCTTGCCGTTTTCAAGAATTGAGAGGGTTTAGGCAAAGTCCAATATATTTTCTTTAAACTTTATTCATTTCCCAGCGTAAGTAATAGTGTATTGACATAAACAAAGTATGGGTATAAAATCAATAAGAAGTTTTATTATAAAACTAATTTGGAGGTGAGCTGTTGAGTGAAGAGGGCAAGGCTATTGCCGGCAGAGTTATTGAGCTTCAGGGAATGATAATAAGATGGAGTGCTGTAAGCATAGACAGATATTTCAATAAAAACGGAAAAAAGCCGGACGTATTGACAAAAACACAGGCGGAAATTATTGCAACAATAAACACCCTTGAAAAGGCAACAATATCCCAGCTTGAAAATATTTTATGCACATCAAAAAGCAGTCTTTCCATAACGGTGGGAAAGCTTTTTAAGGAAGGCTACATAAACAAAGAAAGAGATGATACAGACGGAAGAGTGGTTTATCTTACTATTACTGAAAAAGGTAAAACCTCTTTAAAAAAGGTGATTGACGGTATGACAGAAGGAATAAATATGTTTTATGACAATTTAAATACCCAGGAAAAAGAGCTTTTTGAAACGGGCATAGATTGTTTTTATAAAATTCTAAACAGCAAGTGGGAGGAAAGATAATGGAATTTAAAAAGGCTTTTGCCGGCGTTTTGGCACTATCACTTGTGCTAAGCGGCTGCACAAAAGATGTAACGGAAACTGAACAAAGAGGTGTTTCTGTTGAAGTGACAACAGCAGACATGGGAGTTGTGGAAACAAATTATGTATACGGGGGCAAGGTTGTTCCTTTAAAACAGGCAACTGTTTTCAGCCTTGTGCAGGGAATTGTTAAAAAGGTGAACTTTGAAGTGGGGGATGAAGTAAAAGAAGGTGATGTTCTTTTTGAAATGGACACAGAAGCCCTTACAACAAGCCTTAAAGGTTTAGAGGCAGGATATGCCGCCGCACAGGCAGGGGTTAAGGTTTCACAGCTTAGCCTTGAATCTGTTGAGGGGCCACAAATGCAGATGCAGATAGAAAATGCAAAGATTACATACGATAATGCAAAAAGAGCCTACGACAATGCAAAAATAATGTATGACCAAGGTTTTGTTTCAGAAGATGATTTGAAAAGGGCAGAAGACGGATACAATCAGGCTAAACAATCCTATGAGCTTACATCTAAAGACATAATTGAAGAAAACACTAAAAAGGCACAAGCAGGCCTTGAGGCATCTGTTGCACAGGCAAATTCAGCCGCGGCTCAAATTGAAAGCGTTAGAAAAAGCCTTAGGGATGCATATGTAAAAAGCCCCATAAGCGGCACCGTAACGGGAAAAAATGTAGAAGAGGGAGTTCTTCTTTCAAGTGCCGCAGTGCCTTTTACAATAAGTGATTTATCTGTTGTTACTGTTAATGTAAGCGTTTCGGAACAAATTATTAACTCCCTTTCAAAGGGCGGCTTTGTTAATGTTAAAATATCAGCTGTTTCTGATAACGAGCTAAAGGGAAAAATTAAAACAATAAACCCTGCCGCAAACATGAGCGGAACATATGATGTGGAAATTGAAATTGAAAACTCTTCCGGAAATATAAAAAGCGGCATGTTTGCAGAGGCAAGCTTTGAAAGGGAAAAAGGCTATAATTCAGTTACGGTTATTCGTGACGCTGTTATAACAAAGAATAATGAAACATACGTGTTTGTTGATAACAACGGAAGTGCGGAAAAAAGAGAAGTTGTTTTAGGAGTTGACGACGGAAAGGTTGTTCAAATTCTTAAGGGCATTGAAAAAGGTGATAGGGTTGTTGTTAGAGGACAGTCGTATCTAAACAGCGGAGATTTGGTTAATGTTGTTGCCGTTGACGGAAAACCTGTTTCTTCTCCACAGACAAAGGAGGAGTAAATAATGTTTGCCAGAACATCTATAAGAAGGCCCGTAACAACAATAATGGTTATGCTTATAGCAATACTTGGAGGCCTTGTTGCATATACTTCGCTTAACCTTGACCTTATGCCTAAAATGGATATTCCTATTGCTATTGTATCCACCACATATCCGGGGGCAGGGCCGGAAGAAATAGAAACCCTTGTTACAAAGCCTTTGGAAGAATCATTGGGTGCTATATCAAATGTTGACACACTTTCTTCAACTTCATCAGCAGGTTCTTCAATGATAATGGTGATGTTTAATGACAAAACAGATGTTGACCTTGCCGCCGTTGATATGAGGGAAAAAGTGGACATGGTTAAAGGCTATCTTCCAAGCGGATGTAATGACCCTATGGTTTTAAAAATAGACATTGAATCTATGACAGCACTTTATGTAGGTTTTAAAAGCGATGCTTTAACATCCACAGAGCTTAACAACCTTACAAAAGATACCCTTGTGAGAAGATTTGAAAAAATTGAAGGTGTTACAAGTGTTTCCATAATGGGCGGAGATGAGCAGGAGGTTGAAATATCCCTTAATTCTGAAAAGATGCAAGGTTATGGGCTTAGCCAAACTCTTATTACACAGGCTCTTTCTTCTGAAAACATAAGCTACCCTGTGGGAAGTGTAAGCCAGGGTTCTGAAAAAATTCAGGTTAAAACAGAGGGTAAGTTTACATCTGTTGATGAAATTCGTGATTTACCAATTACAACTCCTTTAGGAAGTTTAATTCACCTTAGGGATGTGGCAGAGGTTAATATTATTCAAAAGGATAAAGACAGCTATACTATAATTGATGGTCATCCTGCACTTTTACTTGTTATACAAAAACAATCCAATGCCAATATAGTTGATATTTCCGAAAAGGTTAATAAGGAAATAGCCAAGGTGTTGGAGGAATATCCTCAGCTTTCCAGCAGTATGCTTTCTGACACGTCAGAATATATTAAAACTTCTGTAAATAATATTATCAGCACTGCGTTTCAGGCGGCTGTGCTTGCAATACTTGTAATTTTTGTTTTTCTTCGTTCAGGAAAAATTTCATTTATCATAGGTGTTTCTATACCCACATCTATTATAACAACCCTTGCCGCAATGTGGGTGGCGGGCATGTCTATGAACATGATAAGCATGGGTGGTTTAGCCATAGGTATAGGTATGCTTGTGGATAACTCCATAGTTGTTCTTGAAAACATCTATTCACACATGAAGCTTAACCCCGACCCCAAAGAGGCGGCGGCACGAGGCACAAATGAGGTTGCAATGGCGGTTACCGCTTCAACCCTTACAACAATGGGTGTTTTTGTTCCGCTTATGTTTACAGGCGGAATTATAGGAGATATTTTTAAGGACTTAACTCTTGCAATATGTTTTTCTCTTTTTGCTTCACTTATTGTTTCACTTACATTTGTGCCTATGGCTTGCAGCAAAATGTTAAAGGCTGAAATGTTTTTGGAAAATAAGGAAGAAAAGGACTTAAAAGGAATAAATAAATTTTTTGCCAAATGGGAAAAAGGTTTTATCAAAATGGAGGATTCATACAAAAAACTTCTTTTTTGGTGTCTTGGAAACAAGAAAAAGGTTGTTGCTGTTGTTATGGTAATTTTTATCGGCACACTTTCCCTTTTGCCTATTATGGGCTTTGACTTTATGCCTGATATGGATGAGGGTGTAGTTTCCATTAATGTATCTCTTCCAAGAGGCTCTGCAATTGAAGAAACCGAAAAGGTTGTTGATAAGGTTATTGCGGAGATTGACGGTATTTCAGAAGTTGAAACTTCATATGCAATGATTGGCAGCATGGGATATGGTCAAGGGCAGTCGGATTCTGCAACTCTTATGCTTAATCTTATAAATAAAAAAGACAGAACCGTTTCCTCCAAGACATTAGCAAAACAACTTGATGATAGATTTAAGGATTTTGCAGGATGTGAAATTTCTGTAAGTGCCAGCAGTATGGCTATGGGCAGCTATGGAGATTCTGGTGTTGTGCTTAGAATAACAGGTGATGAAAATGATATTTTAAGAGAAATCGGAAATGATTTAGAAAAGCTGCTTATGGAAATTGACGGAGTTTTAGAGGTTAACAGCTCTGCAGGAGATATTCTTCCTGAGGCAAAGATTGTTATGAAAAGGGAAAAGGCATCTATGTATGGAGTTTCTGCAGCACAGGTTGCAACCACACTAAGCAATGCCATAAACGGAAATGTTGCCACGCAATTTAAAATTGACGGAACGGAAATTGACGTAAGAATTAGGCAAAATAAAGAAAACACAAAATATCTTAATGATTTTAAAAATCTGACTGTAACATCACAGAGGGGCGTTGTTATTCCTATTACTGAGCTTGCAGACATTGTTATGGATGAATCTTCTGTAAGCATAACAAGAAATAACCACCACAGATATATTGATGTTACAATAAAATCATACGGGCGTGATATGAAATCTATTCAGCGTGATGTTGAAAGCAAGCTGGATACGTATATTATGCCTAAAGAAGTAACCCATGAATTTACAGGTACATTGGAAGAAATGAACGATTCATTCCAAAAGCTTGGTCTTGCACTTGTTATTGCAGTGCTTCTTGTTTATATGATTATGGCAAGCCAGTTTGAATCGCTTATCTATCCTTTTATAATTATGTTTTCCATACCGATTTCTCTTACGGGAGGAATTTTAGGATTGTTTGTAACAGGAAAAAGCATTACAGTTGTTGCCTTTTTAGGCTTTATAATGCTTGTTGGTATGGTTGTTAATAACGGAATTGTTCTTGTTGATGCGGCAAACCAGAACGTGGGCAGGGGCATGACATCTTTTGAGGCTATTTTAAAAGCAGGCCCTGACCGTTTAAGACCTATACTTATGACAACCCTTACAACTGTTTTAGGCATGGTGCCTCTTGGGCTTGCCATGAGCGAGGGTATGGAAATGCAGCAGCCAATGGCAATTTCCATTATTTTCGGACTTTCACTTTCTACTTTGGTAACACTTATTCTTATACCTGTGATTTATATGCTTGTGGATAAATACAGAATAAGAAACAGAGCAGAGAACAAGAGAATAAGACAGGATAAAAAAGCCAACAAAAAAGCTATTAAAAATAAAAAGGCAGAAATATAAAGCTTTGCTTTATAAAGAAATATACTTTGAACGGGCACGAAAGCTTTGTGTCCGTTCTTTTTATTGTTTTTTGCAATGGCGTGTGTAAGGGTCTGTTTCAAAGAAAGTTATGGAATGAATAAAAATTTTCTCTTTTGCAAAAAATATCCCATTGAAGGGGTGTTTTTATGCTTACAATCGGTATTTTAGGCGATGAGAACATGGTTGCTTTTAAAGTTATGAGGGAAATGTTTAAAGAAAACAAAATTGACTTTTCTGCTTTTTGTCTAAAAAATAGCGAAGATGCAAGAAGGGCATACATGGAAGCTGTTTTGAAAAAGGCAAAAGTTTTTATTGTTCAGCTTGGAAACTATACAGAAAAAAATGAGAGTTTTGATGTTTTAAGGTTTGACATACTTCTTTTTCTTTTAAAAGGAAAAAAGGATGAGATTTTCCTCGACACATTTTTAAAAAGCAGAAATTTTTTAATTTTAGACAGCGACTTGGAGCTTCCCAAAACAATAAGCACAGGAGGAGAAACAATTGTTATAACCTGCGGCTTTAATCATACTGCAAGCGTTACTGTATCAAGTGTGGGGTTAGGGTTTTCAGGAGAACTTCAAGGCTGTGTTCAAAGAATGCTTTTAAGGGCTGACGGAAGTTTTGTTCTGCCCCAAGAGTTTTTATATAAAAAAGATTATAAGGAAAAAGATATTCCAAAGGTATTGGCGGCAGTTGCGGCGGCAGTTATAAGCGGCGCAACAGTATAGATTTTAAAATTTTCCTCGGCATTTAAAGAGAATATATTTGGCTTAGATGAATAAATCTGTTATATAGTCAAATTTACGCTTGAGGGGAGAATAAAAGAATGCCTAAGAATATATTAAATACCGACAACAATAGTATTGTTTTAAGCGGAGAGGTGGCAAGCGACGTTATTTTCAGCCATGAAACATATGGTGAAGGGTTTTATAGTTTTGAGATAAAAAGCGCAAGGTTAAGCGGCAACTGCGACGTTTTGCCCGTTACCATATCAGAAAGAATTATGAATGGTGAAAGCCTTGAAGTTGGGGACAAAGTTGTGTTAAAAGGGCAGATAAGAAGCTACAACAGTGTTGCTAATAAAAGAAACAGGCTTGTTCTTACAATTTTTGCAAGGGAAATGGTAAAAGAAGAAGGAGAAGACGACAATCAGGTTTTTCTAAACGGCTTTGTTTGCAAGCCGCCTGTATATAGAACAACACCTTTTGGCAGAGAAATTGCCGATGTTTTGCTTGCCGTTAACCGTGCATACAACAAAAGCGATTATATTCCTTGTATATTTTGGGGCAGAAATGCAAAATATATAAGCGGTTTGGAAGTGGGCGATAACATTCATGTATGGGGAAGAATGCAAAGCAGACTTTATCAAAAGAAAACAGACGAGGCAATAGAAGAAAGAACGGCATATGAAATTTCTGCTTCAAGAATGGAGAAAAAGGAAGAGGAAAAGGAAGTTTTGTAAATTGACTTTTTTATCCTGTCATAGTAAACTTAAACAAAAATCGTGTTTGATTACAAAAGACAATGGGTGCGGGAGGAAAGTTAATGAACTGTAATTTTTATATTGAACTTGGACAGTATAAAGTTGACACTAAAAAAATTGAAAACAAAATAAAAGAAATATGGAGAAACGACGGAAACAAGATTAAAGACATAGTGTCTTTGGAAATTTATTTCAAGGCTGAAGAAAGCATGATTTATTATGTTATTAATGAAGTCACAAAGGGCAAACTGGAACTGGAAGTTTTTAATGAGCAGTGATTACATAAAAGCGTATTGACAAATCAGTACATAAGGTTTAAACTTTCTTGGATTGCTGAATATTTTTAAAGACATGAGGTGCATAAGATATGCGAAAGGGTCATGTATATATGTATTATGGCATGGGAAAGGGAAAAACAACCCTTGCCATAGGCCAGGGGATGCGTGCTGTAAGTGAAGGAATGAGCGTTGTTATGGTTCAGTTTTTAGATTATAACAACAATAAAGAAAATCTTATTCTTAAAAGGCTTGAGCCTGACTTTAGGGTTTTTAGATTTGAAAAAAACAGAGATAAAATCGAACCTGAAGACCACGGTGAAATTAAAAACGAAGTTAAAACGTCACTTAATTTCAGCAAAAAAATATTGGAAACAGGCGAGTGTGAAATGCTTATACTTGATGGTGTTCTTAATGCCATTAAAGATGGTTATATTGAAGAGTGTGAATTAATAGAGGCTCTTGAAAGACGCAGCGGTTATATGGATGTAATAATAACCGGAACTGACAAATGCCTTGGAATTGTTAACCATGCAGACTATATTTTCAGCATTAATATTGAAAAATCTATAGATGCATATCAAACATTTTAAAATTATAAATGAAGTTAAAAAACTAAAGCTTTAGTAAGTGCCTTAAGGAGATTTGCAAACTAAGGTCTTTAAAGCTTAAAAACAACAGCCGGTTTTAGGATGTTCCTAATTTCCGGCTGTTGTTATAAAAATTTTCTTATAATTAAAATACTTTTTAAATTTGAGAGGCGGCATTTTCAGATGCCCTTTTTTTGAATTTATACATATTAAAGTCTGCCTCACACAACATTGCGGTAATAAAGCTTTCGCTGTTTATGAAAGAATCAGTTATGGCAAAGCCGAAATCTCCTTCTATAAAAAGCCCTTCTTTTTCGTTGTAAAAAATTGAATTAAGGGCTGATTTAAGCTTTTCGATTTTTTTCAAGGCTGTAACTTCGTCACAGTTTTGCAAAATAATAAGAAACTCATCACCGCCAAGACGCACAATAGAGTCGTAATCTCTTACGTTTTTCTTAAGAGTTACTGCAACCTTTTTAAGAACATTATCTCCTGCAATATGGCCATAGGAGTCGTTTATGTTTTTAAAATCTTTTAAATCAAGCATTATGAAAGCCATTTTAGGAGAATTTCTGTTTTCTTGGAAAAAAAGTCTTTCGTCAAAATAGCGGCGGTTATATACCTTTGTTAAAGAGTCTTCATATATTTTTTTATTTGTTTCTATAATTTTTTTAACAAAATCGTTTTTGCCAAAGGCTTCAAATAAAATCTCGTTGGAAACTTCACTGCTTATTTGAATAATTGCTGTAATAACTCCGTGGGAGTTTGTTTTAACTTTTACAGGTTTAGTTACTATATAAAAAATATTATTTTCGTTAAATTCAAATTTTGTTTTTCTTGAATTTTCGTTGTAAGTTTTTGTACATATGCAGTTGTCGCATTTACCTTCTTTCGACCACACCTCATAACAATACATATCGTCATAAACTATATTTTCCGAACTATCAAAAGAAATTACTTTTTGAGCAATCGGGTCAATTAATCTGACGTTATCAAAGATTCTTCTTAAGGACGAAAGGTCGGCTTCAAGATCTTTTACAGTGCTGATTGTTTTGGGTTTCACCCCGCTTACCTCCTTATGTAATATCTATTATTATTTATTAATTAAATTCAAAATATATTCAAAGTTAATACTTTGATTTTTTAAAAATCAGTTAAGCTTATGTAAAATAAGAGTTGTTTAATTCCGAATTTAATTAATTGATTAATTTTATCACGAAAATATAGTATATTCAACTGATTACAGCCTTTTAAAAAAGCAAAAAAGAGACAAAAAATCCCAAGGTTTTTGTATTCTTTCAATAAAAATACCCTTATTAGCAAAAACTAAAAGGGTAAATGTTATCATTTTGATTGGTTTATTCTTTTATTCATCCACAAAGAAACTTTTTCGCCAAGGGTTTTCTTTCGTTTGTTTTCAAGATCAAGGCCGATTATACTTGAGATATAAACTCCCGCAAGTTCTACCTTAACTGTTTTTTTAGGAACAAGTGCGTTATAAACAACTTTATCGCACATAAGAGTTGTTATTTGGGGGCCTACCTTTGCTTTTACAATAGCCATTTTGCGAAGCTTTGCTGATTTTGGCAGTTTTTCATAAATGTTTTTCGGAAGGTTTTCTTGTGTTGGTCTTTCAAATTTTTTATCAATAACAAGTATTGGTGTAACCGTTTTATATTGGTTAATAAAAGATTGTGCTTCCAGGTTTTTGGTATAGTTTTTCTTTCCCACATATACCATAACGCCAAGTGCTATTGCCAAGACAATCGCTAAAATAATAATAAAATCGCCTAAATTCATAATATAAAAGTCCTCCTTGAAATGTACACTATAGTAGTACAATGTGCATATCATTTTACCATGATATTTTGATTTAGGGAATAGCTAATTTTAAAGAGTGGCAAAAAAATTATGTATGGGTTATACTTCTTATATAAAATAAATATATTTTATTGTCAAAAGGTATTGTTTTGGAGGGAAAAATATGAATGCTCTTAACATAACGGTTTATATTATATCAATGGTTTTTACAGCGAACGTTTTTTTAGCCGGGGTTGTCGTATTTTTTGAAAGAAGAAACCCAGCCAGTACTTGGGCATGGCTTTTTGTGTTATTTTTTATTCCTGTTGTAGGTTTTTTAATATATTTGATTTTTGGCAGAATTTCCTCCAAACAAAAAGTTTTTACAAAAAAAACTCAGATAGACCAAGACTTGCTTTTTGAATATGTGGAAAAAGATGAAGTTTTGGTTTATGAGGTAGAAAGGCAAGTTTTTAGTCATGACGGAATTGATCTGGGAGCAGAATATGCAAATCTTAAAGATTTTGCTTCTCTCAATATAAACAGCGGCAGCTGGCTTACCTACAACAATTCCCTTACTCATTTTATTGATGGGGGAGATAAGTTTCAAAGGCTTATAAGAGATATAAAAAAGGCGGAAAAATTTATACATCTTGAATATTACATCTTAAGAGGAGATGAGCTGGGCAGGCAGATTATTATAGAACTTGCAAAAAAGGCTGCAGAAGGTGTTGAAGTAAGAATTCTTTATGACCACATGGGCAATCTTCTTATAGGGCAGGACTTTTTTAAGCCTCTTATTCTTGCAGGAGGAGAGGCCGTATCTTTTGTGGCGCCGAAGTTTTTAAGAATAAACTGCAGAAACCACAGAAAGATTGCCGTTATTGACGGTGTTCTTGGATATGTGGGAGGGTTTAACATTGGAAATGAATATTTAGGAAAAGATAAAAGGTTTGGTTACTGGAGAGATACCCATGTAAGGTTTGAGGGTGAAGTTGTTGACCAAATGCAGCTTAGATTTCTTATGGATTGGAATTTTGCGGCTGAAAAGAAGATTTCTGTCAATGAAAAATATTTTCCAAAAAAATTAAAAAAATATGGAAACATACCTGTGCAAATTGTTTGCAGCGGCCCTGACACGCAGTGGCAAAGTGTTAAAAACGGATATTTCAAAATGATTAATGAAGCCGAGAAAACAATATTGATAGAAACACCTTATTTTTCACCTGATGACGGAGTTTTGACAGCTTTAAGGGTTGCGGCACTTTCGGGAATTGATGTTAGAATTATTATACCCGGACGCCCCGACCATCCGTTTGTTTACTGGGCAAGCATGAGTTATTTGGGAGAGCTTCTTGATGCAGGAGTTAAGTGTTATCAATATGAAACAGGGTTTATACACAGCAAAACATTGTTTATAGACGGAATGGTTGCAACTGTGGGCACAGCCAACATGGACGTAAGAAGTTTTGGGCTTAATTTTGAAATAAATTCTTTTATATATGACCCTGATGTTGTGAAGCTTCTTGAGGCTGATTTTTACAATGATTTAAAAGGCTGCATAGAAATCACCAAAGAATGGTATGAAAAAAGAGGCAGGATGTTTAAATTTAAAGAGGCGGTATCAAGGCTTATTTCGCCTATGCTTTAAAAATAAAAAAGTCAAAAATGCAGTTTTAGAAGGTAAAAAGTGTCGGATATTTCTTTCGTTTTTTTCTGCATAATTTGACTTTTTTTCTTTTTTAATGATGATTTGTTTTAAAGGGTTTATAAATTTATTAGGCAAAGGTTTCTAATTTAAGGAATTAAGGGTATAAATATAAATTTTATAAAAAACAAGTTTCGTGTTTTATGGGTTATATCAAGATTAAATGCATATTGTAGAGCAAAACAGGGGGAGAGATATGTATTATCTCTCATTTACTCTCGTTTGCTCTTGTTTTATTTTAATTTAATGATTTGTATGTGTTAAAAGGGATATGTATAATATAGTTAAGGCAAAGGGAAAGAACATTGCTTTTAATTTGGCTTAGCTTTCAAGGGAAACCCGGGGCCCTAATGAAAGCGTGTTTTCTTATCCATATCCCGTAAAAACTTTAGGGGACTTTTTATGCGAAAATCAGGATTGTTAAAAAGCAGAATATCTCTAATTTATATCAGCCTTGTTTTAATCATTGTTGTTTTAGGTGCAGTTTCCATTCTCAGCCTTTATAAAATTAACGGGGCTGTGGCAAGCCTTATAACAACAAATTATAACAGCATTGAGCGGATTGCTCAGATGGAGGCATGTTTAAAAGAACAACGCCAAAATATTTTGCTTTATATTTATGATGATAAAAACCAAAGGCATTATACTGCATTTCAAGATAACTATTTTGCTTTTATTGACTCATATAATGAGGAATATAAAACTATCATAATTAAAGATGAGATGAAAATGATAGTTAACATAATGTCTGCCTACTCTGATTTTAACGAAGCATTTAGTAAATTGATGGATGAGGGAAGTGAATTCTCTTTTGCTGAAGGCCTTGAATATTACGATAAAGTTATAACTCCTAAATATATATCTGTTTTAGATTCACTTAACAATCTTAGGGTATCTAATGTTACGGTTCTTTTCGAAAGAAGAGATGAGGCAAGAGATATTGTTCAGACAGCAACTTATTTTCTTTATGTAATATTCTTTTTTGCGGCAGTTATTTCATTTACTACTTTTAGATTTTATATAAACAAGCTTTTCGGCCCTATTTATGAAATCACCCAGAACCTTAAATCGGTGAGCCAGGGCAATATGAATAAAGCTGCCATGATAAGAGCTGATGATGAGCTTGGGGTGCTTTGCAATGAGTTTAACAACATGACACAGCGTCTTTCGGAGTTTGAAAAAAGTACATTAGGCTCTCTTATGGAAGAAAGAAACAAGACATATTCTATTGTTAGAAGCATAACCGAGCCAATGCTTATTCTTGGATATGATTTTAGGGTGTCTTTAATGAACAGTTCTTTTGAAACATTAATAAACACAACCCTTGAAGAATCCTATGAAAAGCATTTTCTTGAGCTTATGAATGAAAGCATTTTTAAAGATGCTGCAAACAAAATTGATTATAAAACACGTAAGTATTATGAAAAGATTGTTAAGGTTCATGACAGGTGGCGGGCAAGATATTTTAAGATTATGATATCCCCTGTGTTTAATTTAAGTGAAGCTGAAAAAAGTTTTGTTATAATATTTTTTAATGATGTAACAGAAATGAAAAGGCTTGATCAAATGCGTACGGATTTTATAGCCACCATATCCCATGAATTTAAAACACCGCTTACATCAATAATAATGGGAACTGATTTAATGCTTAGCCAAGCAATTGGAAAAATGAATGAAGAGCAGAAGGAAATTGTTGAAACAATAAAAGAAGACGGTCAGCAGCTTAATGTGCTTGTGAATGATTTGCTTGATCTTTCAAAGGTTGAATCAAGCGACATTATTTATCAGTTTAAACAAGTTTCAATAAATGATGCAATAAACACATGTTTGAAACAGTTTAAGCCAAGGGCGAAATCTAAAAACATTGTTTTAAAAGGAAATGCTGATAATATTCTTCCTCTTGTTAAGGCTGATTTTTCAAAAATTGTTTGGGTTTTAAATAATCTTATATCAAATGCCATAAAATACACATCTGAAGGTGATGTTATAGAAATTGAGGCATCATTAAAAAACAATGAAGAAATAATTGTTTGTGTTAAAGATAACGGCATGGGTATACCTGAAGAGTTTTTAGAAAAGATTTTTGATAAGTATGTTCAGGTTCGAGGCTGTGATATTGAAACAAGAGGAACAGGCTTAGGGCTTGCTGTTGCAAAGGACATAATTGAAGCCCATAAAGGACGTATATGGTGTGAAAGCAATTTAAGTGTAGGGAGCAGATTTTATTTTACAATCCCCATAACAACTTAACTGAGAGGTTTATCTTATGAAAAAGGCATTGATTATAGATGATACAAAAAACATAAGACTTATGCTTACCAAGTGTATGGAAATAGAGGGATATGAGATAGAGGCTGCCGAAAACGGAAAAATCGGTTTAGAAATGGCGGCAGAGAAAAAATATGACCTTATTTTTCTTGATATTAAGCTGCCTGAAATAAGCGGAACTGAAGTTTTAAGAAGGTTGAGAGCAGAAGGTGTTACAACCCCTATAATAGTGATTACTGCATACCCAACGGTTAAAAACGCTGTGGACTGCACACAGCTTGGTGCAATTGCATATTTGCAAAAGCCATTTACAATGGAACGTATTAAAAACATGCTTAACGATCTGGATTTAAAAAGTGAAGTTTTCGCCAAAGAAAGCATATTAGAAATTGTTAACGAACTTATAGATTATAAAAATTATGAAGCTGCAATAGACGAGCTTAAAGCTGCATTGGCGAAAGAACCCTTAAACAGCAAAATTTACGGGCTTTTGGGAAAGGCATATTCTCTTATGGGAGAAAAGGAAATTTCAGAAAAATTTTATAAAGCGGAAGAAATATTTAAATAGATTTTTGTTCTTATTTTGCTCTTTTAGAGAGTTTTTAGAAAGGAATGATTGGATGAAAGGCAAACTTAATTTTGTCAAAGATTTCGTTCTTTTAAAAGATGAAAGAATACTTTGGGAGGCAAGACCAAGAAAAATTAATTTTTTTGAAAAGCCTCATACCTCATTTATCATAATGTGCTGGGTTATATGTTTGTGCATTTATGCTGTTGCATTTAAATACTGGAATTATACTTCAAATATTATTATTGAAGATTATGTAAGAAACGGAACAACAATATTTTTAATGGCAGTTGGCCTTATTACTGCTCTTTATCCATACAAAATGGTTAGAACTCTTGAAAAAAAGGTTCACTATTTGGTTACAGACAAAAGAATGATAGTGTATATGCAAAAATCTGATGATTTGGCATTTGTTGAAAGCAGAAACTTAGAAGATATTAAAGAAGTCACATTTGTAGACAAAGGTCATGAAATGGGTGATTTATACATAGGCCCAATGACTAAAGAAGCTGTTAAAAACAGCAGAAAAACACCGCCTCCTGTTTTAAAGGAAAGAGATTATTTAAAAACAATGGTGTTATATAACTTTTATCAACCCATGGGTGCGGTTAAGTTTTTTCCGCCGGATGTTACGATACATATAAAAGACAGCTTCACAGAGAAAAGTGTGAAAAATAATGAAGCTGACGAAGATAATGAGGCTACTGCCGCATAATCAAACATTTTAGGGTTGAATTTATAAAATTGCTAACAAGTTGAAGCATAATTGCATTCTCTCCGTAATGCCCCCAAAAAGCTGCACTCCTCAGCTGGGGGCATCTATAATTTTAAGGCAAGAAGTGCTTGACTGGGAACATAGAAAATCCAAATTAAAGCCATTAAAAAATATGAATTTGTTATATTAAAGCCTGCAACGCAAACATCACAAAGGGCAAACAGTATAAATGCGGCAAAAACAAAAGCATTTTCTTTTTTAATGGATATTAAAATGTTAAAAAGCATTAATAGCAAATAAAAAAGGCATTGTATAATAATGCCGAAGAAAATAAATAAAAAAGGCAGCCCGAGGCTTAAAACCGTTGTAAGGCTGTCTTTTTTTAATTGGGAGTTTATATAAAGCAGGTGAGAGATGGAAAAAATCATTATACCCAAGCTATATTTTTGTGTAAAAAGAAGCAGATAATCGCAAACCACTGTAAGTAAAAGGCCTATAACGGCATAGCCGTTGTTTTTAAATAAAGAAAGAATGAATATAAGGGATATTGAGGCAAATTTAATATAATTTGCCTCAATAAAACTTCCCTTTATGTCTAAAACTATAAAGGACAGATATAATATGGCTATGGTTAAAAGAACAAGCTTTTTCAAAGGAAATTCACCTCTTGAAAATTTCTGTCAGGGTTTTTAGGGTTTTTGCATATTCGTTTAAAAGCATATCTTCTGTATATCTCCATTGCCAGTTGTTTTTAGCGGAGCCTGGAATATTCATTCTTGAAATTGTTCCAAGGCCTAAAACATCTTGCAGAGGATAGACGGCATAGTTGGCTGTTGATGAAACCGCAAGGCGTATTAAATCCCAGTGGGGGTTTTCGCCGCTTGAATTTATATATCTTCTGAAATAATCTTTTTCTTTTTCAGGGGCTTTTTCATACCAGCCAATGACTGTGTCATTATCATGGGTGCCTGTGTATACAACACAGTTTTTTTCGCAGTTGTGAGGCAGATATGGATTGTTTTCACTTTCGCCAAAGGCGAACTGAAGAATTTTCATGCCCGGAAGATTAAAGTTATCACGCAGTTGTGTTACAGCAGGAGTTATTATACCCAAATCTTCTGCAATTATGGGCAAAGGGTTTATTTCTTTTTTCATTGCTTCAAAAAGCTCTTTGCCGTTTGCTTTTATCCATTTGCCCTGTTTTGCATCCTTGCTTCCAAAGGGTATTGAATAATAGCTTTCAAAGCCTCTAAAATGATCAATCCTTATTATATCGGTTATTTTAAGAAGGTTTTTAATTCTTAAAAGCCACCAGGAAAAGTTATCTTTTTTATGCTCTTGCCAGTTATAAAGTGGATTTCCCCAAAGCTGACCGTCTGAGCTGAAAAAATCAGGAGGAACACCTGCCACATCTATAGGGAAACCTTTTTTGTCAAGATTAAAAAGGTTTTGATTAGACCATACATCAGCACTGTCAAGGGCAACAAAAATGGGAATGTCGCCGATTATTTCAATGCCGTTATTGTTGGCATATGTTTTAAGAGCTTTCCATTGTTTAAAAAAGTGAAACTGAAGAAATTTATAATATTTAATTTGAGAAGAAAGCTGTTTCTTTATATTTATAATTGCACTTTCTTCTCTTTTCATAAGTGCTTTATCCCATGTGAACCAAACACCGCCATAGTAAAAGTCTTTTTGCTGTTTTTTTGTAAGAATTTCTTTTGTTTGACTGCAAAAGTTTTTAAGGTCTGTGCTTTCAAATTCATATTTTCGTTTTTCTATATAAAAATCTTTAACGGCGGAAAAAAGACTGTAGTCATCAAGCCAAAAGCTGTTTTCCAAACAAAAAACTTCAAAGTCTTTATTTGGTTTGAAGTTTAAAAAAGCCTTTTTAAAAAGAGAGATTTTATAGTCTATGGTTTTTCCGTAATCAATTTTATGGGGACTAAAGTCGGGCGGGTTTTCAAGCTGACTTTTATCCAAAAGCCCTTCCAAGGAAAGCTGCTCCAAGCTTATAAGATAGAAATTTCCCGCAAAAGAGGAAAAGCTTTGATAAGGGGAATCTCCGAAGGATGTAGGGCCTAAAGGCAGAACCTGCCAAAGTTTCTGGTTTGCATTTTTTAAAAAATTTATAAAATTGTATGCACCTTTCCCTAAATCGCCAATGCCATGATTTGATGGAAGTGATGTTGGATGAAGAAGAATGCCGCATTTTCTTATATTTTTCATTTGACGCCTCCTTGTGGAAGAAAGTTCATTAAGTACCATAGGAAGTACAGTATTATATAAGGCTATTCTACAGAAAATATTAACGCAATACAATAATTTATTTTAAATGGGAGGCGGATTTATGAAACGCTTTGCAGTTTTAACAGCGGTAACAGTAACTTCTGTGGGTATGTTTGTTACAGGGTGTGCAGGAACAAAAACAGGCACCAACTTAGGAAGAGCAATAGACGGCAATAACTATGGAACAAGCGGTTATTATTATTATGACGATTATTACTATCCCGGAACAACGGCAGGCACAGCTTCAAACTGGAACGGCAGATATTATGATGCCAACGGAAACAGATATTTCGGTGACACAGGCTTAGAAACAAGAACTGACGCCGGATATGGTTATAACGGCGCAAACGGATACGCCTATGGTTGGGACGGAACCACATTGGCACCTGCAAGCACAGCTGAATAAAGTGTAATAAAAAAGGTAATCATTTTGATTACCTTTTTTATTATGTATTATTTGTAACATTTTTATTAACAATAAGTTTCATGTGTTGATATGGTGTAATTTATCTGTTAAACTTAAATTTGGATATTTATATTTGTTTGTAAAATTGCCGTATATTTGTTATACTATAATATCGGGAAAAATAAAGTTTGAGGTGAACTGGATAATGGGTTTATTGGAAAAGCTTTTCGGCAATTACAGTGAAAAAGAAATTAAAAAAGTAGAGCCGATAATAGCGAAAATTGATAGTTATGAAAGTCAGCTTGAAAAACTGACAGATGATGAATTAAGAGAAAAAACAGAAGAATTTAAAAAACGATACCAAAACGGTGAAACACTTGATGATTTGCTGCCTGAGGCATATGCCGTTGTAAGAGAAGGTGCAAGACGATGTGTGGGGATGCGCCATTTTAGGGTTCAGCTTATTGGCGGTGTTGTTCTTCATCAAGGAAGAATTGCCGAAATGAAAACAGGCGAAGGTAAAACACTTGTGGGAACACTTCCTGCATACCTTAATGCCATTACAGGCGAGGGTGTGCACATTGTAAC
Organism: Lachnospiraceae bacterium; assembly: GCA_040772665.1. GTDB lineage: Bacteria > Bacillota > Clostridia > Lachnospirales > Anaerotignaceae > JAXGXT01. The sequence continues at coordinate 256,959 of JAXGXT010000001.1, read as the reverse complement.
AGTTAATGATTATCTTGCAAAGCGTGACTCTGAGTGGATGGGTCAAATTTTTAAATTTTTAGGGCTTAGTGTTGGTGTTGTTCTTAACAACATGGACAGCGAAGAAAGAAGAGAGGCATATGCTTGTGACATTACTTATGCCACAAACAATGAGCTTGGTTTTGACTATCTTCGTGACAACATGGTTACAAACAAAGATAATATGGTGCAAAGAGGCCTTGCTTATGCCATAATTGACGAGGTTGACTCTGTGCTTATTGACGAGGCAAGAACACCTCTTATTATAAGCGGAAGCGGAACAAAAAGCACACAGCTTTATCAGGTTGCCGATGCTTTTGCAAAAGGTCTTAAAAAAGGACGTATCCTTAATGAAGAAGAAGCCCTTAACCCTCTTATGAAAGAAGAACTTAAAGAAGAAGGGGATTTTGTTGTTGATGAAAAGGGCAAAAGTGTAAACCTTACATCAGACGGTGTTGAAAAGGCTGAAAAGTTTTTCAGCATTGAAAACATTACAGACCCTGAAAACATGGAGGTTCTTCATCATATAAACAATGCCCTTAAAGCAAACTATCAAATGCACAGGGATCAGGACTATGTTGTTCAAAATGACGAGGTTATGATTGTTGACGAGTTTACGGGACGTCTTATGCCGGGAAGAAGATATTCTGACGGTCTTCATCAAGCAATTGAGGCAAAGGAAAACGTTAAGGTTAACCGTGAAAGCAAAACCCTTGCAACTGTTACATTTCAGAACTTTTTTAATAAATACGGCAAAAAAAGCGGCATGACAGGTACTGCACAAACGGAAGAAGCTGAGTTTAGAAACATTTACAGCATGGACGTTGTTATTATACCTACAAATCTTCCTATTTCCAGAAATGACATTACAGATGTGGTTTATAAAACGGAGGCGGCTAAGTTTCGTGCAGTTGTAAAGTCAATTGCCCAGGCGCACGAAAAGGGTCAGCCTGTTCTTGTGGGCACAGTTACAATAGAAAAAAGTGAGGAGCTAAGCAGGCTTCTTAAAAAAGAAGGAGTTCCGCACCAAGTGCTTAATGCCAAGTATCACGAAAAAGAGGCTGAAATTGTTTCACTTGCAGGGCAGATGAATGCTGTAACAATAGCAACAAACATGGCAGGACGAGGAACTGACATTAAACTTGGAGAGGGAGTTAAGGAAATTGGCGGCCTTAAAATTATAGGTACTGAAAGACATGAGTCAAGGCGAATTGACAACCAGTTAAGAGGTCGTGCCGGGCGTCAGGGAGACCCTGGTGAGTCAAGGTTTTACATTTCGCTTGAAGATGATTTAATGCGTCTTTTTGGATCTGAAAAAACACTGACTGTTATTGACAAGCTTGGTCTTGACGAGGATGACCCAATTGAGCATGCTATGCTTGCAAGAGCCATAGAAAGTGCCCAGAAAAAGGTGGAGGGGAACAACTTTGGCATAAGAAAACATTTGCTTGAGTATGACCAAGTTATGAATGAGCAAAGAGAGATTATTTACGGCGAAAGGCGAAGAGTTCTTTTCGGAGAAAACCTTCGTGACAGCATTCTAAGTATGATTGAGGTTGTGTGCGAACGTGGAGTTGAGCTTTGCGTAGGGCAGGCGCACAGTGCTTTGGAATGGGATATTAAGCAGTTTAATGAGTTTATAAACCCTATAATCCCTTTTGGTATTGTTGAGATTTCCGATGAAGAGAAAAAGAACATAACAAGGGAAAAGTTTGCGGAGGGTGTTTACAAACGTGCCATAGAGCTTTATGAATCAAAAGAGAAAGAGATTACTGAGGTTACAGGCGATATTGAGCGTATGCGTGAAATTGAACGTGCCATTATGCTTCGTGTTATTGACCAAAAGTGGATGGATCATATTGATGACATGGATCAAATGCGTCAGGGAATCGGGTTACATGCTTATGCTCAAAGGGATCCCCTTATTGAATACAAATATGTAAGCTATGATATGTTTGACGAGCTTAATGAAAGAATACAGTTTGACACAATAAGAGGGCTTTATCATGTGAGGATAGTTACTCAGGAGCCTGTTCCTGTTTCTGTTCCAGAGCCGCCAAAGGCCATGTTTACAAACAAAGACGATACGTTAAAAAAACAGCCAAAGCAGCGCAAGGAAGAAAAGGTTGGAAGAAACGAGCCTTGTCCTTGCGGAAGCGGGAAAAAATATAAGCAGTGCTGTGGCAGGTAAAACCTTGGGCTCATGTCAGCACTTTGCTTCGCAAAGCAGGCACTTCGTGCCTGTGGCATCTATCTTTGCCATGCATACCCAAACCCATCCGCTTTTTGAAAAAAGCGGAGCAAAAACTTTTGTTAAACCGCATGTATATGCGGTTTTAAGGATGGGTCAAGGGTGAAACCCTTGCGGGGTATTGGGGCAGAGCCCCAAGGTCTTCCCCTTCCGTGTTTTAAAATTTATTTTATAAGGAGTTGAATTTAATGTTTGAGCTTGATCAAATTGGCGTGGAACTTTCCGCCTATAACGAAAAATTAAAGGAAATGGGGGCTTCACTTTGACGTTGCTAACAGCAAAGAAAAAATAAGTGAGCTTGAGGAACTTTCGGCAGACCCTGACTTTTGGAACGATATGGAAAAAAGTAAAAAAACACTTCAGCAAATATCTGCGTTAAAGGCAAAGGTTGAAGGCTTTGATGAGCTTGTGCGAAAGTATGAGGACATATACACCATTATAGAAATGGGCAGGGAAGAAGAAGATAAAGAACTTCTTGAGGAAGCAGAAACTTTAAGGGAAGAGTTTGAAAGTGACTTTAAAACCCTTAAAATATCAACATTGCTTGACGGGGAATATGATAAGGAAAACGCCATTGTTACACTTCATGCAGGGGCAGGAGGAACAGAGGCCTGTGACTGGGTTAGTATGCTTATGCGTATGTATTACAGATGGGCGGAAAAACATGGCTTTACTGTTGAAACACTCGACTTTTTAGACGGTGATGAGGCAGGGGTTAAAAGCGTTACGTTTCAGGTTAACGGAGAAAATGCATACGGCTATTTAAAAAGTGAAAAGGGTGTTCATAGGCTTGTTCGTGTTTCGCCTTTTGATTCTTCGGGCAGAAGACACACCTCTTTTGCAAGCTGTGATGTTATGCCTGAAATAAGTGACGACATAGACATTGTGGTAAACCCTGACGATATAAGAGTTGACACATACCGTGCCAGCGGCGCAGGCGGACAGCACGTTAATAAAACATCTTCCGCTATTCGTATTACCCATAACCCAACAGGGGTTGTTGTTCAGTGCCAAAACGAAAGAAGCCAGCACAGTAATAAAGACAGAGCTATGAAAATGCTTAAAAGCAAGCTTTTGGAAATTAGAATTGAAGAACAAATGAAAAAACTTGCGGAAATTCGTGGTGATGTTAAGGAAATCGGCTGGGGAAGCCAAATCCGCTCCTACGTGTTTATGCCGTATACACTTGTTAAAGACCATAGAACAGGCGAGGAGTCGGGAAACATAAACGCAGTAATGGACGGAAACATAGATAACTACATGAACGCATACTTGGGATGGATTCATAGCTAATAGTAGGTTTTGCGTTACGGGTCAAGGATGAAACCCTTGCAAGGGGTGTTGGGGAACAGAGCTCCTCAAGGTCTTTTTTTTACTATTTTCTAAAACTGTATATACATTCAGCTTTAAAGAACTTGAATTAATATTCAAGCAAAACTAAGTTTTGCGTTACGGGTCAAGGGTGAAACCCCTGCAAGGGGTGTTGGGGAACGGAGTTCCCCAAAGTCTTGACTTTACTATTTTCTAAAACTGCATATACATTCAGCTTTAGAGAACTTGAATTATATTCAAGAAAAACCTAGGTTTTGCTTACGGGTCAAGGGTGAAACCCTTGCAAGGGGTGTTGGGGAACGGAGTTCCCCAAGGTCTTGACTTTACTATTTTCTAAAACTGTATATACATTCAGCTTTAGAGAACTTGAATTATATTCAAGCAAAACCTAGGTTTTGCGTTACGGGTCAAGGGTGAAACCCTTGCAAGGTGGTGTTGGGGAACAGAGTTCCCCAAGGTCTTGACTTTACAACTTTTTGCAGACGGCACTTTGCCGTCTGTTTGTGTATTTGAAGGTTTAGGAGGACTTTATGAAAGAGATAGAAATAACACAAAACGAACAAAACCAAAGACTTGATAAGTTTTTGTTTAAATATTTTAATGCCGCACCAAAGTCCTTTGTTTATAAAATGCTTAGAAAAAAAAGAATTAAATATAACGGTAAAAAAGCGGAAGGCGGCGAAATGCTGAAAAACGGTGACACCTTGCAAATGTATCTTTCAGAAGAAACAATGGATGGTTTCATGCAAGAAAAAAGCCTTAATAAAGCTGAACGCCACTTCGGAATTGTGTATGAGGATGATAATATAATAATTGTTGTTAAACCTGCAGGAGTTTTGTCACATCCTGAAAAGGATAGCGACAATGATACACTGATAGACCAAATTTTGTATTATCTTTATGAAAAGGGTCAATATATCCCTGATAAAGAAAGCTCGTTCACCCCTGCCATCTGCAACCGCCTTGACAGAAACACAGGGGGCATTGTTATTGCAGGCAAAACCCTTGCCGCTGTTCAAGATGTTAACAGAATGATTGCGGAAAAGAAGATAAAGAAGTATTATATAACTATGGTACGTGGTGAAATGACGGAAAACAGGGAGTTTTTCGGCTATCACTTAAAAGATGGAGAAACAAATCAGGTTAAGGTGCTTAAAAGCGAAGCACCCGGTGCTAAAAAAATTTACACCAAGGTTCATACCCTTTCTGTAAGGGAAAAGTTTTCCCTTTTGGAAATTGATCTTATAACAGGTAAAAGCCATCAAATAAGAGCTCACCTTAAATCAATGGGTTATCCTGTTGTGGGGGACAGAAAATATGGTGATGATAGAGTAAATCGTATTTTTCGTGAAAAATATGGGCTTAACAATCAGTTTCTTTTCGCCCACAGAATTTTATGGGGCGAGGATGATGGTGTTTTAGGTTATCTTTCGAAAAAAGAGTTTGCCGCAAAGCTAAGCGGTAACCTTTTTGCTATAAAAAAAGATTACTTTGGACAAGAAGGCTTGGATGAGTGAAAAGGAGGACTTTAAGTGAAGAAAATTGGATTTATCGGAACAGGAGTTATGGGTCGTTCTATGGTTAGAAACCTTATGAAAAACGGGTTTGAGGTTTACGTTTATAACAGAACGAAGGCAAGCGCAGACGAAATTGTTGCAGAGGGAGCAAAATGGTGCGATACAATTAAGGAGTGCGCTGAAAATAAAGACTTTGTTATAACTATTGTAGGCTATCCAAAGGATGTTGAAGAAGTTTATTTTGGAGAAAGCGGAGTTTTAGAAAGCAGCTCAAAGGGAACTTTTCTAATTGACATGACAACCACAAGTCCAAAGCTTTCTCAAAAGATTTATAACGAGGGTAAGGCTAAAGGCTTTAGAGTGTTGGATGCACCTGTTTCAGGAGGCGATACAGGGGCGAAAAACGGAACACTTGCAATTATGGTGGGCGGAGATGCTGAAGATTTTAAGGCTTGCGAAAAGGTTTTTTCCGCAATGGGAACAAACATTAAATATGAGGGAGCGGCAGGCAGCGGCCAGCATGTTAAAATGGCAAACCAGATTGCCATTGCAGGAGCATTAAGCGGTGTGGCGGAGGCCATTATATATGGAAAAAAAGCAGGTGTTGATATTGAAACAATGCTTGACACAATTTCTACAGGTGCCGCAGGCAGCTGGCAAATGTCTAATAACGGGCCGAAAATGTATGCTGATGATTTTAGCCCAGGGTTTTTTGTAAAGCATTTTATAAAGGATATGAAAATAGCGCTTGAAGAGGCACAGGATAGAGAACTTGAATTAAACGTGCTTAAAGAGGTTTGCCAAAGGTTTGTTAAGCTTGAGGAAAAGGGTATGGGAGATTTAGGAACACAGGTAATAATAAAAAGCTATGATGATTAAGAAAAGCTAAAAGTTTACAAGATTTAATTGATAATATTAAGCTTTATTTTAACTTTTATTTTAACTCTTATTTTAGATTTTATTGAAAGAATATGAAATTTGATTTTTAAAAAGATTATGATATAATATCCACAAACTTTGTTTGTGGAAAGAGCCTGACGGCTCTGCCGCTGCTGTCACAGCGGATTATATTACTCATAAAACTTTTTAAGTTTTATTCGTCCACTGCCAAAAGAAAATGCCGGCTTTGCCGTCGCTTTCTTTTGCCTTTATGATAATATCCACAAACTTTGTTTGTGGGAAGAGCCTAACGGCTCTGCCGCTGTTGTCACAGCGGACAGACTAAAGACAAACCTTGGGCGTTGCCCAACCCCACTTGCTTTTTGAAAAAAGCAGAACCAAAAACTTTTATCAAAACCGCATATTCATGCGGTTTTAGATGGGTCAAGGGTAAAACCCTTGTGGGTGTTTGAGGGCAAAGCCCTCAAGGTTTTGACTTTGTCTACGTTCTGACCGCTGTTGTCACAGCGGATTATATTACTCATAAAACTTTTCAAGTTTTATTCGTTCGCTGACAAAAGAAAATGTCGGCTTTACCGCCGCTTTCTTTTGCTTTTGTGATATAATTGTGCAGTAAATATAAAATGATTTCATTAATTTAATCAGGAAAGTCTTTAGGAGGAGTTTATGAAAGGTGCTACAAAAATTGTGATTGCCCTTTTTATTTGTTTTTCTGTTTCAGCATCTGCTTTCGGGGGAGAAATTAAAGCAAGTCCCTGGGCAGCGGCAGTTATTGAAAATGCAAGCAAGAAAGGATATATTCCTGACGAGCTTTTAAAAAGAGCAGACACAGAGGCAAGCAGAAAGGATTTTTCTGCCCTTATTATGCAGTTTTATGAAAAGGAAACAGGAAGTGCTTATGTGCCGAAAAATAAAAACATGTTCACCGATACAAATGACAGCAAGATTTTAGCTGCTGTAGAGCTTGGTTTTTTTTCAGGGGTAAGCCAGACAAAGTTTGACCCTAACGGGAAGGTAACAAGGGAACAAATGGCTACAGTCATGTTTAGGTTTTTTAAAAAAACAGGTGTTAAGCTTAACTCATCATCTTCAGAAGTTAAATTCGGCGACAAACAGCAAATTTCATCATGGGCGGAGGAAGCTGTTTCTGTTTTAAGCCAAAACGGTATTTTAAACGGTGATGCTAACAATAATTTCAATCCAAAGGCGTCGGCTTCAATTGAACAGATTGTTGTTGTTTTTATGCAGCCTAAAGGCGCAGTGACGTTTAAAAGCCCTACAGGCGCCGAAGCCATAAAAATAAAAAACACTGAGATTTCATTGGGAGAAGACAAAAACAAGGTTATTTTAAAGCTGGGACAGCCTGACAGAATTGATTTTAATATTTATGGTTTTGAAAGATATGTATATAACAAAGATTATGAGAACTTTATTATGGTGGGAATAAGGGATGACAGTGTAGCCGAGATTTATACAAACAGCAAAAACTTTAAATATGCAGGAGTTAATTCTTCAACCACCTATAAATCAATGAATTTTAAAGACTTTAGTATTCATTCCAATGAAAAGGCTGAATATACAAACGGAGCATACAACATAATATATTATTTTGATGTTGCCGACAACTCAAAGGTGGATGCAATATATTTAAGTGTTTCAGGTCTTACGGCAGACGAGAAGTTTTACAGCAGTGAAAACGAAAGATATGTGGAAAGAGAGCTTCTTGATATTGTAAACAGCCGACGTGCTAAAAGCGGCATTAATACTTTGCAAAGCGACCCTTATTTGGCGGTTGTTGCAAAGGCACATTCTTCCGAGCTTAAAAGCTTTTTAAGAAGTGATTATTACAGCATGAAAGGGCTTAGCCCTTTTGAAAGAATGGATAAGGCAGGAATTAAATACAGGGTTGCCTCTGAGAACATATCCACCGAGATAAGTAAGGATGCAATTGATGTTTATACATGGTGGATGAACAATATTTCCACAAGAATTAACATTCTTGATTCAAATTTTAGCCATGCAGGAATAGGATGCGTTTCTTCAAATGTGAAAAAGAGATTCTATACAACCATGGATTTAATAGGAAATTAATAAAAAGCCTTGTATCCGCATAAAAATAGGATATGAGGCTTTTATCACAAAAAAAGGATAAAGCAGGCGGTGAGGGCCGCCTGCTTATACACTTAATTTTAAATTGTAACTATCTTTTGCAGCCGCATTTGCCTGCTCCACCTGCACCGCCTGTGCTGCCAGTGCCGCAAGATGGTCTTTGTGATTCATCAAGGCAGCAGGTGTTTCCTGGAAGAATGTCTAAAGTGCCTTTATATTTTGACGGTGTATAGTCAGCCTGGGGTGCGAAAAGATTAACGGGGAAGTCGAGTTCATCAAAGAAAGCACAAGGGTCTGTTGAGGTTGGGGAAATTGTTGTGCACTCTTCAGGCATACAGTCGCCAAAGTTTTCAACGCACATGTTTGACAGGCGGAAAAGCTTAACTACTGCAAAAAGGCCGATTGTTACATTAATTGCTACAGGAGATGCGCCTATGATTGCCGGAGAGGTACATTCGCAGTTATTTACCATTGTTGGTGATACTTGATTTCCGCAGTTAGAGTTGCAATTACAGTTACAGTTGCAGTTGCAGTTTAAAACAGGTGTTGTAGGGCAAGGATAGCTTAAGCAAGCGGCAAGGGCAACAGCGTTGGTGTCTATATTCACGAAAGGACCTCCTAACTGTGTGCTTGGGAAAGCTTCATTATATGAAGTTATACACATTGTTTGTCCGCCATACAAGCATAATGTTGTTGTATAGGTGTTTTGTGCAAGTGTGCTTGAAATTTCCTGATTTTCAGAGTCGAAGAAAATTAAGCAGTAGGTGAAGGTAAACTTAATTGTAATATCCCAAAAACCGAGACGAAGCGAACATGGAGTTTTGTTAATTACAGCAACGTTTGATGTGCAAAGATTTCTTACAGCAACAGAAACTGCATTCGCTGGAGGGGTAATTACATCTCCTCTTCCTGAGGTGGTGCAGCAGCTTTGTCCGCCTGGGATGGCTCTTGCAGGGCCTATAATGTTTGAAGTGAGGCAAATCTGAAGGCGGCACTGATCAAAAATCTTTTGTGCTATGATACATTCTTTTGTTGGGCGAGGGGAACTACATTTAGTTAATTCGTCCATAAATATCCTCCTTAAAGATAACATCAATTAATTGTTCTGCTATATATTATGTTTGTCACTGAATTAGGTGAAACAAGATGAAAAATTATTATTTATAGAATAAAGGTGAACTATAGATGTCAGAGGTATTTAAGACGGTTTTAAAGTTGGGACAGGCTGAAATAGTTGAAAAAAAATCAAGATTTATTGCCACTGTAAAGCCTGTTAAAACAGAGGAGGAAGCAAGGGAGTTTATTGAAGAAACAAAGAAAAAGTATTGGGATGCAAGGCATAATGTTTTTGCTTATGTTATTGGCGAGAAAAATGAAATTCAAAGATTCAGCGACGATGGAGAGCCACAGGGAACGGCAGGAATGCCTGTGCTTAGTGTGTTAACAGGAGAGAATATTAAAAACTGCTGTATTGTTGTGACAAGATATTTTGGGGGAACTCTTCTTGGGACAGGAGGTCTTGTCAGAGCATACGGAAAAAGTGCAAAAGAAGGGCTTTTGGATGCGGAAGTTGTTGAAATTGAAGGGTTTACAGAGTTTTCTGTTATTTGTGATTATTCTTTGCAAGGCAAAATTCAGTATGAGATAATAAAACTTGAAGAAAAGATAAAGGAAACTGTTTTTACCGACAAGGTAGAGTTTATTATATATGTTCGGGAAAAAAATGAAAAGACCTTTGAAACCAAAATAATTGATGCGTCTTCTGCCAATGTAAAAATAAGTGTTTTAAGAAAGTTTAAGGGTGCTATGATTGCAGGGGAAATTAAAGAAACGGAATAATTCTTGAATCAGGATTAAAAAATGGTATAATTATCTACAAACTTCATTTGCGGAAGAGCGTAGACAAAATCAAAACATTGAGGGCTTTGCCCTCAAACACCCACAAGGGTTTTACTGTCAGGAATTTGCTTCGCAAACCGCTACTTCGTTCAGCACTTTTTCTTACAAAAAAGCGGCTTTGCCGTCGGATTTCTTTCCGATGCCCAGCGGCGGCGTTTATCTTCAACCTTCCTACTTGACCCATCTAAAACCGCATGAATATGCGGTTTTGATAAAAGTTTTTGGTTCTGCTTTTTTCAAAAAGCAAGTGGGGTTGGGCAACGCCCAAGGTTTGTCTTCAGTCTGCCGCAAATTTCATTTGTGGGAGAGCCTAACGGCTCTGCCGCTGTTGTCACAGCGGATTATATTACTCATAAAACTTTTTAAGTTTCATTCGCCCGTTGGGAAAAGAAAATGTCGGCTTTGCCGCCGCTTTCTTTTGCTTTTATGGTATAATACCACAAATTTCATTTGTGGGAGAGCCTAACGGCTCTGCCGCTGTTGTCACAGCGGATTATATTACTCATAAAACTTTTTAAGTTTCATTCGCCCGTTGACAAAAGAAAATGTCGGCTTTGCCGCCGCCTTCTTTTGCTTTTATGGTATAATACCACAAATTTCATTTGTGGGAGAGCCTAACGGCTCTGCCGCTGTTGTCACAGCGGATTATACTACTCATAAAACTTTTTAAGTTTTATTCGTCTGTTGACAAAAGAAAATGTCGGCTTTGCCGCCGCTTTCTTTTGCTTTTATGGTATAATATTTTTGATAAATTTAAGGGGGTTAAATTAAATGGCAGGACATTCAAAGTTTGCTAATATTAAACATAAAAAGGAAAAAAATGATGCCGCAAGGGGCAAGGTATTTACAATGCTTGGAAGAGAAATTGCGGTTGCAGTTAAGTCTGGAGGAACAGACCCTGCAAATAACGGAAAGCTTAGAGATGTTATTGCAAAGGCAAAAAGAAATAATATGCCCACCGACACAATTGAAAGAAGCATTAAAAAAGCAGGCGGTGCTGACAACTCTGTAGACTATGAAACAGTGGTTTATGAAGGATATGGGCCAAATGGAGTTGCTGTTATTGTTGAGGCCCTTACTGACAACCGAAACAGAGCGGCGGCAAATGTTAGAAACGCTTTTACAAAAGGCGGCGGAAACATGGGCACAAGCGGATGTGTTGCTTTTATGTTTGACGAAAAGGGGCTTATTGTAATTGACAAAGAAGAGGTTGAAGCCGAAGAAGATGAAATTATGATGACTGCTCTTGAGGCAGGAGCAGAGGATTTTGTTGCACAGGAAGACAGTTATGAAATTACAACACTGCCTGAAGATTTGGAAACCGTTAGAGAGGCACTTGAAGGGTCAGGGATACCTATGGTTTCCGCAGAGATAACAATGATTCCCCAAGTCTATACTGAGCTTAAAAGCGATGAGGATATTAAAAAGATGAACAAGCTTCTTGATCTTCTTGATGAAGAAGATGATGTGCAAAATGTATACCACAACTGGGATGAATAGATAATAAAACCCTGCAAACCTTGGTTTTATTTGGTTTGCAGGGTTTATTTTATTGAATATAGGGCATTTTAAGTTAAGTTATATCTTTAAGTTCAAGCATTCTAAGCATCATTTTTTCGTTGTTTTCCACAATTTCTGCAATTTCTTCTGCGTCATAGCGTCTGCAAAAAGGCTCTTTTTTTAATTCTTCAAAAAAGATTTTTAAATATTCATTGATTTTATCATTTGCAAACACATAATACCATGGAGAATTGTTTTTAACAGCAGAGCCTGTCTTTTTTAAAAAGAATTTGCTTTCATTAAAGAATACAGAAATATTAAAAAAGTCTTCAGACAAATGCAAATCGTCATCATCAATAATATATAAGTTTATGTTAGGGTTTTTTCTCATACATTCTATGATATTTCTTACATGCCTTTGTCTTTGCTCTACGGAAAGCTCGTAATATACATCTGTGTAATATACTCCGCCTTTTTCAACATATTTAAGTATGTTGGATTTTGGCATATAGAAGTTCATATTGGCATTAATAAACCGTTCTTCCCATGTTATTTGAAGCATCCGCACAAATATAGAAATTTTTTTCCCGAACCGTTCTTCTGCTTCTTTTGCTATACCGTTTTCAATAATGTCAAAGGGAAGAAGAAATTCAAAGCCGTTGCAGGAAAAGAAATGAAAGTTGGCGGCTGTATAAAATTTTGTTCTAAAACCGCCTTTTTCAAGGTTTTCAGCTTCACTTGGCTTAAGCAAAATATCGTTGTCGGTTATTTTTCTATGGGTAAGTTTATAGATTCTGTTCACTGCCGCTTTATCATAAATTGCGGCGGCTGTTTCCATAATACCCTCATTGTTTACTGCAATTATATAGGCGGCATTATCTTTAATGACAAAGGTGTTTAGTTTTTCAACACATTTGTTGTCAAAAAGCACATATGAAACATTTATGTTATAATTCAAAAATTTATATAAGTTTTTAAAACCTTCATAAATGTCTTTTTCCAACTCGTCCATGTCAATACCTATGTAGATATTTATGGCTACATTACAATGCTCAAACTCATCAAACCTCTCAGAGTCTTCAGTTTTAAGCAAAGCAAGAATATCAGAGGTAAATATCATATTTACCTCATTGGCGGCGGTTTTTATTGCAGAGTTAATGCTTTCGATAATCGAAGCAATTATTTCTTCTTTATTTAAAACATCTGCTTGAGATTCTGTTTTTTTGCTGTTTTTTGAATAAAAAGATTGATATGAGCGGCTGTAGGCTTCTGTAAGAATATTTAAAACTAAATTATTAACTTCTTCTTTATTTGTGAAGTCGTTAATGTTTTTATCAAAATCCGCAGCCACTTTGGAAACAAGTTTTTGTTCTATGAGATATGCGGAAATACTTTCTGAAAGCCTTTTATTTATACCATCTATATTCCTTTTGGGAGGAAGGTTTGAATTGCTGCACCATTTGCTTACATAGGATATATCGTAGCCGACAACTTTGGCAATTAGCATGGTTTTTATATTGGCTATGGAGATAAAGTATTTTAAAACCGCCGCATAGTTAAGCTTGGACATCTTTAAACACTCCTATTTCAGTTTTTAGCATATTATAATACGAAAAAATTAATTAAGAAAGGGCAAGCAAAAAAGTATGACTTTATTGCTTGCCCTTAAAAACCTATCGGTTTACATTTAACACATTATACCGCAAAGACAGAAAAAAGAGGTGATGTTATGGGATTATTCTCTTTGCTGATAAGCAAATGAAACCTAAAAGATTTTGTTTAAGGTATAATATCCACAAATTTATTTGTGGAAGAGCCTAAAGGCTCTGTCGCTGTTATCACAGCGGACTATACTACTCATAAACTTTTCAAGTTTTATTCGCTCATTGACAAAAGAAAATGTCGGATTTGCCGTCGCTTTCTTTTGCTTTTATGGTATAATCTGCGTAACAAGCACAGAAACAGCAGTTTCCGTTATAAACGAATTACTGTATCATTATACCATAATTATATGATTTATAATATGGCTAAATTAACTAAAATGTATAATTATTAATTAAATAGCTTAGACTATGAACTTTTTCTTAAATTTAGTTATTACATTCCCAGAGTAGGGAAGATTAAATATGTATAAATCATTGCTAAGGTTCCGTACAAAGCCCATAAAATACAGATGGGTTTAAATACTTTTACCATAACAAAGCCTTCATCTTTTTGTATATTTACAGTTGTGCAAACGGCAACAACATTGTTTGTACAAATCATATTACCCAAAGCACCTCCTGTGCTGCTTGCTGCAAACACAACAGGAGTGGAAATTCCAAGCAGTTTGCTTGCTTCATAGTGCATAGGTGCAAACATAATGTTTGAGCCTGTTGTTGTTCCTGTAACAAAAGAGCCTAAAGAACCTATAATTACAGCAACTGCAGGATAGAAAGGTCCAACCACACTTGTAAGTGCTGTTGCAATTAAAGTAAGCATTCCCGCACTTTGCATAAGGTTAGCCAAAGCCGTTAAAGATGCCATGGCTACAAGGGCGCTTATAACACTTTTAAAAGATACCCACATGTAAGAAGGCATTTGAGAGGTTGATTTAAGGATAATGGAACCAAGGAAACATACAAACATAATTGTAAGACCTATCCAAACCGAGAAACCTAAACCTATAAACCAGTCAGGAGCAAAAAACCTTACAATCGGAAGTATTACTAAAAGTAAAAGATAAGACGAAAGAGCTGTAAGGGGTTTCATGTCCGCTTTTCTTAAAGAACTGTCTATTGTGAAAACAAATTCTTCGGGAATTACAGTTTTTTTGTCGAAAACTTTCACGTAAATAATTGAAGCAATAAGAGACACAACACCTGCCACTATTGTAGGGAAAGCAGCACCGACAAAGGTTCCAACCAGTACAAGAGAAATTCCATAGAAGAAACCTGTGAAAATTGAGAAAGCAACGATGTCTTTTGTGAAACCTTTTTTTCCATAAAGTACATACATAACAATAAGAGGGGCAACAAGAGCACCAAAAAAGTGAATACAGCCTGTAACCATGCCTATATCAAGCTCATTAACAAGACCAGGCTCTAAAAATGCTGCAAAGCCGCCGATTGTTGTAAGACCTGCCGCACCTAATGAAGCGGCTATTCCGTTAAAGATAAGAGCGGCAGCAGCGGCGTCTATAGCCGTCATTCCAAGTGCCACAAGAAAAGGAGCCGCAATTGCAGCAGGTGTTCCGGCGCCTGCAACACCCTCAAGGAAACCTCCGAAGCAAAAGGCAACAATAATAACTTGTTTTCTTTTGTCGTTTGTTAAATCCGCTAAAACTTCCTTAATTTTATCCATGGCGCCTGTTCGTATAAGCATGTTCATAATTAAAAATGCTGCCCAAATCATAAATACCATTTTTGTACCGCTGATGATACCGTTTGTGGTTTGAGTTACTGCTGAAGATTGACCAAGATTAAAATAAAAAACAGATAAAATAAATCCATAAATAAGTGCTGCAAGGGAAACCCACATAGCAGGTTTCTTAAAACCAACTATACCCACTACAACCACCAACAGCGGTGTTATAGCTAAAAATAAATCTAATAAACTCATAAATACCCTCCTTGGAAACTTAATAGGAAAAAGCCGCTTTTAAAATATATGTAATTTTATATGGTTTAAAAGCGGCAGCATTAAAAAGGGAAAGTTACGAAATATAACAGTATAAAACTTAAAGCATTTCACTGAAGCTTTGAACTCTTGTTTTTACTTGCTCAAAGCTGGTGGTTTCCAAATCAATTTCTATGTAAAGGTTGCGAATGCCTGCATCCTCAAACTGCTGATAATAAATAGGGTAATCGAACTCTTCAGGGTCGCAGAATTTCATCATGCATACAACCACTGCGTCGGCATTATGTTCTTTTGCCATATTAATCAGCATTTCGCCTCTGTATTTATTCTCCACATCTGTAGCAAGTGAACAACCATAGAAATCCTGCCACCATTTTGCAAGTCTATAAATAGGGTCATTTCCATCAGGAACATCAACACGATATTGTCTTGACTCTTGAGCCAGGTCATCGGCAACAACGGCAAAAGAGTTTTCTTTTAATATTTCAAGAACTTCGTTTGGCTCTGCCATAATTCCTGTTAATATAACTTTTTTTCCAGTCCACTTCTCAACAGGGAGGCTTGAAATTTCTTTAATAAGCTCTCTGACAAGCTTTGTATGTTTAGATTTTTCCATAAAAAACCTTGCCTTAATTACTGCATGCCTTTTTATTGGGTCGATAATTTGAGGATACAGTTTCGCAATATCGCAAAACTCTCTCATTGCCTTTCTGTTTTCGTTATAAATATCTATACTTTTGTTTATTGCATCGTCTGTTATTTTTACTTTTAAAATTTCTTCAAGTTTGCCTCTGATAAGCTTATATTCTTCCGCCAAAAACTCATTCGCTTCTTCGATAATTCTGTTTTGGGGATGAGTAAAAACTATTACAGGAGATTTTCCCTTCCATTTTTGGCTAAGACATTTTAGTGTATCACATGGTACTGAAAACAAAATAGCATCCATATCATCATATACGCCTTCAATTTGCATTTCCATAACTGTTTGCATAATTGAACAGGCAAATGCAGGAAGGTATGCTCTTGCTTTTGATACAGTTTTTTGACCACCCCAAATTCCTACCGGAAGATAGCCTGCCGCATGAACAAGTTCTTCAGGGGAGTATACAGGCATAATGCCTACAGCGCCTTTACCTGTTTCCTTTTTAAACGCTTCTACGGCTTCTTTGGGATTTTCTGACACATGTTCAAGCTCTTTTAATATTTCATCAATTCTGCTCATTTATTTTTCCTCCTTATAACTTCATTTCCATTGTTTCGGAAAGTGCCTGAACCCTTGTGTCAAACTGTGCAGGTGCAAAGTTTCTTGGGTCTGTCTGGTCGCCGTCAAAGCTTACATAAGGAAGTCCTGTTTTTTCCTGTAAAATATTTGCTGTTTCAACATTTAAAAAGCTCATAAGTTTACAGCTTCTGTTTAAGTGATACACAACACCGTCACATTTCCCTTCTGTTACAATATCATATAGAACCTTAATTTTATTGTCAAGGCAGGTGTTTATGTATATTCTTGTGTATGCTTCCGCCATGGAGCTGAAATCTCCTGGTGTATATGTAAGGTTCCATAGCCCCGGATAAGCTGAACCGGTCATAATAGAATCTAAGTTTTTCAAGGATTTGAAAGTGTGACCAAGATGAGGCCAAACAGCAATTCCTTCCCAAGCAACTCTTGTTTTTTCTTTGCCTTTAAATGCATAGATGCCGTTTGCAAGGTTTTCTTCAAGTTCGTCTGCAAACTTTTTAAAGGTTTCTTCAGCATAGCTTCTGCTTCTTGCACAAACTATTAAAGCCATATAGTTAAATAGATCAAAGCAGTTTAAAGGAGAGGGCTTATGTGAAGAAAGTGCGGCAACCCTGTTCCACTGAGCAACGGAACGCTGTGTCTGTTCTTGAACTTTTTGAAATTTATCATAGTCAAAAGGCTTGTTGCAGATTTTTTCCAGTTGTTTAATGGCATATTTAAACTGGCCTGTAATATAATCTTTTGCATACTGAGGTATGGGCATTGTATGGTTAAAAGGAACGTCAATTACTATACAAGGTATATTAAGTTCCTTTGCCAAGTTTTCATACCATTTAAGAAGAGTGTTGCAGATGTTGTTGCATGTAATAACAAGGTCGGGAAGAGGAACCTTTGCGGCAGGAGAATTTTCAAGAAGCTCAGGTGTTTTGCCTGTAAGAGCCTGCTCTTTTAAAAGTTCCATATATCCTAAGTTTACTCTTGCGTAGGAGCAAATATCAAGGGAATAACCTTTTTGTTCAGCAACGGCAAGCATGTCTAAAGCTCCCTTTCTTGCCCCTATACCTGCAGAGTGTGTTTCTGGATAAACCATAGCAATATCCATTGCCACACAAAATTCGGGAGGAGCAACTGATGCTGACCAACAAACCAATCTTCCTTCTTTTTTTGCTTCACGAGCTTCTTCGTCAAGCTTTGCCTGATAATATGCAAGAAGCTCTTTTGCTTTCATGGTGCTTGTATCACTCATTTAAAACCCTCGCTTTCATAAAATAGAACTGGATTTTTCAAAAATTATCTTTTGATTGGGCCTACTGTCTGAACAAATTCAACAAGGATTCCCTTTGAATATTTAGGTCTTAAGAAATTAACAATTATGTCGTCTGTGCCTACAACAGCTTCTTTCTCAAGCATACCCATGCCTTTAGCTTCATACTCTTTTCTTACTGCTTCCACATCTTCAACTTCATAGGCAACATGGTGTATTCCGCCTTTTCCGTCGTTAAATTTAGCTAAAACGCTTTCTTTGCTTGGTATTATAAATTCAATTGGGCTGTCTTTATCTGTGTATTTAGTAAAAATCAAATCAGCTTTATAAGCCTCTACATATCCTGAATAATCAGTTTCTAAGCCGAAAATATCCATAAATTCTTTTGCTGTTTCGATTGTTGGAACAACTACTCCTACGTGGTGCATTCTCATTGGTTTCATATAATCATATCCTTTCTTAAATTAAACATTTTTCTTTATCATTTTTTCATCTTTAAATATTGAAGCATCCATAGTTTTAACCTTGTTCATTTTCGGAAGGAAATTCATCTGTGCAAAAATGTCCTTCTCAAGGTTAACTCCCGGTGCTATTTCAATTAAATAGACACCGTCTTTTTCTAATTTAAAAACTGCTCTCTCCGTGATATAAAGAATTGACTGTCCTTTTTCTTTTGCAAAATCACCGCTGAAGGTTATCTGCTCTACATTTTTAAGGAACTTTTTCTCTCTGCCTTCTTGTGCAATGTGTAATTTACCGTCACTAAAGTCAACCTTTAGTCCTCCTGAGGTAAATGTTCCGCAAAAGATAACATTTTTGGCATTTTGAGTAATGTTTATAAACCCTCCGCAGCCGGCAAGCCTTGAGCCAAAGCGGCTGACATTAATATTTCCCGCTTCGTCTGCTTGAGCAAGACCTAAAAAGGCATAATCCAAACCGCCGCCGTCATAAAAGTCAAACTGGTAAGGCTGATCCATAAGGCAATCAGGGTTAAGGCTTGAACCAAATCTTTTTCCTCCCTGTGGTATGCCGCCTATAGGCCCTGATTCCACAGTTAGGGTCATATAGTCTCCGATTCCTTCTTCACCTGCAACTGCCGCCACATATTCAGGTGCGCCTATTCCAAGGTTTACAACTGTGTTTGGCCTAAGCTCCATAGCTGCTCTTCTTCCTATAACTTTTTTTGCACTTAAGGCAACTGCCGGCACCGCCTCCGTAACGGCACGTCTTTCACCTGTAAGGCAAGGGTCATAATCCCAATCCAAACATTGCTCATGGTCTTTTTTATCATCGCAGACAACAACTGCGTAAACATAAATTCCAGGTATTTTTACAAGTTTAGGGTCAAGAGTTCCTGCTTTTACAACTCTTTCAACCTGAACAATAACCTTGCCGCCGCTGTTAACAACTGCTTGGGCAGTTGAAGTGCCCTCAAGGGGAGTTACTTCTTTTTCAAAAGTAATGTTTCCGTATTCGTCTGCATATGTACCCCTTATAAAAGCAACGTCCATGGGTATGTTTTTATAAAAAATCACGTCTTTGCCGTCGATGTTAATTATTTTCCCTAAATCATCTGTTGTTTTTGAATTGACTTTTCCGCCGCCGTTTCTTGGGTCGGCAAAGGTTTTAAGACCTACGGTTGTGATTGTGCCGGGTTTTTTTGCTGCTGTATCTCTAAAGATGTTTAAAAGCGTGCCTTGAGGGATGTTGTAAGCCTCAATTTCGTTATCTACGGCAAGCTTGCCTATAGAGGGAGCTGTGTTAAAGTGTCCGGCTATCACTCTTTTTAACAAGCCTTTATGCGCATATCTGTCTGCCCCTCTGCCGTCTTTTGTTCCTCCTTGGGAAGATGCATATATGAGAGTAAGATTTTTAGGAGAACCTGTTTCCAAAAACCTTTTTTCCAATGCTTTGTTTAAATGCTCAGCATTGGAACAGCTAACAAAGCCGCTGGTTGTTATTGTGTCATTATCCCTAACAAGTGCGGCAGCCTCTTCGGCAGTTAAAATCCTAACTTTTTCCACCTTTATCCTCCTTTTTTTATTAAATAATATTTTAGATAAAAGATATAAAAAACAAAGCTGTTTTATAATTTTGTCATACAATAGCACTGATGATTTTATTTTTACAATAAAAGGCTATAGTTAAACTGCTTAGTTTTATTCTTTCTAAGTTAAGTTTACACATAGCCAGAGGGAATATAAACAGAAACTACTTGATTGAAGTTTAATAAAATAAACGGATTTGAATTCAAGCTTTTCAACTTATTCAAGTTGTGTCGAAATTTGTGTTGTTTAGGCTTAAAAACATGAGATTTCAAAAAATGCTATAATTTTTCAATATAAAAAGCCTGTTCCTACAAAGGACAGGCTTAGGTGCAAAAATGCGGGAGCTTTCTTGAATTTATTAATCTTTGAAAAAAGTGAAACAAAAGACTTTATTGAAAACCACATAAATATGTGACTTTTATAAAGAAAAAAATGGATAAAGGCACTATGTTATAGACGATATGACAAGAAGATTTACAATTTATATAACTTAATTTATAGTTTAGTTAATATTTGTTTAAAGTTAAAAATTTTGCAGATTATATTAAGTTTTCTTTATTTCTTTTAAAACTTATATATCTTGTTCCCTGAAATGTTAGTTTCCCTTCATCTCCCTCCGCAAGAAGACCATACTCCTTATCGGGTATATTAAACTCCATTCTGTCTCCGCCGGCAAGCTGAAAGGTTACATAATAGGAGGAGAAACTTGAATTATGGTGCATATCCATATTGGCTGTGCTGTGATGACTTATATCTATTCGCTTTGCTACAAGCTTTGCTTCCATGGTAAGCATGGGAGAATTGTCGTTGCTGTTCCATTCATGCGCACCTTCAATTGTGCGTAAAAAAATAATTCCAAATGTCACTATAAAGCCGATTGCTATTATAGTAGGGGCGATTCTAAACATTATACTTTCAAAGCCTGCAATGCCCATAAATAATTCCTCCCAGTGGTTATTTTATTTGTATGGTTTAACATATATTGTTTTATTATATCATAAAAACAAAAGAAAGCGGCGGCAGAGCCCACATTTTCTTTTGTCACTGGACGAATAAAACTTAAAAAGTTTTATGAGTAATTACTATGTTGTAACAAACTTATCAGCTTGCGTGAAGTGAGTATTATTTTTTTTAGGTAATATTGAAATTTGATTTAAAAAAGTATATAATAACTTGGGTGGGATAAGCAGGAAGATGTGAGGAGGATAGTTTTATGACTGATAATGAATTGTTAACCATGATATATAAAGATATGCAGGAACTAAAAACCGATGTGCAGGAACTAAAAACTGATGTGCAGGAAGTTAAAAGAAGAGTAACGAAAATAGAAACCGATGTGCAGGAAGTTAAAAGAAGAGTAACGAAAATAGAAACAACTATTGAAAACGAAACCAATAAAAACATCAAGCTGGTTGCAGAAAACCACATTGATTTAGCAAGAAAATTAAATGAAAACCTTACTAATTCAAGTGAAACAAAAGAAAGGCTTGATTTGGTTGAATTAAGACTTAACTCTCACGATGCGGATATACTACAATTAAAAATGGCAAAATAAAAATCAAACAACAGCCATATGGGTTTATATTATTTTATATAAGCTTTCAAGGCTGTTTTTTATGGTTTAATTATAAGATGTAAATAAAGTTAATGATTTAGACAAATTCTAAGTTTTGTCTGAATTTATTCATTTTTGAAAAAAGACAAATTTTTGCTATACTTATGGTTTTAAAGAAATTAGATAAACTTGAATTATATTTAAGGAAAGCAAATGTTTTGCCTTATTGGACACATCCTCTAAATTTTGATTTTAATATTATATCTAACTGAAAATGATAAAACTATATTTATATTTTTAGATGAAGTATATCACTATCAGAAAAATTACTGTATCCACTAAGCCTTTAAGATTAGCTTTGATATTTATAGCTGTGAATATATTAAAAAGAATTATGTTCAAGTTTAACTATAATTTTTGATTATGTGTTATATTTTTGACACATTATGTTTAAATTAGTTTATTAAATATAAAAATATACAAGAATGTAGTTAAAATTTTGGTTATTTCATGTATATACAAATTGTTATAAAAAAGTATAATGAAAGACAAGTAAACATCCTACGTTATACATATGGCGTACTATATTCAATTATTTAACTTAAGGAGGACTAAAAATGAAAGTAGGGCTTATTTATACAAGCACTACACCTGAGCTTATTGAGCTGGTGGAAGAAGAAATTAAAAAGGAGCTTGGTGACAATGTTGAAATGGTTTCGTGGAAGGATCCATCAATATTGCAAGAGGCAAGAGATAACGGCTATGTTACAAAAAATGCTGCAGCAAGATTGGTTTCTATGTATATGGAGGCTGTTAATGCAGGCTGTGACGCAATGATTAACCTTTGTTCATCAGTTGGAGAGGTTGCAGATTCGGCACAAGACGCAGCAAAATACATAGGTGTTCCCATTGTTAGAGTTGATGAGGAAATGTGCAGGGATGCTGCAAGAAAAGGAACAAAAATCGCAGTTATGGCAACTCTTCCCACAACTTTAGAGCCAACTAAAAACACAATAAAAAGAGTTTCAAGAGAAATAGGCAAGAATGTTGAACTTATTGATGTGTTGGTAGAAGGTGCATTTGGTCTTTCTCCTGATGAATTTAAAGCAAGAATGCTTGAGGAAGCAGGTAAAATTTCAGATAAAGCAGATGTAATACTCTTTGCTCAAGGTTCTATGGCATATTGTGAAGATGTTATTGCAAAAGCTTATAATAAAATAGTATTATCAAGTCCAAGATATGGAGCAAAGGCTCTTAAAGCAGCACTTCAGTTTAAAGGGATAATTTAATCACAAACTAAAAAATAAAAAGGAGTGTTTTAAATGTTAAAAAATATTAAAAAAGTTACTGCTATGGCGGTTGTGTCTGCCTTAACACTTTCTCTTGCAGCTTGCGGAGGTTCATCATCAGGAGGGGCAAGCGGCGGGGCTTCTGAAAAACCTGTTACAATAAGAATGAGCCATACACAAGCTCCAAACTCTGTAAGTGATAATACAGCAAAAGAGTTCCAAAGATTAGTTGACGAAAAAAGTGAAGGAAAAATTAAAATAGAAATATTTACAAACTGCGGTCTTTCAGGCGGTGACCTTACAAAGGCTGTTGAAATGGTGCAGACAGGCGATATTGACATTCACTCTTGCGCACCTGCAAATATTGCAAACTTTGACAAAAAGTTTTTTGTTTTCTGGCTTCCATATCTTTTTGACACAGAAGAAGATTTAGTTGCAAAAACAAATGACCCTGAAATTAAAGCAACAATAAATGGATGGACTAACGCTATGAACATGACAATGCTTGGTATAAACAACGCAGGCTCACGTCAGATTTCAAACAGCAAAAAAGAAATTAAAATGCCTGAAGACCTTAAAGGCATGAACATTCGTGTGCCTGGTGCAAACGTATTTATTGACCTTTACAAAGACTATTTTGGCGCAAACCCAACAGCTATGGACTTCTCAGAAGTTTACACATCTCTTCAGCAAGGCACAATAGACGGACAGGAAAACCCTATAAGCGTTTTTGAATCATCAAAATTCAACGAAGTTCAAAAATATGTTACTCTTTGGGATGGAGTTAGAGATACAACAATTTGGATTATGAACACAAAAAACCTTGAAAAACTCAGCCCTGAAAATCAAGCCGTAATTAAAGAAGCAGCAGAAGAGGCTCTTCAGTGGGGTAACGAATATCTTGCAGGCAACGAAGCCGAAATTATTAACACCCTTGAAGAAAGCGGAGTAGTGTTTACACGTCTTACAGATTCTGAAAAAGAAGCGTTTAAGGCTGCATCAGCAGGTATTTATGACAAATATTCAACAGAAATCGGACAGGATGTAATTGACCTTTTCAGAAAATAACATTAAACTTTAGAAAGTAAGTGCTATAAAAAACAATGGGTGTGCAAAAGCTTTGGTTTTTGCACACCGTTAAAACGGAAAGGAAGTAAATCATGGATAAGACCAAGTCTAAAATGGCATTTTTCTGGGAACATTTTGAGGAATATATTTGTTCTGCAGCCCTTGTTATAATGACGATTGTTACATTTATCAACGTGTTTTCAAGAAAAATTCCAACCCTTAACTTGTCATTTACTCAAGAAATAGTAACAACCATGTTTGTTTGGGTATGCTGTCTTTCGGCGGCTTCAGCTTTTAGAACAGATTCTCACATGGGATTTGCCTATATTACAGAAATGTTTAGGGGCAAAACAAAATATGTACATAAAGTTTTAAGAATTATAATTATTGTTGCTACTTATTCCATATGGATTATTTACGGCACAAAAATGGTAATAGGGCAATTTCAAACAGGTATGTTAACTGCGGTTCTTCAAATGCCCGGTTGGATGATTGGTATTGCTGTTCCTCTTTCTGGAGTTCTTTCTATTATCAGATTATTTCAATATGAATTTTCAAAGGAGGGTAAATAAATGGTAACGGCAGTTCTTCTTATAACATTGGCAGTGCTTATATTTATGAATATACCCATTTCGGTTGCCCTTGGTTTATCCAGTGCTGTAACTTTACTCTTTGCAGGGTTTCCTCTGTCATCAATACCCTCAATTTTACAGGCAACAGTTCAAAAGTTTGCACTTCTTACTATACCTCTTTTCGTTCTTGCAGGTGCGATTATGGATAAGGGCGGAATTTCAAGAAGGCTTATTGATGTTGCAAACGGCATGATTGGCCCTGTTCACGGCGGTCTTGGTTATGTTTCTGTAATAGCGGCTATGTTTTTTGCGGCAATTTCAGGTTCAGGCACGGCAACAGTTGCTGCAATGGGTTCAATTCTTATTCCGGCTATGATTAAGCAAGGCTATAATCCTGGATTTGCAAGTGCTCTTTCAGCAATTTCAGGTTCTCTCGGAACAGTTATA
Organism: Lachnospiraceae bacterium; assembly: GCA_040772665.1. Lineage (GTDB taxonomy): Bacteria > Bacillota > Clostridia > Lachnospirales > Anaerotignaceae > JAXGXT01. The sequence goes on along the minus strand of JAXGXT010000001.1, from coordinate 232,332 downwards.
CCTCCAAGTATCACATTTATCATCTATGGTATGATAACAGGAGAATCTATCGGAGATCTTTTCTTATCAGGTATTATTCCGGGCTTTATTTTTGCAGGAATGCTTTGTATAACTGTTTTTATTCAGGCGAGGAAGCATGGATGGAAAAGCGAAGAAGAAAAAACTGATAAAAAAGACTTTATAAAAGTTTTACTTGATGCAACATGGGGTTTTATGAGCCCTGTAATTGTTCTTGGCGGAATTTACGCAGGTATATTCACACCTACGGAAGCTGCTTCTGTTGCGGTTGTATACAGCTTTATAATAAGTAAATTTATCTACAAGGAATTAAATGCGGAGAAGATAAGAGAAGCTTTATTTTCCACAGCAAAAACAACAGGAATTATTCTTTTAATAATAATGAATGCAGGAGTTTTCTCATGGGTTCTTACACAGCAGGGCATTGCGGCACAGCTTACAGAGATTGCTCTTGAGCTTACAACAAATAAATACATAATGCTTTTTGTTATAAACATTATATTCCTTATTGCAGGATGCGTAATGGACAACACAAGCGCAATGTATATTCTTGTTCCTATTATTATGCCGATTGCCAAGGCTCTTGGAATTGATATGATTCACCTTGGTGTTGTAATTGTACTTAACCTTTCAATAGGCCAGGTTACACCTCCTGTTGGGCCAAACCTTTATGTTGCGGCAGATATTGGTCATGTTAAATTTGAAGAAATATGCAGGAAAATGGTTCCGATTTTACTTATGTCAATTGTTGCACTTTTGGTTGTGACATATGTTCCAATATTATCAACGGCTTTAATAAGATAAAAACCTCTCTTTTAATATCTTTAAGTTGTGAATTATAACATTTTAATGTTATAATTCACATAATAAAGAAAGTAAGTAAGTAAGAACAATGCAAAGGAGTAAGTTATATTGAAAAAAAATATTTTTGACTCACCTATTTCAAGTAAATCCGTAGTGGATAAAATTGTAGACCAGATTACTGAGGCCATTATAGCCGGTGATTTAAAGCCCGGAGATAAAATCCCCACTGAGCTGGAGCTTTGCGAATCTTTGCAGGTTGGCAGAAACTCTGTCAGGGAGGCAATTAAAGTGCTGGAGGCTTTTGGTGTTGTTTATATTAAACGTGCCGAGGGTACTTTTGTAAGCAGCAGTTTTAACAGAAGAATGCTGGATTCTATGATTTACGGAATTATACTTCAAAAAGAATCAAATTATGAAATAGTTGAGTTAAGACATGTTTTCGATATAGGAATACTCTATGAGGCCACAGAAAAAGTAAATGAGGATTCTTTGGCTAATGTTGAAAGAGTTCTTCGTGAAATGGAAGAAGTATTGGTTGATGATACTATATCAATAGAAGAAATTCTTGAAAAAGACCTTGCCTTTCACAAAAGTATAATAGACTGCACAAATAACCAGCTTCTTGCCACAATGTATGACTATATTATAAGGCTTACAATTCCATCTCGAATTAAGGCTACAGAGAGGATATTTGAATCAGGCAACAGGCTGACATTTTTAGAGCTTCACAGACAAACATATGAAATTCTTAAAAGCCGTGACAAGAGCCTTATTGAGGAAACAGTGAAAAACCACTATACATTTTGGAGGAAAGAAGAATAAGATAGGAGAAAATTATGATAAGAAAAAAATCAGATATAGTTCCTGTGCCGTTAGAAAATGTTTTCGGCGGAAACGACACAGTTATGATGGAAAGGCTATTAAATGCCCCTGAGGAAATGCTTGGCAAGGGCAGAGCATATGTTAGACACACTCTTTCTGAGGGTGTATCAATAGGAGAGCATACCCACGAAAATGAAATGGAATCAATGGTGATAGTATCGGGAAAGGCTTTGCACATAATTAACGGGGAAGAGCAAATGCTTGAAGCGGGAGATGTTATTGCGGCTATGCCCGGAGATACACATCAAATTGAGTGTTACGGAAGCGAGCCTTTGGTTTTGATTGCACAAGTTCTTTATAATTAATAACATCCTACGTATGATGTATGGTTGTTATGTGTCGGAGGTATAATATGGGAAACAAAGTAATAATTTCTGTAGCGGCAGTATCTGCAACAGATACAAACATAGTTCCGCAAAAAATTGCTGATGATGTTATTGCATGTGCAAAAGCAGGTGCGGCAATGGTGCATCTTCATGTGAGAGATTATGATGGAAAATTGACAAAAGACCTTTCTGTTATCAAAGAAACTGTGGACTTGATAAAAAAAGAAAGTGATATAATAATTCAGATTTCAACAGGTGGAGTGTCAAACCTTACAATTGAAGAAAGATGTGCACCTTTATACATGGACACAGTTGAAGCCACATCTTTAAATGTGGGGTCGGTGAATTTAGGCAAGGCTGTATATTGCAACCCTATTGACGATGTAAAATATTGTGTGGGGGAAATTCTTGAGCAAGGTATTACACCGGAGGTGGAAGTGTTTGAGCTTGGAATGATAAACACAACGGAAAAACTTCGCAAAGAGTTTTCTTTTCAAAACCCTCTTTTGTATGCAGTTGTTCTTGGTCACGAGGGGGCGGCTCCTGCACAGCCTGAGGCACTTGGGGCTATGGTTGGTTATTTGCCTAAAAATGAAAACACTTTGTGGGGAATAACCCATGCAAACAGAAGACAGTTTGATATTATCGGAGCGGCTGTGGGAATGGGCGCATCTGTTGTAAGAGTTGGCTTTGAAGACAGCAACTATCTTGATGAAGAGGAAAAGGCCAAAACCAATCTTCAGCTTGTTGAAAAAACAGCCGCATTAATAAGGGCTATGGATAAAGAGCCTGCAACTGCAAAAGAGGCAAGGCAGATGCTTAATATTACAAGGAGGAAAAACTAATATGGTTAAATTAGGGTTTATAGGCCTTGGAATAATGGGCAAGCCAATGGTTAAAAACCTGCTTAAGGCAGATCAGGAAGTTATGATTTTTGATATGAACACAGCAAATGTTGAGGCTTTGGTTTCGGAAGGTGCAAAGGCCGCAACGGTTTCGGAAATAGGTGAAATCTGTGATATAATTTTCCTGTCACTTCCAAACGGAAAAATTGTTTATAATGTTATTTTTGAAGAAAACGGACTGGCTTCCAAAATTAGAGAGGGTGCTGTTGTTGTTGACACAAGTTCTATTTTACCAACAGAGGCACAAAAAATAGCCGAGGACATAAAAGCTTTTAAAGCTGAGTATATGGATTGTCCTGTAAGCGGCGGCGAGCCGAAAGCCATTGACGCAACCCTTGCAATTATGTGCGGCGGAGAGGAAGAGGCTTTTGAAAAAGTAAAACCTTTTCTTCTTATGATGGGTAGTTCCACAGTTTTAGTTGGCAAGGCAGGCAGCGGCTGTGTTACAAAGTTAGCAAATCAAATAATTGTTAACAACACCATAGCAACTGTTTCGGAGGCATTTGTATTAGCCGCAAAGGCAGGTGCAAACCCCCTCAAGGTTTATGAGGCAATAAAAGGCGGTCTTGCAGGAAGCACAGTGCTTGATGCAAAAGTGCCTATGATGGCAGCAAGAAACTTTGTGCCCGGCGGTAAAATAGCCATTAATCATAAAGACATTAAAAATGTTATTGATGCGGCTCATGCCCTTGATGTTCCTGTTCCGCTTACAAGCCAGCTGTTTGAAATTTTCCAGGCGTTAAAGGTTCAAGGCCTCATGGATGAGGACCATGCGGCAGTGGTAAAATATTTTGAGCATTTGGCAGGAGTGGAAGTAAAGGCTTAGCAACAAAGGTTATATAACTTTTCATTTGAGATATTAAGATTTAAGATATGTAATAAGATTACCAAATTTTATCCTTCTATAATATATATGTAAAGGCTCTCATAAACTTATTTATGGGAGCTTTTGCTTTGCGTTTTTTTCGTTTCAGCTTAAAGTGTCTACGGAGCGTAGATTGATTTTTTAAACATCAAAGTGTAAAATAAAATCTGAGGTGAAAAAAATGAAAGATAAAGCAGTGATTACAGGAGAGGATTACAGCCGCATAGACGGGCGAAATGCTTACAGCTCTCATATTAAAAAATTAACATTGGGTAATCCCATATTAGAAGAAAATAAGAATATGGAAATAGGTTTACAGCTTTGGAAAGAAACTTCAGAGGGAGAGCTTTTATTAAGCCAGGAACTTCCCATTCATCAGGTTATGGATTTAATGATTTTTCTTGGCAGAACAATGGTTTATTTTAAAGAGGCATACAGATACCCTCTTATGTATGATGAAAAAAATCCTGTTGTGGATAGAATTGGACTGCAAGGTGATGCTATGACTGTTAAGGTATGCACCGAAAATCCACAAATAGATGATGATATAGCAAGCTTTTCACAAGCCCTTAATAATTTAGGAGAAATTACAGGAGAAAGGCTTCGTGTGCTTAAAAAAATCATGGAAGAGCTTTCCCTTTATTAAAAACAAGAGGTGAATGATGTTTGGAAAAATTTAATAAAAAAGAGCTTTTAGCCCAGTATAAGGAAAGAGAAAGAACGGGAGGTGTATTTTTAATAAAATGCACCGAAAGCAAAAAGATGTGGATAAAATCTGCCAAGGATTTGGAAAGTGCAAAGAAAAGGTTTGAGTTTTCTCTTTTTACTGACACCCCGCTGCAGCCGTCAATGGCTGGGGATTGGAAAAGCTATGGGGCAAAAAGTTTTAAGTTTGAAGTTCTTGAAGAAATTAATAAAAAGGAAACATGGACAGAAAAAGATTTTGAAGACGAAATTGATTTTGCCCTTAGTGCCTGGGAAGAAAAGCTGGGAGTTGAGGGATAATAAAACAAAAGGTGCTGTATATTTTTAAGCATAGAAAAATCACAAAAGTTTTGTGTTAAGGAAAAGCATTAAATTATAAACAAACAGAAAAAATCCTACCATGATAGTTTTTATTTGTCATGGAAGGATTTTTTATTAGAAGGTTTTTATTTTACGAAGAGATTTTCGGAACAAGGGATATTTGTATTATTTTATAGCAGATAAGAATTAACTGGTTCTTTTGCAGCAACAACAACGGCAACAGGAGTAGCATTGGCAACAACAGCATTGACAGCAACAGCATTGACAGCAACAGCATTGGCAACAACAGCAACACCTGCAGCAGCATCGTTCAGGCTGCGGAACAGTTGACACTGGATTTTGTCTTTCAGGTCTGTTTGGTTTATTATGGCAGTCAGGTCTTAGATTGCTTTGTTGCTTTGCTCTGCTGCTTTGCCAGTAGGAACAATTTCTGTATGACATACATAAGCACCTCCTATAATTGTTGTTTTAATATATAATATGCAGAGCTTGTCACATAGGTGAAAAAGGTATGGTTTGTAAGCATAAAGTAAAAACATACTGTGGTATATAAAAGATTATGTTAAAAAGTTTATATTTTTGCATAAAAAATCGAGCTGAAAAGGTTATATTGTTTTCAGCTCGACATAATGGTTTAAATTGATTTTTCTTCAAGATATTTTTTTAAAATAATGGCATGATTAATTTGAGGGTCTTTTGCGGCATAAAGCAGAGTTATGGTGTTTGTTTTGCTTTGCAGAACAATCCTTTTTGCTTCTTCTTGTGCCTCATCATTTGCATCTAATTCTGCCCTATAAAGTAGTGAAAACTCTTCAAAGTTTTCTTTTTTATGGCCAAACCAAGTTCTTAACTCGTTGCTGGGTGTCAATGTTTTTATCCATCCGTCCAAGTGTGCATCTGCCTTGGAAACGCCCCTTGGCCACAGACGATCGGCAAGGAGGCGGATTCCGTCGCTGTTAAGCGGCGGCTCATATATCCGTTTTATTTGAAATGGCACTCATACTCCCCCTTATCCTTATATGAAATTTGCTTAAAAACTGCAATTTTGTTAAGCAGGTTTTCATCTTTGTTTTTTAATTTCATCTTTTAAAAAGTGAATAGGTTTTAGGTGAAGACAAAGGTTTGATTTTATTTTAAAACGTATAAGTATTTTATGATTTAATCACATTCAATTTTATTTCCAATAAATCTGCAGGAAGAACCGTCATAGAAGCCGGTGGTTGCTATTTCTGAAACAGCGTTAATTGCGTTTATTATTTGTTCAAGGGGCTGTGCGCCGCTGAAAAGATGAGTCCCGTTTAATATAAGGCTTGGAACACTGTCTATGCCATACTTATTGGCAAGGTGAAAGTCTTTTTCCAAAGCGGTTATTGTTTGCTCGTCACAAAAGTTATTTTTCCATTTATCAAAATCTATTTTTGTTTCTTTTATAATCTTCTCAATTACAGCCTCGTCACCTATGTTTTTGCTTTCAACAAAAAAACCTTTTTGAAGTGCGTCAAAGACTTCCCAGTATGCGTCGTCACCGCCAACACAGTAAGCTGCCTTACAGGCTTTTAACGGTTTTATTGATGAGGGAAAGGGGAAAGAGGCATTGTTCATTCCGTCAATGTTAAACCTATGTAAATCATCATTTTGGTTAGCATGTTCCCAGTGTGCTAAAACTTCATATTTTGCCGATTCCCTTGAACCAAACATTACATCAAAGTCTTCATCTTCTTTAACCAAAGCAAAGGAGCGGTGTATTATTTCAACCTCAGGCATAGTTTGTTCTATTTGCCGCATTCTGTAAGACATAGGAAAACAGAAGCTGCAGATTGCATCGTGGAAAAATTCAATTGTTACCTTGTTCATAATAACACTCCTTTAGTATATAATTTATATCTTATAATACACCAGTTCATTATAACACAAAGGATATAGAAATAAAATCTTAATTTAGCCAGTATGGTGGATAATCTTTTGCTTGTCCATACGGATTGTTGAAAATTGTGCATAAAACAAGCCCTGGCTTATTGTTAGATGTATCAACAAGACGGGGCTTTGTTATTATTTAGTATTTATAAAATTGTAAATTTTGTCTGAAAGCATTGCAAATTCATTAATTGTAAGAGCCTCTCCTCTTATTTGTTCATTTAAACCTATGGAGGTTATGGCTTCTTGAAGCTGTTGTTTTGAAAGGTTGAATTTGCCAAGATTGTTAAGGGTGTTTATAAGAGTTTTTCGCCTTTGGCCAAAAGCATATTTAACTATATTAAAAAACAATTCTTCATCTATTGTTTTTACAGCCTTTTCTTCAAGAACAGTAAGGGTTATTACAGCACTTTCCACCTTGGGCTTTGGCACAAAACAAGAAGGCGGCACAATAAAATCTATTTTTGCCTGTGAATAAAACTGAACGGCTATTGATAAAGCACCATAGTCTTTTGTTCCCGCTTTTGCCTGCATTCTTTGGGCAACTTCTTTTTGAACCATTAAAGTCATGCTTTTTACGGGGATTTTTTTTTCAAGAAGTTCCATGATTATCGGTGTTGTAATATAGTATGGCAAGTTTGCCACAACCTTTACGGGCTTTCCGTCGTTTTTTTCCTCTATAAGCTTAATTATATCAAGCTTTAAAATATCAGAGTTTATTATTTCAAGGTTTTCATAATGGCCAACTGTTTCTTTTAATATGGGTATAAGGTTTTTATCAATTTCAACAGCGGCAACCTTCCTTGCGTTTTCTGCAAGATATTGTGTTAAAGAGCCTATGCCGGGGCCTATTTCCAAGACAAAATCATCTTTTGTTATGTTTGCGGCCAAGACTATGTTTTCTATAATGTTGCTGTCAATGAGAAAGTTTTGACCGAAGTTTTTTTTGAAGTAAAAACTATTATTTTCTATTATTTGTTTTGTTTTTGAGGGTGTGGAAATACGCTCTATCATTTTATCATCCTATTCCTATTGCATTTAAAAGTCCGAAAGAAAGTATTGACATTATAATTCCTGCTGTGAAAACTCCTGCCATAATAACTAAAAAAGCCTTTTTCTTGTTTAAGTTAAGAAGAACTGCCAAAAGTGCCCCTGTCCACGCCCCTGTTCCCGGAAGAGGTATGGCTACGAAAATATAAAGACCAAAATAACCATATTTTTCAATGCTGTCTTTCTTGCTTAATGCTTTTTCTTCAAGATTTACTGCGATTTTTTTTAAGGGTGTCAGTTTCATAATTTCAAAAACTTTTTTTATAAGAATCAGTATGAAAGGTATAGGAAGAATATTTCCTATATAGCTGATTGTAAACGCAGGGAAAAAGTCCATTTGCAGTGCATATGCCGTAAGTATACCACCACGAAGTTCCAATATGGGAAGCATGGAAACTATAAAAACTATAAGCTCACGGGAAAGGTTTCCTGAAAGAGCGGTTATAAAAAAATCAACAAGCTTTTGTGACAATATTATTTCTCCTTTCACTGCCCGAAAGTTTAAAGCAATAAATTATTTAAGTATAAAAAGGATTGGGGGCAGAGATTTTATATGAAACTAAAGCTTTATTTTGCTAAGGACAAGATTTTAGTTAAGTTTTTGCCTCACTGCAAGAAGAAACTTTGCCCACTAATTATATTAGTAAATACAAGCCTTTGTCAATGTGAATATACCCAATGGAAGCGGCATATATTTATTATAATTAAAGAGGGGGGATACGGAATATGTATAACAGGAGATACGACAGAAAAACTGTTATTATGAGGTTTGAATCAAACAGTTTTTCAAAACAATCTCAGCAAACAGCTGTTGCCACAATAGAAATAAGAAACGGTAAAGGCAAAATAAATATTCAAGGACAAAACACGGAAGGAAGCCATGCATATTTAATTATGCCTAAATCGGGAGAAAACAGATATGTAGACTTAGGGCAGGTGGGTTCTGTTTTTGATACTTATGATGTGGGAGGAAGCGGAATACCAATTGAAAGTTTTGACATTATTGTTGTTGGGCGAAAAACACTGGACAAGGATTTTCCCGAGTCTTTATATGTTGGTTTTATTGACAAAAAACGTGAGTGGAAAAGAAATCTTGCCTCATTAAGAAATGATGGAGTTGAAAGTGCTAAAAGGATGGAATCAAGAAAGCCTGTTTTACGTTCAGATGCATCAGAAGCTTTTAAAGAAAGGGAAAAGATAAGCAGTGATAACAGCGCAAAAGCCAATAGGGCACAAGAGAAAGAAGTTTCTCTAAAAAAGGTGGAAAAGGAAGAGGAAAAACCTATTTCAAACATGAGAAGTGAGGAAATTTTTTTAAATCAGCCAAGTATAAACATTGAGGAAACAATGATGGGGATTATACCCCCTATAGAGGAGGCTGTGCCGCTATCAGAGGAAGAAAATGAGGTTCAAGAAAGTGTTGATGAGGAAGAGCAAGAAGAAGTTATACCCAGTGAACCTGTGCCTGAGGTGATTGTTCCTGTAAGGGGAATGACTGGGGCTATAAGACCGGGGGCTCTTACTCCTGCACAGGAGGATGCTTTGTTTGCACCTAAAGACAATGCAGTTTCTCCTATACTTGAAGGTGCCACAGGGCCTGTAAGAGAGGACATTCCTCTTGAAGAACTGCTGGAATATCCAAACAGAAGCTGGAGGCTGGGTCAGCCGCTTAACGAGGAAATACTTAATGAAGAAATACTTAATGAAGAAATTCTTAATGATGAGGAAAATGAATCAGCACCTGAAAACAACAATGCCGCACCCTCTGATGAAAATGAGATTTTAAATGACTCATCTGAAAATCCGCCTTTTCTTAATTTAAGGCGCTGGGGTGTAAGCCCTGAAAGTCTTGATTCTTATATAATTCCCGACGATGTAAGGGAGGAGATGTTAAATACTCCTATGGAGCAAGACACCTTAGAAGAGCCTATTGTTAAGCAAGATAGTATTTCGGGGCTTATTAAAAAGGCAAAGGAACTTGAGAAATATATAATAGGTGATGGGCCAAAAGAAGGTTTAAATGATATTGTAAAAAAGGGGAACGATTCAACACCTGAAATGATGATTAAAGAGGCTCTTCAATCGGAGGATGTTCATGCTGCTTTTAGAAAAATTGTGGAAAGCTTTAATCAAGAAATGAAGCAGATCAGCGCTTTTTCCATAGCGGAGCTTATAAGCGGAATGAATATGTCCGGTACAAAAGAGGAAACTTTAAAGCAGGCGGTTAGTGACGAAGTTTCAAAGGCAACAGGTGGTGAAAAAAGCACAATAAACAAGGCTGAAAAAAAGGAGGCGAAGGTTGAAAAGCCAGACTCTGTGACACGTCTTGAAAGTTTAGAAGAAATTGAGAGAAAGAATATTTCATCAGCGGCAAAAAAAAAGAAAGTTGAGGAAGAAAAAAAATGCTACAGTGATGTGGAATTTTACAACCCTTCTTTAGATGTGGAGTATATATTTGCAAACAATGAAAAAATGGAGCCTTTTGAGGATAAAAGCCTTGAATGGGTAAGAATTTGCCCTGAGGAAATATGGTCACTGCCTATAAATCGTTTTTATGATGTGGGAAGCAGTTTTTTAATTTCAGCAGACAGAATGTATAAGCATCTGCTTTTGGGCAGAACAAAAAACGGGGGGCTTATGCTTGCTGTGCCCGATTGTTATCAGGCTGAAAGCAGGAAAATTGCTTTAAATCAAGGATTTATTGATTTTTGGGGCATTGGAAACAACAACCCTGAAGACGGTTTATATGGTTATTGGATAAAAAATCTTTTATAGAACTTGTTTATTTCCCTTTTAGGTAGTAAAATCAATATGCTGTTTATTACTTTGCAAAAAAAAGCTGCAGTTAAGAATTTAGCTTATATAAGGGAGAAAAACATGAGAGTTAGAAAAAAAGCGTGGGCGCCTGAGGTTCTCAGGACAAATAAATATATTATACATGAGCCTAAAACAAATAAAGGTAAATGGAAAGAAATTTTCGGCAACGACAACCCTATTTATGTTGAAATTGGATGCGGGAAAGGCAGATTTATTTCTCAAAATGCAGTTGAGCATCCGGAAATAAACTTTATTGGGGTTGAAAGAGAAGAAACAGTTATTGCCACAGCCGCAAGACGTCTTAGCGAAGAAAGAAAAAACGTATATCTTATTTTAGGAGATGTTGAGGAGCTTTCTGAATTTTTTGAGGTTGGGGAGATAAAAAGGTTATACATTAACTTTTGTGACCCGTGGCCTAAGAAAAAATGGGCAAAAAGAAGACTTACCTACAGAAGCTTTCTTGAAAAATACAAGACTGTATTTGGAGATAAGGCAGAGATTTTTTTCAAGACAGACAACCAGAGGCTTTTTGAGTTTTCTTTGAATGAGTTTTGTCAAAACGATTGGAAACTTTCAAACATAAGCCTAGACCTTCACAAAAGCAATTATGAAGGAAACATTATGACTGAATATGAAGAAAAGTTTTCCTCTATGGGTATGCCTATTTATAGACTTGAGGCAAGATGGGAAAAGAAATAGTTAAAAAAGGGATTTACGGCAATGATTTTGCTGTAAATCCCTTTTTAATGTGAATATAAACCCTTTAGTCACAAAGAGCTTGGTTTTGCCAAAATGTTTAATTAATAAAAATATTGCCAAAAGAAAATATAGAGTTTATGAAAAATATAATGTAAATAATAAGGGGAAGGTTAAATATCTTTTCGTTTTTATTGTCGTTTGTAAAATCCAAATCTTTTTCAGTAAAAACAACCTTATCTTTTGAGTTTTTAACATGGAAAACATAAAAAAGAAAAATAACAACAGGCAACATATAAAATGTAAGCTTTGCTATTGCAAAAAGGCTTTCCAAAGAGCTTTCCTTGGTTATTTGAGCTGATGAAACATCCATTTTTGAATAGAGTGTGTGAGCAAGCCAAGTTTGTATACTGTTTATGGTAAAATGCGAAAACATAGACGCAAAAACAGAGCCTGTTTTATAAACAAAATAGGCGAAAACAATGCCCATGAAAAAAGCATACAAAAACTGCTGACCGTCCATATGTGCCATGGCGAAAATAAATGCAGTTGCAGCTGCAGATTTTTTAAAGCTTATATTTCTGTAGTTTGAAAAAACAATTCCTCTGAAACATACTTCCTCCATAAATGCGGGAATTAATGATGACATTATCAAAAGCTGCCAAAGAGGTATGGTTGAAAAGGTTTCAAAAACAAGTGTAACATTATTTTGAAAAGCAAATGAAGAAATTCCTGAAATAAGCATCAACAGGGGCTGTATTGTAACGGAAATAAAAAATATTAAAAAGAAATTTCCAAAGCTTATTGGGTTAATAAACAAGGTATCTCTTATATGGTTTTTTGAAATATAAAAATAAAGTGTAATGGCAATTACATACACACAAAAAGCTGTTATGGAATTAAGGGCTACAGGTGAAAGGGGGAGAGTCAGAAGAACTTCCCCAAAAATATTTTTAACGGCAAACATTAAGCAAAAAAGAAAAAGAGCAAAAAGGTTTGCTGAAAATGAAGATTTCAAATCAAAAACTCCTATTCTTCCTCATTTTTTAAAGGTATATCACATATGTCCCCGCCTATGGGCACGGAAGTATATTTTTCTTTATATTTTTTATCAATATATTCGTTTAAAAAAATACGCAAAGAACCAAGAACAGGCACTCCGAGGAACATGCCCAAAGGCCCTGCAACTGCACCGCCCACAACTATGGCAAGAATTATCCAAAGGGGGCTTATGCCTATTGAAGCACCTAAAATTTTAGGGCCGAGGAAGTTGCCGTCAAACTGCTGTATTATAAGAATTATTAAAAACATTAAAAAAGCTTTATTAGGCAGTACAATAAGAATTATAAGAACTGCAGGAGTTCCGCCGATAAAAGGGCCGAAGTATGGAATCATGTTTGTTACACCTACAATAACACTTATAATGCCGGCATAAGGAAGTTTGAAAAGAGATGTTACAATAAAGCACAAAATTCCTATTATAAGAGAATCAAGAGCCTTGCCCACAATAAATTTTTCAAAAATAGTGTTTATTCTTTTGCAGTTATAGAAAAATCTGTCCGCTTTTTTATCTGATGTGAGGGCATAAACAGCCTTTTTAAAGTTTACAGCAAATACTTCTTTTTCATAAAGCATATAAAACGCTATAAAAATGCCCATGATTACTTTTATAAGGGTTGATGCCGCAAGATATGTGCTTCCAAGCACTGTTTGTATTATACGAGGTAAATCTTTGCTGACGTTTACAAAACGTTCGTAAAGTTCAATTAAACTTTCGTTAACTTGTGCCATATCTATTATGTTTGTTTCCGCCAAAAGTGTAAGGCCGTAATCTCTTAATGCCTTTAAGTTTGCAGGCAGATTATTTATGAATATGCCTATGCTTTCCACAGTTTTCGGAAGAAAGAAAATTCCTATCCAAATTATTATGCCTATAATGGCGGATATGGAAATAAACACAGCCGTTCCCCGTGAAAGCTTGGCTTTATTTGAAAAAAAAGAAAATTTTGAAAAAAACTTGTTTTCAATGGTTCTTACCAAAGGGTTAAGGAAATAGGCAATGAAAAATCCGTAAATAAAAGGAGATATAACTTGGAACAAAGTGTCTTTTAAATTTCCCAGATATTTTAAAATACCTGTGGGATTACCTAAAGCCTTTTCAAGTATTATTGAAAGACCAATTACAGCAAGCGCATAAACGGATATTTTAAAATATCTTTTATCAGGCTTAAAATCGTTTCGCTTAAAAATCTTAATCACACACCTTTATTTTTTTATGATTATATGAATGAAAGAAACCTATATGTTTTAACAGTTCTTTATTTAATAACTATACTATGTACGTAAATTTTTTTCTATAGTCTTTTTAAGAAAACCTTAATTGACGCAAAAAACTTTTGTTTCTATAATAACCATATGATGATAAACGGATACTTTTATTTTGGGAGGAAATTTTAGGTGGATATTAAAATGGAAAATATACTTGAATTTAAAGAAGATTTTGAAAGAATGGAAAATGAAATCGGCAAGGTTATTTTCGGGCAAAAGGATGTTATAAGAAATGTGCTTTGTGCAATAATTGCAGGGGGCAATGTTCTTTTAGAGGGTCAGCCGGGGCTTGGAAAAACACGTCTTGTTAAAACCCTTTCACAAGTGCTTGATATGCCTTTTTCAAGAATACAGTTTACACCTGACCTTATGCCTGCCGATGTTACGGGAACCAATGTTGTTGTTAAAGACGAGCAGGGAAGCAGTTTTAAGTTTCAAAAAGGGCCAATCTTTGCAAGCCTTGTTCTTGCTGATGAGATAAACAGAGCAACACCAAAAACTCAAAGTGCTCTTCTTGAGGCGATGCAGGAAAAAACCGTTACAAGCGGAAGAGATACTTTTGAACTGCCTAAGCCGTTTTTTGTTTTGGCAACACAAAACCCCATTGAACAGGAGGGAACATATCCGCTTCCAGAGGCCCAGCTGGATAGATTTCTTTTTAAACTGAATGTGGATTTTCCCACAAAGGAAGAACTTTTTAACATTGTTCTTTCAACAACGGGAACAGCTGAAAATCAGGCGGAAAAAGTTTTGGACAGCGAAAAAATTATTAACATGGGCACTATATCAAGACAGGTGCCTGTGGCAAAAGGTGTTGGGGATTATGTTATGAACTTGATTGTTAAAACTCATCCTGAAAATGAAGAGGCACCTGATTATATTAAAAAATATGTAAACTATGGGGCAAGCCCAAGAGGGGGGCAGGCAATAGTTCTTACTTCAAGGATTTATGCACTTTTAAAGGGAAGATATAATGTTTCTTTTGAGGATGTAAAAGAAGTTGCAAAGCCTGCACTAAGGCACAGGCTTTTGCTTAATTTTGAGGCTGTGACAGACGGAATAACCCCGGATGATTTAATTGAAAAACTGTTGGAAGAGGAGTTTTAATGAAAGGTTTACAGGAAAGTCTTACAAAAGGATATTTGGCATTTCTTGAGCATTTTGCGGTGAAAATAGGCACAAGAATAAACCAGAGTGCTTTAAGCGGCCAAAGAAAAAGCGGCACAAAGGGAAGTTCAATGGAATTTTCCGATTTTCGTGAATATACTCTTGGCGATGACATAAGAAGAATTGATTGGAACAGCTTTGCCAGAAGTGAAAAGCTTTTTACAAAGGTTTATTTAGAGGAAAAACAGGCGGACATAAACATTTTTATTGACACAAGCAAGTCGCTGGGATTATATGAGGAAAAAGGGTTTTATGCAAAAATGATTGGGGCAAGCATTGCCTATATAGCTTTAAAAAACAATGATAAAGTAAATGTGTTTTCCTGGAATAATGGTTTGAAAGAGCAAAAGGTTAACAGCATTTCAAAAAACAGCTTTCCCTCTATTGTGTCGTTTATTGACGGGTTGGAGTTTGAGGGGGAAAGCGGTTTAAGAAAAGCTGTTGAAGAAGCTTTAAAGACAACAAGGCGTGGAATATCTTTTATAATAAGCGATATGTTTGTTCAAGGCGATTTAGAAGATGCATTAAAAGCACTTACATACAAACGTCAGGAAATTATACTTATTCAAGTTTTAGACGAAAAAGAAACAGAGCCTGATGTTCTGGGTAGTCTTAGAATTACCGATTGTGAAACAGGAGAATTCAAGGATGTTACGGTTTCGGCCAAAATGATTGAGGATTATAAAAAAGCACTTTATTCTATGAGGGCATATTTAAGTGAGTATTGCAAAGGCTTAGGAGGCAGGTTTATAAGCATTGACACAAAGACAGATTTAAAAGAAGCTGTCAAAATGATATTTTAAAGGATTCTATTAGTTTTTTTAATTAAGGCAAACACAAGGTTATTTAATAATTTAACCCCGTCGGCAAAATATTTTTCGACGGGGTTTTAATATTAAAAAAAATTGCTGATTTTTAATTGAAGCAAAGTTATAAAGTTCTTCAAGCTCATTAAATGAGCCAGCTTTCGGGAGCTTGACACATTTGCCTCATTTCACTTATAAATCTTCCCACCCTGTATCCGTCGCAGACAGAAAGGTAAGCATGAACAGCCATGGGTACAAATGTTGTTGAGTTTTTAGAATCCACTCTTCCTAAAGTTACAGAGGGAAGAAGGCAGTTTGTTTTTTCTTTGCCGCTTATGCTGTATGCTGTAAAATCAATCCAGGGCAGTGTTGAAATAAGGAAAGTATTTGGAGGCTGGTTTGGTTTAGGGTTTGGGCTTGGCACCATGTTATATTCTTTAATATCTTGAAGATATAAGGTGTTAAAGACACTAAAATCTTTATCAAACTCTGTCCATATTGTGCCGAACTTTTCTGCATCTTCGTTAAAAATAGTATAGCTTGGTATAAGCCCATCCCAAACTCCTATTTTATTTTCGTTGTTATAGGTTGTGCGAAAGTCTTCATGGGAGTTTATAATTGAGGATATACAATAGGTAAGGGCAGAATAAATCCCCATTTCTTTTTTTTCAAGCTTGGAATAAAGGGTGGTAATATCAAGGGTTACTGTTGTGGAAAAGCTGACATGGGAATTGCCTGCAAAAGATTCAAGTTCTTTGGCTTTATGGCGGTTTGACGCATCTAATGGTGTGAACTTCATTATCAAAACCTCTTTTCAGTAGTTTTTTAAGACCAGTTTTCAATTTTGAAAACAAAGATTTTAAAAGGAATTTATAATCTTTGCATGGTCTTTTATAAAGTGGAGATAAAGCCAAACCTTAAGTGTTTTCATTGTCGTTTTGATTTGCAGAGTAATGGTTTTGGGCGAAAGCCAAGGTTTGTCTTCACTCTTTTATTTATTAAAGTTCCCACATTATAAAAAAATAAGCATAAATTTTATTTTTCTAAAAGTTTTGTAATATATTCATAAACATTTGGGTGGGTTTTCTTCACAAGAACTGGTTTAAAGTTACTGTTTAAAAAGCAATGGCGTGTTTTGCCTGTGGCGTGAAGAATTTCTCCGTTTTGTGAGGTTACAGAATATTCAAAGG
Organism: Lachnospiraceae bacterium; assembly: GCA_040772665.1. Classification (GTDB taxonomy): domain Bacteria; phylum Bacillota; class Clostridia; order Lachnospirales; family Anaerotignaceae; genus JAXGXT01. Next base: position 215,538 of record JAXGXT010000001.1, on the reverse strand, counting down.
CAAAGCGAATTCCGTCAAACTCCACAAGTTTAAGATGAATTTCCAAGGTTTGCCCATATGCAGAGGAGGCTTTATAATCGCAAGAAACATGAAGAACAGGAACTATAAGCCCAAGACTTTCGATTTTGTCATAACCCAAGCCTGTTTTTTCAAAATAGTCGGTTCTTGCCTCTTCAAAAAATCTGATATAGTTGGAATGATGAACCACACCCATTTTATCTGTTTCATAATATTGTATTTTGTGTAAATAGGAGTGGGGAAAGCTTAGTTTGTTCATTTTTTTCATCCTTTCTTGGAGCCCTTAAAAAGTGAAATTTGGCCTTTTAAGATTTGTCCTTTTTATAATTTATTAATAAAAAAAATCTTATACCTTTTATGTATAAGATTTTTTTATGTACGATAGATTAAATTAGATCTGCTTTGGAGCGTCAACTGGACATGCGCTTGCACATGAACCACAATCGATGCAATCAGCTTCGTTTACTTTATAGATACTACCGTCGTCAGAAATACAGTTTGTTGGACATTCAGCAACACATGCGCCGCATGCGATACAGCTGCTATCAATCTGGTATGCCATCGGAAAACACCTCCCATTAGTAGATTAGCAAACCTTATTCTATATTAAAAGTTTATATTATGCAAGGTTAAAATTGAAAAAAATATAATTTTGAATTTTTTTGTCATTCATGGTATACTATACAGCATATATATATGGTTTAATTGTTTGAATTGCTAATGGTTTTAGTTATAAATGCTGATGAATTTTAAAAGGATTAGATACAAGTTATAAAAGAAAATAAAGTATTGGGAGTATGCGGCAGATTAGGAGAGAAGAATGAATTTAAAAAGAATTAATGTTACAGCCTCGTTAGAAGATTATCTTGAAGCTATTTATGTTTTAAATAAGAAAAACGGCCATGTCAGAGTTACTGATGTTGCAGGAGAGCTTGAAATTTCAAAGCCAAGTGTTAACCGTGCAATAAATACTCTTAAAGGTCAGGGTCTTGTTAACCATGAATATTACGGAGATTTAAGCCTTACGGAAGAGGGCAGAAAAATTGCTGTGGATGTTTTAAAAAGGCACAGGCTTGTTAGTTCATTTTTAACAGATTGTCTTGGTGTTGATGAAGAAACTGCTGAAAAAGAGGCATGTCTTATTGAACATCATCTTAGCGGTCAAACTGTTAAAAAGTTAGAGGAGTTTATTAAAAAAATAAAGTGATGATGACCGAGGTTTATGCCAAAACTTCGGTTTTTTCTTTAAATTTCGGTACTTTAACTTTGAGGGAAAAGATGATATAATTGTAAAAAATATGGTTTGGGCAAGGAGATGCTGCCATGGGTTACGTTGCTGTATTTATTCTTTTATGCCTTTCTGTTACACAGCTTAATATTGATATTTTAAGAAAACCAAAAGAAGCAATTCCAATTGTTTCACAGGAAAAGGAAGAAGAGGAAACGAAAAAAGAAGAATTAGATACAAAAGAAGACGTTTCCAAAGAAGATGTTTCAAAAGAAGAACGCTTTCAGTTTGAAAGAAACAATCTTGACTATGACAAAGTTGCAGCTACATATCCAAATACACCTATAGAAAATCATTCTCAAATTGGCTATAACGATTCTAAAAGCTGGTGGTTTAAAAGAACCGATTCAAAAGAACCGCCGTCTGCACAGGGGGATATTGCGATTTTAGACTATGAAGCTTTTTATCTTGGAGATACAAGCAGAAAGGTTATTTATCTAACATTTGATGAAGGGTATGAAATGGGATATACGGAAGGCATACTTGATACATTAAAAGAAAACAATGTTCCTGCGGCCTTTTTTGTAACACGTGCTTTTATGAAAGATGAACCTGAATTAACAATAAGAATGGCCATTGAGGGGCATGTTGTTGGAAACCATTCTGTTACTCACCCTAAAATGAGCACAATAACAGACGAAAAGATTCTTCAAGAAATTAACGGCTGTGCAGATTATTATAAAGAAATTACAGGAAAAGATATGGACTTGTTTTTTAGGCCCCCTACCGGAGAATACAGTATAAGAACTTTGGAAAAAACACAGGAAGCAGGATATAAAACAATTTTTTGGAGTTTTGCATATAAAGACTGGCTTGTTGATGAACAGCCGGGAAAAGAAGCAGCTTATGACACCATAATGAAATACAGCCACAACGGCTGTATAATGCTTTTACATGCTGTAAGCAAATCAAACGCAGATGCTTTGGATGATGCAATAAAAGACCTTAAATCACAAGGATATGTTTTTGAAAGCTTATATAACCTTCCTGAAGCTGACAAACTTCTTAATAAAATTAAAGAAGGAAAGTAACAAATCTTTGAAAAAATATATTTTTTGGAGGGATTGTAAGTGAAATTAAAACTGGATTTTAATAACATGATGACAGATTTTGTTGGACAGCATGGTATTTCCGAAAAAGACATTGAAAATCTTTCTTTAAAGATTGATGAAGCAAAAAAGGCAATGATTTATAAAAGAGATAACGGAAAAATGGACTGGCGGGATTTACCTTACAATCAAGAAGAAATTACTGAGGAAATAATCGGCTATGTAAATGATGTAAAAGATAAGTTTGAGGCTTTTATTGTTCTTGGCATAGGCGGTTCGGCTTTAGGGCCGCTTGCAGTTCAGCAGGCAATTAACCATCCATACTACAACGAGCTTTCTGCTGAAAAACGAAAAGGTTTTCCTAAGCTGTATGTTGCTGATAATGTTGACCCTGAAAGGCTTGTTTATCTTTTTGATGTTATAGATGTGAAAAAGAGCCTTTTTAACTGTGTTTCAAAAAGCGGCTCCACATCTGAAACAATGAGCCAGTTTATGATTATAAAAGAAATTCTTGAAAAAGAACTGGGAAAAGAAGAAGCATCAAAGCATATTGTCTGCACCACTGACAGAGAAAATGGAAACCTTATTAAAATTGCCAAAGAAGAGGGATACAAGACTTTTTATATTCCAAGAGGTGTTGGCGGAAGGTTTTCACAGCTTACTCCTGTTGGACTTTTGCCTGCGGCAATGTGCGGAATTGATATTAAGGAAATGCTTAAAGGCGCTGCTCTTATGGATAAAATGTGCAAAGAAGATGATGTTTACAAAAACCCTGCATATATGTATGCGGTTTTGCATTACATAGGTATGAAGCAAGGGAAAAATATTTCTGTTATGATGCCTTATGCCGACAGTCTTAAATATATTTCCGATTGGTATGCCCAGCTTTGGGCGGAAAGTCTTGGTAAAAAGTTTGACAATGAGGGGAATCAGGTTTGGACAGGTCAGACACCTGTTAAGGCACTTGGAGTTACAGACCAGCATTCTCAGGTTCAGCTTTACACAGAAGGGCCTTTTGACAAGATAATTGTTATTTTGGGGATTGATGAGTTTAGGGAAAGCATTACAATTCCAAAAATTTATCAAGACATACCAAGCCTTGGTTTTCTTGGCGGAGTCAGTCAAAATCAGCTTATTAAAACAGAACAGATGGCAACAGAGTATGCTTTGTTAAAAAGCGGAAAAACCAACATGACAATAACCCTTCCAAAAGTAAACGAGAATACATTAGGACAGCTTCTTTACATGTTTGAGGTTGCAACAGGGTTTGCAGGAGAACTTATGAACATTGATGCTTTTGACCAGCCCGGGGTTGAAGAGGGGAAAAATGCCACATATGCAATGTTTGGCAGACCCGGTTATGAAGAAAAAAAGGCTGAAATTGATGCAAGACCATCAAAGAAAGATAAATACATAATTTGATTAAATTGGCTGCGGTGTTTTTTGATTTGTTTGGTTGTTAAACCGAATTGTGAAGAAGCTCCGCAGTTTTGCACTGTAAAAGGAGTGTATGAAGATTTATGAGCAGTTCAGACAGACGAAAGGAAATTTATAAAATTTTATCCGCCGCAAAGGCCCCTGTCAGCGCATCAGTTTTAGCTGAAAAATTTGGTGTGACAAGGCAGATTATTGTTAAAGACGTTGGTATTTTAAAGGCGGAAAAAAAGGATATTATATCCACCCCAAAGGGATATATTCTTAATGATGCAGAAAAAAAGGGGTTCACTAAGCTTATTAGAGTGCGTCATGGGTCAGGAGAAATGGAAGATGAGCTGAAAATAATTGTTGATTTAGGAGGCAGAATATTAAACACAACAGTTAATCACCCTATTTATGGAGTAATCGGAGAAACTTTAAACATAAAAAGCAGAAAAGATATAAAAGTGTTTTTGGAGAACATTGGTGAAAGCGGCTGTGAGCCTCTCCTTACGCTTACAAATGGTGTGCATAACCATATTGTAGAGGCTGATGATGTGGAAACTCTGGATGAAATATGTAACGAGCTTTTAAAAAAAGAATACTTGATTTTAGAATAAAGATGTGATATATTTTCTTTTGTCTAACATGTATATACACCTATATATATCAAAGAAAAGCAAGCCTTGGATTTATTAAAATCCATTCATTTTTGAAAAAAGGTTAATCAAAGGCTTTTGTTAAAACCATATAGCTATAAGGTTTTAAGGTGTGGAATTAGGTAGGAAACGAGCATAGCTCTTTAGTCTTACAATTGATTACACATCTGTATATATGATGTATATAATATTTATTACAAACTTATGGGGGAAAAGAAATGACAAAGGAAAATGAATCTTTATTTAAACGAATTTTAAAGAGATATTTTATAAACGGTTTGAACGGAATGGCCTTAGGGCTTTTTTCGACTCTTATCGTCGGGCTTATTATAAAACAAATAGGCTCTCTTATAGGCGGTGATGTGGGAAATTTTATTGTTTCCATAGGAACAATTGCAGGGGTGTGCACAGGGTCTGCCATAGGCATAGGAACAGCATATTGTCTTAATGCGCCAAGGCTTATTATTTTTTCATCGGCTGTAACGGGAATGTTTGGAGCAAATGCGGCATCTATTTTAAGCGGTAAAATAATTGTTGAAGGTGCTGTAAGGCTTACAGGTGCGGGGGATCCTTTAGGAGCATTTATTGCCGCTGTTTTAGGCATTGAACTTGGGCTTTTGATTTCGGGAAAAACAAAGGCTGACATTATATTTACACCCCTTGTTACAATTGTTGCAGGGTGTGTTATGGGTGCTATTGTGGGGCCTCCCCTTTCAAAGGGAATGATTTGGCTTGGAAACTTTATTAATGTTGCAACAGAGCTTCAGCCGTTTCTTATGGGCATTGTTGTTTCTGTTGTTATGGGTATGGTTTTAACGCTTCCAATAAGCTCTGCCGCTCTTTCCATAATTCTTGGCCTTAGCGGACTTCCGGCAGGGGCCGCAACAATAGGCTGCTCAGCACAAATGATTGGCTTTGCTGTTGCAAGTTTTCGTGAAAATAAATGGGGAGGCTTTTTTGCACAGGGCATCGGCACAAGCATGCTTCAAGTGCCTAATATTGTCAGAAACCCTTTAATATGGCTTCCTCCCACAATTGCCAGCGGAATTTTAGGGCCTTTAGGCACATGTGTTTTTAAAATGGAAAACAATCCTGCAGGAGGCGGTATGGGCACAAGCGGCCTTGTGGGGCAGATTATGACATGGCAGACAATGGCGGGAACAAGAGGAAGCGGTGAGCTGCTTTTCCAGATTATTTTACTTCATTTTGTTCTTCCTGCTGTTCTTACGCTTATAATAAGCGAGTTTATGAGGAAAAAAGGATATATTAAATTTGGAGATATGAAGCTTGATGTGTAAGAGCTTTGCTTGATATAAAAAATAAAATTTGTTTTAAACCGATTTCTTTTATGAAGTCGGTTTTTTATTTTCCACAAACCTTGAGATTTTGTCAGCTTTCGTGAGAAAAAATAATTTATATAATATTTATTTGATGTTTTTAGACAGAATGAAAAAGAATTTGGTGGTAATTGATGGGAATAGGTTACATGGTTTTACAAAAAAACATCGGCTTTAAATGGTATATTCTATCTACACTGTTTAATGCAAGGTATATGCAGACAATTTCTACTAAGGAGGCATTTTAACTATGGAACATGAATTTCCTTCTGACAGCATCTTAAAAGACTCAAAGGAGTTTAAGTTTCCTGCAAACATAAAGCAAATGGGCAATGCTGACAGGGATTTAAAAATTTATCTTGAGGACTATGTTTACACCTATCTTTATCAATTTGCAAGAAGCGGCGGCGGCGGGGAAAAGCTTGCAGTTTTGGTTGGGAAGCATCAAGAAGTTGACGGGGTTGATGTGTGTGAAATAAGCGGAGCCATTGAGGGCAGGCACACAGAAAGCTTTGGGGATAAAATCAGCTTTACGGAGGAGAGTTGGAATTATATAAACCGCCAGCTGGAAATATATTTTAAAGGGCTTTGTATAATTGGCTGGGTACATATTCAGCCGGATTTTGGAACTTATGTAATTCCCTCTGATGCCGCTTTCCACAGAGAGTGTTTTAAGGAAAGCTGGCAGCTTTTATTTGTTATGGACCCGGGGGAAAGGCTGGATGCATTTTATTGTATGCCGCCTTGTGAGCTTTCGTTAAGAACGGTTAGAGGATATTTTATTTATTATGACAAAAATGAAACAATGCAAAACTATATGATTGAAAACAGTTTGATCAAACCCAAAGTTGTTTCGGATTTTGAAGAAGAGCCTCCTAAGGAAAGCGGAAAGGCGGCAGTTGCAAGGCTTCTTGGAATAACAAGGCACAAGGAGGAAAGTGTTTCATTTTGTGCAAAAGAGGGCAAAGAGAAACCCCTTGAAAGAGTTGATGCGGCAAAAAGAATCAGAAAGGTGCTTAATGAAAAGGCAGAAGAAAAAGAAAAAGAAATGCACAACAGGCAGGTGGTGCTTACAGCCATATGTGCGGCATTATGCCTTGCCAGTGTTCTTATGAGCGGAAACCTTTTAAATAACAGAACAAGAATAAAAAACCTTGAAACAGAGCTTGTTACAATGAAAAGCAGTTATGAAACCATGAACAAAACATTTGAAGAAAAAGCGGCTCAAGTTTTTGCCGCACAAATTGTAAAACAAGAAGAGATAAAAGAAGATAAAGATATAAAAGAAGAAACCCCTGAACCTGAAACAGAGGAAAAGCCTTCTGTAGATGAAGAGGAAGTTCAGACCCAGAATATGAAAATTTATGTTGTGGAGGATGGTGACAGCCTTCTTTATATCAGCAGAAAATTTTATGGCAGCGGAGAAAAGGTAAGTGAAATTATGAAAATTAACAATTTGTCAAACGAGAATGTTATTTATTCGGGGGAAAGACTTTTGCTTCCTTAAGCAATTTAATTGAAAGTTGAAGCAGCTTATCAAAGGATGGGCTGTTTTGATTTTCAAAAGTCAACGCCTTTGTTTTATTCTTTCTTTTGTGATATTATTATATTAAATAGCTTTTAATTACAAAGGCTGTATTAATATTTTAAAGGGGTGGAGAATTTGACAGATTCTAAAAAGGCGTTTATAACAATAACTGTGCAGGCTATAATTGTGGGACTTTCTTTTTTGTTTGTTAAAGTGGCCCTTAATGCGGCAGACACAATTGATTTGCTGGCACACAGGTTTACAATAACTGCTGCATGTGTTTTGTTATATAAAGTGTTTAGACCAAAGGCAATTAACCTCAACATTTCTGATTGGAAGAAGATTTTACCGCTTAGCATTGCTTATCCTGTTATCTTTTTTCTTATGCAGACATTGGGTTTAAGCAGTATTTCTTCATCGGAGGCAGGAATTATTTATGCTGTTGTGCCTATTTTTACATTTGTTATTGCAAGATTTGCCATTGACGAAAAGGCAAGCAAGGCACAGGTGTTTCTTATGGTAATATCTGTTTTAGGGGTTATTTATATAAATGTAATGAACGGTGCAAGCATTGGAGGTTACAGCAGTTTAGGATTTTTATTAATTTTAGCTTCTGTTTCAGCTTTATCTTTTTATAATGTGTTTATAAGAAGGCTGTCAAATAAATATTCGGCCATGGAAATTACATATGCAATTAGTCTTTCGGGGTTTGTTATTTTTAATTTTATTGCTGTTGTTAAGCATTTTTTAACAGGCGGCATAGGAGGGTATTTTAAACCCTTTGGAGATTTGACATTTGTTTTGGCGATACTTTATTTAGGGGTGTTTTCTTCGTTTTTATCGGCGCTTTTTCTTTCTTATGCCTTATCGAAAATTGAGGCTACAAAGGTTGCGCTTTTTAATAATGTGTCAACTGTTGTAAGTATACTGGCAGGGGTGATAATTTTAAAGGAACCCTTTTATTATTATCATTATATCGGTATAGCGGCTATACTTGGAGGAGTTATTGGGTTTAACATTATTAAAGCTAAGGGAAAGGCTTAGTTTAAGAAACTTGAGGGATAAATTCCTATGGTTTATTTATAAGAAGGGGAAATAGAGTGTCATAAGAGGAAGTTTACTTGTTGGGTACTTTATTTTGCAAACTGCTGTATTGCTATCTTTGTTGTTCTTGTTTGCTGTATTAAAACCGCATAGATATGCGGTTTTAACAAAAGTTTTTGTTCCGCTTTTTTTAAAAAGCGGATGGGTTTGGGCAAAGCCCAAGGTCTGTTCTCAGACCGCAATTTTTTAATGGAAAAATGATTTTTAAGGTAGATGGGTAATATGCGTCTGTCTTTTTTTGTGTTTTTATGTTATAATTTTTGAAATTTTAACTTTCGGGGGTATACATATATGCGTGCAAGCTGGGATGAATATTTTATGCAAATAGCTGAGATAGTAAAGACACGCTCCACATGTTTAAGACGGCAGGTGGGTGCTGTTATTGTTAAGGACAACAGAATTATAACAACAGGATATAACGGAGCACCATCGGGAACTTATCACTGCACAGACAAAGGAACATGCCAAAGAATTGAGATGAACATTCCCTCGGGAGAGCGCCATGAGCTTTGCCGTGCACTTCATGCAGAGCAAAACGCCATAATTCAAGCTGCAAACATTGGGGTAAGCACTGAGGGCGGAATTCTTTATGTAACTTTGCAGCCATGTGTTATTTGTGCGAAAATGGTTATAAATGCGGGTATTAAAAAAATTGTTTACAAGGGTGATTATCCTGATGAGCTTTCCCTTACAATGCTTAATGAGGCAGGGGTTACACTTGTTGCTATGGAAAGTGAGTGATTTAAAATGAAAATGATTTCATGGAACGTGAACGGTTTAAGGGCGGCGGTCGGGAAAGGGTTTATGGACTTTTTTGAAGAGGCTGATGCTGATATATTTTCATTGCAGGAAACAAAGCTTCAGGAAGGGCAGATTGACATTAGCCCAAAAGGGTATTTTCAATACTGGAACTATGCTGTTAAGAAGGGATATTCAGGGGTTGCGGTTTTTACAAAAAAAGAACCTTTATCTGTTTTTTATGGCTTGGGTATAGAAGAGCATGACAACGAGGGGCGAGTTATAACCCTTGAGTTTGAAGATTTTTTTCATGTAACCGCATATGTTCCCAATAGTCAGGATAAAAATGCACGTCTTGAATACAGAGTTCAATGGGAAGATGCCATGAGGGAATATCTGCTTAAATTAGAAGATAAAAAGCCTGTTATATTATGCGGAGATTTAAACGTTGCCCATAACGAAATTGATCTTAAAAACCCAAAGCCAAACATTGGCAATGCAGGCTTTACCTATGAAGAAAGAGCCAAGTTTACAGAGCTTTTGGAAAGCGGTTTTACAGATACATTCAGGTTTTTTTATCCTGATTTAACTGGAGCGTATTCTTGGTGGAGTTACAGGTTTAACGCAAGAAAAAACAATGCAGGGTGGAGAATTGATTATTTTGTAACTTCAAAAAGGTTGGATGAAAGGCTTGTAAGTGCTAAAATTTATTCGGAAGTGATGGGCTCTGACCATTGTCCTGTTGAGCTTATTATAGATATTTGAAAAAGCTGGCTTTTATTATGTGTTATTTTAACTTAGAGGGCCGGTTTTATACACAAAAAAACGTTGAGTTTATATATAGACTCAACGTTTTTTTATTAGTTTTTAGTTTTTTAAAAGACATACAATTATTTATACGTTGCAGTTTTCATCTTCAAAAGAATTTTCTTCGTTATTATTATAGGGGAAAATCAAGCTGATACAAAGCGCCACAGCAATACCCACTGATGTTTCAAGGGTTCTCTCCAATGCAAAAGACAAGGGGTTAGCATCCCCTACACGGTTAATGACTATACTTAAAAAAACAACGCACATAAGGAATGTTCCTTTATCTTGTTTTATTTTTACAGAAAGCTGTATAATCGGAATAAGCATAAGGGAAATAACCAAATATCGTAAAAGTTCCCAAGAAAAAGAGCCTATTAGATTTTCAAGAAACAAAAACAATGCACCGTAAAGACCGCCGATTATTGTGCCCACTTCTCTTTTCTTTGCTTCCTCCAAGCTATCTTTACTGCTTTTTTGTATGCATAAAATTGCGGCTACAGATGAGAAAAATGCAGAGTTTGGATACACCAGATAATCTATAAGAAAGCATATGAACACTGCGGCTACTGTTTTGATTGTGCGAAAGCCTATTTTCATAATATCTACCACCTTTTAAAGCAATCATGTTTGTTTGAAACACAAATAGTTTTGATTATTATAGTAACATAATCTGTAATTATACTCAAGATATACACATAAGGTGTTTAAGAAATCGGGACAGGGATAAGACCTTGAGCTTCGCCCAAACCCATCCGCTTTTTGAAAAAAGCGGAGCAAAAACTTTTGTTTAAACCGCATATTTATGCGGTTTAAATGAGGGTTCAAAGAGGAACAGTGAAGATAGACCAAATTAGTGGTTTGTAAAGCAAATTCCTGAACAGATAGAGTGTTTACGGGGTTAGGGGTAAAACTATTAAGAGTTTTATTAAATAGACCTTGGTCTTCGCCCAAACCCATCCGCTTTTTGAAAAAAGCGGAGCAAAAACTTTTGTTAAAACCGCATATTTATGCGGTTTTAAAGTGAGTTCGAAGAGGAACAGCGAAGCTGCATTATATAAGAGGCAACGATATATAAAAATTGTTGTGGGATTTTCCATCGCTGTCTGCCCATATTGACCCTTTATGGGCATATATAATGTTTTGTGCAATTGATAAGCCAAGGCCAAAACTTCCGTGCTGGCTTCTTGATTCATCCATTCGATAAAATCTTAAAAAAATCTTTTTTAATTCCTCCTTTGGAATTGGTGTGCCCTGGTTTGAAATTTTAAGAAGACCTTTATTGTCTGTTTTACTTAAGGCTACATAAATTGTGCTTCCTTGGGTTGAATATTTTTGGGCATTATCTAAAAGAATGTGAACTGCCTGCTGTAGTCGTGGTGCATCTGCCCGAACTTCAAGGTTGTTTTCAATTTCGTAGGAAAGAGCCTTTCCTTCGTCATAAATAATAGGTTCATACATAAGAACTGCACTTTTTACAATATAGCTGAAATCCACAACACTGTGTATTTCAGTTTTTTCTTGGATGTCAGACTTGGCAAGAGCCAGCATATCCTCCACAAGCTGTTTCATTCTTACTGCTTCTGCGTGAATATGCTCCATACGCCGAGAGTTTCTGCTGTCTTCAAGGTTTTTTCTGTTCTAAGCATATCTGCGTTAGACAATATAACAGTGAGGGGTGTTTTAAGTTCGTGGGAGGCATTGGCAACAAACTGTTTTTGTTGTTCCCACGCAGTTTCTACAGGACGAACTGCCCATCGTGCCAGAAACAAGCTCAGAACAAAAAAGGAAAGCATTGCCAAGCCGCCTATTAAAAGGGAGTTGAAAACTTGCTTTTTAAGCATTTCCTGTTCTATATAAATATCTATAAAGGCAATACGTGTACCGTTTTTGGTGTTTTCCCGCAAATATCTAAGTGTATAGTCTGAAAGTATGCCTACGTTGTTTGATTTGCTTGCGGCAAGTTCAACAATGGCGGAAACATCTGTTTCTTGAATAAAATAAAGCTGGTTTGAAATTAATGATATGTTTCCATCCTTGTCCATTTCCGCAACAAGCACAGGAAGACGTGTTTGAGGAGCGGATTTTTGAGGAGTGGGAGGTCTGTTGTTTGAAAAATCAGGTTTTTCATCAAGCCGTTTTTCTTCAGAGGCAAAGGGATGCATATTGTGTGTGTTGAGTGCCTGACGAAGTGCAACAATGCTCATTTGTTCATTATTTTTTTGCACAGTGTAAAGCATGGTGAAAAAAATTGCAAGAAGCATTGTGGTTACAACACTCATAACAATTAATACAAGTTTACGGCGCAGTTTTTTAATCATTTTTCTACCTCCAGCTGATACCCTAACCGACGCACAACTGAGATTTTTACTTTTGAGCCAATATGTTCAAGTTTTTTTCTTAAAAAGGAAATATAAACCTCCACAATATTATCTCCCGCTTCACTTTCGTAACCCCATATTTTTAAATAAATACTTTCTTTTGATAGAAGAATACCTTTATTTGCAATAAGCAGACGTATAAGCTCCAACTCTTTAGCACCAAGGCGCACAGAACGAGGACTGCACAAAAGCTCGCTTGTGGCAGGGTTTACAACAATATCTTCATATTGAATGTGCTCGGGTTTCAATTCGTTTCCACGTCTTGTAATTGTGCGCAAACATGCAAGAAGTTCTGCTGTTTCAAAGGGTTTTGTCAGATAATAATCTGCTCCGTAATCAAGGCCGTTCACTCTATCATCCAATGAGGTTTTTGCCGTAAGCATCAATACAGGAGTAGTGTTTTTATTTTTTCTCATTTGGCGAACAACCTCAAAGCCATCCATTTCAGGAAGCATAACATCAAGAATAACAGCATCATAAATATTGGAAAGGGCATTATCAAGGCCGCTTTTACCGTCATGGCAAATATCTGCAATATCTTTATTTTGTGCAACAATATCCGCAAGAGTTTCTGCAAGGCGTTTTTCATCTTCAACAATTAATATTCTCACAGCGTTTCCTCCTTTTAATCAATTATATCACTTTGTACAATAATTTTACTATGGCAAGTTTAATGTAAGCTTAAAAAAAGTTATAAATTTTTTTTATTAAGCTTTAATTAAGCTTGACGTTTTAGAATGTAAAAACGATGGAGGTGAAAACATGAACCAACTAAAGTATAGGCATGAATACAAACATGCAATTAACCTGTTAGACTATCACACATTAAGGCAAAGGCTTAGGCTTGTTGCAAAGCTTGACCCAAACGCCGATGAAAACGGGCTGTATCATATCCGCAGTTTGTATTTTGACAATGATGATGACAAAGCGCTTCGGGAAAAGCTATACGGACTTCCAAGCCGTGAGAAATTCAGAATACGTCTTTATAACGAAAGCGGAGATTTTATACGGCTTGAAAAGAAAAGCAAAATCAACGGTCTTTGCAACAAGCAATCTGTAAAGCTTACAAGGGAACAGACTGAAAAAATTCTTGAAGGAGATATTTCATGGATGCTAAAAAGCAATGATGCATTGATTACGGAGTTTTATGCAAAAATTCGCTATCAGCGGCTTAGGCCTAAAACCTTGGTGGATTATTTCCGTGAGGCATACATTTTTCCTTATGGAAATGTACGTATTACATTTGATTCGAATGTAAGAACAGGGCTTTACTCAACAGGGCTTTTTGACAAAGATGTTCCCACACTTGACACAGGCGAACCAGGGGTGCTTTTGCTTGAGGTAAAGTATGATGATTTTTTGCCTGATATTATTAGGGATGTTATTCAAACAAACACACGCCGCACAGCGGCATTTTCAAAATATGCGGCCTGCCGTATTTATGGATAAGGAGAGATAATAATGACTTTTAATGATCTGTTTAAATCAAGTTTTCTGGAAAACATAACAAGTTTTTCACCCCTTGATATGGTGATTGCCATGGGGCTTGCTTTTGTGTTAGGAATATTTATATTTTATGTTTATAAAAAAACATACAGCGGTGTAATGTATTCGGCAGGTTTTGGAGTGGCGCTCCTTGGGCTTACTTTAGTGACAACGCTGGTTATTTTGGCGGTTACATCTAACATTATTTTATCTCTTGGTATGGTTGGGGCATTATCCATTGTGAGATTTAGAACGGCAATAAAAGAGCCTCTTGATATTGTGTTTTTGTTTTGGTCAATCGTTGCAGGTATTGTATTAGGGGCAGGGCTTTTGCCTTTGGCAATTTTCGGCTCTCTTTTTATTGGGATTATTCTTGTTGTGTTTGTTAATAGAAAAAGTGTAGATTCGCCTTATATTTTAATTATCAGCAGTGAAGAAGAGGAACGGGAAGATGATGTTTTAAAGTATATTCAAGAAAGCGTGAAAAGGTACAGCATTAAATCAAAAACGGTGTCTGTTTTAGGCATGGAAACTACCTATGAAATTCGTTTAAAAGATAATTCAACTAAATTTATAAACGGTATCAAAGAAATTTCAGGAATTAAAAATGTGGCGCTTGTCAGCTATAACGGCGACTATATGTCATAAGGGGGGGGAATCGTCATGATTAAGCACAAGTGGATAGGATTTTTATCGGCATTACTCATGGCGGCCTCGGTGGTGTTTATAGGCATTGGATATTTTGCGCCATGGGTTTTTGAATCAATCACCGGGGCGGCTCAGCTTCCCTATGCAGCAGCCATGGACAAAAACAAAGTGCTTGACATTGAAATTATCGCAGATGAAAAAGACTGGGAAGGCATGCTTGAAAATGCCATGGCTGAAGAATACATTTCGGCCACTGTTATTATTGACGGTGTGAAAATAAGCAATGTGGGGGTTCGGCCAAAAGGCAATTCAAGCCTTAGCATGGTGGCGCAAGACGATACAACAGACAGATATAGTTTTAAGATTGAGTTTGACCATTATGTTTCGGGGCAGACTTGGCTGGGACTTGATAAAATTGTTGTTAACAACATGCAAGGTGATTCTACATACATGAAAGAATATCTTTCTTATGACCTTATGGCTTACGCTGGTGTGGAAACTCCGCTTTATTCATTTTCTAATATCAGTGTCAATGGTGAAACCTGGGGTCTTTATCTTGCAATTGAGACTCTTGAGGACAGTTATACCGTTCGTGTTTACGGCAACGACTATGGAAAACTTTATAAGCCTGAAAGCATGAACATTGGCGGAGGGGGACGTGCAAACAATTTTCCGACAGAAAGGAGGGATAATGGCCAAGAGGAAGGCTTTCCACAGCAAGAGGGCAGGGGAAGAGCAGGCCAGTCAGAATTTGCCCAAGGGAATTTGCCTAATGAGGGGGCGGCTCCCAATGGGGATTTAGACAGAGGTAACGACAAAGGCTTTTCACGTCAGGAAAACTCGGAAGAACAAAAGAGTCACAATGAGAATCAAGACCAATTCTTTGCGGGAGGTGATTTTAGCCCTGGTTTTGGCGGCGGACTAAGGGGAGGCTCGGGAGGTTCAACTTTGAAATATACAGATGATGAGATTTCAAGCTATTCCGACATATTTGAAAATGACGTGTTTAAAACCACAGACAAGGACTATGCACGTGTTATAAATGCGCTGAAAAAGCTAAATGAAGGTGAAGATTTAGAAAGTGTTGTTGATGTTGAGGCAACATTAAAATATTTTGCGGCTCATACAGTGATTGTAAATTTGGACAGCTATGTATCAAACATGAGCCATAACTACTATTTATATGAAAAAAACGGGCAGTTGACTATGCTTCCCTGGGATTTTAACTTGGCATTTGGCGGTTTTCAATCAGGCTCTGCTTCTTCTGTTGTAAACTTCCCTATTGATACACCTGTTTCCGGTGTCAGCCTTGAAGACAGACCAATGCTTGGAAAGCTGCTTGAAGTGCCTCAATATATGGAGCTTTATCATAGTTATTTAAGGCAGATTATTGAGGGTTATTTTAACAGCGGTGTTTTTACTCAAACTATTAATTCTTTGGATGATTTAATCTCTTCCTATATAGAGGCTGACCCGACGGCATTTTATGATTTTGCATCTTATGAAAAAGGTGTTGTTGAACTTGAAAAGCTGGGAACACTTCGTGCAAAAAGCATTGAAGGGCAGTTAGACGGAACGATTCCTTCAACAACTGAGGGGCAAAGCCTTAATTCCGAGGCACTTATTGATGCATCAAGCATTGATTTATCAGCACTTGGAAGCATGGGCGGCGGTTTTGGCGGAGGACAGGGAAAAGACGGAGGTAACAGAAGCACCAATGGTATGGGCGGCGGATTTGAGCCTGAGAATATGCAGAAGATGGCAGAGATTTTTGCCGCTGCACAAGACGGTGAACTGACAGCTGAGCAGTCTGAAGAACTTCTGGAATTAGGCTTTACAGAGGAGCAGATTGCCATGTTTAAAGACAGAGCGGCGGAATCTTTTCCAGTAAACATGGGAAAAGGCATGAACAATAGCTCTCAGGGGAAAAAGCAAAATGGAGAGGTTTCACAACCTTCTTCTGCCTTAGGGTTTGACATGTGGTCTTGTGTTGTTTTAGTGATTTCGGCAGTATTATTGTCAGGCGGTATATTATTTGTGGTTTTCTACAAAAGAAGAAAACCTGTGTAGTGCAAAAGTAAAGCTTACAGCGGTTTATGTAATTTTTAATTATTGCCTTGACTTTTTCAAAAAGTCGGGGCAGTTGTTTCTTTTAAAAAAATGTTGAAGGCTATAATTTACTGTGTTATAATTTTTAAATAAAATTTCAGAAAAAAATAGGGAGGTGAGGAAATGTCAAACACATATAAAACAAAGGGAGTTTGTGCCAAAAGCATAAGTTTTGCCATTGAAGGAACAAAGGTTAAAGATGTTATTTTTCACGGCGGATGCGATGGAAGTCACTTGGGAATCGAAAACCTTGTAAAGGGCATGGAAGTTGAAGATGTTATTGAAAAGCTTAAAGGTGTAACTTGCCAGTCAAGAAGCACATCATGTCCCGACCAGCTTGCTTGTGCCTTGGAAGAATATAAAAATGCAACTATGTAAAAAAACATTGACACATAAAAAATAATTGTGTTATACTTGTGTTTGAATGACGAAAGTCTTTTTTTTATGCAAAATTTTTATGCAAGAGTTCTACTTGGAGGTGGAAGTAATGAGAACCAAAATTACTTTGGCATGCACAGAGTGCAAGCAAAGAAACTACGACACAACAAAGGAAAAAAAGAATCACCCGGACAGAATGGAGTTTAAAAAATACTGCAGATTCTGTAAAACACACACTGTTCACAAAGAAACAAAGTAATTTCCTCTGTTGGTTATAAACCTGAAAGGGAAGTGGAAAAATGGAAGGAAAAGCTACAAACAACCCAAACGAAAAAGTGAAGAAACCAAGTTTCGGCGCAGTTGTTGCCGATCATAAGGCTGAATTTAGAAAAATAGTTTGGCCTCAAAAGGATGAAATGGTTAAAAAGGTAGGCACTGTTATTGTTGTATCATTAATTGTGGGAGCCATTGTTTTCTGCTATGATACTGTGTTTACAGGAGCGGTTAACGCAGCTATGAGTCTTTTTGGATTAATTTAAGTTGAGTAGACAAAAAAAGGATGATAGTATGTCTGAAGAAATTATAAATACTGAAAAAACTGAAATGTCCAATGTTTCCGCCGACGCTAAATGGTATGTTGTTCATACCTATTCAGGATATGAAAACAAGGTTAAGGCGAATATCGAAAAAATTATCGAAAACAGAGGAATGCAGGAACAGATTCTTGAAGTCAGTGTTCCTGTTCAAGATGTTGTAGAAATTAAAAACGGGCAGAAAAAGACAGTTCAGAGAAAAGTATTTCCGGGATATGTTCTTCTTAAGATGGTTATGAATGATGAAACATGGTATGTTGTAAGAAACACAAGAGGCGTAACAAGTTTTGTCGGACCAGGAAGTAAGCCCGTGCCCCTTTCTGAAGCGGAGGCAAAATCCATGGGTATTGAGCAACACATTCAAACCTTTGATTTTGAAATAGGCGACGGAATAAGGGTTTCAAAAGGTCCTTTTGCCGACTCCACAGGAGTTATCAAAGAAATTAATGTTGCAAAGAAAAGCGTTGTTGTTATGCTTTCTATCTTTGGAAGAGAAACACCTGTTGAGCTTGACTACACTCAGCTTGAGAAACTGTAACCATTGTTGTATGCACGAAAAGAATGTTTCGTGCGTGGGAGGGAAATCCCCGTTAATTACCACATATTTTAGGAGGTGCCGAAATGGCAAAGAAAGTAACCGGATATATTAAATTACAAATTAACGCTGGTAAAGCAACACCAGCACCACCTGTTGGCCCTGCCCTTGGTCAGCACGGTTTGAACATTATGGGTTTTTGTAAAGAATTCAACGAAAAAACAGCACAGCAGGCAGGTCTTGTTATACCTGTAGTTATCACTGTTTATGCAGACAGAAGCTACACATTTGTTACAAAGACTCCTCCGGCTGCGGTTTTATTAAAGAAAGCTTGCAAAATCGAAAGCGGTTCAGGCGTTCCAAACAAAACCAAAGTGGCTACAATCTCCAAAGAGGAGGCAATGAAAATTGCTGAGCTTAAAATGCCTGACCTTAATGCGGCAACTGTTGAATCTGCTTACAGCATGGTTTGCGGAACTGCAAGAAGCATGGGCATTGTTGTTGAAGGATAAAGCCGAGTATTTTTAAATTCGGCTATAGGTGGGAGGGACAATTCTCCCGATATTACCACATAAGGAGGTCACGAAAGTGAAAAGAGGAAAGAAATATTTAGAAAAAGTTAAGCTTGTAGACTCTACGTCATTATATGATACAGATGCAGCCATTGATTTAGTTCAGAAAACAGCGGTTGCTAAGTTTGATGAAACCGTAGAGGCACATATTCGTTTGGGTGTTGACAGCAGACATGCTGATCAGCAGGTTCGTGGTGCTGTTGTTCTTCCGCACGGCACAGGTAAAACAGTTCGTGTTTTGGTTTTTGCGAAAGGTGACAAGGCTGAAGAGGCTTTGGCGGCAGGCGCAGATTTTGTTGGAGCAGAGGATTTGATTCCAAAAATTCAAAATGATAACTGGTTTGGTTTTGATGTTGTTGTTGCAACCCCTGACATGATGGGTGTTGTTGGACGTCTTGGACGTGTGCTTGGTCCTAAAGGATTAATGCCTAACCCTAAGGCAGGCACTGTAACTATGGAAGTTACAAAAGCTGTTAACGACATTAAAGCAGGTAAGATTGAATATCGTCTTGACAAAACAAATATCATTCATGTTCCAATAGGCAAGGTATCTTTTGGTTCAGAAAAATTAAACGAAAACTTCCAGACTCTTATGAGTGCAGTTATAAAAGCAAAACCTCAGGCTGCAAAGGGTCAGTATCTTAAAAGTGTTGTTATTGCAACAACAATGGGCCCCGGCATTAAACTTAACACAGCCAAAATTACTGAGTAATTCTTTTTCGCAGTGATTTGCCTAAAACATGGTTGACATATGTTTTAATGTATGTTACTATCATAAAGTTAGAAAACACTGCCGAAGACAGTAGGTGCATTTTGCATAAAAGCGTAGCTTGCCTGCCGAGGAAGAAGATTACTTTAAGTGAACTTAAACCTCTTTGTCTTTAGGCGAAGAGGTTTTTATATTTTTGACAATAAATTGCCCAAGGGGTGATTAATTGTTTTCCTGTATCAAAAAAACTGTTTGATATGCAGATTGTTTTTAAGATAATGATAAAGGTTTTTTGTTAAAAGAAACTTTTAAAGCTGTATTAGATTTTTACAGTAAAAACATAAAACTAAAAACAAATGAACATTAAACGGTGTTAAAACAAGGAGGTGTAAAGATGGCAAAAATCGAACAAAAGCAAGTTATCGTTAATGAAATTAAAGAGAGACTTTCAAGGGCTGCATCTGTGGTTGTTGTTGACGCAAGAGGTTTAACTGTTGACGAAGACACAAAACTCAGAAAGAAGTTAAGAGAAGCCGGAGTTGACTATAAGGTATACAAAAACACAATGGTAACATTGGCTGTTAAGGACACTGAGTTTGAAGGTCTTTCAGCACACCTTGGAGGACCAAGTGCTTTTGCTTTTAGCTATGACGAGGCAACAACAGCAGCTGGAATTTTAAATACATCTGCAAAAGAACTTAAGAATCTTGAGTTTAAAGCAGGCGTTATTGAAGGTGTTGTTTATGATGCAGAGGGCATGAAAGCTGTTGCGGGAATTCCTTCAAAAGAAGTTCTTCTTTCAAAACTTCTTGGAAGCTTCAAATCCCCATTATCTTCATTTGCTCGTGTTATCGACCAGATTGCAAAGAAAGAACAAGCGGCTGAATAATTTAAAATTTCAGATGATGCTTGCAAGTTAAATTAAAAAATTATCCATGAGAATAATTCGGAGGTGCTTATAATGGCAAAATTATCAATTGAAGAAATCATTGCAGCTGTAAAAGAACTTACAGTTATTGAGCTTAACGATTTAGTTAAAGCGGCAGAGGAAGAATTCGGTGTTTCAGCAGCAGCAGGTGTTGCAGTTGTTGCAGCAGGCGGAGCAGCAGAAGCAGCAGAAGAAAAAACAGAATTTGACGTTGAATTAGCAGAAGCTGGAGCAGAAAAAATCAAGGTTATCAAGGTAGTTAGAGAAATCACAGGTCTTGGCTTAAAAGAAGCTAAAGAAGCTGTAGATGGCGCGCCTAAGGTAATCAAAGAAGCGGCTTCTAAAGAAGACGCTGAGGCAATCAAAGCTAAGCTTGAAGAAGTTGGAGCTAAGGTTAACCTTAAATAATTTAAAAAATGACCGCAAACCCTTATTTTATAGGGTTTGCGGTTTTTGTTTTGAAAAGCTGATAAAAAATATACTGTTTATTTAGGCATTCCTATTTTAAAATAATTTATGCGTAACACATTAGGCTTTAAAGGTCTTCCAACTCTGCCGCAGGGGTGTTATTTTCAATATTATCCCTGGCAAGGTCTGTATCAATTACAGGATATGCTTTTGATATTGGGATTTCCAAATCTCCGTCTATGACAGGCAGCTTCTTGTTTGTGTCCATGTGATTACCTCCAATTAAAGGTTAATTTTTATCATTGCCGGGTTTATGGCGGTTTCCTGATTGATATTTAGCATTATTGCTTGCTCCGTCGCTGGAGCTTTCTGTCATGGTTTGACCGCCCTTGGATTTTTTCTTACGAACTTCCTTTGGATCGATTTGACTGTCTTTAGCCATTATTATCACCTCGATTATAATTTTTGCAATGAGGGAAGTTTTTATTCATTATATATTTCTGTTGTTTTTGAATAAAGGGATTTTGTTAAGCCATAATAATTTTGAGGTGATTAATATGGCTAAAGCAGGTATGAAAAGACCTGACCCTGAAGAATCCTATGGAACAGAAAGCAACAAGAAAAACAATTTTCCTAAAAATGATACTGAGCCTGTTCCTGAAATTCAGGGGAAGGCTAAAAACGGGAAGAAAAAAGCAGGGAGAATTTAAACAAAAAATTCAATAATGAATATTTACTTTTACAATGAACATAAACCTTGGGCAAAGCTCAAGGTTTTGCCTTTATTTATGTTATATATAAAAATAATCTTTTGGTGTTAGGCTTTAAAAGTGTTTGGTTATGTTATGAATGTTGATTTTAAGCAGAGATTTACATATAATATTATTTGAGAGTAAAATAACATAATGTTTATAATGCAGATTAATTGATAGGGTGAAAAAATGGACTGTGAAAATATAATTTCTTTTGAAGAAATGTGCAATTTAAGTAAAGATGATTACATGCTTTTGGATATTCGTGATAAGGTTTCTTTCAGCCATGGAAATATTCCTGGGGCTGTTAATGTTCCCTTGGCTGATATTGATAAGGGTTTATATAAGTTTGATGAAAATAAAAAAATAATTTTATATTGCATGAAAGGAATTGTCAGCAGGGAAGCAGCCAAAGACTTATCCCGCAAGGGGCTTGACGCATACTCTCTTTCCCAGGGGTATGAAGAATGGCTTATGAGAAACTTTGGTGAAGAAGACCGTCATATAGAAGTGGAAAAGAGCATAAGAAAGAAATTTCACAAGGCACTTTTTAGCAAGTTTGCCAAGGCTGTTAATGAATATCAGCTTTTGCAGGAGGGGGACAAGGTTGCTGTATGTATTTCCGGCGGCAAGGACTCAATGCTTATGGCAAAGCTTTTTCAAGAACTTCAAAGGCACAACAAGTTTCCTTTTGAGCTTGTTTTTCTTGTTATGAACCCGGGATATAACGAGCTTAACCGTCTTATGATTATGAACAACGCAAGGCTTTTGGATGTGCCTGTTACTGTGTTTGAAACAGACATATTTGATGCTGTGTATGAAATAGAAAAATCTCCTTGTTATTTATGTGCAAGAATGAGGCGTGGGCATTTATACAGCAAGGCAAAGGAGCTGGGGTGTAACAAAATTGCCCTTGGACATCACTATGATGATGTTATAGAAACAATACTTATGGGAATGATGTATGGAGGGCAGATTCAAACAATGATGCCAAAGCTTCACAGCACAAACTTTCAGGGTATGGAGCTTATAAGACCTATGTATTTAATTAGGGAGGATGACATAAAGCACTGGCGTGATTACAACGATTTATACTTTATACAATGTGCCTGTCGTTTTACTGATACTTGTTCTTCATGTCAAGATGACGGAACAAGCAATTCAAAGCGTCTTGAAATTAAAAACCTTATAAAACAACTTAAAAAGGGAAATCCTTATGTGGAAAGCAATATTTTCAGAAGTGTGGAAAATGTTAATTTAAAAACTGTTATTGCATATAAAGAAAACGGAGATAAGCATAATTTTCTTGAAGCATATTATAAAAAGCCTGTAGAAAACTATAAGTTTGAAGAATTTTAAAACATTGGGTTATGGGTTTTTAAACAACTAAATCTAATTAAGTGTAAGATATATAAAAATACTATTAAAAGGGGGATGTAATTGAAAAAATACGATATTGCAAAATACATAGACCATACAAACCTTAAAGCGGAGGCTGTTGAGGAGGACATTAAAAAACTTTGCAAAGAGGCAAGAGAGTATGGTTTTGCTTCTGTGTGCATAAATCCTTGTTACGTCAGTGCTGCAAGGAAGGCTTTAGAGGGAAGTGAGTGCAAGGTATGCACTGTTATAGGGTTTCCTTTAGGGGCAAGCGAAACCAAGGTGAAAGTTTTTGAAAGCCGGACTGCTGTGGAAAGCGGCGCTCAGGAGATAGACATGGTTATCAACATAGGAAAGCTTAAGGATAAGTGTGTTGATTTTGTAACCGAAGAAATAATGGCTGTTGTTAAAGCTGTGTCGGGGCAGGCATGTGTTAAGGTGATTATAGAATGTTGTCTGCTTAGTGACGAAGAAAAAATATTGGCTTGTAAAGCGGCGGTAAATGCCGGAGCAGACTTTGTTAAGACCTCCACAGGTTTATCGACCCACGGGGCAACTGTTGAGGATGTTTTGCTTATGAAAAAGGTTGTGGGCAACAATATTAAAATTAAAGCTTCAGGCGGCATCAGAGATTTGGAAAAGGCTGTTGAAATGATTGAAGCAGGTGCTGAGAGAATCGGCACAAGCATGGGCACAAGCATGGGGGTTGAAATTATAAAAAGTTTATAATAGGAGGAGAGGGAAATGGAATACAGAAAACTTGGCAGCACAGGGATTAACATTTCGTCAGTAGGTTTTGGAACAATGAGATTGCCTGTTATTGACAAAGTTCAATCAAACATTGACGTTAAAAAGGCCAAAGAAGTTGTAAGACATGCTATAGATATGGGTATAAACTATGTTGATACTGCTTACCCATATCATATTGAAGGAAATTCCGAAAGAGCATTAAAGGAAATCCTTTCCGACGGATACAGAGAAAAGGTTTATTTAGGCAACAAGCTTTCTGTTTGGCTTTGTGATACATATGAAGAGTGTGAGGCTTTTGTTGAAGGGCAGCTTGAAAGAACGGGAAGCGAATATTTTGATTTATATTTTCTTCATTCAATAGACGAAAACTTTTGGAAAAAGGCTAAAAAGCTTAATGTGTTTAAGTTATTTGACAAGCTGTTGGCAGAGGGAAAAATAAAGCATATAGGATTTTCATTTCACGGAAGATATGAGCTTTTTGAAGAGATTGTAAATTTCTACAACTGGGAATTTTGCATAATTCAGCTTAATTATATGGATACAGATTATCAGGCCGGAATTAAGGGTCTTGAATATGCCGCATCAAAGGGCCTTGGAGTGTTTGTGATGGAACCTTTAAAGGGCGGACAGCTTGCAAAAGAAGCTCCCGAAACAGTTAGAAAGGTTTGGCAGAAAAGCAAGTTTAGTTTGACGGAGGCGGAAAGGGGCATTGGTTTTGTTTTAAACAGGCCTGAGGTAAGCTGTGTTTTAAGCGGAATGAATGAAATATCACAAGTTGATGAAAACATAAAGCTGACAGACACAATAAAGACAAACACATTTGATGAAAGTGAGCTTTCCATATATAAAGAGGTCAAAGAGGAGTTTTCAAGGCTTATACAGTTTGCCTGCACAAGGTGTCAATATTGTATGCCTTGTCCTTTTGGGGTTGACATACCTGCCAATATTGATTATTACAACATGGGGCATATACACGGCACTATTGAGCATGCACGTAACTTTTACAACCGTCCTTTTTTTGACAAGAAAAGATCCACCAACTGTGTAGCCTGTAATGAATGTCTTGAGAAATGTCCGCAGCATCTGAACATTCCTGAGATAATGGAAAAGATAAGCAAGGATTGGGACAGGTAGTCTTAAGTCTGGCGTGAAAGATTTATCTATTTATTTTTTAAAGGAAGTTAAAGGTTTTTGTTCAAACCCGCATATTAGTGCGGGTTTGATGTGGGTGTGAGAGAAAGCCGAAGAAAGATGCATTATAATCAGGTGGTGGCTTACGAAGTGAATTTTCAAATAGACAGCGGCAGATTTTATAATTGTTGTTTATGAAACAGGGGGGTTACTTAAGGCCTTGGGTTTGAAAAAAATGAAGGAGAAGTTTTATGGTGAATTTAGGACTTTGAAGTTAAAGTATATGAAGATGGTTATTATGTATAAAAACAGTATTGATTCTAATATAATTTTGGTTAAAAATTTAAGAAAAAAAGTCTTTAAATGTGAAAAAAAAACTTGCCAAATGAATTTCCATAGTGTATAATTCTATTGTTGTGACATAGAGCGATGAAACAGAGGTTGCCGCACATTGTGCGGGTATTCTGCGGAGCGATGTTCAGTTCATGAAACCGGGCGACAAGGTCACTGTACTATATATTATGGAGAAAGAGCTGCAAAGGCAGTTCTGTGTATTTGCTTAAAAATGGCGATACACCCGGATAAGTGTGCAGTCACCACTTGTCGTGCTGAAACAAAAGTACGAAAAGGAGGGGACTTTTTTTATGGCAACCCAGAAAATCAGAATCAGTCTTAAGGCTTACGATCACAAATTAATTGATCAGTCAGCAGCGCAGCTTATCGAAACTGCAAAGAAAACAGGGGCACAGATAAGCGGACCTATTCCGCTTCCCACAAAGAAAGAAGTTGTGACAATTATCAGAGCTGTCCACAAGTACAAAGATTCCAGAGAACAGTTTGAAATGAGAACTCACAAAAGATTGATTGATATTTTAATGCCTACAGCCAAAACAGTCGATGCTATAAGCAGACTTGACTTACCGGCAGGTGTTGATATCACATTAAAACTTATGTAATTAACCCAAAAAAGAAACACTTGGTTTATATAAGGGAAACGTATACGCAACTTATATTAAACTAGTATGATTACCCTTTTAAAAAGGGCAATCCGCTGTAGAAAATCAGGAGGTGCGAACGAAAATGAAAAAAGCTATTATGGCTAAAAAAATCGGAATGACTCAGGTCTTCAATGAAACAGGAAATCTTGTTCCTGTTACTGTTCTTGAAGCAGGGCCTTGCGTGGTTATTCAGAAAAAAACTGTTGAAAATGACGGATATTCAGCTGTTCAAGTTGGTTTTTCCGAACAAAGAGCTAAGCTTGTTAACAAACCGGAAGCAGGACATTTTGCAAAAGCAGGTGTAAGTGCTAAAAAGTTTGTAAAAGAATTTAAGCTTGAAAATGCCGAAAGTTTTGAAGTTGGTGCTGAAATCAAAGCAGACATATTTGAAGCAGGCGAAAAAATAGACGTAAGCGGCACATCAAAGGGTAAAGGCTTCCAGGGTGCTATCAAGCGTCACGGACAAGGCAGAGGCCCTATGTCTCACGGTTCAAAATATCACAGAGGTCTTGGTGCTTTATCCGCAGGAACAACACCCGGACGTATAAGAAAAGGCAGAAAAATGCCAGGACACATGGGTGCTGTTAAAGTAACAGTTGAAAACCTTGAAATTGTGAGAATTGATGCAGAAAAGAACCTTATATTGGTTAAGGGTGCTGTTCCGGGGCCAAAGGGATCAGTTTTAGTAATTAAGGATAGCGTAAAGGCTTAATATAACTTTACGAAAGGAGGACTACACATGGCAAACGTTAAAGTATACAATATGAGCGGAGCTGAGGTTGGAACAATTGACCTCAATGACGATATTTTTGGAATAGAAGCAAGTGAAAGTGCAATGCATATGGCAGTTGTTCAATATCTTGCAAACCAAAGACAAGGCACACAAAGTGCAAAAACACGTGCTGAGGTTAGAGGCGGCGGAAGAAAGCCTTGGAGACAAAAAGGAACAGGCCGTGCAAGACAGGGCTCAACCCGTTCACCACAATGGACAGGCGGCGGAGTTGTGTTTGCACCAAAGCCAAGAGATTACTCTTTCAAGCTTAACAAAAAAGTTAAAAGGCTTGCTCTTAAGTCTGCTCTTTCAACAAAGTGCGCTGAAGAAAAAATCATCGTTCTTGATGAGCTTACATTAACAGAAGTTAAAACAAAAGAAATGGCTAAAGTTCTTGCTAACATTAATGCAGGAAAGGCTCTTATCGTTATGGACGGAAGCAACAAAAATGTAATGCTTTCCGCAAGAAACCTTCCAGAAGTTAAGACAGCAGCTGTTAACACAATAAATGTGTACGATTTATTAAAATACAACACTTTGGTTATGACTAAAGAGGCTGTAGCAAAAATTGAGGAGGTGTACGCATAATGGCTGATTTAAAATATTATGACGTAATACTCAAGCCTGTTATCACAGAGGCAAGTATGGCTGTTATTGAGGACAAAAAATATACCTTCCTTGTACATCCAAAGGCTACAAAGTCACAGATTAAGGATGCTGTTGAAAAAATGTTCGAAGGAGCAAAGGTTGCTTCTGTAAACACAATGAACTATGACGGCAAGCCTAAAAGAAGAGGTATGATTAAAGGAAGAACTGCTGCTAAGAAAAAAGCAATTGTTAAACTTACGGCAGAAAGCAAAGATATTGAAATTTTCCAGGGAATGTAATTCAGGAAGATTTATTGAAGAAACACACGGTGACGTGTCACAACAAAATGACACGCAAAATCAGTTGAGTATTGAAAGGAGTGGAGAAGATGGGTATTAAGAGATACAAGCCTTATACACCTTCAAGAAGACACATGACTGTGTCAACATTCGAAGAAATTACTAAATCAACTCCTGAAAAATCCTTAGTTGTTCATATTAAGAAGAGTTCAGGAAGAAATAACCAGGGTAAGTTGACAGTTCGCCACAGAGGCGGCGGAGCTAAAATTAAATACAGAATTATTGATTTCAAAAGAAACAAAGATGGTGTTCCGGCAAAGGTTGTAGGAATTGAATATGATCCTAACAGAACAGCAAACATCGCCCTTATTTGTTACGCAGACGGTGCAAAAAGCTACATTATTGCTCCTGTAGGCCTTCATGTCGGCGACACTGTTATGAACGGAGCTGAGGCTGAGGTAAAAACAGGAAATGCTCTTCCTATGAGATTTATACCTGTTGGTGCAAGCATTCACAACATTGAAATGAAGCCGGGCAAAGGCGGACAGCTTGTTCGTTCTGCAGGAAACGTGGCTCAGCTTATGGCTAAAGAAGGCAAGTATGCAACAGTTAAACTTCCTTCAGGAGAAATGAGATTACTTCCAATTGACTGTCGTGCTACAATAGGTCAGGTTGGAAACATTGATAACGAACTTATCACAATTGGTAAAGCAGGAAGAAAACGTCACATGGGTATCAGGCCTACAGTAAGAGGTTCTGTTATGAACCCTAACGATCACCCTCACGGCGGTGGAGAGGGAAGAACACCTATTGGACGTCCTTCACCTATGACACCTTGGGGCAAGCCTGCTCTTGGTTACAAGACAAGAAAGAAACACAAATCTTCAAGCAAATATATCATTCATGGAAGAAAAGGATGATAAAGCCTTGTTGGCTTAGATAGATTTATATAAGGAGGATTAAATATGAGCAGATCACTCAAAAAGGGACCTTTCGCCGATGAGCATCTTTTGAAGAAAATTGATGCATTAAATGCGGCAAATGAAAAAACTGTTATTAAAACATGGTCTCGTCGTTCAACAATATTCCCTGATATGATTGGTCACACTATAGCAGTTCATGACGGAAGAAAGCATGTGCCTGTTTATGTAACAGAAGACATGGTTGGTCATAAACTGGGAGAGTTTGCCTTAACAAGAACATACAGAGGTCACGGTAAGGACGCAGAGAAAAAATCGAGAGTAAGATAATTTAGTTTGGAAGGAGGTTTGGTTGTCATGGCAAAGGGACATAGAAGCCAAATTAAAAAAGAGAGAAACCTTGCAACAAAGGATAAAAGACCACAGGCAACTGCTAAATATGTTGGAATTCCTGCTTCTAAGGCTAAAATTGTTTTAGATCAGGTTAAAGGCAAGGATGTTAGAACAGCAGAAGCGTTGCTTAAATATAACCCAAGAATTGCAGCCGAAATTATCGGCAAGGTATTAAAATCTGCAGTAGCAAACGCAGAAAATAATTTAGGTATGGATGTCAGCAAGTTATATGTAGAAGAAGCTTTTTCAGGTCAAGGCCCTACGATGAAGAGAATTCGTCCAAGAGCACAGGGCAGGGCTTACAGAATACTGAAAAGATCATGTCATATATCCATCATCCTCAATGAGAGATAAGGAGGTAAACAATGGGACAGAAAGTTAATCCACATGGCTTAAGAGTTGGCATTATCAAGGATTGGGATACAAAGTGGTATGCAGAAAAAGATTTTGCCGATTTCTTAGTTGAAGATGTTAAAATAAGAAAGTTTATTAAAAAGAAATTATTTACTTCCGGGATTTCTAAGATTTTAATCGAAAGAACTTCTGGAAATATCAAAATTTCAATTTTTACGGCTAAGCCGGGCATTGTTATAGGAAGAAACGGTTCTGCTATTGAAGAACTTAAAAATGAAATTCAAAAAATGACAACACACAAGGTGTCCGTAAACATAGGTGAAATTAAAAGACCTGAGCTTGATGCACAGCTTGTGGCTGAAAACATTGCTCAGCAGCTTGAAAACCGTGTTACTTTCCGTCGTGCTATGAAGCAGTCTATGGGAAGAACAATGAAATTCGGCGCAAAGGGTATCAAAACAGCTGTCAGCGGACGTTTGGGCGGTGCTGACATGGCAAGAACAGAAAGCTATCATGAAGGAACTATTCCTCTTCAGACACTTCGTGCAGATATTGACTATGGTTTTGCTGAAGCAGACACAACATACGGCAAGCTGGGCGTTAAGGTTTGGATTTACAAAGGAGAGGTTCTTCCTGTAAAAGCGGCAAAAAAGGAAGGAGGCGCTAATTAATCATGTTAATGCCTAAAAGAGTTAAAAGACGTAAACAGTTTAGAGGCAGACTTAAGGGTAAGTCTTTAAGAGGTAACACAGTAAATTACGGCGATTACGGCATTCAGGCTCTTGAGCCAAGCTGGATTACATCAAACCAGATTGAAGCAGCCCGTATTGCTATGACAAGATATATTAAGCGTGGCGGTAAAGTTTGGATTAAAATTTTCCCTGACAAGCCAATTACATCTAAACCTGCTGAAACCCGTATGGGTAGCGGTAAAGGTTCACCTGACTACTGGGTGGCAGTTGTTAAGCCCGGCAGAGTGATGTTTGAACTTGGCGGCGTTTCCGAGGAGATTGCAAGAGAAGCTTTACGTCTTGCTATTCATAAACTCCCTATCAAATGCAAAATCGTTTCTCGTGCAGAGCAACAGGCGGAAATGGAAGGTGATAGCAGTGAAAACTAAGTCTTACATTGAAACATTAAAAAACAAATCCCTTGAGGAATTAAATAAAGAACTCGTTTCTGCAAAAAAAGAGTTGTTTAATCTTAGATTTCAAAATGCAACAAATCAATTAGACAACACTGCAAGAATTGGTGAGGTTCGCAAAAACATTGCAAGAATTCAGACTGTAATCACAAAGAACAAAACTACAGTTTAAGATAGCTGAAAGGAGGAAATCCCAGTGGAAGAAAGAAACCTTCGCAAGACAAGAATTGGCAAGGTAGTTAGCGACAAGATGGATAAAACAATCGTTGTTGCTGTTGAAGATAAAGTTAAACATCCACTTTACGGAAAGATTGTTAACAGAACTTACAAGCTTAAAGCACATGACGAAAACAATGAGTGCCGAATCGGCGACCGTGTTAAAGTTATGGAAACAAGACCCCTCTCTAAAGATAAAAGGTGGAGGCTTGTTTCAGTTATTGAAAAAGCTAAATAATTTCTGTTGCGAGAGGAGGAGTAAGATATGGTTCAACAGGAAACCAGATTAAAGGTAGCAGATAATTCAGGTGCAAAAGAACTTCTCTGTATAAGAGTTTTAGGCGGCTCAACAAGAAGATATGCAGGAGTTGGCGATATAATAGTTGCTTCCGTTAAAGAAGCAACACCAGGCGGTGTTGTTAAGAAGGGTGACGTTGTTAAGGCTGTTGTTGTAAGAACGGTTAAGGCTGTTGGAAGACCTGACGGTTCATACATCAGATTTGACGACAACGCTGCCGTAATTATCAAAGAAGACAAGAACCCAAAGGGTACTCGTATATTTGGACCGGTTGCAAGAGAGCTTAGAGAAAAACAGTTTATGAAGATTTTATCTCTTGCTCCTGAAGTGTTATAGGAGGTGTGTCAAGTGGCAGGTAGTAAGTTGAAAAGCGGCGATAAAGTAGTTGTTATTGCAGGCAAAGACAAAGGCAAAGAGGGAAAAATCCTCCTTGTTGACAGAAAGAAAAACAGAGTCCTCGTTGAAGGCGTTAACATGATTTCAAAACACCAAAAACCAAGCCAGACAAATCAGCAGGGCGGAATAATTAAAAAAGAAGGCTTTATCGATGCATCTAATGTAATGTATTCATTAGGCGGCGGCAAAGTTACAAGAATCGGTGTCAAAATCGAGGACGGCAAGAAAATAAGAATCGCCAAGAAAACAGGCGCTAAGATAGACTGATTCCGGAAAGGAGGACATTAAGTGAACAGATTAAGAGAGTTTTACGACACTGAAGTTGTAGAAGCAATGACTAAAAAGTTTTCATATAAAAATAAATTGGCTGTGCCTAAAATTGAAAAAGTAGTTATTAATATGGGCGTTGGCGAAGCAAGAGATAACGCAAAGGTTCTTGACGGAGCTGTTAAAGACCTTACAATTATCGCAGGCCAGAAACCTATTATAACAAAAGCTAAAAAGTCAGTGGCGGCTTTTAAGCTTCGTGAAGGAATGAACATTGGCTGCAAGGTTACACTTCGTGGAGAGAGAATGTATGAGTTTGTTGACAGGCTTATTAACATTTCCCTTCCTCGTGTACGTGACTTTAGAGGCGTTAAGGCTAACTCCTTTGACGGAAGAGGAAACTACACAATGGGCGTTAAAGAACAGCTTATCTTCCCTGAAATTGAGTATGATAAAGTTGATAAAATCAGAGGTATGGATATTATCTTCGTTACAACAGCTCACACTGATGAGGAAGCAAGAGAATTGTTAAGATTATTCGGAATGCCATTCGCAAAGTAAAAAGGAGGGAAGAAAATGGCTAAAAAGTCAATGGTAATTAAGCAAGCAAGAGAAGCAAAATTCTCTACAAGGGCTTATACACGTTGCAGAGTTTGCGGAAGACCCCATTCCGTACTCAAAAAATTCGGAATTTGCCGTATTTGCTTCCGTGAATTAGCATATAAAGGCCAAATCCCGGGAGTTAAGAAAGCCAGCTGGTAATAACGGAAAGGAGGATAATAAAATGTCATTTAGTGACCCAATTGCAGATATGCTCACAAGAATCAGAAACGGTAACACAGCTAAACACGACACAGTTGATGTTCCTGCTTCTAAGGTTAAAAGAGCTATAGCAGATATTTTAACAAACGAAGGTTATATTAAAGGCTATGAAGTCGTTGAAGACGGTGTTAAGAGCACAATTAAAATAACTTTAAAATATGGTAAGGATAAAAACGAAAAGGTAATCACCGGTATTAAGAGAATTTCTAAACCGGGACTTAGAGTTTTTGCAGGCAAAGATGAATTGCCTAAGGTTTTAAGCGGTCTTGGAATAGCAATTATTTCAACAAGCAACGGCCTTATGACTGACAAAGAAGCAAGAGCAAAAGGCATCGGCGGAGAAGTTGTTGCTTTTATCTGGTAATTATATAAAGAGATTATTTGTAGGAGGTGCAGACCATGTCAAGAATCGGTAAATTACCAATTGCTGTACCTGCGGGTGTGGAGATTAAGCTTGAAGCCGGAAATTTATTCACAGTTAAAGGCCCTAAGGGAACTTTATCACGCAAGTTAGCAGATGACATGAACATCGCAGTAGAAGACGGACAAATCACAGTTACAAGACCAAGTGATATTAAAAAGCACAGAGCTTTGCACGGCTTAACAAGAACACTTATTTTCAACATGGTTGAAGGTGTTACAAAAGGCTATGAAAAAGTTCTTGAAATAAACGGTGTTGGATACAGAGCGGCTAAGTCAGGCAAAAAGCTTGTGCTTACTCTTGGATATTCACATCCTGTTGAAGTGGAAGACCCTGAAGGAATTGAAACAGTTCTTGAAGGTCAAAACAAAATCACTGTAAAGGGCATTGACAAAGAAAAAGTTGGCCAGTTTGCAGCTGAAATCAGAGCTAAGCGTCCACCTGAACCATATAAGGGCAAGGGTATTAAATACGCAAACGAACATATTAGACGTAAAGTTGGTAAGACCGGTAAGAAATAATTAAGAACAGCTTAACTTATTTATATCGGAAAGTGACTAATTTAGAAAGATAAGGAGTGAAATCCATGATTAAAAAGCCATCACGTGCTGAGGCTCGTATTAAACGTCATTACAGAATACGTAACAAGGTTAACGGAACAGCACAGCAACCAAGATTGGCAGTTTTCAGATCAAATCAGCATATATATGCTCAGATTATAGATGACATTGCAGGACACACATTGGCTGCTGCTTCCACAATGGAATCAGAAATCTCAAGCAAGCTTGAAAGCACATCAAACATTGAAGCCGCAAATGCTGTTGGTGAAGCTATTGCTAAAAAAGCCATTGAAAAAGGTATTACAGAAGTTGTTTTCGACAGAGGCGGCTTTGTTTACCACGGCAAGGTTAAAGCATTGGCAGAGGCAGCAAGAGAAGCCGGTTTAAAATTCTAAGCAAGGAGGAAAAAACTTTGAAAAGAATCGATCCAAGTACACTCGATCTTAAAGATAATGTAGTTACTATCAACCGTGTTACTAAGGTTGTTAAAGGTGGTCGTACTTTCAGATTCGCAGCCTTAGTGGTTGTTGGAGATGAAAACGGTCATGTGGGATGCGGCCTTGGTAAAGCAGCTGAAATCCCCGATGCTATCCGCAAGGGCAAAGAAGATGCCATGAAGAATCTTATTTATATTGAAAGAAACGATGTAGACAGCCTCTATCATGGAACAACAGGTAAATTCGGAAGCGCAAGCGTTTTGCTTATGCCTGCCCCAGAAGGAACAGGAGTTATTGCCGGCGGCCCGGTGCGTGCGGTGCTTGAGCTTGCAGGTATTCGTAATATCAGAACTAAGTCATTAGGCTCTAACAATGAGCGCAACGTTGTAAGTGCTACAATCGAAGGTTTAGCTAACATCACAACACCTGAGAAAGTTGCAAGACTTCGTGGCAAATCCGTTGAAGAGATCTTAGGCTAAGGAGGGAATTAAAGTGGCTCAATTAAAAATCACATTAGTGAAATCCACTATCGGTGCAATTCCGAAACATAAGAAAACTGTGCAGGCTTTAGGTTTGAGAAAACTTAATTCAAGTGCAATTCAACAAGACAATGTTGCCATCAGAGGTATGGTTAACCAAGTTAGACACCTTGTAAAGGTAGAAGAAATATAAGAATTATTTAGAAGGAGGTGCTAAGAAATGAACTTAGGAGAATTAAGACCGGCTGAAGGTTCTAACCCAAAAGCTTGGAGAAGAGGCAGAGGCCATGCTTCAGGCAACGGAAAAACAGCAGGCAGAGGTCATAAAGGACAGGGCGCTCGTTCTGGAACAGGCGGAAAAGCAGGTTTTGAAGGCGGACAGATGCCTCTTTACAGAAGACTTCCTAAGAGAGGCTTTACTTGCAGAAACTCTAAAGAAATTATTGGTATTAACGTTCATACTTTAAACGTTTTTGAGGACGGAGCAGTTGTGGATATTGATGCTTTAAAGGCTGCAGGCCTTATATCAAACCCAAAAGACGGAGTTAAGATTTTGGGTGTTGGCGAAGTCGAAAAGAAATTGACAGTAAAGGTTAATCACTTCAGCAAATCAGCTATAGAAAAAATTGAGGCAGCAGGCGGAAAAGCAGAGGTGATCTAATTGTTAAAATTATTCATTAATTCATGGAAGGTTAAAGAAATACGAATGAAAATTCTTTACACCTTAATGATTCTTGCAATAGTTAGACTTGGAGCACACATTGCCATTCCCGGTATAGATGTTGTTTCCATAAAGGCACAGCAAAGCATGCTTTCTACGGGAACTCTTTATAACATTATAGCAGGAGGATATAATTCCAGATGGTCTATAATGTCAATGGGTATCGGCCCTTATATTACTGCCTCAATTATTATGCAGCTTTTAACAGTTGCAATACCTAAGCTTGAACAGCTTAACAAAGAAGGCGAAGAAGGAAGAAAAAAGATTAACACTTATTCAAGAAGGCTTACTGTGGCTCTTGCGGCAATTCAAGGTTTAGGACTCACTTACAGCTTTTCGGGAATGTTTTTAACAAACAGCAAGCTTATTTATATACCTGCTGTTTTATCCCTTATTGCAGGAACAACATTTATTATGTGGCTTGCAGAGCAGATTACTGCAAAAGGCATTTCAAACGGTTCCTCAATGATAATTTTTGTTAACATTATTTCAAACCTTCCAAACGGAATTACAACCCTTACAAGTTATGCTAAAAGCGGTGACGCATCAGGCATAATCAAGGTTGCTGCAATACTTCTTATTCTTTTGGTTGTTCTTGTTTTAATAGTTTTTGTAAATCAGGGAGAAAGAAGAATTCCTGTTCAGTATTCCTCAAAGATGTCAGGACGACGTTCATTTGGAGGCAAAAGTACTTTTATGCCTATAAAGGTTAACACTGCAGGAGTTATATCGATTATCTTTGCTATATCTCTTATTCAGTTTCCAGAAACAATATCACAGTTTGTTCCTTCAATGAAGGATGGTGTTTCAGGAACTGTAATTGAAGCTTTAAAAATGACAAATCCAATAGGTGCGGTTTTATATGTTCTGCTTATAATTTTCTTCGCATATTTTTATACTTCAATCGTTATCAATCCTAACGAGATTGCGGAAAATATGAAAAAGAACGGTGGTTTTGTTCCCGGAATAAGACCGGGGCGTCCAACAAGTTCTTATATAACAAGAGTTGTTAACAGAATAACTTTTGTGGGAGCTGTTGCGTTTGCCGCCATTGCTATTGTGCCTATAATACTTCAATGGGTTTTCAACATTAATGTAGGCTTTGGAGGAACAACTCTTATAATCGTTGTTGGTGTGTGTCTTGACATTGTTAAATCACTTGAAAGCCAGCTTCTTATGAGACATTATAAAGGATTTTTAAATGACTAATGCCGCTTCCTTTGGGGAATGCAAAAGCATTTCCCAAAAAAAGGGACGGAGGATGTTTTAATAATTTTTGAAAATGAGGGAAAGTGAATGAAGTTAGTACTGATTGGTGCCCCCGGTGCCGGCAAAGGAACTCAGGCAAGAAGATTAATTTCTCGATATGGCTTGGCATATATTGCCACAGGCGATATGCTCAGGGAAGAGATTGCAAAGAAAACAGAACTGGGACTTCAAGTCAAAAACATTATAGCAAGCGGCGGCCTTGTTTCAGACAAAATAATTATTGCAATTGTTAAAGAAAGAATAAAAGAAGACGACTGCAAAAATGGTTTTATTTTAGACGGTTTTCCACGTACTGTTGTTCAGGCACAAGAGCTTGACGGCATTGTTGGGACGATAGACAAGGTTATATATATAAGCATCCCTGATGAAGTTACTCTTGAAAGGCTTACTGCACGTGAAACGTGCCCAAAATGCGGAGCTTCATACAACAAAATTGCTATACCTTCAAAAATTCCGGGTATTTGTGATGAGTGCCAAACACCTCTTACGCAGAGAAAAGATGACACATTGGAAGCAGGCAAGGCTCGTCTTAAAACATTTCACGAACAAAGCAAGCCTTTGGTAGACTACTACGGAAGTCAAAATCGTCTTTTTGAGGTTGACGGTCTTAAGGATGCGGATGTTATTTTTAGTGAAATTGCTGAGGCAATAGGAGAGCAAGTTTAATGGGAATTATTATTAAAACAGAAGAACAAATTGAAAAAATGCGTGCCGCAGGTCAAATTTTAAAAGAACTTGACGAAATACTCAGAAATGAGATTAAGCCGGGTGTAACAACACTCCATCTTGATAAAATTGCCGAAGATTATATTAGAAGCAATAAGGCAACACCTTCCTTTAAAGGATACGGGGGATTCCCTGGTTCGATTTGCACTTCTGTAAACGAAGAGGTAATTCATGGAATACCAAGTTTAAGAAAGCTGATAAATGGTGATATTATCAGTATAGACATGGGAGCTTGTTTTGAAGGCTATCATGGCGACTGCGCCAGAACGTATGCTGTAGGAGAAATAAGCGAAGAAAACCAAAGGCTTATTGATGTTACAAAGCAAAGCTTTTTTGAAGGCATAAAGTTTGCAAAAGCAGGAAATCATCTTTTTCAAATTTCCGCGGCTATTCAGACTTATGTTGAAGACAGGGGATTTTCTGTTGTTAGAGATTTTGTGGGGCATGGAATTGGAAGGGCTTTGCATGAAGACCCTGCCGTACCCAACTATAAACCGAAAGGCCGAGGCCCAAAGCTTGAAAAAGGAATGGTTTTGGCAATTGAGCCTATGATTAATTCGGGAACATGGGAAGTCAAGGTTCTTGATGACAACTGGACAACAGTTACTCTTGACGGGCAAAATGCCGCACATTATGAAAACACTGTTTATATAACTGACGGAGAACCTGAATTACTTACGTATTAAGACAGTTTTTTCAATAAAAGAGGTTTTACAATTTATTGTAAAAGGTATATAATAAATAGATTAAGGATGCTTTATCAAAATCACAATTTGAGGTGAGTAAAATGGAATATACTCAAGGACAAGTGGTTTATTCAAAAAGCGGACGTGATAAAACCATGCCTTTTATAGTGATATCGGTTGACGGAGATTATCTGTATCTGGCAGACGGAAAAAGGCGTACCCTTGAACATCCTAAAAAGAAAAAAATCAAGCATGTTCAGAAAACTAACTATATCTGCGAAAACATAAAGGAAAAGCTTGAAAATGAAAGCTACCTGTTAAATGCAGATGTTTCAAAAGCGCTGAAGGAATTCGGCCGGGAAAAAGATATTTAAGGAGGTTCTAAAGTGTCTAAAGATGACGTTATTGAGGTAGAAGGAACCGTTTTGGAAAAACTACCTAATGCCATGTTTCAAGTTGAACTCGAAAATGGACATAAAATATTGGCGCACATTTCCGGAAAGCTTCGCATGAATTTTATTCGTATTCTTCCCGGAGATAAAGTTCTTATAGCTATGTCTCCTTATGATCTTACAAAGGGTAGAATTATCTGGAGAGCAAAGTAAAGCAAGGATTTAGAAAGTTAGAAAGGAGAAATCACAATGAAGGTTAGACCATCTGTAAAACCAATGTGTGAAAAATGCAGAATTATCAAAAGAAAAGGTCGTGTAATGGTTATTTGTGAGAATCCAAAGCACAAACAAAAACAAGGCTGATTATAATTACATTTGTAAACAAGGTTAATGTTTTATTTAGACCATGTTTATAAAAAGTAAGTATACAGTTTATTATGGCTTGACATTAGGTGCAGGAAACCTTGAAAGCATAACCCGAAAAGAAA
Organism: Lachnospiraceae bacterium; assembly: GCA_040772665.1. Lineage (GTDB taxonomy): Bacteria > Bacillota > Clostridia > Lachnospirales > Anaerotignaceae > JAXGXT01. Next base: position 177,189 of record JAXGXT010000001.1, on the reverse strand, counting down.
TCCGTCATTTCTGTTACGGTTTTTAAGGCAAAACAGGGGGCGGCTGACAGGCAACTGGTTCCCCATATTTAAGCTTTTAACCGTTGGATGAATAAATTTTTATTATGAAGTTTTATTTGAATATTTTAATGGAGGTGCAAAGTACGCATGGCTCGTATTGCTGGTGTAGATTTACCAAGAGAAAAGCGTGTTGAGGTTGGCCTTACTTATGTATATGGCATTGGCCACTCAAGCGCAGTTAGAATTTTAAAAGAAGCAAACATCAACCCTGATACAAGAATTAGAGATTTGACTGATGATGAGGTTGCTAAAATCCGTGAAGTTATCGACAAATCACAAAAGGTTGAGGGTGATTTAAGAAGAGAAACAGCTCTTAATATCAAACGTCTTATGGAAATTGGCTGTTACAGAGGAATTCGTCATAGAAAAGGTCTTCCTGTAAGAGGTCAGAAAACAAAGACAAATGCAAGAACAAGAAAAGGTCCGAGAAAGACTGTTGCAAATAAAAAGAAATAAGTAAGAGGAGGGTAATGGTCAAATGGCAAAGAAAGCTGTTAAAAAGGCGACTACTCGTAGACGTCGTGAGAAAAAACATGTGGAACGTGGTCAGGCACATATTCAGTCCACTTTCAATAATACAATCGTAACTATTACTGACGCAGCAGGAAATGCTCTTTCATGGGCAAGTGCAGGTCAGTTAGGTTTCAGAGGTTCAAGAAAATCAACTCCTTATGCAGCTCAGATGGCTGCGGATACAGCGGCTGCCGCTTGTTCGGATTATGGTCTTAAGGCGGTTGAAGTTTTTGTTAAGGGTCCCGGAAGCGGCCGTGAGGCAGCAATTCGTGCGCTTCAGGCAGCAGGTTTAAGCGTAACAATGATTAAAGACGTTACACCTGTTCCTCACAACGGATGCAGACCACCAAAACGCAGAAGAGTTTAATTAGGAGGGGCAAAAAATGGCAAGAGATATGGTTCCGGTTCTTAAAAGATGCAGATCACTTAATCTTGATCCAATCTATTTAGGAATTACTAAAAAATCTAAAAAACAACCACAAAACTCAAGAAAGAAAATGAGTGAGTATGGTCTTCAGATGAGAGAAAAGCAAAAAGCTAAGTTTATTTACGGAGTGCTTGAAAAACAGTTTAGAGGCTACTATGCAAAAGCTGTTAAAATGGCTAAAAAAGAAGGCATACCCGGTGAAAACTTACTTATGCTTCTTGAGCTTAGACTTGACAATGTTATGTACAGACTTGGCTATGGAAGAACAAGAAAGGAAGCAAGACAGATTGTTCGTCACAAACATGTTTTTGTAAACGGAAAACCTGTTGATATTCCTTCATACCAGCTTAATGCAGGGGATGTTGTTGAAATTAAAGAAAAGCATAAAAATGCTCAAAGATATAAAGATATCTTAGATTCAACAGCAACAAAGGTTGTTCCTGCTTGGTTAACAGCTAACCATGAAGGTTTAAGCGGTACAATTGTTTCCAAACCAAAAAGAGAAGAAATTGACGTTCCTGTTGAAGAAACTCTTATTGTTGAGCTTTACTCAAAATAATCAAAAGCTGTATTCAAAAGTTAAAGCGGTGCGTAAAACGCAGAACCTTTACTTTTCAATATAAGTTTTAAAACATTAGTTCAAAGATGCTTTGCCTCTCTTTATAAGATTTTAAGAGGGGCTTGCACTGCTATTAATGTTTCATTAAAATGCAAGTTAATAAATCCGTATATTCGGAATTAATTTTTAATCCACAGGGGAGGTTTGAATAGTGTTTGAGTTTGAGAAACCTCGTATCGAAATTGCTGAAATGGCACAAGATGGAACGTATGGCCGCTTTGTTGTTGAACCCCTTGAAAGAGGGTATGGAACAACGCTTGGCAATTCTCTTAGAAGAATTTTATTATCTTCTTTGCCGGGTGTTGCAGTCAGCAACGTGAAAATTGACGGTGTTCTTCATGAGTTTAGCACAGTTGCCGGCGTTAAAGAGGATGTTACGGAAATTATTCTTAACTTAAAGGGTTTGGCAATTAAAAATACGAGCGACAGCTACGAACCTAAGGTTGCCTATATTGACATAGACGGCGAAGGCGAAATAAAGGGCTGTGACATCAAGGCTGACAGCGATATTGAGATTATGAACCCAGATCACCATATTGCCACATTAAGCGGTGGTCCAAACAGCAAATTGTATATGGAAATTACCATTACAAGAGGCCGTGGATATGTCGGAAGTGACAAAAACAAAAAGGATGATCAGCCTATCGGCATGCTTCCTGTTGATTCAATTTATACACCTGTAAGACGAGTTAACTTTCTTGTTGAAAACACTCGTGTTGGTCAGATTACTGACTATGACAAGCTTACGCTTGAGGTGTGGACTAACGGAACAATAACTCCCGATGATGCAGTAAGTTATGGTGCTAAGATTTTAAACGAACATCTTAACCTTTTCGTGGATCTTTCAGAAAATGCAAAGAACGCAGAGATTATGGTTGAAAAAGAAGAAGGCAAGAAGGAAAAAGTGCTTGAAATGAGCATTGAAGAGCTTGACCTTTCTGTTCGTTCATACAACTGTCTTAAACGTGCAGGAATTAACACTGTTGAGGACCTTGCAAGCAAGACAGAAGATGAAATGATGAAAGTTCGTAATCTTGGACGTAAATCTTTAGAGGAAGTTTTAAATAAAATGGCAGAGCTTGGTTTATCCTTAAAACCAAACGAGGAGTAATTTATCAACCGCAAAATTGCAAACAGCTATAAGCCCACAAGAGCAGGCTGTTTGGGGTAAATTTTGCTTTTAAACAGGAGGAATTAACAATGAACGGATCAGGATACAGAAAACTCGGTAAAACATCATCACAAAGAAAAGCACTTTTAAGAAATCAGGTTACTAACCTTTTATATCACGGCAAAATCACAACAACTGAAACAAGAGCTAAAGAAGTTAGAAAAATGGCTGAAAAGATGATTACTCTTGCAGTTAAAGAAAAAGACAATTTTGTTGAGGCTGAGGTTATTGCAAAGGTTGCAAAAAAAGATGCTGAAGGCAAAAGAGTTAAAGAAACAGTTAACGGCAAAAAGGTTACTGTTTATGATGAAGTGAAAAAGACTATTAAAAAAGATAACCCTTCAAGGCTTGCAGCAAGAAGAAGAATGCTTGCTTACCTTTATCCTGTTACAGAAGTTCCTGCAGATGGCAAGAAAGCAAGAAGTCTTTCAAAAAAGGTAGATATGTGTGCTAAGCTTTTTGATGAAGTTGCACCTAAATATGCTGACCGTAAGGGTGGATATACAAGAATGATTAAGATTGGACCACGTAAGGGCGATGCTGCTGAAATGGTTATTCTTGAGCTTGTTTAATAGTTAAACAAAGATAAATGTAACAAAACAAATGCAACAAATTTATAAAGTGTTTTATGGTACATTAAAAAGCATTTTATAAATATCTTATGAAACATATTTAAGAAACAAAAAAGGGTACATTTAAAATATAAAGCTACAAAAATACTATACAATATTGAGCAACACTTTAAAAGGCGGGGATTAAGCTAACTTAATCCCCTTTTTTACAATATATCTATTTTTTAAAAGGAAAAAGCATTTGATATTTATATTAGGTAAGACCTTGGGATGAGGGAAGACCTTAGAATAAGGGAGGGCCTTGGGCTCATGTCAGCACTTTGCTTCGCAAAGCAGGCACTTCGTGCCTGTGGCATCTATCTTTGCCATGCATACCCAAACCCACTCGCTTTTTTCAAAAAGCTAGGCAAAAACTTTTGCTAAAACCGCATAGTTATGCGGTTTTAAGTTGGGTAAGGGTAAAGGTTAAATAGGTTACGCAGTCTTGCAGAGATTGTTTACAAAGCAAATTCCTAACCATTAAGCTTTCGCCAAAACTGTAGACTATACGGTTTTAAAGTGGGTCAAGGGTGAAACCCTTGCGGGGAATTGGGGCAGAGCCCCAAGGTCTTATCACAATCTAACTGGGGTGTCACCTGCTTAGTGAAAAGTTTTGCTTTTTTGTTTTAAAAAATGGAGTGGGGCGGTGAAACCATGGAATATATGATAGATGCGAAAAACCTTAGATATGAATATAAAAGAACTGTTGAGGACGGAGATGAAACAAAAACCGAGGTAATAACTGCCCTTAACGGTGTTGATATTCAAATTGAAAAGGGAAGCTTTGTTGCTGTTTTAGGGCACAACGGCTCAGGCAAGTCCACATTCGCAAAAAATATAAATGCTCTTATTAAGCCTACTGAGGGTACGTTATGGGTTAACGGCTTTGACACACAAAAAGATGAATTTGTCTGGGATATAAGGCAAAGCGCAGGAATGGTGTTTCAAAATCCCGAAAACCAAATTGTTGCCACTATAGTTGAAGAAGATGTTGCTTTCGGGCCTGAAAACCTTGGAATATTGCCTGAAATTATAAGAAAAAGAGTTGACAGTGTTCTTAAAGCCATAGGAATGAGCGAATTTAGAAAACATTCGCCAAACAGGCTAAGCGGCGGACAGAAACAGAGAATTGCCATTGCAGGAGTGCTTGCCATGGAGCCTAAATGTATTGTTCTTGATGAGCCTACAGCAATGCTTGACCCAGAGGGCAGAAGAGAAGTTATGGAAACGGTTAGGCGTCTTAATAAGGAAAACGGAATAACAATGGTGCTTATAACCCATTATATGGACGAGGCGGTTAAAGCCGATCGTGTTATTGTTATTGATGAAGGCAAGGTTGTTATGGACGGAAAGCCGAAAGAGATTTTTGTAAAGGTTGAGGAATTAAAAGGATACGGCCTTGATGTTCCCCAGGTGACGGAAATTGCCTATAACCTTAGAAAACAGGGAATTAACATTCCTGCAGATATTCTTACTCCGGAAGAAATGGTAGGTGCTGTATGTCAATTAAAATCGTTAATTTAACCCATATATATAACGAGGGCACAGCCATGGCTAAAACTGCTCTGGACAATGTTAATCTAGAAATAGATAACGGAGAATTTATTGGGCTTATAGGGCATACAGGAAGCGGAAAAAGCACCCTTATTCAGCATATAAACGCACTAATTAAGCCTTCCGATGGAAAAGTATTGTTAAATGGTGAGGACATTAACGCAGACAAAAAAAAGCTTAAGGACATTCGCCAAAGAGTTGGGCTTGTTTTTCAATATCCCGAGCATCAGCTTTTTGAAATGACTGTGTTTAAGGATGTTTCATACGGCCCTATAAATCTTGGTTTAAGCCAGGATGAAGTTGAAAAAAGGGTGCGGAAAGCCCTTGAAATAGTTGGGCTTGAAGAAGAAATTTTCGAAAAATCTCCTTTTGAATTAAGCGGAGGTCAAAAAAGACGTGTTGCAATTGCAGGAATTCTTGCAATGAACCCTGAGGTGCTTATTCTTGACGAGCCTACGGCGGGGCTTGACCCAAAAGGCAGAGATGAGATACTTAATGCAGTGAAACAAATGCATAAAAAGCTTGGTATAATTGTTATTCTTGTTTCACACAGCATGGAGGATGTTGCAAAACTTGTTGAAAGAATAATTGTTATGGACAAGGGAAGGATTGCCATGACAGGCAGCCCTACGGAGGTTTTTTCCGAGGCCGACAGGTTAGAAAAGATTGGTCTTGGAGTTCCGCAGGTTACAAAGGTTATGAGAGGGCTTAAAGAAAATGGATTTGATGTGCCCCTTGATATATATACAACTGAAGAAGCCACGAAAGTGATTTATGATTTATTAAAGGTGACAAAATGATTAGGGATATTACTATAGGACAGTATTATATGGTAGATTCACCTATACACAAAATGGATGCAAGGTTTAAAATCTTTGCAGTAACGGTGTATGTTATTTGTTTATTTGTTATTAATGATTTATACAGTTATTTATTTTCCATTGGTGTTTTAGGGGCAACTATAGCCGTTAGCAAGGTGCCGCTTAAGTTTATATTAAGGGGAATAAAAAGTATTTTTATAATTATAATTCTTACTGCTGTTATAAATGTTCTTACAACAAAGGGCAGTCATGTTTTATATGAACACGGATGGATTTCCATTACGTTAGAGGGTGTTTACATGGCTGTAAAGATGGTTGTAAGACTTATTATGCTTATTGTAAGCTCTTCACTTTTAACTCTTACAACAACACCCATACAGCTTACAGACGGCATTGAATATCTTTTGAAGCCTTTTAAGAAAATTGGTGTGCCATCCCATGAAATTGCTATGATGATGACAATTGCTTTAAGGTTTATTCCCACACTTCTTGATGAAACCGATAAAATTATAAAGGCACAGCAGGCAAGGGGGGCGGACTTTGAAACAGGAGGAATGATTCAAAGGGCCAAAAGCCTTGTGCCTATACTTGTACCGCTTTTTATTTCAGCTTTCAGACGTGCCGACGAATTGGCAATGGCAATGGAGGCAAGATGTTATAACGGTGGTGACAACAGAACAAGAATGAACGAAATGGCTTTTACAAAGGTTGATTTTGTTGGGATGGCTTTTATTGCATTTTATGTTGCTATTATTATTATAATTTTATTTTTAAGGTGAGGATATGCAAAAGAAGATATTATTGACTGTTGCATATGACGGAACAGCATATTTTGGATTTCAAAAACAAGCCAATGAATCACAGCCCACAATTCAGAAAGCTCTTGAAAAAACATTTTCTGCTTTTTTTAAACAGGAAGTTGTTTGTGTCGGCGCAAGCAGAACCGACAGAGGTGTTCATGCTTTTGGACAAAGGGTTACAATTGAGGTGGATACTACTGTGCCTGTACATAAGCTGCCTTTGGCACTTCATTCATTTTTGCCTGAAGATATTTCTGTTGTAGATGCAAAGGAAGTGGATTTTGACTTTCATCCAAGATATGATTGTGTTTCAAAAAGATATGAATATAAAATTTATAACGGAGAATACAGAAACCCTGTGTACAGAAATTTTTCTGAATTTATAGGCAAAAGGTTGGATATAATAGCCATGGATGAAGCCGCACAATGTTTTGTTGGAAAACATGATTTTAAGGCTTTTTCTGCAAGCGGAGGAAGTGCCAAAACAAGTGTCAGAACTGTTTTTTCGGCAAGTGTTGAAAAAAGAGGGGATTTTATAATATTTTCTGTTACAGGGGATGGATTTTTATATAACATGGTGCGAATTATGGCAGGCACTCTTATTTTGGCAGGCGAAGGCAGGATTTTACCCCAATATACAGCTGAAATTTTAAAAAGCCTTGATAGAACAAAAGCTGGAAAAACAGCTTCACCCCAAGGCTTGACCCTTATGGAAATAAACTATTAAAATAAAACTGAAAAACGAAGAAAATGCTTTAAAAAAACTGTATTAACTAGATATATATAAAAAGCAAGATATAGAAGAATTAAACAAGAAAATCTTTGCTTTAATTTTGAAAAAATGAATAAGGTTTTCCTTGACACACGTGGATGCATGTATTATAATTGTTCTGTTCCAGTGCCACTTATAAACTCGTTAGCCCCGGGTTTAAAAATATAGCAAAATAAGATAATTGTAGGGTTTTGAATTTTTAAGGCATTCATGCACCCCACAAAGCGTGAGTGGTTAAGAAATTTGAAACTGTTGGATTTTAAGGAGGTAAGTTAACTATGAGAACAACATACATAGCTAAGCCAGCTGACATTGAAAGAAAATGGTATGTTGTAGACGCTGATGGTAAAACATTGGGACGTCTTGCATCGGAAATTGCAAAGGTTTTAACAGGAAAAAACAAAGCAATCTATACAACATTTATTGATACAGGTGATAATGTAATTGTTATTAACGCTGACAAGATTGTTGTTTCAGGCAAAAAGATGGATCAGAAGCTTTATACACGTCACACAGGTTACATCGGCGGTTTAAAGCAGGTAACTTTGAAGAAAATGATGGAAACAAAGCCGGAGGCTGTTATTACACACGCTGTTAAAGGCATGCTTCCTAAGAATACACTTGGCAGAAACATGATTAAGAAACTTCACGTTTATGCCGGAGCAGAGCACAAACACGAGGCTCAAAAGCCAGAAGTTTTAGAAATCAACGCTTAATAGATATTGGAAGGAGGAAGCAAAATGGCAGTAGCAAGATATTACGGAACAGGCAGAAGAAAATCTTCTGTTGCAAGAGTATATTTAGTGCCCGGCAACGGAAATATTACTATAAATAAAAGAGATATTGATGAATATTTTGGCCTTGAAACATTAAAGCTTATTGTTCGTCAGCCACTTGAGCTTACAGAAACAGGAAGCAAGTTTGATGTTTTAGTTAATGTTCATGGCGGTGGCTTCACAGGTCAGGCAGGTGCTATCAGACACGGAATTTCAAGGGCATTGCTTGAAGCAGATGTGGATTACAGACCATCTTTAAAGAAGGCTGGTTTCCTTACTCGTGACCCAAGAATGAAAGAAAGAAAGAAATATGGTCTTAAAGCGGCACGTCGTGCGCCTCAGTTTAGTAAGAGATAATTTAACAAAGTATTTTTCAATTCCATACACAACATTAAAATCCTTGAAGGCAATATACTTCGAGGATTTTTAATATTTATAAATATTGTTAAAGAAGGTGTTTGGCATTTTATAGGGGCGTCGGCTAAGCCTTATATGTTGACAAAATAATTGTATAATGGTAGGCTCAAGTAGACATAATTACATAAATTATTGTTGAAAAGACAATATTGTTATGACATAAAACAGCAAAGGAAGGCGTGTGAGCGTTTCTTTGTTTTAAGAAAGGAAAGAGCTTAGAATGTCTAAAGATCTGCTTCAGGGCAGCGAAACAAAGGCGATGATTAAGTTTGCAGTGCCTATGATTATAGGGAATTTATTTCAGCAGATGTATAATGTTGCCGACACTATAATTGTTGGAAGATTTATAGGTTACGGAGCTTTGGCGGCTGTTGGCAGTTCATTTGCGATTATGGTTTTTTTAACTTCCATAATTTTAGGTCTTTGCATGGGGAGCAGTGCTGTTTTTTCCTTTTATTTTGGAGCTGGTGATATTGAAAGCATGAAAAGCAGTTTTTTTGCCTCCCTATGTTTTATCGGAATTGTTACAATAATAATAAACATTCTTGCACTTACGTTTATTGATGAGATTTTAGCTTTTATGAGAACACCTGATGAGATTTTAACTGAAACAAAAACGTACTTACAAATAGTTTTTTACGGCATAGGCTTTACATCTGTTTATAATTATTTTTCTGCCATAATGAGAAGCATGGGAAACTCTGTTGTGCCGCTTATATTTCTTATTTTGGCGGCTGTGATTAACATAGTTTTGGACATTATCTTTATTGTTCCTTATGGAATGGGTGTTGGCGGAGCGGCTTATGCCACTGTTATTGCGCAAGGTTTATCGGCAATAAGCATTGGGGTTTACTGTATTTTAAAGGTGCCTGAGGTTCGAATTAAAAAAAGGCATTTGAAATTTACCAAAGAAATAGGAATGGTGATTTCCAACCATTCCCTTTTAACAAGTATACAGCAGTCTGTTATGAATTTTGGAATTTTAATGATTCAAGGTTTGGTTAATAGTTTTGGTGTGTCGGTTATGGCCGCCTTTGCGGCTGTTGTGAAAATAGACAGCTTTGCCTATATGCCTGTTCAGGATTTTGGGAATGCTTTTTCAACATTCATAGCACAAAACAAAGGTGCAGAAAACTATGAAAGAATAAAGAAAGGAATTTTTTCTGCAGTTAAAATAATCACATGTTATTGTGTTGCGGTAACAATTATAGTCGTTGTTTTTTCAAAGCCTTTAATGATGATTTTTGTTGATTCTTCACAGGTTGAGGTTATTGAAATCGGAGTGAAATATTTATATATTGAGGGCAGTTTTTATTGTTTGATTGGATATTTATTTATGTTTTATGGTTTGTTCAGAGGTGTAGGAAACCCGAAGATGTCTATAATACTTACAGTTTTCAGCCTTGGCACAAGGGTTTCGCTGGCATATATTTTTGCACCGACATTTGGAGTTACTGCAATTTGGTGGGCAATTCCCATTGGTTGGGCGCTTGCTGACATGGTTGGAATTTATGCGGCACTGCCATTAATTAAAGGTGTCGGCAAAAAAGGAGAGGTTTTATGAAAAATGTTTATGCAATGTATTTTAGCCCAACAGGAACAACAAAAAAGGTTTCAGAAACCATAGGAAAAACAATTGCCGGCGAGTTATTTGCTGAATTTAAAACCATAGATTTCACACCTCCAAAAAACCGTGAAAAGGATTATCATTTTACATCAGAGGATTTGGTTGTTTTTGCAGTGCCTGTTTATGCAGGGAGAGTTCCCAATGTTCTTCTTAAATTTATGGACACAATAAAGGGTGAAACTGCCCTTGCTGTTCCTGTTGTGCTTTTTGGTAACAGAAATTTTGACAATGCTCTTATGGAGCTTAAAACAATTCTTGCAAACAAAAATTTTAAGGTTGTTGGTGCCGCCGCTTTTGTTGGTGAACATTCATTTTCAAAAATTTTGGGTGCAGGCAGACCTGACAGCGAAGATATAAAGATTGCGGAAGGCTTTGGAAAAACCATTGCTGAAAAGATAGAAAGCAGGAGTTTTGAAGAGTTTTATATCAAAGGGGAAAATCCGTCAGAATACTACAAACCCCTTGATAATGAGGGGAAATTTATAGACATTAAAAAGGTTAAGCCAAAAACTAAGGAAAGCTGTACATACTGTGGAATTTGTTCTCAAGTTTGCCCCATGGGTTCTATTCCTAAGGAGAATCCTTTTGAATATACCGGAATTTGTATAAAGTGCGGTGCCTGCATAAAAAAATGCCCCGTAGAGGCAAAATATTATGATGATGAGGGATATTTATTTCATAAGGAAGATTTGGAAAAAACCTTTACAAGAAGGGCAGAAATTGAGTTGTTTATGTAGAGTTCAGGCTGATGTTATGGATTTCAGCCTGGTTTAAAAGATTAAGACTTTTTCATTATTGATTGAGCATAGGACTTCATTGCTTCAAAAGTTGTTATTTTTCTTGCGTTATCTTCTATGTTTGTTCTAACTTGAGTGGGAAGGCTGTTGAAGTATTTTCTTGAAACAGGGTCTTCATCAATAAGGTTATAGACGCTTGGAAATTGTTTGGACATAATTAATCACCTCAAAAAAGATATTTATTATAGTTATGTGTAAAAAGCATAAAATTTATGCAAAAAATATATGACGGCGGTGAAAAATATGAGTATTGAAAAATTAAAAAAATGGATTGATGAAAGCAGTAATATTGTTTTTTTTGGCGGAGCAGGAGTTTCCACAGAAAGCGGAATACCTGATTTCAGAGGGGAAGAAGGCGTTTTTAAAACCATAAATGAATATGGTGTAAGCCCTGAGGTTATTTTAAGCCACAGTTTTTTTATGAACAATAAAGAGGTCTTTTTTGATTATTATAAAAAATATCTTCTTTATCCAAACGCAAAACCTAATTCTGCCCACAGCGCACTTGCAAGTCTTGAAAAAGAAGGAAAGTTAAAGGCGGTTATTACACAAAATATAGATGATTTGCACAGGAAGGCTGGAAGCGAAAATGTTTTGGAGCTTCATGGAACATTGTATAGAAACTATTGCCTTAAATGCGGAAAAGAATATGACCTTGAATATGTTACAAAAAGTCAGGGGGTAACAAAATGCTCTCATTGCGGCGGTGTTGTAAGGCCTGATGTTGTTCTTTATGAGGAAAGTCTTGATGATGAGGTTTTGAAAAAAGCTGTTGAATATATATCTAAGGCGGATATTTTAATTGTGGGAGGAACAAGCCTTAATGTTTATCCTGCGGCAGGGCTTATAAATTATTACAAGGGGAACAAGCTGGTTTTAATTAATAAAGGCAGCACAAACATTGATAATTCGGCGGATATCTTTATTCAAGAAAGCATTGGCAAGGTGTTTGAAAAAATAATGGAGTGAAAAATAAAATTATTTTAAAAAAGGTGTTGACAATTGTCATAGTCGTTGCTATAATAAATTTTGCACTGCTGAACTTTGAAAAATGAATAACGATTTAAACTAAACCCATAGTTAATTCTAAGTTAGAACTTCGGTTCATAACTAAATTAGTAATACGGAGTAACAAAAAAGGCAGTTTGAAAAAACTGCAAGTCAGATTTAAACTGACAAAGGAAAAACTTTTAATAAAAGAGTTTGATCCTGGCTCAGGATGAACGCTGGCGGCGTGCTTAACACATGCAAGTCGAGCGGAATTATTCAGTCGGAGAGCTTCGGCAGGAAGACTGATTAATTTAGCGGCGGACGGGTGAGTAACGTGTGGGTAACCTGCCATATACTGGGGAATAATCATTGGAAACGATGACTAATACCGCATGTGGTCAAGAGATGGCATCATCTTTTGAAGAAAGGGCTTTAAGCCCGGTATATGATGGACCCGCATCTGATTAGCTAGTTGGTGAGATAACAGCTCACCAAGGCAACGATCAGTAGCCGACCTGAGAGGGTGATCGGCCACATTGGGACTGAGACACGGCCCAAACTCCTACGGGAGGCAGCAGTGGGGAATATTGCACAATGGGGGGAACCCTGATGCAGCAACGCCGCGTGAAGGAAGAAGGTTTTCGGATCGTAAACTTCTATCAATAGGGAAGAAAGAAATGACGGTACCTAAATAAGAAGCCCCGGCTAACTACGTGCCAGCAGCCGCGGTAATACGTAGGGGGCAAGCGTTATCCGGAATTACTGGGTGTAAAGGGAGCGTAGGCGGCATGATAAGTTAGATGTGAAAGCCCGGGGCTTAACCCCGCGGATTGCATTTAAAACTATCAAGCTAGAGTACAGGAGAGGAAAGCGGAATTCCTAGTGTAGCGGTGAAATGCGTAGATATTAGGAAGAACACCAGTGGCGAAGGCGGCTTTCTGGACTGAAACTGACGCTGAGGCTCGAAAGCGTGGGGAGCGAACAGGATTAGATACCCTGGTAGTCCACGCCGTAAACGATGAGTGCTAGGTGTCGGAGGGGAACCTTCGGTGCCGCAGCAAACGCAATAAGCACTCCACCTGGGGAGTACGATCGCAAGATTGAAACTCAAAGGAATTGACGGGGGCCCGCACAAGCGGTGGAGCATGTGGTTTAATTCGAAGCAACGCGAAGAACCTTACCAAGGCTTGACATCCCAATGACCGGTGTAGAGATACACCTTCTCTTCGGAGCATTGGTGACAGGTGGTGCATGGTTGTCGTCAGCTCGTGTCGTGAGATGTTGGGTTAAGTCCCGCAACGAGCGCAACCCCTATTTTCAGTAGCCATCATTAAGTTGGGCACTCTGGAGAGACTGCCGTGGATAACACGGAGGAAGGTGGGGATGACGTCAAATCATCATGCCCCTTATGTCTTGGGCTACACACGTGCTACAATGGCTTATACAAAGAGACGCTACTTCGCAAGAACAAGCAAATCTCAAAAAGTAAGTCCCAGTTCGGATTGCAGGCTGCAACTCGCCTGCATGAAGCTGGAATCGCTAGTAATCGCAAATCAGAATGTTGCGGTGAATACGTTCCCGGGCCTTGTACACACCGCCCGTCACACCACGGGAATTGGAAGCGCCCGAAGTCGATGACCTGACCGTAAGGAAGGAGTCGCCGAAGGTGAAGCCAGTGACTGGGGTGAAGTCGTAACAAGGTAGCCGTATCGGAAGGTGCGGCTGGATCACCTCCTTTCTATGGAGACTAAGGTTTAATAAATCGTTATTCATTTTTCAGGGTTCAGCCAAGTGTAATTTTTACACGGATGGGTTCCCGAGTGGCCAAAGGGGCCGGACTGTAACTCCGCTGCATATATGCTTCGAAGGTTCGAATCCTTCCCCATCCATTTAAAGACATAAATCAAATGATTTGTGTCTTTTTTGTTTTCAAAAATATATTTACATACCTCGACTATCTATGTATAATTGTGGTATAATAACTTTGATTAAAAATATATATTTAAATAAGTTTAGAAAGCTTGTTGTAAAATAAATACAAACATTGATTTTGCATAGACTGCCTCTTTTTTGAATGAGACGGTTTGCTAAAGTTTCTTGTATTATAATTTAATTATTTAGACAGGAGGATTTTCTATGGATTTTGATAAAGGTCTTATTGGGGGAAGCACAATTTTAATGATACTTTCTATTTTGGAAAAAGAAGATTTTTATGGTTATCAGATGATAAAAGAAATTGAGAAAAAAAGTGACAGCACATTTCGTTTTAAAGAGGGCACTTTATATCCTGTTCTTCATAAAATGGAAAATCAAAACCTTATAAAATCTTACAGGGAAAAAGGTGAAAGCGGCAAGGAGAGAAAGTATTACAAGATAACTTATGAGGGAAGAAAGCAACTGGCTTATAAAAAGGAGCGTTGGAGGGAATTTACGGTTTCCGTTAATAATGTTATCGGGGGGTAAGCTATATGAATCGGTTTGAATGGAATGAGTTTATTGACATTGTTCTTAAAAATGTCAAGTTTAAATATGACCACTGGGATATAAGGCAGGAAATTCTTGAACATATGGAGGATATGTATGAGGAGTTTGTTTCAGAGGGCATGGAGGATGAAGTTGCAATAAAGACTGTTGTGGAAAACATGGGTAATCCCGAAGAAATAGGTATTGAATTAAACAAGGAGCATAAACCTTTTCTTGGATGGATTTGGAGAATTTCAAGGGGAATTGCTTTGATTTTTATTGTTTTGTGCCTTATTCCTGCTTTTAATTTTACTATGCTTACAATATTTTCTGTTTTTGATTCTTATTATCAAAAGACCGATAGTGAAATGATTTATGAGGTTAAAATTGATAAGTGGGATAAATCTTATGATAAGTATATTTTTATTGATGAAATCAGATATTACAAGGACGGAACAATGGAGGTAAGATACGGAACTTTGACAAACCCATTTTCATACGGCATAAAGAGGAATTTTGGGATAAATGGATTTTATGACGAAGATGGGAACAGATATAACGGCAGCGGCAGCAGCGGTGCAGGATATTACAGCAGGCACCAAAGCTATTTGAGGGATTTTCCTTCTGACGCAAAAAGGCTTATTTTAAAGTATGAAAATGAAAGCGGAGATACGGGTTTTGAAATAGTTCTTCCAAAGGAGGAAATAGAATGAGCAGAAAGCGGCAAACAATTATTTATATTCTTTTAATTTTTTTTCTGACATTTTTCTATATGAGAACAATGGAAAGGTTTTTTACACCCGAGGGGGTGTTTCATGCCTATGAAAGAGGTTTAAGATATGGACCTTCGGAAGAGATTTTTCTTAAACATAAAGCAGAGGGAAACAAGGTTGTTATTGTTGGGCGTATTGGTGATGGACTTTCAATTGTTACGGCTGAAAGAAAAATGTTTTCTCTTTGGGGGCTTGGAGCCGGGGAAACAGGATACAGAGAGCCTTATGAACGTGCTGATGTTATGGTTTTATATCACTCCGACGGACTTGTGCTTGGAAGAGTTTATGACCCAGAGGTTGTTTTTGTAAATGTGTATGGCTATGGTGAAAATCCAAGAGAAGCTTATTTTGAGGTTGAAGCGGCGGTTAAGGATGGATTTTTCTGCAAGGAAGTGGAAAAGCTTTCTGATGAAGATTTATATCCCCGTGATTTTAAGGTTTACGGAAAAGACAGCGAAGGCAAAGAATTGGGAATATTGAAAAGCTATTTTTACTGACAGAGCTTTTAAAAGACAAGGCAGTGTGTTTTGGCAAAACTCAAGAAAATCTTGGGCTTTGCCAAAACCCTGTAATGTTATATTTTATGGTTTTATTCGGCTTTAAATATAGTTATTGCGATATTAAAATTGAACATAAAGAATTTGCAATTTTTATATTGACAAGTAAAATAAAATTTGTTATTATATATAAGCGGTTTAAGTGCAAAACCTTGTAAGCCCGAGTGGCGGAATTGGCAGACGCACAGGACTTAAAATCCTGCGGGGTAACACTCGTACCGGTTCGATTCCGGTCTCGGGCACGTTTTTAAACAAGATGTTTAAAAATTTGTTCTAAGTTAAAATTTTGCCCAGATAGCTCAGTCGGTAGAGCAGAGGACTGAAAATCCTCGTGTCGCTGGTTCGATTCCGGCTCTGGGCACCATTTTAAAATATGCGCGAATGGCTCAGTGGTAGAGCATCGCCTTGCCAAGGCGAGGGCCGCGAGTTCGAATCTCGTTTCGCGCTTAGTAAAAGAAGCTGATTTTATAAAATTAGCTTCTTTTTTCGTTATATTTGAAGAATTAAGACTTCAAGGCTGCGGTGCATAGCAGCACCGATTTAAATTTTTTAATATTTTGAAACTTATTTAATTTTTTTTCGTATTAATGTATAGATAGGCTGTGGGAATGGAGGGGTACGGCGTGATAGTTGGTACTTGTGAAGTTACTTTGCATGCAGAGTGGGTAAACTCCTTAAAAGAAAAAAGAATGGTTGTTAAAAGTCTTATTGATAAAATCAGACACAAGTTTAATGTTTCTGTGGCAGAGGTGGATTTTCAGGATGTTCATAAGACGGCGGTGATTGGTTTTGCCTGTGTTACAAATCAGGTTAGTCATGCCAACAGCATAATAGATAATGTGCTGAATTTCATTGAAGCCAATACAGATGCAATTGTCGAAAAAGCAGACATAGAAATTCTTTGAAATCGTAAATTACGCTGGATTTTAAAAACTTCATATGATATAATAACCGTTAGCTATGCAGTAGGAAACAAATATAGATAGCAGACAACAAGCCGTCTTAAAAAAAGACAAGTTTGGGCATTTTACATTACCCATAAATAAATTTTAAGTCGAATAATTTAAGAAACCCCATATTTTAAGGAGGAAATTCACAAATGAATGCAAAGGTTATAAGCAATGAAAATAATATCGTTAAATTTACATTTCAGGCAGGTCCTGAAATGCTTGAAGAAGGCATGAAGTATGCATACAACAAAGCAAAAAACAGTATCTCTCTTCCCGGATTTAGAAAAGGCAAAGCACCAAGAAAATTGATTGAAAGCCAGTTTGGCTCTGAAATCTTTTATGATGATGCTGTTAACTTTATTCTTAACACAGAGTATGAAAAAGCAGTTGAAGAACTTAAGCTTGAAGTTGTTGCAAGACCTGAAATAGATGCACCTGTGATAAGCAAAGAAGAAGGTGTTACGTTTGAAGTTAGCGTTGCTGTTAAGCCTGAGGTAACACTTGGACAATATAAGGGCATTGAAGTTGAAAAAGAAGACGACACAGTTTCAGAAGAGGCTATTGAAGCTGAGCTTACAAAAGTAAGAGAGCAAAATGCAAGAATTATAGCTGTTGAAGACAGAGCAGCTAAAGATGGCGACACTGTAACAATAAGCTATGCAGGAAGCGTTGACGGAGTTGCTTTTGAGGGCGGCACAAGTGAAAGCCATGATTTAGTTTTAGGTTCACACGCATTTATTGACGGTTTTGAAGAACAGATTGTAGGACATTTAATCGGAGATAAATTTGATGTTAATGTTAAATTCCCTGAAGAATATCATTCAGAAGACCTTTCCGGAAAAGATGCTGTTTTTGCTGTAGAAGTTAAAGGCATAAGCGAGAAAGAGCTTCCTGAGCTTAATGATGAATTTGCACAGGATGTTTCGGATTTTGAAACTATGGATGAATATAAAGCAAGTATTGTGGCTAAACTTGAAGAGGGCACAAAGGCAAACGCAAAGCAGATTCAAGGAGATAAAATACTTGATATAGCTGTTAAAAATGCACAGATGGACATTCCACAGGCTATGTATGAAGCAAAAATTGACCAGATGGTTCAAGAATTTTCAGCTAATATTTCAAGACAAGGTCTTTCCCTTGAAGTTTACTGTCAGTATTTAGGCACAACCCCTGAAGGAATAAGAGATACATTTAAAGAATCTGCTGAAAAAAGCGTTCAGGCAAGGCTTGTTCTTGAGCAGGTTGCAAAAGAAGAAGGTCTTACTGTAACAGATGAAGAATTTAATGAAGAAATTGAAAACATAGCTAAGGGTTATGGTCTTACAGCTGAAAGAGTTATTGAGATTTTTAAAGATGAAGACAAGAAAAACATTAAAGAGGACATTTTAGTTCAGAAGGCTCTTAAATTTATGGAAGAAACAGCAGTTCTTACAGAAGCAAAGGCAGAATAATTTTAAATCGGAAATTTTATAAATGAAATTTTACAAAGGAGGTTTTATGTATGAGTTTAGTACCTTATGTAATTGAACAATCAAGCCGAGGCGAAAGATCTTACGATATATACTCAAGGCTTTTAAAAGACAGAATTATTTTTCTCGGTGAAGAAGTGCATGACGTTTCTGCAAACATTGTGGTTGCACAGCTTCTTTTTCTTGCAGCCGAAGATCCTGATAAGGATATCAATCTCTACATAAATAGCCCCGGCGGCTCCGTAACAGCAGGAATGGCTATTTATGACACAATGCAGTATATCAAGCCGGATGTTTCGACAATCTGCATTGGTTCAGCTGCAAGCATGGGTGCTTTTCTTCTTGCGGGCGGCGCAAAGGGCAAGCGTTTTGCACTTCCCAATTCGCAAATTATGATTCATCAGCCTTCAGGCGGAGCAAGGGGTCAAGCTACGGAAATCCAGATTGCCGCAGAAAATATTCTTAAAACCAAGAAAAAATTAAACGAAATGCTTGCCCAAAACACAGGCAGAACTTATGAAGAATTAGTAAGGGATACGGAGCGTGACAATTATATGTCAGCGGCAGAGGCGAAAGAATACGGCATTATAGATGCTGTAATTGAAAAGCCCAATGCTTAACAAGGAGATGAATTAATGGCGTCAAAATCAGAGGATAAAAAACAGCTTAAATGCTCTTTTTGCGGCAAACCTCAAGAAATGGTTAAAAAGCTTATTGCAGGGCCTGATGTGTTTATATGTGATGAATGTGTTGATCTTTGTGCAGACATAATTATTGATGAACTTGAAGATGAAGATTTAAGCGGTGCATTGGGGTTGCCGAAGCCAAAAGAGATAAAAGCGATTTTAGATGAATATGTGGTTGGTCAGGAAAATGCCAAAAGAGTATTATCGGTTGCGGTTTATAACCATTATAAAAGAATTGCAACGGAAAGAAAGCCTGATGACGTTGAGCTTCAAAAAAGCAATATACTTATTGTGGGGCCTACAGGAGTGGGAAAAACACTTCTTGCTCAAACCCTTGCAAGGCTTTTGAATGTGCCTTTTGCCATTGCTGATGCAACAACTCTTACAGAGGCTGGATATGTTGGAGAAGATGTTGAAAACATTCTTCTAAAGCTTATTCAAGCGGCCGACTATGATATTGAAAGAGCTGAAAGAGGCATTGTATATATAGACGAAATTGACAAGATAACCAAAAAAAGTGAAAACCCTTCAATTACACGTGATGTAAGCGGTGAGGGAGTTCAGCAGGCTTTGCTTAAAATACTTGAGGGAACTGTTGCGTCTGTCCCGCCTCAAGGAGGAAGAAAGCATCCTCATCAAGACCTTATACAAATTGACACTTCAAATATACTTTTTATTTGCGGCGGAGCTTTCGGCGGCATTGAAAAGATTATTGAAAATCGAATGGGTGAAAAGGTTATAGGTTTTGGGGCAAAGGTTACAAGTAAAAATGACAAAAACTATGATGATCTTTTAAGAAATCTTCAGCCTCAAGATTTAATTAAATATGGTTTGATTGCCGAGTTTGTAGGCAGACTTCCTGTTGCTGTAAGCCTTAGTGCTTTGTCAGAGGATGAGCTTGTAAAAATTCTTACAGAGCCTAAAAACTCTCTTACAAAACAATATCAATATCTTTTTGAGCTTGATAATGTTATTTTGGAGTTTGAAGAAGAGGCACTTAGAGAAATTGCAAAACAGGCCATATCAAGGGGAACGGGAGCAAGAGGTTTACGTGCCATTGTTGAAGGTTTTATAAACAAGGTTATGTATGAAATTCCAAGTGATATGACTATAGAAAAGTGTATTATCACCCCTGACTGTGTAAACGGAAAAAGTGAGCCTATTTATGTTTACAACGAAAATAGGGAGCCTCTTAAACGTGACAGAAGAAAAAAGAAGAAAGTTTCTTAAAGACATATTTTTATAGGTAATGTTATTTAATTAGTATAAAATACAAAAAGCCTGCTTTTTTCAAAGTATAGAAAAAGGCAGGCTTTTTTGATTTAGTGGTTAAAAGTTAATGCTTAACACCATAATTTATGAGGTTTAAAGGTTTTTAAAAATCCAATAGATTTAGTTAAAGGTCAATATTTTTTAGGATTATAGTTTTTCAAGATTTATCTTTACTTTACTAACCCTTCTTCTTCCAAAACTTCGTATATCCACTGGGCGGCCTTTCCGCAGACTTTAGTACAGCCTTCGTCGCCGTGTCCGCCTGCTTCCAGGAATTTGGCTTTTTCTTCAGGTACATACATTTTATATTTTTTCCCGAAAATATTCTCCTGGATGTTTTCGCATAAAAAACTGCCGTATTCATCCTCAAATTTGGCAAGAACTTTTCTTGAAAGTTCTGTAGCTTTGTTTTTGTTATCATTTCCTTCTTCTGTTTTAAAGCTTGCATAGTCACGGCCTATGGCAGTGCTTATTGCTAAAATTGCACCGCTTGCCGCACCGCAAAGGTTTCCGCTTGCGGCGCCGCCGCCTGCAAGGGCTGTTGCAGCTTTGAAAATATCATCGCTTATAGGCATAACGTGGTCGTTTATGGCCGAAAGTGTGCATTGGGCACATCCGCCGTAATTTTCTTCATTTTTGAAGGCTGTTTCATAGAGCTGCTGCATTTTTTTGGGATCTGTCATTTTCTATTCCTCCTTTATGAAAACAGTATATATTAAAGATAAAGAGAAAACAATGGCTTGATTAGTTGAAAAGTATAAATTAAAATGATTATATAGTTAAATTGTAAAATTATGTATATGTTGTTTTATTCAGGGGAACAATTACGGGGGAGGGGAGCTTTTGAGCATAAAAAAAGCCTTGACATCAAGGTTTGGTTTTGATATGATTATGTGAGGTGCCCGATAGGGTAAAAGCTTTCTACTTCACCCTCAATTGATATTATAGCATATGTATTTTAACATTACAACATAATTCTTTTAAAGGAATATCAAGTGTGGTAAAGTTTAACGAATTTTTCATAGTATATATGTTACAAATATATGCACTATGAACAAGAAAAGTGTTTAAAATCCAGAATTTATCTCGTTTTTATGACTTTTGCACTGCTGCTGATCAAAGGCTGTCAGGGTAAAGGTCTTAACGTGTTTATGGGGATTTCTAAAAATTACACTTAGGGTTTAAGGCAAAGTTTCAGTTAAGATATATCAGTTTAAGCCAACCTATTGCTTTACAAATAAATCAAGGAGTGACGAGCCCATGGAAAAAAACCGTATCCACTCTGCCCAATACGGCGACAGAGTAAGAAAAAGTTACTCAAGAATTAATGAGGTTCTTGAGATGCCAAATCTGATTGAGGTTCAGAAAGACAGCTACAAGTGGTTTCTGGAGGAGGGTCTTAGAGAGGCGTTTGAGGACATTTCACCAATAACTGATTTCAGCGGAAATCTGGTTTTGGAGTTTACCGACTTTTCTTTGGATAATGAGCCTAAATATTCTATAGAAGAGTGTAAAGAAAGAGATGTGAATTATGCAGCATCTTTAAGAATTAAAGCAAGACTTAACAACAAAGAACTTGATGAAATAAAAGAGCAGGAGCTTTTTATGGGGGATTTTCCCCTTATGACAGACACAGGCACTTTTATTATTAACGGCGCAGAACGTGTTATTGTCAGCCAGCTTGTGCGTTCTCCTGGAATTTATTATGCTTCTGAATTTGACAAGGTGGGAAAAAAGCTTTTAACTGCAACTGTTATCCCCAACAGAGGGGCTTGGCTTGAATATGAAACTGATTCCAATGACATTTTCTATGTTCGTGTTGACCGCACAAGAAAGGTTCCTGTTACAGTGCTTATAAGAGCTTTGGGCTTTGGCACTGACAATGAAATTTTGCAGATGTTCGGTGAGGAGCCTAAAATTGTTGCAACAATAGAAAAAGACGCTTCAAAATCCTATGAAGAGGGTCTTGTTGAAATTTACAAAAAGCTTCGCCCAGGCGAGCCGCCTACGGTTGAAAGCAGTGAAACACTTTTAAGGGGAATGTTTTTTGACCCTAAAAGATATGACCTTGCTAAGGTTGGAAGATATAAATTTAACAAAAAGCTTGCTCTTAGAAACCGTATTATAGGAGCGGTTTTAGCCGAGAATGTTGTAGACCCTATGACAGGGGAAATTGTTGCAGAAGCCGATACCAAGCTTACAGCACAAATTTGTGACGACATTCAAAACACAGGTGCAGGATATGTTCTTATAAAAGAAGATGAAGACACTGTGTTAAAAGTTCTTACAAACCAAACGGTTGATATTGAGCCGTTTATTTCAGAGTTTGGCTTTAGCGGTGCTGATGTTAAGGTTAAGGAAAAAGTTTATTTCCCTGCACTTAAAGCCATTCTTGATGAATTTGACACAGCTGAGGAAATTAAGCTTGCAATTAAAGAAAGGCTTTCTCTTCTTATTCCTAAACACATCACCATACAAGATATTATGGCTTCAATTAATTATGTTATTCAGCTTGATTACGGATACGGAAATATTGATGATATTGACCATTTAGGAAACAGAAGAATTCGTTCTGTTGGTGAACTTTTACAAAACCAGTTCAGAATCGGACTTTCAAGAATGGAAAGAGTTGTTCGTGAAAGAATGACAATTCAAGACCTTGATGTTGTGACCCCTCAGGCGCTTATTAACATAAGGCCTGTTACAGCGGCAATCAAAGAGTTTTTCGGAAGTTCACAGCTTTCCCAGTTTATGGACCAGAACAATCCTCTTTCAGAGCTTACTCACAAAAGACGTCTTTCGGCTCTTGGCCCAGGCGGACTTTCAAGAGAGAGGGCAGGGTTTGAAGTTCGTGACGTTCACCATTCTCACTACGGAAGAATGTGTCCTATAGAAACACCTGAAGGCCCTAACATTGGTCTTATAAACTCTTTGGCTACATTTGCAAGAATAAATGAATATGGATTTATTGAAGCTCCATACAGAATTATTGATAAAAGCACAGATGAACCAAGAGTTACAGAAGAATATCTTTACGTTACTGCCGATGAAGAAGAAAGCTATATGGTTGCACAGGCAAACGAGCCTCTTACTGACGAAGGATATTTTGTGCGTAAAAAGGTTTCGGGACGTTATCGTGAAGAAATTATTGAAGTGGACAGAAATCAAATCGACCTTATGGACGTAAGCCCTAAACAAATGGTTTCCGTTGCTACAGCACTTATTCCTTTCCTTGAAAATGATGATGCCAACCGTGCCCTTATGGGTTCTAACATGCAGCGTCAGGCGGTGCCCCTTCTTGTTACAGACAGCCCTATTGTGGGAACAGGAATGGAATATAAAACTGCTAAGGACTCGGGAATTTGTGTAATTGCAAAAAATGCGGGAATTGTTGAAAGAGTTTCGGCAGACCAGATTGCCATTAAAACAGATGACGGCAAAAAGGATGTTTATAAATTAATAAAATATCAAAGAAGTAACCAAAGCACATGTCTTAACCAAAGACCTATTGTAAGTGTCGGCGAAAGAGTTAGGCCTGAGCAAATTCTTGCCGACGGTGCATCCACAAGCCATGGAGAGCTTGCTCTTGGTAAAAACCCGCTTATAGGATTTATGACATGGGAGGGTTATAACTACGAGGATGCTGTTCTTTTAAGCGAAAAGCTTGTTCAAGAAGACGCTTACACCTCCGTTCATATTGATGAATACGAGGCAGAGGCAAGAGATACAAAGCTTGGCCCTGAAGAAATTACAAGAGATATTCCAAACGTAGGTGACGATGCACTTCGTGACCTTGACGAAAGAGGAATTATAAGAATTGGGGCAGAGGTTAGACCTAACGATATTTTAGTCGGCAAGGTTACACCAAAGGGTGAAACAGAGCTTACAGCCGAGGAAAGGCTTCTTCGTGCAATATTTGGTGAAAAGGCAAGAGAAGTAAGGGATACATCACTTCGTGTTCCTCATGGTGCAACAGGAATTATTGTTGATGTTAAGATTTACACAAGAGAAAACGGTGACGACATAGGCCCCGGTGTAAACCAGCTTGTTCGTGTTTATATCGCTCAAAAGAGAAAAATCTCCGTTGGAGATAAAATGGCAGGACGTCACGGAAACAAGGGTGTTGTTTCAAGGGTTCTTCCTGTTGAGGATATGCCTTTTCTTCCAAACGGCCGCCAGCTTGACATTGTTCTTAACCCTCTTGGAATCCCTTCACGTATGAACATAGGGCAGGTGCTTGAAATTCACCTTTCACTTGCGGCAAATGTTCTTGGATGGAAGGTTGCAACACCTGTATTTGACGGTGCAGACGAAATTGATATTATGGACACTCTTGAAATGGCTGACGATTATGTAAATACTCCATGGGAGGAATTTAGTGAAAAGTGGAAGCCACTTCTCGAGGGAGATATTTTTGACGAATTATATGAAAACAGAAACCACAGAAACTTGTGGAAGGGAGTAAAACTTAGCCGTGACGGCAAGGTTGAGCTTCGTGACGGAAGAACGGGAGAGGCTTTTGACAACAGAGTAACAGTTGGTTTTATGCATTATTTGAAACTTCACCACCTTGTTGACGATAAAATACATGCACGTTCAACAGGGCCTTACTCACTTGTTACACAGCAGCCTCTTGGAGGAAAAGCTCAGTTCGGCGGTCAGAGATTTGGAGAGATGGAGGTTTGGGCTCTTGAGGCCTATGGCGCTGCATACACTCTTCAAGAAATTCTTACTGTTAAATCAGACGATATTGTTGGGCGTGTTAAGACATACGAGGCTATTGTTAAGGGTGAAAACATTCCTGAACCGGGTGTTCCCGAATCATTTAAAGTTCTTCTTAAAGAGCTTCAATCCCTTGGGCTTGACATACGTGTTCTTCGTGAAGACCAAACAGAGGTTGAAATTAAGGAGTCTGTTGATGACGTTGATGATCTTGATGTGAGAATTGACGGGCTGGAAAAAGATGAAGGCGAAAAAGCGGCAGATGGGGCAAGTTATGAAGAAAGCCCTGAAAGAAAGCTTGATTTTCTTTTTGGAAACGAAGAATTTGAAGAAACCGACATTGAAGAAGAGGCAGAATATGATTTGGAAGATGTAGAAGAAGAAGTTTTTGATGATGAGGACTAAGGGGAGGAGAGGTTAGAGTATGGCAGCTCAAGAACAAGGAATAGTTTTTGATTCGATTAAAATTGGCTTGGCATCTCCTGAAAAAATTCGTGAGTGGTCAAAGGGAGAGGTAAAAAAACCTGAAACCATTAACTACAGAACTCTTAAGCCTGAAAGGGATGGTCTTTTCTGTGAAAGAATTTTCGGACCAAGCAAGGACTGGGAGTGTCACTGCGGAAAGTATAAAAGAATAAGATACAAAGGCGTTATTTGTGACAGATGCGGTGTTGAGGTAACAAAAAGCAAGGTAAGACGTGAGAGAATGGGGCATATTGAGCTTGCTTCTCCCGTTTCACATATTTGGTATTTTAAGGGTATACCTTCAAGAATGGGACTTATACTTTCTATGAGCCCAAGGGCGCTTGAAAAAATATTGTATTTCGCAAGTTATGTTGTTCTTGAAGCAGGGGAAACAGGGCTTCAATATAAGCAGCTTCTTACTGAAAAAGAATACAGAGATGCCTGCGAACAATACGGGATGAATGCTTTTAAAGTAGGTATGGGTGCAGAGGCTGTAAAAAGGCTTCTTACAGACATTGACCTTGACAAAGAAAGCGAGGAGCTTAAAACACAGCTTCCTGAAACAACAGGTCAAAAAAGAATAAGAGTTATTAAAAGGCTTGAAGTGCTTGAAAGTTTTAAGGCTTCCAACAACAGACCTGAATGGATGATTCTTGATGTAATTCCCGTAATTCCTCCCGACATTCGCCCTATGGTGCAGCTTGACGGAGGAAGGTTTGCAACAAGTGACTTAAATGATCTTTACAGACGTGTTATAAACAGAAACAACCGTCTTAAAAGGCTTCTTGAGCTTGGTGCCCCTGATATTATTGTAAGAAATGAAAAAAGAATGCTTCAAGAGGCTGTGGATGCCCTTATTGATAACGGCAGAAGAGGCAGACCTGTTACAGGCCCTGGAAACAGAGCATTAAAATCTCTTTCAGATATGCTTAAAGGAAAACAAGGACGTTTCCGCCAGAACCTTCTTGGAAAACGTGTTGACTATTCGGGGCGTTCGGTTATTGTTGTAGGACCTGACCTTAAAATTTTCCAATGCGGACTTCCAAAGGAAATGGCTATTGAGCTTTTCAAACCTTTTGTTATGAAAAAGCTTGTGGAGGATGGCCTTGCGCATAACATAAAAAGTGCAAAGAGAATGGTTGAAAGACTTCAAACTGAGGTTTGGGATGTTTTGGAACAAGTTATTACAGAGCATCCTGTTATGCTTAACCGTGCTCCTACACTTCACAGACTTGGAATTCAAGCCTTTGAGCCAAAGCTTGTCGAGGGAAGGGCTATTAAGCTTCACCCCCTTGTTTGTACAGCATACAACGCAGACTTTGACGGTGACCAGATGGCTATTCACGTGCCGCTTAGTGTAGAGGCACAAGCGGAATGCCGTTTCCTTCTTCTTTCACCAAACAATCTTCTTAAGCCTTCTGACGGAGCACCTGTTACAGTGCCTTCTCAGGACATGATTTTGGGTATGTATTATCTCACACTCATAAAAGGCGGAGAAAAAGGCGAAGGAAAAGTATTTAAAGACGAACTTGAGGCTATGCTTGCTTATGATAACCATGAAATAACACTTCATGCTAAAATAAAGGTAAGAAGAACTCTTGAGTTTAACGGAGTTATGGAAAGCAGAATTGTTGAAACAACAGTTGGATGCATTATCTTTAATGAAGCTATTCCTCAAAATCTTGGATATGTTGACAGAAACAATGATGAGGAAAAATTCAGATATGAAATTGATTTCCTTGTTGACAAAAAGGCAATAGGAAAGATTATTAACCGTTGTATAAACAAATGCGGTTCTACAGAAACTGCCGCAGTTTTAGACAAAATTAAAACACTTGGCTTTAAGTTTTCCACAAAGGGAGCTTTGACGGTTTCTGTATCAGATATGGAAATTCCTGCATCAAAACGCTCTCACCTTGCCGAGGCGGAAGAAACTGTTGAGAAAATAACTATTAAGTTTAAGCGTGGACTTATGACAGACGAAGAGCGTCATAACAAAGTTATTGACGCATGGAACCTTGCCAACGACAAAATTACTGTTGACCTTCTTAAAGGTCTTGGAAAATACAACAATATATTTATGATGGCAAATTCAGGTGCCCGTGGTTCAAACAGCCAGATTAAGCAGCTTGCAGGTATGCGTGGACTTATGGCTAACCCTTCAGGCGGTATTATAGAGCTGCCTATTAAGGCAAACTTCCGTGAAGGTCTTTCTGTTCTTGAGTATTTTATTTCTGCCCATGGAGCAAGAAAGGGTCTTACTGACACAGCCCTTAGAACAGCCGATTCAGGTTATCTTACACGTCGTCTTGTTGACGTTTCTCAAGACATTATTATTCGTGAGTGGGATTGTGCAGATGAGGAAAAAGAAATTCCCGGACTTTGGGTTTCAGCATTCCTTGATGGAAACGAAGTTATTGAAAGTCTTCAAGACAGAATAAGAGGCCGTTGGAGTGTTCTTGATGTAACACATCCTAAAACAGGTGAAGTTATTATTCCGGCAGACACTAAAATCAG
This sequence comes from Lachnospiraceae bacterium, assembly GCA_040772665.1. Taxonomy (GTDB): domain Bacteria; phylum Bacillota; class Clostridia; order Lachnospirales; family Anaerotignaceae; genus JAXGXT01. Next base: position 149,360 of record JAXGXT010000001.1, on the reverse strand, counting down.
CCCTGACATGGCGGAACAGGTTGAAGAGGCGGGAATTAAATCCGTTCTTATAAGAACTGTTCTTACATGCCGCTCTACAATAGGCATTTGTTCCAAGTGTTACGGAGCAAACATGGCAAGCGGACGTTCTGTAAGAATTGGTGAATCTGTAGGTATTATTGCGGCACAGTCAATTGGTGAGCCTGGAACACAGCTTACAATGCGTACTTTCCATACGGGAGGTATTGCGGGAGATGACATTACTCAGGGTCTTCCTCGTGTTGAGGAGCTTTTTGAGGCAAGAAAACCAAAGGGTCTTGCTATAATTTCAGAGTTTGCAGGTGAAGTTAAGCTTAGCGAAACAAAGAAAAAACGTGAGGTTATTGTAACAAGCCGTGAAACAGGTGAAGTTAAAGATTATCTTATTCCTTACGGTTCAAGAATTAAAGTTTATGACGGAGATTATATTGAAGCCGGAGATGAAATAACAGAGGGTAGCGTTAATCCTCACGACATTCTTAAGATTAAAGGCTTAAGAGGTGTTCAGGACTACATGATTCAGGAAGTTCAAAGGGTTTACCGTTTGCAGGGTGTTGAAATTAACGACAAGCATATTGAGGTTATTGTTCGTCAGATGCTTAAAAGAGTTAAAATCGAAGAAAACGGAGATACTTCTTTCCTTCCGGGCAGTCTTGTGGACTGGCTTGCTTTTGAAAACACAAACGCAAAAATGGAAGAAGAGGGTCTTGAGCCGGCAAAAGGCACAAGGGTTCTTCTTGGTATTACAAAGGCATCCCTTGCAACAGATTCTTTCCTTTCTGCGGCATCTTTCCAGGAAACAACAAGAGTTCTTACGGAAGCAGCCATTAAAGGAAAAATTGACCCGCTTATCGGCTTAAAGGAAAATGTTATTATAGGTAAGCTTATACCTGCGGGAACAGGTATGACAAGATACAGAAATATTGATATTGTTACAGAAGGTCAATTTGAGGAAAATGAAGTTGCCGAGGCTGAGGCATAAAGGTTTTATTCTAACCCATTAAGATTTTGATTAAAACCGCATATTCATGCGGTTTTAATCAAAAGTTAGGCAAATAATATTAAAAGGAAGTATTAAAAGCAGTCAGCGGCTCTTTTGTAAAGCAGTGTGCAGACAGGTTTTTGGTTTTTTTAATATAATGTCCTTGACTTTTGATTTTTTTAGTGATAAAATTTTGCAGTGTCTGAAAACAGATATTGTTTTTATGTGTGTTTTTAGACTTATGCAACGAAGATTAGCATAGCAGAATGTATTAATTTTGTAAGGAGGTGCACATTAGATGCCAACATTTAATCAGTTAGTAAGAAAAGGTAGACAGACTGTAGAAAAGAAATCAACGGCTCCGGCTTTGCAAAAAGGCCTTAACACTTTGAGAAAGAAACAGACAGACCTTTCTTCTCCACAAAGAAGAGGTGTTTGTACAGCCGTTAAAACTGCTACACCTAAAAAGCCTAACTCTGCTCTTAGAAAAATTGCCAGAGTAAGACTTACAAACGGAATTGAGGTTTCAGCTTATATCCCTGGTGAAGGACACAACCTTCAAGAACATAGCGTTGTTCTTATCAGAGGCGGTAGAGTAAAAGACCTTCCGGGTGTTCGTTACCACATTGTTCGTGGTACTCTTGACACAGCAGGAGTTGCAAACAGAAAGCAGGCTCGTTCCAAATACGGAGCTAAGCGTCCTAAAGCAGCGGCTGCAAAAAAATAATTTATTAGTTAATGCCTTGTACAAAGTTTATATACAGTCTGCGAATGCGTGATATATAGAGGTAAGTGTAAGGCATGAAACGTGTAACAAAAAACTACACGAGTACCTATGATTTAAATTTATTAAGGAGGGAAGAATCGTGCCAAGAAAAGGTCATGTAGCAAAAAGAGAAGTATTACCAGACCCTTTATATAAAAGCAAAAACGTAACAAAGCTTATCAATAGTATGATGCTTGACGGTAAGAAGGGTGTGGCACAGAAAATCGTATACGGGGCTTTTGATAAAGTTGCTGAAAAAACAGGCAAAGATGCAGTTGAAGCTTTTGAGGAAGCTATGAACAACATTATGCCTGTGCTTGAGGTTAAAGCCCGCCGTGTGGGCGGTGCAACTTATCAGGTGCCTATGGAAATAAGACCAGAAAGAAGAAGAACGTTAGGACTTCGCTGGTTAACAATCTATTCAAGAAAACGCGGCGAAAAAACTATGGTTGACCGCTTAGCAGGCGAGCTTATGGATGCTATTAACAACACAGGCGGCGCTTGCAAAAAGAAAGACGAAACACACAAAATGGCAGAAGCCAACAAAGCTTTCTCACACTATAAGTGGTAAGACTTTGTTTAAAAAGTTCGATAGCCCTTTATTTAAATATAAAGGGCTGACGAATATTATGGGGTGTCTTTGGCAAAAATGCAGCTAAGACACCAAGGTAATAATCTAAAGGAGGAGTACTTTTTGGCTAACAGAGCATTTTCACTTGAAAAAACCAGAAACATTGGTATCATGGCTCATATCGATGCCGGTAAGACTACTCTCACAGAGCGTATCCTCTACTATACAGGCCGTAACTATAAAATTGGTGACACCCATGAAGGAACGGCAACTATGGACTGGATGGAGCAGGAACAGGAAAGAGGTATTACAATTACCTCAGCTGCTACAACAGCTCAGTGGGAAGATAACAGAATAAATATAATTGATACACCAGGTCACGTTGACTTCACAGTTGAGGTTGAACGTTCACTTCGTGTTCTTGACGGAGCAGTTTGCGTTTTCTGTGCAAAAGGAGGCGTTGAACCGCAAAGTGAAACGGTTTGGCGTCAGGCAGATAACTATAATGTTCCAAGAATGGCTTTTATTAATAAAATGGACATTATGGGTGCTGACTTCTTCAACGTTGTTGAAATGATGAAAGACAGACTTGGCTGTAACCCTGTTCCTATGACAATTCCTGTGGGGGCTGAACAGTTCTTTAAAGGATTTGTTGATTTGCTTACAATGAAAGCGCATATTTTCCATGATGATTTAGGAAAGGATATAACTATTGAAGAAATACCTGCCGATCTTTTGGAAACAGCAGAAAAATCAAGAGAGTTTTTAGTTGAAGCAGTTGCTGAAACAGATGAAGCTCTTATGGAAAAATTCTTCGGCGGCGAGGAAATCTCCATTGAAGAACTTAAGGTTGCCATAAGAAAAGCTTGTATTGCATGTGAAATTATTCCTGTGTTCTGCGGTTCAGCTTACAGAAACAGAGGTGTTCAAAGACTTCTTGACGGTGTTATTGATTTTATGCCTGCGCCTACAGACATTCCTTCAATTAAAGGAACAGACCCTGTAACAGGTGAAGAAGTTGAAAGACATTCTTCAGACGAAGAGCCTTTTTCAGCACTTGCATTTAAGATTATGAATGACCCGTTTGTTGGTAAATTAGCTTTCTTCCGTGTTTATTCAGGAACTTGCGAAGCAGGTTCATATGTATATAACTCTGTAAAAGGCAAGAAAGAGCGTTTCGGACGTATTCTTCAAATGCATGCCAACCACAGAGAAGAAATAAGCAAGGTTTATGCAGGAGATATTGCAGCTGCTGTTGGGTTTAAAATCACAACAACAGGAGATACAATTTGTGATGAGAAAGATGAAGTTATTCTTGAATCAATGGTGTTTCCTGAGCCTGTTATTTCTGTTGCTATAGAGCCTAAAACAAAGGCTGGCAGAGATAAAATGGGTATTGCCCTTGCAAAGCTTGCAGAAGAAGACCCAACATTTAAAACATACACAGACCAAGAAACAGGAGATACAATTATTTCAGGTATGGGTGAGCTTCACCTTGAAATTATTGTTGACCGTCTTTTGAGAGAATTTAAGCTTGAGGCCAATGTTGGAGCACCTCAGGTTGCATACAGAGAAACATTCCGTAAGGCTGTTGATGTTGAAGGTAAATTCATTCGTCAGTCAGGCGGACGTGGACAATACGGACATTGTAAGGTTAGATTCTTCCCTATGGGAACAGAATCAGAAAGCAATTATGAATTTGTTAACAGCGTAGTTGGCGGTACTATTCCAAAAGAATATATCCCTGCTATTGATAAAGGTATTCAAGAAGCTATGCAAAGCGGTATTCTCGGCGGCTATCCTGTTCTCGGGGTTAAGGCTGAGGTTTATGACGGAAGCTACCATGATGTAGACTCTTCTGAAATGGCTTACCATATTGCAGGCTCAATGGCTTTTAAAGAAGCTATGAGAAAGGGCGACGCAGTTCTTCTTGAGCCTGTTATGAAAGTTACAGTTACTGTTCCTGAGCAGTACATGGGTGATGTTATTGGTGACATTAACTCACGTCGTGGACGTATTGAAGGCATGGATGACAGAAGTGGAGCTAAGGTTATATTCTCATATGTTCCGCTTTCAGAAATGTTTGGATATGCAACGGATTTACGTTCAAAAACTCAAGGAAGAGGAACTTACGTAATGGAAGTTGACCATTATGAGGCTTGTCCGAAGAGCATTCAAGAAAAGGTGCTTGAAGGAAGAAAAGCCAAAGAATAATGATATAAATAACTATTGCAAAGACATGGAAACTTTAATATAATTAAAGTGTGTCAGTTTGCCGCAACGGCAATCTACGGATTTAAAAAAATATGAATTCCACATAAATAAAAGGAGGCTTTTACAAATGGCAAAGGCAAAATTTGAAAGAACCAAACCACATGTTAATATTGGTACAATCGGTCACGTTGACCATGGTAAGACAACTTTGACAGCTGCTATCACAAGAACATTATACGAAAGATATAAATTAGGCGAGGCTGTTGCTTTCGACAATATCGACAAGGCTCCGGAAGAAAGAGAAAGAGGTATTACAATTTCTACTTCTCACGTTGAGTATGAAACACCTAACCGTCACTATGCACACGTTGACTGCCCAGGGCATGCTGACTATGTTAAAAACATGATTACAGGTGCTGCACAGATGGACGGCGCAATTCTTGTTGTTGCTGCTACAGACGGCCCTATGGCTCAGACAAGAGAGCATATTCTTCTTAGCCGTCAGGTTGGTGTTCCTTACATCACAGTTTTCATGAACAAATGTGATATGGTTGATGACGAAGAACTTCTTGACTTAGTTGAAATGGAAATCAGAGAGCTTCTTAGCGAGTATGAATTCCCAGGCGATGATATTCCTGTTTGCAGAGGTTCTGCATTCCAGGCTCTTCAAGATCCTATGGGACCATGGGGAGATAAAATTGTTGAATTCTTCGAAATTATCGACGAATACATCCCTAACCCAGAACGTGCTGTTGACAAACCTTTCCTTATGCCAGTTGAGGACGTATTCTCAATTACAGGCCGTGGTACAGTTGCTACAGGTAGAGTTGAAAGCGGTATTGTTAAGGTTACTGATGAAGTTGAAATCGTTGGTCTTACTGACGAAAAGAGAAAAGTTGTTGTTACAGGAGTTGAAATGTTCAGAAAACTTCTTGATCAGGCTCAGGCTGGTGACAACATTGGTCTTCTTCTTCGTGGTGTTCAAAGAACAGACATCGAAAGAGGTCAGGTTCTTGCAAAACCAGGTTCAATTACACCTCATACAAAATTCAAAGCTCAAGTTTACGTATTGAGCAAAGAAGAGGGCGGACGTCATACACCTTTCTTCAACAACTATCGTCCACAGTTCTATTTCAGAACAACAGACGTTACAGGCGTTATTTCACTTCCAGAAGGTGTTGAAATGTGTATGCCTGGCGATAACATTGAAATGTCTATCGACCTTATTACTTCAATTGCTATGGCTCCAGGTCTTAGATTTGCTATTCGTGAGGGTGGCAGAACTGTAGGCGCTGGCTCAGTAGTGGAAATTGTTGAATAATTTCAAACTTGTTTTTAAAACCCCTAAGATTAATCTTAGGGGTTTTGTAATTCAGGCAACTCTTTTTATTTATAAAGATTGATAAGAATAATTTATGTTGTTTTGGTAAAAAATTAATGTTAAAAATCTGTATATTTTAGCAGCCAAGCAGGATTATTTTTTTGCCATAATTTTGGTGTTTGTGGTATAATATAAGGGTATATGGTTTAAATTTTATTTTTTTGGAGGCTGTTATGGGGATGTTTTTATGTTATCCTAAGTGCTCAACTTGCCGAAAGGCTAAAAAATGGCTTATGGACAACAAAATTGATTTTGAAGAAAGGCTTATTACAGAGAATAATCCTACTTTTGAGGAGCTTTCATCTTGGATATTAAAAAGCGGTCTTCCAGTTAAGAAGTTTTTTAACACAAGCGGAACTCTTTATAAAAATCTTGGTTTAAAGGACAAACTTAAAACTATGGATCAAGAGGAACAACTAAGAATTTTATCTTCAGACGGTATGCTTGTGAAACGGCCTGTTTTTGTTAATGAGAGTTTTATTCTTGTTGGTTTTAAAGAGGAAGAATGGACAGTTTTAAAAGATTAAAGACGTAAAGAATTTTGAGGAATTTATACTTGAATTTGCACTTGATACATGGTATAGTCTGCTGTGGAAACACAAATGTTTTTATTTTGCCAACAGGAGGTTGAAAATGAGAGAAGATAAAAATTTTTATATTATAGATAAAGGCGTGCTTCCTGAAATTTTTTTGAAGGTTATGGACGTTAAAAACCTTCTCGAAAGCGGAAAAGAAAAAACTGTGCAAGATGCTGTGAGCAAGGTGGGCATTAGCCGCAGTGCGTTTTATAAATATAGAGATGCAGTTTTTCCTCTTTATGAAAACACAAGGGGCAAAACCGTTACATTTGCAGTTAGCCTTGATGATACAAAAGGAATTTTAAGCAGTCTTTTAAACAGTGTTTCCTTTGCAGGAGCAAACATTCTTACCATAAATCAAAATATACCCATAAATGGTGTTGCAAACGTAACAATTACAATTGAAACCGATAACATGAATATAGATTTGAAAAGTCTTATTTCCTCGGTGGAAAAAATTGAAGGAGTGCAATATTTTAAAATAATAGCAAGAGAATAAATAGGTAATGGAGGATGACAATGATAGGTGTAGCTATTTTAGGTTACGGAACGGTTGGTTCCGGAGTTTATGAGGTTTTAAAAACAAACAGCGATATAATAAAAAGAAAAGCAGGTGAAAGCCTTGAGGTTTTGCACATTTTAGATATACGTGATTTCCCGGGGGATGATGCGGAGGCTATTATAACAAAGGATTTTGAAAAGATTTTAGCAGACGACAGGGTTAATATAGTGGCTGAGGTTATGGGAGGAATTGAACCTGCATTTACCTTTTCAAAAAGAGCCATTATGGCAGGCAAAACTGTTGTAACAAGCAACAAAGCTGTTGTGGCAGAGCATGGGCCCCAGCTTATGCTTCTTGCAAAAGAACATAATGTCAGCTATCTTTTTGAGGCAAGTGTTGGCGGAGGAATACCGATTATAAGACCAATGTGTGTTTCGCTTACTGCTGATGAAGTTATGGAAGTTTCAGGAATTCTTAACGGAACAACAAATTATATATTAACTGAAATGACACAAGAGGGAAAAGCCTTTGACGAAGTTCTTAAAAAGGCACAGCAGCTGGGGTATGCTGAAGCAGACCCTGCCGCAGATGTGGAAGGACATGATGCTTGCAGAAAAATAGCAATTCTTTCATCCCTTGCCTATGGAAAGCCTGTTAATTACGAAGAAATTTATACAGAGGGCATAACAAAAATAACAGATACAGATATTGAATATGCAAAAAAATTAGGCAGCTCTATAAAGCTTATAGGCTCAAGCAAAAAAACAGAAAAGGGCATTTCGGCAAGGGTAACCCCATGTATGATCGGCAAAGATCATCCTCTTTCATCAGTTAACGGTGTGTATAACGCAGTTTTGGTAAAAGGAAACATGAGTGGAAACACAATGTATTATGGAAGCGGTGCAGGAAAGCTTCCTACTGCAAGTGCTGTTGTTGCCGACATTATTGAAGGGGCTAAAAACAAAGGAACCACAATAGATATAGATATTGACTGCGGCGGTTGTGCATGTGTTGAACAAATAGATAATGTAGTTGTAAAGGCAATAATCAGAATAGCATATGATAATAAAGAAGCAGCAGAAAACTCCTGTAAAGAGGTTTTTGGCCAGGTTTCTTTTATTGAGCTTGAAAAAGAAGATGATGAATTTGCAATTATTACAAATGAAGAAACGGAAGGCTCTTTGAAAGATAAAAAGGAACTGATTAAGTCTAAGGCGGGAATTAAAGAAGTAAGAGGCCTTATCCGTATGGAGGGATAAAAATGAAACATATTATTGTACCTGCGACCTCGGCTAACATGGGTTCCGGCTTTGACAGCATTGGCATTGCATTTCAAAAATATAATCATCTTTGGTTTGTTGAAATAGAAGATGAGCTTCAAATACTTGTTAATAAAAAACATAAACAAAGGATACCAACTGATAAAACAAACCTTATATATAAAACAATGGTTGATTTTTATAAAATGATAGACAAAAAGATGCCTGGGGTAAGGCTTATACAAGAAGATTACATACCTCACACAAGAGGTCTTGGAAGCAGTGCCGCTTGCATCGTTGCAGGCTTGGTTGCGGCAAATGACCTTTCAGGATGTCACTACTCAAAGGATAAACTGGCGGAAATTGCCGCAAGAATAGAAGGTCACCCTGATAACTCCAACCCTGCAATTCTTGGGGGCATGGTTGTTGGTGCATTAAGCAAGGAAGAAGTTCGTCATGTTAAAATTCCTATTCCTGAAAACTTATCTTTTGCAATAATGGTGCCTGAGTTCCCCATTGAAACGGAAAAATCAAGGGAGGTTCTTCCTTACACCGTTACAAGAAAAGACGCAATATTTAATTCTTCAAGAACAGGGCTTTTGGTTGCATCTATGATTACGGGAAGAATAGACAATTTAAAAATGGCTATGGATGACAGAATACACCAGCCTTATAGGCTTGCTTTGGTTCCGGGAATGAAAGAAATTTTTGAAAAAGCTGATGAATATGGGGCAAAAGCTTCTTATTTAAGCGGTGCAGGGCCGACACTTGTGAGTGTTGTTACAGACGATATGAAAGACGAGTTTACACAGCAGATGAACGGCTATTTAAATACAATTCCGCATAGATGGACTTTAGAAATTTTAAAGCCTGATTTGGAAGGTGTCAGAATAGTTTCAGAATAAGCTTCAAAATGATGAAATGGAGGAAAGACTTTGTTAGTAGTTCAAAAATATGGCGGAAGCTCTGTTGCAGATGCAGAAAAGATTTTTAATGTTGCATCAAGAATTGCAGAGTGTTATGACCAAGGCAATGATGTAATTGTTGTTTTGTCTGCACAGGGAAAAACAACAGACCAACTTATAAAAAAGGCTAAAGAAATAAACCCACAGGCTTCAAAAAGAGAAATTGACATGCTTCTTTCCACAGGAGAACAGCAAAGTGTTTCACTTATGGCAATGGCGCTTCAAAAAATGGGTTATGGCGCAGTATCCCTTAATGCTATACAGGTGGGAATTGACACCACATCCGTTCATTCCAATGCGAAAATAAAAACCATAAGCCGAGGACGAATTGAGCAGGAGCTGGCAAGAAAAAATATTGTTATTGTTACCGGTTTTCAGGGTGTTAACAAATATGAGGACATTACAACCTTGGGCAGAGGCGGCTCCGACACAAGTGCGGTGGCTATTGCCGCAGCCTTAAATGCAGACAAATGTGAGATTTATACAGATGTTGCAGGTGTTTACACAGCTGATCCGAGAATTGTTAAAGACGCAAGGAAGTTAGACGAAATAAGCTATAACGAAATGGCGGAGTTGGCTTCTTTGGGCGCAAAGGTGCTTCACACACGTTCTGTTGAGGTTGCACAAAAGTACCATGTGGAGCTTGTTGTTCGCTCAAGTTTAACAAAAGAAGAAGGGACAGTTGTTAAGGAGGAAACAAAGGTGGAAAAAATGCTTGTAAGCGGAGTTGCATCCGATAAAGATATAGCAAGAATTACTATTGAGGGGCTTCCTGACGAGCCTGGCAAGGCTTTTAGGGTGTTTTCTCTTCTTGAAAAGAAAAACATTTCTGTTGATATTATTATTCAGTCCATAGGACGTGACGGAACAAACGACATTTCCTTTACTGTAAATAAAGGTGATTTAGACCACACAATGGAAGTTTTGGAGGAAAATAAATTAAGGTTTGGTGCAAAGAGAGTTTCTTATGATGAAGATGTTGCAAAGGTGTCCATTGTAGGAGCAGGAATGGCAACAAATTCGGGGGTTGCAAGCATTATGTTCGAAGCTCTTTATGATGCAGGTGTTAATATAGGGATGATTTCCACATCTGAAATTAAGATTTCAGTGCTCATAAAAGAAAGTGATGTGGAAAATGCCATTATTGCAATCCATGATAAGTTTAATCTTGCAACACAAAGCCTGAGAAAAAATTAAAAGTTTTTATGTGGGTCAAGGGTGAAACCCTTGTGGGGATTGGGGCAAAGCTCCAAGGTTTTATAAATCGAAGAAAACCCTTAAACTTTACCGCCATAAAAAACTTCGGCTTGGAAAACAAACTCTTGCTCGCTAAGCTTTTTATGTGGGTCAAGGGTGAAACCCTTGTGGGGATTGGGGCAAAGCCCAAAGGTTTTATAAATCGAAGAAAACCCTTAAACTTTACCGCCATAAAAAACTGCGGTTTGGAAATCAAACTCTTGATCGCTAAGCTTTTTATGTGGGTCAAGGGTGAAACCCTTGTGGGGATTGGGGCGAAGTTCCAAGGTTTTATAAATCGAAGAAAACCCTTAAACTTTACTGCCATAAAAAACTGCAGCTTGGAAATCAAACTCTTGCCCGCTAAGCTTTTTATATGGGTCAAGGGTGAAACCCTTGTGGGGGTTGGGGCAAGGCCCCAAGGTTTTATTCTGTAACTAAAAAGCCATGCGGTTAAAACACACATGGCTTTTTTTAATGCTATTTAATAGACTTGTCTTTTATATACTTTTTAATAAAATTAAGAAGAACTTCCATTTCTTCCTCAGTTCCAATTGTAATTCTAAGATGGTTTTCAATTCTTGGCAGCTTGAAGTATCTTATAAAAATATTTTCAGCTTTACAGCTTTCAAAAAGTTCTTCGGCATTTATATCTGAATGAGTTGTTAAAATAAAGTTGGCACTTGAAGGATATACATAAAACCCTAAACCTTTAAGCTCTTTAGAAAAAAGCTTTCTTGTTTTAATAATTTTTGTAAGAGTGTTTTCAAAATATTCGTTATCCAATATAGACGCTGTGCCCGCCTCAATGGCAACACTGTCAAGGGTATAACTGTTATAGCTGTTTTTAACTGAATTTAAAAGCGAAATAAGCTGAGGACTTCCTATGGCAGCACCTATTCTCATTCCCGCTAAAGAACGTGATTTTGAAAATGTATGAACAATAATAAGATTTTCATATTCAGACAAAAGCTTAATTGCACTGTAACAACCAAAATCCACATACGCTTCATCAATAATTACTATAACATCTTTGTTGTTGTCAAGAATATCCCGTAAAAAATCTTCTCCCTCGCCTATGCCTGTGGGAGCATTGGGGTTTGGCAGAATTATTCCTCCGTTTTCTTCGTAATAATCCTTAGAATTTATTCTGAAATCCTTGTCCAAGGGCTTTGTTTCATAGGGCACATTAAAAAGATTGCACCAAACAGGATAAAAAGAATATGTAATGTCTGGAAAGACAATGGGCTTGCTTGAATTAAAAAAGGACATAAAACAAAGTGCAATTACATCGTCAGAGCCGTTGCCCACAAAAATTTGATTTTTTTCAACACCATGAAAATCAGCAAGGGCAGAAACAATTTTTTCGGCATTTGCATCAGGATATGCCTTCAAATTTTCCCAGTTGAAGTTTCTTATAGCTTCGGAAACCTTTGGGGAAGGGGGATATGGATTTTCATTCGCATTTAGTTTTATAATATTTTTATTTTTGCTTTGTTCCCCAGGGACATATGGTTTTACAATTCTTAATTTGTCGCTCCATGGTTTTGACATTTTAATTACCTCGAAAATTTTTCTTTTAATAATTTGAATTTTTCTTTTGAGTTTATAACAGTTTTTTCAGACACACAGTAAGACATTCTAAAATGCCCCGGACAGCCGAAGGTTGTGCCCGGAACTATAAGTATATTAAATTCCTTTGCAGCTTTACAAAATTCCACATCATCTTCAATAAGGCTTTTGGGAAAAACATAAAACGCACCGTCAGGTTTAACACATTCATATCCAAGTTCTTCAAACATTTCTAATATTGCATCCCTGTTTCTTTTATAAATGCTTATATCAACCTTTGTTTCAAGAACATAAGGAATAACTTTCTGCCAAAGTGTTGGTGCATTTACAAAACCGGAAACCCTGTTGGCAACAGTGAGTGCCTGAATAACAGTATCAAAATCCTCCATTTTGGAGTTAACTGTTACATAGCCTATTCTTTCTCCCGGAAGAGAAAGGCTTTTGCTGTAGGAGTAGGCAATAAAAGAATTATCGTAAAAATCCGGCACAAATGGTATTTCAAAATCTCCGTAGAACAACTCTCTGTATGGCTCGTCGCTGATTAAGAAAATAGGATGCCCTATTTCTTTTTCTTTCTCTTTTAAGATTTCGCCTAAGGCTTTTAATGTTTCCTCAGAATAAATTACTCCTGTGGGGTTATTTGGTGTGTTTATTATAACAGCCTTTGTTTTTTCCGAAAGGCTTTCTTTAAAGGCTTTAAGGTTTGGCTGAAAGGTTGTTATATCAGCAGGCACTGTTATAAGAACACCGTCATAATTTTCTGTATAAGCCTTGTATTCACCAAAATAGGGTGCAAATGTAACAACTTCATCCCCGGGGTTTAAAACGGACTTTAAAATTATGTTAAGTGCCGCCGCCGCCCCTGCTGTCATAATTATATTTGCTTCTGTATAGTCTGTGTTATGAAGTGAATTGGATTTATTTGCAAGTGCAAGCCTTACATCTTCAAACCCTGCATTGTTGGGATATCCATGAAGAGCCATAGGCTCTGTTTCTTCAAGAATTTTTATCGCAGCTTTTTTAACCTCATCAGGGGCGGAAACACTTGGGTTTCCAAGGCTGAAATCATACACGTTTTCAGCTCCGTATACAGCCGCCATTTTTTTCCCTTCTTCAAACATTGCTCTTATTACAGAGCTTCCTTTAACAAGGTTTACCATCTTATCAGAAATCATCTTTTTCTCCTCCGTTGTCTGTTTTTTCGGATACATACTTTCTAACCACTTTTGCAGGTGTGGAAGCTATATCCTTTATTTTTATCCTTGCACGTTTAATTTGAATAATCTCATATGTTGCAATTCTTTTTATAATATTTATTTTAGCCGGATGCGGTTTTGGCGCAAAGTCGTCACTATTCTTAGCAGCACCTTTTAGTTGGGCATGTGAAGATACCACATCTTTATAAAGGGTTTCAATGCTTTTGCCAAAGGTTTCTTCCGACAAGGTTTCAGAAAATTCAGATGCTTTTTTTGAAATTATGCTATATTTTTTATTGTCTTCCAAAAGTTCTAAAATCTTGGAGGATATATCTTCATCGTTTTCAAAAACAAGACCGTTTTCTTCATCTTCTATAACCCCTTCTATACAAGGGTCTTTTTTTGCTATAACAGGAAGCCCCGATGCCATAGCCTCCACAAAAGTAAGACCTTGGGTTTCTGAAACCGAGGCACTTACAAAAATATCACCCACTTGATAGTAAGAGCCTATTTCTGTCCATGGTTTTGCCCCTGCAAAAATTACTTTATGGCTTATTCCAAGGCTAAGGGCATATTTTTCAAGGGTTTCTTTATGTGGGCCGTCGCCTATAACAAGAAATCTTGCGCTTTCATTTTTTTCAAAAACAGCAGGCAGACCGTCTAAAATTATGTCAATGCTTTTTTCCCTTGCCACCCTGCCCACAAAAAGTATAACTTTATGATGTTCTTCAAGTCCTAAAGATTTTTTGAGTTTTAAGGTGTCAGAAGCATTATAGTTGCTTTTTCTGAACTTTTCAATGTTTATGCCTGTTGGAATAACGCTGATTTTTTTTGTTACACCATAGTCATAAAGCGAAGACATAACCTTTTGTGTCGGCGCAATTACATGAAGGGCAAAGTTACAAAAAACCTTGCTGAAGGTATGAGCCATTGAGGTGGTTATAAGGTGTCCGTTTACAATGTAGTGGACATAGTCTTCATACATTGTGTGGTAGGTATGCACCATGGGTATGCCAAAGGCTTTTGAAAAGGTTTTGCCAAGCATCCCCAAAGAAAATTCAGTTTGTGTATGAATTATATCTAAATTAAGCTTTCTTATTTTAATAAGAACATGGGGCGGATAAACAATACCCACTCGGAAACTGTGAATAAAAACGAAAGGTATACTGGGCATCCTTATTACATCCTTTTCATACTGTTCTTCGCTTAAAACAGGATCTGCCGGAGTAAAGATATACACATTATGCCCTAAAGAGCGAAGCTGCTTGGCAAGGGTGAAAGTAGAAGTTCCCACACCATTAATTTGAGGGAAATATGTGTCTGTAAAAAGTCCTATGTTCACAGTAAAAACTCCTTTTTAAGAGTATTGAATAAATTTGTAAAAATCAAAATGTAAAGATTATACAAAGCAATTTTAATACAAATTTATGAAATTATCAACTAAAAGTATGCTATAATTCTTTTAAGGCAAAAAAGAGGAACATTATTAAGTTGCCAATATAATGACATTTTTCATTTTAATAATATAACCAGGAGGTAAATATGAACGGAAAAAACAGCAGAAATTTTAAGCAGCGTATGGTTACTGTTTTAGCCATAGTTATAGTGCTTAGCCTTATTTTAAGCCTTGCGGCACCATTTTTCGGGGTTTTTGCCTATGCTGCAAAACCCACAGCCGCAGCAGAAATAGCTGTAGCGGCAGAGGATTTAGAAGAACAGGCAGTTAAAGACCTTCCCGAGGAAATAAACGACGGAAGGTTTTATATTGATGCTAAAATTGGGTTTGACGGTGAGTATATACTTGAAAAACACACACCTTTTAAATTTATTGTTACAAACAACGGTGAAGACTTTAAAGGGAGGCTTAATCTAAAAGCGGAGCTTAGTAACCCTTATGGAGACAGCAATAGATATGCGGTTTTTTATTCGGATTTGGAGCTTACAAAAGGTGCCGCAAAGGAAATCAATATTAATGCTGATATTTCCGTATTAAGCAATTTCTCTACTGTTTATCTTACAAACGAAAAAGGGAAAACGGTTTTTTTGAAAAACTTTAAAATTGCCCCTAAAGACCCAAACTCCGTATGGACAGGAGTTTTAAGCGACAACCCCTCCGAGCTTGTTTATTTAAAACAAAATGATGTATATTATAACCAACAATCAACACATTATTACGGTGTTGATTATTTTAAAACGGTTTATCTTTCAAAAGAAGACGTTTCGGAAGATTACAGAGTTTTAGAAAACTTTAGAATGTTAATTATAAACGACTTTAACACATCTGTGTTAAGTGAAAATCAAGTTAATGCTTTAAAAAAGTGGCTTGAAAGAGGCGGACTTCTTGTTTTGGGAACGGGAGTGAACGCCCAAAAGGTTCTTGGAGGACTTTTTGAATTAGGCGAGTTTGATTTTTCATCTGACATAAAAACAGTAACTATGGGCGGAGCAGAGGGAGTAGTTGTTTCAGATGCCGCAGTTAACGGAGGCAACGTTGTTATTTCTGAAAACAACATTGCAACAACTTCATCTTTAAGTGTTGGCGAAGGAAAGATTATATTGCACAATTTTGACTTGGGCAAAAATCCTCTTCCTCAAATAAGCCAGATGGCTGAAGTTTTAAGAGGAGTTTATGAAAAAGAATTTCCGCTTAAATTTTTTGTTGACGGAAACGACAGCTGGGGAAATAAAAACAGCTATAATCCAATACAAGATATGTCAGGAAGAATATCCACAGTTAAAGGTTCGGGAATCACTGTGATTTTTATAATTATCGCTCTTTATATAATTGCCGTTGGCCCTGTTATATATGTATTTCTTAAAAAAAGAGATATTCGGGAAAAAGGATGGATAATCATACCTGCCCTTGCTTTAATAACATCGGCTGTGATTTTTGCCATAGGAAGCAAAAGCTATTACAGAGGCAGTATTTTAAGCACAGCGTCAAGAGTTGATGTGGTTTACGGCTCAAGCACTGGCAAGGCGGAAATTTTTGCTTCAATAAAAAGCAGGGATAAAGGCAGGCTGGATTTTAGAGCAGAAGAAAATCTTGATTTGGATGTTTTTGTGAAAAACAATTATAGATATGAAAGCCAATCGGGGCTTGCAATGGAGATTAACACCTCAGGAAAGTCTGAAATTACCTATCTTGATAAAGAAAGATGGGAAGAAAGCAACTTTAAAACCATGAAAAACATTGACCTTGGGGGAGCCATAGATGCTGATGTGGTTTTTAAAGACGGAAGATTTTCAGGTACTATTACAAACAATACCTCCTATGACCTTCAAGACATTATTTTTGATTTTGGCACACAGCTTATAAGAATAGGAGATTGTGTAAGCGGTGAAACAAAAGAGCTTACGGCTGAAAACTTAGATATTGCGGACAGAAACAATTATTCCTACGGCATAAACAGCGACACTTGGGAAGTTTTTGAAATAGAATACAATAGAGGAATGTCTGCTTCAGAGGAGATGTTCATTAAATACGGACGTGCAAGAACTCTTGATAACATAAGATATGACAGAACCGTTAGTTCTTCGTTATCTGAAAATCCTTTTACACTTAAGGTTTATGCTTTCAGTGATGAATCTTTAATTAAGGGCAGCAAATATTTAAACGGTAAAAAAATGAATGAACAAAACAATACAGTTTTTGTTATGGATGTGCCTGTGGGTGTTGAAAGCGGTGAAATTCAACTTCCATTCGGATATATTTCTCCTATGGATATGTACGACGAATTTGGCAACTATTATGAAACATTTAGAACAGGCGGAAATTCTGCATACGTGTATCAAGACGGAATAATGAACAGCGGTTTTGTTATCCCTTCTTATTTAATGGTAGAAAGTTTCCAGATAAAATGGCCTGTTGTTTATGGAAATGTTGAAGAACTGTATATTTTCAATAGCACGGAAAATGTGTGGGAGAAGTTATATGAAAATTTATATACTAACCCTTATGAGTATATTTCTTCCGACGGTGAAATTCTTATACAAGCCAAGGTTATGGCAGACACAGAAATTGAAATGCCTCAAGTTTCAATAAAGGGGGAAGTCACAAATGATTGAGATTAAAAATCTTGTTAAAAAATACGGAAAATTCACAGCAGTTGACAACCTATCCTTTACAATTGAAAAAGGTTCGATTTTCGGCTTTGTAGGGCCAAACGGGGCAGGAAAAACAACAACCATGAAAATAATGGCAGGACTTATGTCTGCAACGGGCGGCTCAATATTTATTGATGGCATGGACATAACAAAAAACACAGATATAATTAAAGATAAAATAGGTTATATGCCAGACTTTTTCGGTGTTTATGACAACCTTAAGGTTACGGAATATATGGATTTTTATGCAGGAACATATTATATTCCCTACGACCAAAGACAGGAGCTTATTGACAACCTTCTTGAAATTGTTGATTTAAGCGACAAAAAGGATTTTTATGTGGACACTCTTTCAAGGGGAATGAAGCAAAGGCTTTGCCTTGCCAGAAGCCTTATTCATGACCCGGAAATTCTTATTCTTGATGAGCCTGCAAGCGGTCTTGACCCAAGGGCAAGAATTGAAATGAAAGAAGTGTTAAAATCCCTTGGGAATATGGGAAAAACAATTATAGTCAGCTCCCATATACTTCCTGAGCTTGCGGAAATGTGCACGGAAATTGGCATTATAGACAAAGGTGTGATGCAGGCTCAAGGAACTGTTTTACAGATTATGCGTATGTTAAGCAAGAAAAGAATTGTGGGCATAAAAATTATTGAGGGCATGGAAAGTCTGAAAAAGGTTTTGCTTGAAAACCCTAACGTAACAGATGTTTCAGAGGGTGAAAACTCTGTGGAATTTTCATTTGAGGGTGATGACAAGGCTTTGGCTCTTCTTTTGGAAGAAACGATTAAAAACAATGTTTCTGTTATAGGTTTTAGGGAAAAGGAAGGAAACCTTGAAGAGATATTTATGCAGGTGACAGGAGGTAACGGGGATGATGCTTAATCCTATTTTAAGAAAAGAGGCTCAAACTTCGCTAAGAAGCTGGAAGATATTTGCGGTTATTGCCTCCTATGCCGGTTTTATTGCATTTGTTGCGTTTATGTTTATTGATATTTTGATTAAAGATTCTTTTTATTCAGGGCTTGACCCTCAAAATATAACATATTTGTATGCACTTCTTTCGGGGCTGCAGTTCGGGCTTATTTTAATAACCGTTCCGGCGCTTACTGCAGGAAGCATAAGCGGAGAAAGGGAAAAGCAAACACTTGATATTCTTGTTATAACAAAAATGACACCTTTTTCCATAGTTTGGGGAAAGCTTGTTAGTAACATTGGCATACTTTTGCTTATGATTTTTGCGTCTATGCCTGTGTATGCAATTTTGTTTTATTTTGGAGGAGTGTCTGTTATTTACCTTTTTGGCATGACGTTATTTATGACTGTTACTGCTTTTATGATAGGTGCTGTATCTATATATTTTTCGGCAATTTTTAAAAAAACAATGATTTCCATGGTGGTTGTTTATCTTCTGACAGGGTTTCTTGTTTTCGGCACTTTTATTTCCTATTTGGTTTTTATCAGTGTGTATATGAACGGTATTATGAATTACGGTACTTTTGATTATATGCCTTATGTTTATGGGTTTTTAAGCATAAACCCCGGTGCAGGATTTTTTTCTGTTGTAGATGCACAGCTTGGAACAAATTTTTTAGAAGAGCTTACACTTTTAAGATGGAATTCATCAACAGGGCTTACGGTGCCTATGTGGGCTGTTAACACAATAGTAAACATTGTTTTGGGATTTGTGTTTTTAAGGCTTTCTGCAAACAAAATTAATCCTATGAAGCAGTAAAAGAATTTTTAGAAGTTTTTATTAGGGGGGGGGCAGACATTAGGCTTTGCCTAAACTTATTCACTTTTTGTGATGGAAGAAGACCTTGGGCTTTGCCCAAACCCACTTGCTTTTTGAAAAAAGCAAGGCAAAAACTTTTGTTAAAACCGCATGTTTATGCGGTTTTAAAGGGATAGACAAAAGAAACATTTTGTGTTTTGAATTTAGAGTAATATATTATAAATGCATTAGCAATAAATAAATTTTCCAAGGAGGCGATTAAAATGAAAGAACTGGAGAACATACTAAACCCTTTAAAGAGAAAGCTTAACTTAGAAAAGTGGCTTAGGTTTTTTCTTTGGAGCGAAGCGGCGGCTTTAATTATAATTTTTGTTCTTTTTATAACCTCTAAATTTATTTATGTAAGAAATTTAAATGTTATATGTATAGGTATTTTATTAACGGCGGTTTTTGTTTCACTTGTTTTAACCTATTTTAAAAAAACCACATTATATGAAACAGCAAGGGAATATGACCGCCTTGGAATGGAAGAGCGTTTTATAACAGCTTTTGAAATTATTCAGGAAAACCGAAAAGGCATTGTGGAAAGCATGGCTGTTAATGATGCCCTTGAAAAGGGCAAAGGCTCAAAGCTTGAAAAAAATCATAGTATCATTTTTCCAAAAAGGGCAGTTTATATTATAGTTCTTGTTGGTGTCTGCCTTTTGGCAGTGGGTTTTATTGAACCTCCAAATACCTTTGATGCCAAAGGTGTTCTTAAAAGAGAAATTAAAGAACTTGAAGAAATTAAAAAGGAAATTAATAAGGAAGAAACAATAAAAGAAACACAGCTTAAAGACATAAATAAGGAAATCAACTCCATTGTAAAAGGCATAAAAAAAGCGGCGTCAAAAAAGGATGCCATAAAGGAATTAGATAAGGGACAACAGCAGATTAAAAAGCTTGAGAAAAGCGGAATTGCCAAAGATTTAAAATCTCTTGGACAAAGCTTTAGTGAAAATCAAGGTGTTAAAAAGCTGAGTAATGAAATTGAAAAGGGAAGTTTGGATGGTGTTTCCAAAGAACTTGATAACATTAACGACGAACTTTCAAAACTTAGTGAAGAAGAATTAAAAAAGCTTATTGAAGACATTGAAAATGCAGCTGAAAAAATTGCTGACGAGGAACTTAAAAATACCTTGAAAAACTATGGGGCGGCTATTTCAGGAGGGGATTTTAATGCAGATTTAAACGGTCTTAAATCTCTTAAAGACAGCCTTAATGAAAGTATAACCTCCGCAAAAGCTATGGAAAGCACAGTTAAGGATATTAATGAGCTTTTAGCCAAGGCGGCGCAAACCGTTGAAAACCCTGATGCTCAAGAGTTTATAAACCAGCAGGGAAGCGGTTCCCAAGGCCAAGAACAAGGTCAAAGTCAAGGGCAAGGTCAGGGACAAAGCCAAGGTAAGGGGCAAAATCAAGGCAGCGGAAGAGGTCAGGGACATACTGAAAGTGAAAGAGTTTTCACAAGAAATCTGGAAAACAAAGCAGGCTATGACACAGAAATAGAGGGTATGAAAAACGAAGGCGGCAGCACCCAAATTCAGCAGGGTCAATCCATGGGCACAGGGGGCGAAAGTGTTCCCTACGAAGAGGTTTTTGGCGAATATAAGGAAGAGGCATTAAAAAGCCTTGAAGAAAGCACAATTCCCTATGGAATGAGAGAACTTGTTGCCGACTATTTTTCCAAACTTGAAAAGTAAAGAGGTAGTGATATGAATTTTACTAATCCGTGGGGGTTTCTTGCACTTTTGGGAATACCCGTTATTGTGGTTTTATATATACTTAAACAAAAATTTAAAACCCATGAAGTGGGAAGTATGGCTTTATGGAATAAAATTCTTGAGCAAAATGACGGAAACAGATGGCGGCAAAGGCTAAGACGGAATTTGCTTATGTTTTTGCAAATTTTATCTGTTTTGCTTATAGCCTTAGCTTTGTCACGTCCGTTTATCTCTTCTGTTGGTGAAAAAGAAAATATAATAATAGTTATTGATGCATCTTTAAGCATGAGCGCAAAGGATGAAAACGGAAGCAGACTTGAAAAAGCTAAAAAACAAGCCGTAGATTTAATAGAAAACTCTAAAGAGGGTACATTTTTTACTGTTATAGGCTTTGACAGCTCCCCTTACATAACAACAACCCTTAATCAGCAAAAGGATGGAGTAAAACGTGGTGTAAAAGCTATAGAGCAAAAAAACACAAGTGTTGATGAAGAGGCTTTAAAGGTGATGCTTAAGGGACTTGACGCAAACAACAGCGGAAGTGTATATCTTTTTACAGACAAAAATTATGATTTAGGAATTGAGGATTTAAATACTGTTATTTACGGCAAGGAAAGTGTTAATTATGCCGTTAAAATGTTAATGCCAAATCAGGGCAAAGTTCTTGTTAAAGCGGCATCCTACGGCGGAGGGGAAAAATGTACGGTTGCCCTTTTTGCCGACGGAATTATTGTAGAAAGTGAAGAAGTGATTTTTAATGAAAATGAAGTTGTTGATGTGATTTTTGATATAGACACTGAATATAAAACACTTTCGGCAAAGATAATTGAAGATGATGTTCTTGACGGCGACAATGTTTACAGCTATGCAGGAAAAACTTCTGCACTAAGAAAAGCTGTTTTAATTTCTGATGGAAATGTTTTTATTGAAAAGGCAATAGATGCCTCTTCTAAAATTGAACTTTATAAAAAAGGCTTTTCATCCGCCGAAGATTTAAGCGGATATGACATTTATATTTACGATGGAAAATTGCCGAAAAATCTTCCGACAGACGGTCATATTTGGATTTTTAATCCGCCCCAAGACAATGACTTTGCCATGCTTAGTGAAAGCAGATATGTGGGAAAAACATGGATTTCAGAGGGAGAATTTAAAGAAAACATACTTAATCTTGACTTCGCAGCCGATAAAATCAAAACAACATCCACTCCTTTATGGGCACAGCCCTTAATTGAAAGTGATGAAGGTACCCTTGCTTTTTTCGGTGAAAAACAGGGACAGAAAATATGTTTTTTTACCTTTGATTTACGTGACACACAGCTGCCTCTTTTAAAAGAGTTTCCTATACTTGTTTATAACATATTAAACGGTTTTATACCTGAAAATTCAGAACAAAGCAAAGAAATTTTTGCAGGAACAATGACAAACATACAGCTTCTGCCTAAAACAGTAAGCGCTTTTATAAGGTTTCCGTCATTAAAGGAGATGCCTGTACATACAATAAAAGGCATAGACATGGAGTTTGACAAAACAGGCATTTACACCCTTGTTCAAAACTTTGAAAGCGGCGAAAGCGAAGAAAGTTATTTTGCTGTTAACCCTGTTACAACAGGTGAAAGTGACCTTGAAACGGGAAATCAGACAAAAGGAGAATCTCAAAAAGGCGGAATCAAAACAGGAAGAAACCTTGCGCCTTTTATAATACTGGCGGCAATTTTACTTCTTGGAGCAGAATGGTGGGTGAACTGGCGTGAGAATTGATTTTTTAAGACCCTGGTGGCTTACCGCTATTCCCTTAATAATAATTTTCATTTATTTTACGGCAAACACAGGGCAAAAAAGCTTTAGACGTGATTTTTTGTGTGTTTTAAGAAGCAGTGTTTGTATACTTCTTATTCTTGCCATGTCAGGAATGGGTTTTAAATACTTTACCGACACAACAACAACAATTTTCGCCGCAGACATTTCGGCAAGTATGGAAAGAACGGAAAAAAGTATATCAAGCTTTATAAAAGAAGCCGTTAAACATAAAAGTGAAAAGGATTTTGCTGGAGTTGTGGCATTTGGAAAAAATGCAGTTGTGGAAGTTTCCCCCGCCAAGGAAATTTTTATTTCAGGCTTTAACTCCTATGTGGAAAAAGGCGGAACAGATATAGAAAAGGCCCTTAAAACATCTGCCCTTTTAACAAAAGAAAACAGTGAAAAAAGAATTGTTATTATTTCCGACGGAAACGAAACAATTTCCTCTGCCATGAAAGCTGCCTCAGAGCTTAGTTTAGCAGGCATACGGGTTGACGGAGTCTATGTTGAAAATGTTCTTGAAAAGGAAGTTCAAATAACAGATATAAAAACACCTGATGTTATGGATAAAAACACACAGTTTGATGTGGAAGTTGTTGTTCACAGCATTTTAAACACAATCGCAAATATAAAAATATTTAAAGGCAGTGACATTATAGTTAACACAGACGCAAACTTGTCAAAAGGTGAAAACAGGTTTTTGTTCAGCGATATTTCAAGTGTTGGCGGAGGCATAGTTTATCGAGGAGAAATATCCTCCACTGACGACACAATGACGGAAAACAATAAAGCCTTTGCATATACATATGTTGAGGATGTGCCGTCTGTTTTAATAATTGAAAATCAGGAGGAAAGCGGAAGAGAAATAGGAAAGATACTTGAAAAAAGCAGTGTTGCGGTTAAAAGAATTTCTGTAGGTGAAGTGCCTTTAAACCTTGAACAGCTTAACCTTTGGGACAGCGTTATTCTTGCCGATGTTTCGGCGGAGGACATGTCTTTGGAATTTCTCACTGCTTTAGAGGCTTTTGTTAAAACTGCAGGAGGCGGCCTTATTGCAATTGGCGGTGAAAACAGTTTTGCTCTTGGAGCATATCAATCAACTGTGCTTAATGAAGTGCTTCCTGTTTCGATGGAGCTTATAACAGAGGGTGAAAAGTCGGATTTGGGAATGGTTATGATTATTGACCGTTCAGGCAGTATGACTGATGCACAGTATGGAGTAAGCCGTATGGAAATGGCAAAAGAAGCGGCAATGCGTGCTGTGGAGGTTATGGAAGCGGAGGACACAATAGGTGTTATTGCTTTTGACGACAGGCCTGTTTGGGCGGTGCCTATAGGAAAAATCGGCTCTAACGGCGGGTCAATATCAAAAGAAATAGGAAAAATTCAGCCGGGAGGAGGCACAAGCATTCTTCCTGCACTAAAAGAAGGGTTTAATGTTTTAAAAAATGTTGATACAAAAACAAAGCATATAATACTTCTTACAGACGGTCAGGCAGAACAGACAGGTTACGACAGCCTTATTGAAAGCATGAAAGAAAAAGGAATAACCCTTTCAACCGTTGCTGTGGGCGGAGGTGCAGACACAAAACTTCTTCAATCTCTTGCAGAAAAAGGGGGAGGAAGATATTATTTTACAAACGAATTTACAGACCTGCCACGTATTTTCACAAAAGAAACAAGCCTTGCAGGAAAAGAGTATATAAACAACAGAAGTTTCTATCCTCAGGCGGTTGACAAAAGTGATATTTTAAAAGGTATTGAAAGTGTTCCAAAGCTTAAAGGCTATATTTCAACAACGGGCAAGCCTCGTGCCGACATAGTTCTTCAAAGCGATAAAGAAGAGCCTATTTTGGCGGCATGGCAGTATGGAACAGGCCGTGCGGCGGCATGGACAAGTGATGCTTCAGGCAGATGGAGTGACGAGTGGCTTTTAAGTGACGAGGGTGTGGCTGTTTTAAGAAACATGATTTCATGGTCAATAAGGGGCGGCATTTCAAGTGAAATAAGTTTTAGCGCACAAAAGGATGGAAACACATCTTTAATAACAGCAAAAATGCCTTATGATGAAAGCATTAAAGAGGTAGATGCAACTATTCTTTCTTCAGAGGGAAAAGAAATAAAAACCATCATGAAAAGCCAAGCACCTGGAATTTATAAAGCACAGATTGAAGATTTAGAACAGGGCGGATATATAATAAGCCTTGATATGAAAACAAAGGATGATAAAATAAAAACAAGCAGAGGCGGATTTGTAATTACATATCCAAAAGAGTATGACCTTCGCTCGTTTTCAGGAGGGAAAGAAACCCTTGAAAGGCTTGTAGAAGCCACAGGGGGAAGAATTATTGAAGAGCCTTATGAGGTTTTTAAAGACATTAAGAAAACTGCTCTAAAAACACGGGATATTTCTGTGCCTCTTACTGTTGCGGCGCTTATACTTTTTATTTTGGAGGTTGCAGTAAGAAGGGTTTGGGTTTTAAGTGACAATATTGAAATGTTTTTTAGAAAACTATTTAGGCAAAAACATGAAAAGGTTTTGAAAAAAACATCAGTTGAAGTTAAAACTAAAGAAAAAACAGCCAAAGCGGAAAAGGTAAAGGAAGAGATTGTTGTTGAAAAGAAAGCTTCTACGGCAGAAACTTTGGCAAGAAACAAAAAAAGCAGAAAACAGTAAATGTGATTTGTAAAGCAAACCCTTGACTAAAAAACCCTTGCGAGGCCTTGACTTTACTTATGTTTTAAAGCATTTATGAGGATTTTAATAGCCTGAAAGGTTTAATTAACCTTTTTATAGCATGTGCCATAAACCACGAAATTTATTGCAGTAAATATTTATGTTTTTTAAAGAAATGTATAATTTAGTGCTTGTAGAGTTTAGGGCTATATGGTATTTATTTCATATAATTAGATGAATTGTTACTATTTGTGTTGTAAAGTTCTGTTTATTTATATATAATAGCTATTTGAAGGGTAATTTTATATACTGGGGTTGAAAAAATGTCAAAAATGAAGAAAGTGATTTTAGGGATTACAGCTGCAGCTGTGATTGCTTCGGCGGGGGCCGGGTGGTATTTCACACAACAGCTGTCAAAAATGAAAACAGTGCTTGAAGTGAATACAATTTACCCCGGAATAAGTGTAGACGGAATAAATGTGGGTGGTTTAACAAAAGATGAAGCCATGAAAGTATTGGAGGATGTTTTCTTAAAAGACGGGGAAAACAAAAAAATTATACTTTCAAAAAACGATAAAGAGTGGAAATTTGTTTACAGTGACATTGAGGCCGTTAAGGATTGGAAAAGTTCAGCCGAAGAGGCTTTTGCCGTTGCAAGAGAGGGTAAATATAAAGAAAGATACAGTATTTATAATGAAGTTCAAAAAAAAGGTTTTAATGTTTTGGCTAATGTTATTTATAACGAAAAAAAGCTTAACAGCCTTATAGAAAAGGTTGAAGAAGAAGCCTTTTCAGAAGCAAAAGACAGCATCATTTATCGTAAAGACGGAAAGTTTGTTATAGAAGATGAAATCAAAGGCTTTAAGCTTGATACTTTGGCTGCAAAAGAACAAGTTGAAGAACTTGTTTATGAATATGAAGAGGGGAATATTGTTCTTATCGGCGAAGAAACCCTCCCTAAAATTACAAAAGAGGATAACCAGAAAATAACAAGCCTTTTGGGAAGTTTTACAACTAGATATACAGGCGGAGAAAGCCTTGGAAGAAATGTTAATTTAAAAGTGGGCAGCAATTATATAAACGGAACAGTGGTGGCTGACGGCGAAGTTTTCAGCATGAATGAAGAACTTGGGCCTCAGACATATGCCAACGGCTACAGAAATGCAGCTGTCATTGTAAACGGAAAACTTGAAGACGGAATTGCAGGGGGAGTTTGTCAGATAACAACAACCCTTTATAACGCTGTTGTAAATGCAGAGCTTAATATTGTTGAAAGAAAAAACCATTCACTTGCTGTGGCTTATGTGCCGTTAGGTCAGGATGCGGCAGTTGCAGGAACATATAAAGACCTTAAATTTAAAAACAACACAGGATATCCCATCTATGTTGAAGCATATGCACAAAACGGTGTTTTAACAACCAATATTTATGGCTTTGAAAAAAGAAGCAAGTTACGAAAAATTGAACTTGAAAATGTTTATAACGGCTCTATTCCAAAGCCCCCTGAAAAAATAACCGAAGATCCTGAACTTCCTGAGGGTGAAAGAATTGTTACCTACGAAGGTAAGGTTGGGCATAAGGTAAGTACGTTTAAAAAGGTTTACGAAAACAATGAACTTATAAGCAGAGAATGGTTTAGTGATTCAGTTTATTCTCCTGTTGCAGACGAGGTGACTGTTGGAACAGGGCCTAAAAAAGAAGAAACAAAGCCTGTTTTTAATAATGATGAAATTGAAGACAATTATGACAGCGATGATGATACAGTAATACATCCGCTGCCGCAAGATATGCCATAAATTTTATAACTTGAATAAAACATACAGTTTTAAAAAGGAGGAAGTTATGAGAGGTCAAATTTTACAGCTATTATCCAAAAACAGCAAACTTACAGCAAAAGAAATAGCGGCGCAGATTGAAGGTGTGACTGCTGAGGAAGTAGAAAAAGAAATATTGTTGATGGAAGAAAAAAGAGTTATATGCGGTTATAACACTCTTATAAATTGGGATAATACAGACAGAGAGCTTGTTACAGCGCTTATTGAGGTTAAAGTGACACCGCAAAGAGGCAACGGCTTTGATGCAATAGCAGAAAGAATTGCACGTTTGGAAGCTGTTAAGGCGATTTACTTAATGAGCGGAGGGTTTGATTTTACAGTTATAATCGAGGGGAAAAGCCTTAAGGAGATTGCACTTTTTGTTTCTGACAAACTTTCTACTCTTGACCAGGTTGTAAGCACATCAACTCATTTTGTGCTTAAAAACTACAAAGATCACGGAACAATTATTGAAAGAGGAGAAAAGGAAGACCACAGGCTTATACTTTCGTAAAAAAATTAGGGATAACCAAAGCTAATTTTTGAAAAAGTATTAGTAAACAGCAAAGATAGCACAGTTAACCGATAGAATATATAAACTTAAAGGGGTTTCTGATTTAGAAATCCCTTTTTTGTTGTGAATACAGTTAAGCCATGATATAATATCCACAAATTTCATTTGTGGAAGAGCCTAACGGCTCCTCCGCTGTTATCACAGCGGACAGACTGAAGACAAACCTTGGGCGTTGCCCAATCCCACTTGCTTTTTGAAAAAAGCAAGACCAAAAACTTTTATCAAAACCGCATATTCATGCGGTTTTAGAGGGATCAAGTAGGAAGGTTGAAGATAAACGCCGCCGCTGGGCATCGGAAAGAAGTCCGACGGCAAAGCCGCTTTTTCTTAAGAAAAAGTGCTGAACGAAGTAGCGGTTTGCGAAGCAAATTCCTGACAGTAAAACCCTTGTGGGTGTTTGAGGGCAAAGCCCTCAAGGTTTTGACTTTGTCTACGTTCTTACCGCTGTTATCACAGCGAATTATATTACTCATAAAACTTTTCACGTTTTATTCGTATATTTCCAAAAGAAAATGTCGGCTTTGCCGCCACTTTCTTTTGCTTTTATGATATAATATTTATAATAAAACTTTAATTTTTTATGCATAAATGCATATTGCCGAAGGGACTTGCTGATAGTAATGAAAAATGAAAAAACACAAAAAAAACAGCCTTCGATTCTTTTTATAACACTTATAACAGTTGTTTTTATGTTGGCAGGTGCTTTTGTTATGGCAAAACAAAGTGTTTCTTTTTCGGCACAGGCAACAATAAATAAAGCTCCAAAGGAAGTTATTTTTAAAAACCAAAATGAACTCTTTTCTTTGGATTTTAAGGGGAACATAAGTAATTATAGAGCACCTGAAAATAAAAAAGAAACTCAAAATCATACTATGACTTTTGGCAGATTTGTTATGACAGAAAAAGACGGAGATTTGTTTTTTACAAGAAAAGATAAAAGCCTTTATAAAATTGATATTGAAAATATAGACACAAAAAGCTTAGCTTTATCTGCTGATGAAAAGTGTTTTATGGCTATAGGTGCAAAAACTCTTTATAAAATCAACATTAAAAATGATGATATAGTGAGTATTACTCCTATTGATGAAAATGTGGATTTTGCCGCTTTTACCGGCGGCGGTTCGGACATTGCATATATAAAGGATAAGGATTTTTACTATACATCAGGAGGCTATAAAGATAAGCTTGACGAAGATGTGAGTTGTATTGAGCCTGCCCATGACGGCATGGCTGTGTTTTATATAAAAAAGGGTGATGTTTTAAAGTTTCATGTTGGGAAAAATGAAAAAGACAAAGTTTATGCATCAAATGTTTCAGATATGGCTTATATTGGGGAAGACAGTTTTGCATACATTAAAAATAGTAAACTTTTTATTTATAGGGACGGAAAAAGTATAGACTTGCAGGTTGATGCAGATAGTTTTATAAAAACAGGAGAAAAGTAATGATTATAGAAACGAGAAAAGACAGCGAAACAAAAGAACTGGGATTTGAAATGGGCAAGTGCGCTAAACCAGGACAAATATATTGCTTAAACGGTGATTTGGGTGTTGGAAAAACAGTTTTTACTCAAGGCTTCGCCAAAGGTTTAGGTGTTGAAGATGAATATATAACAAGCCCCACATTTACCATTATAAACGAATACGCAGGCAGACTTCCTTTTTATCACTTTGATGTATACAGAATAAGAGCTATAGAGGAAATGGATGAAACAGGATATGAGGACTATTTCTTCGGGAAGGGGGTATGTCTTGTTGAATGGGCAGAGCTTATTAAAGAGCTTATTCCCGAAGAGGCAGTTTGGATAACTATTGAAAAGGATCTTTCAAAGGATGAAGATTATAGGAAAATAACTATAAGGGGTGAGAAAAATGAAACTTCTTGCAATTGAAACCTCGGCGCTTGTTGCATCCTGTGCAATTTTGGATGAAGAAAAGGTGATTGCTGAATATACTTTGAACTTTAAGCTCACGCATTCACAAACAATAATGCCTATGATTGATGAAATAATAAGAAGAACGGAATTTTCCCCAAAGAAGTTAGACTATATTGCTTGTTCCCAAGGACCCGGCTCTTTCACGGGAATAAGAATAGGCGCAGCAACGGCAAAAGGCCTTGCAATGGGTTATGGTGTGCCTATTATACCTGTGCCAACAATTAAGGCATTGGCATATAATATAGTTGATACTGAAAAATTAATATGTCCTATAATGGATGCAAGAAGAAATCAAGTTTATACAGGTGTTTTTAAATGGGAAAAGGGAAAGCTAAAAGAGGTTTTTCCCGAAGAAGCCACAACCATTGATGAAATAATTGAAAAACTTAATGCTTTAAATAAAGAAGTTATATTTCTTGGTGACGGAGTTTCGGTTCATAAAGAAAAACTAATTGCTTATGAAAACTTTTCTTTCGCCCCGCCTAACAATTCCCATCAAAGAGCGGCATCAATAGGAGCCCTTGCTTTTGAAATGACTAAAGAAGGCAAGGCGCTAAAAGGAAGCGATTTTTATCCTGTATACCTAAGAAAGGCTCAGGCTCAAAGAGAATTGGAAGAAAGATTGAATGGGGAAAAATCATGATAGAAATTATTTCTATGGAAGAGTGTCATATTGATGATGTTTTAAAGATTGAGGAAGCTTGTTTTCATATACCCTGGACAAAAGAGGATTTTCAGCGTGAAATAAATGAAAACAAAATGGCAATTTACAAGGTTGCGGTTGTTAACGGAAAAATTGCAGGCTATGCAGGGCTTTGGCATGTTGTTAATGAGGGACAAATTACAAATGTTGCTGTTATGCCTGAATACAGAGGTATGGGGATAGGAAACTTTCTTATGGAAGAGCTTATTCGAGTAGGGGAAGAGCTTAATATGATTGGAATAACCCTTGAGGTTAAAATAAGCAATTACACTGCTCAGAAGCTTTACACAAAATATGATTTTAAGGTTGAAGGAATAAGGAAAAATTATTACAAAGATACAAACGAAGATGCTATTATAATGTGGAAGTATTTTGATGTTGAAGACAATTTATAGAATTAGATTTTGTTTTTCATAAAGGAGGAACAGTGGAATGCAGGTCAAGGAGCTTAAACATACCCAGCTTAACAATTTTTGCGATGAAGAAACGCTGGGATTTAAAACAACAGACGACCTTGAGCCTATAACGGGCATAATAGGACAAGACAGAGCTGTCGAAGCCTTTAATTTTGGACTTCAAGTGAAAAACAAAGGTTATAACATATACATGGCTGGGCCGTCGGGGGTAGGAAAGACAACGTATGCATGTTTAAGCTGTAAAGAAACTGCGGCAAAGGAAAAGGCGCCTAATGACTGGTGTTATGTTTATAATTTTACAAACCCCAGAAGTCCTTTGGCGCTAAGCTTTGCGCCGGGGGTTGGCAAGCAGTTTAAAGATGACATGAACGAGCTTGTTGTAATTTTTGAAAGTGAAATTCAAAAGGCGTTCAGCACAGAGGTATACGAAAAGCAAAAAAGCGAAACAATGAAAGCTTTTGATGAAAAAAACGATGAGCTTATGAAGAAAATGACGGAAATTGCACAAGAGCATGGTTTTACAATAAAAAGTACAAATGCAGGAATATATTTTATGCCTGTTGTTGATGGAGAGCCTATAAGTGAAGAAAGTTATGAAAAGCTGACAGAGGAGATTAAAGAAAAAATAAACAAATCAAGCTTAACTGTTCAGGACTTGGCAGCTTCTGTAATGCGTGATATAAAAGAAAACGAAAAAGAAAGCACCAAAGCTGTGGATGACCTTGACTACAAGGTGGGGATGTTTGCCATTGGGCATCACATAAACTCTTTTCAGGAAAAGTATAAAGACTATGAAAGGGTTCTTAAATATATAGAAGCCGTTCAGGAGGACGTTCTTGAAAACATAAGCCAGTTTGTGCCAAGCGAAACAGATGATGAAGATATTCCTCCAAGCCTTTTGCCGTTTCTTTCTTCCAAAAAGACCACAGAAGATATTACCCTTAAATATAAGGTTAATCTTATAGTTAACAACAGTGATGCCAAAGGTGCACCTGTTGTTGTGGATTTTAATCCCACATATTATAACCTTATGGGTGAAATTGAATATGATAACGAGTTTGGAAACCTTACAACTGATTTTATGAAAATAAAGGCAGGGCTTTGCCATAAGGCAAACGGAGGATACCTTATACTTCAAGCTCATGACGTTTTAAGCAACCCTCAGGCTTGGGAAAGTCTTAGAAGAGTTTTGAAAACAAAGGAAATTTCCATGGAGAGCATAAAAGAACAGCTTAGCGGAGTTCCTGCGCCGACTCTTAGACCGGAGCCTATTCCCTTTGATGTTAAGGTAATAATGATTGGCTCAAGTTTTTATTATGAAGTTCTTAGGGAATATGAAGAAGATTTTGATAAATATTTTAAGGTGCTTGCAGATTTTGATTATGAAATGGATAGAAATAATGACAGCATAAAAGAGTTTTCAAGGTTTGTTTGTTCTTATGCAAAAAAGGAAAAGCTTCTTCCCTTTGACGCAGGTGCAGTTGCCCGTATTGTGGAATATGCATCAAGGCTTGTAGAAAGCCAAAACAAAATTTCAACAAGGTTTAACAAAATAAGCGAAATTCTTTGTGAGGCGGAAACATGGGCAAAAATTGATGAAGACATTGTGGTTACACAAGAGCATGTTAAAAAGGCAATAGAAAAGAAAAAAATCCGCCTTAGAATGTATGAAGAAAAGCTTGATGAAATGCTTGACGAAGGCGTTATAATGATTGATACGAAAGGTGAAAAGGTAGGAGAAATTAACGGTCTTGCCGTGCTTGATTTAGGAACATATCACTTTGGAAATCCAACAAAAATAACTGCCACAACATATATTGGGAAAAGCGGTATTATAAACATTGAAAAAGAATCTCAAATGAGCGGACCAACCCACAACAAAGGTGTTCAGGTTATATCTGGTTTTTTGGGGGAAAAATATGCACAGGAGTTCCCTCTTTCTCTTTCTTGCAGGGTAGCTTTTGAGCAAAACTATAACGGAATTGACGGAGACAGTGCTTCAAGCACAGAGCTTTATGCAATATTATCAAGTCTTTCAGATTTGCCCATAGACCAAAGCCTTGCTGTTACAGGGTCTGTTAATCAAAAAGGGGAAATACAGGCAATCGGAGGAGTCACACAAAAAATAGAAGGCTTTTTTGATTTATGCGAAAAAAGAGGTTTGACGGGAAAGCAAGGTGTTATTATTCCTTCTTCAAACGTGAAAGACCTTGTGCTTAAATCAGAAGTTGTTGAGGCTGTAAAAAAGGGAATGTTCCATGTTTATCCTGTTACCCATATTGATGAGGGAATTGAAATTTTAACAGGCGTTGCTGCGGGTAAAAAAAATAAAAACGGAAAATACCCTGTTTCAAGCGTTCATGGTCTTGCATGTAAAAAATTACGTGACTATTACAAAAAATCAATAGGAGAAGGTTCTTCTCGAAGATAAGTAAAAATGCGTTTTGCCTATGTGGTTTTGGCAAAACGCATTTTTTTATCGAGTTGGGCCTGTTCTTGGAACTGTTTTCTCAAAGTATGGGCAGGTTGGCTCTTCAAGAAGAAAAAAAGATGTTTTTTTGGGTTGATGAAGGCGGCATTTCCCATCCTTTTGATGGGTGCATTGAAGAGAACAGTTTATATTCATGGTTCTCAACTCCTTTTTAAATATTTAATTTATTTTTCATTAATAGGATGTGTACATTTTATATTAAATATTAATTTTTTATTTCAGATTGACATAAATCTACACAAGACAGCATTTTTTTGATATACTTGTACAAGCATTTATTTTTTGTAATGAGAGGAAGTTGAAAACTTTGAGAAAAAAATTAAAAAGAGCTTTTCTTGCACTTACTGCTTTTGCAAGCATTATGAGTGCAGGCACAATATATGGAAAAAATGTAAGTATGTCACTTTTTTATGACGGGAAAAATCATGCATATACAGCCGAGGAAGTTAAAATTAAAATAAACGGAAAAGAAATTACAGGCTTGGATGTTCCTCCTGTAATAATAAATGAAAGAACAATGGTGCCCGCACGTGCTGTGTTTGAAGAGTTTGGGGCGGAGGTTGCTTGGAATGAAGCAACAAAGGAAGTTTATATGACAAAGGGCACTGATTTGGTTGTTTTAAAAATAGACAGCCAAATCGGTCATACAAACGGTGTTGAATTTACCATGGACACGCCTGCAAAAATTGTTAACGACAGAACAATGATTCCCGTAAGAGCCGCTTCTGAGGCTCTTGGTGCAAGTGTTGGGTGGGATAATTCAACAAGGCTTGTTACAATAAATTCTTCAGACTATAAAGACACTACCACAGGGCAAAACTCAACGGATAATCAAAAACCGGAAACACCCGCAGGTGAAAATATTAACGTAACAGAAGTTTCTGTGCCAAAAAGTATTTCCGACGCTCAAACCTTTACGGTTAAGGCAAGCGGAGAAATAGGAAAGTATGAGTGTTTCCGTTTAGATGAAAAAAGAATAATAATTGACATATATAACGCACATAACAATATTTCAAATTCAAATATAACAGCCACAAATAGCAGTATTGTTTCCTCGGTTCGTTCAAGTCAAAATCAAACTCAGCCCCAATATATAGTACGGGTTGTTCTTGATGTAAATGCAGAGGTTAATTACACAGCAAGCCTTAGTGCTGATAAAAAAAGCATTTCGTTAAGTTTTGATTCTAACACTGTAACAGAGCTTTCTGCAAAGTCTTCAGGTGCTGCGGACTATATAACAATTTACGGAAAAACTACTCCTGCTGTAAATGTGTTTACACTTTCAGGCCCTGAAAGACTTGTTGTTGACATACCTAACTCTCAATCTCTTCTTAAAGAAAGCTATTTGGAGAGGCTTAATTTTATAGATGAAATAAAGACAGGCTCTCCTGAAAACGGAACAACAAGAGTTGTTATGTATCTTAATAAATATGTAAACTACAGTGTGGAAAAAGGTGTTAATAATGTCACTGTTTCTGTTACAAAATCCACACTTGATAATATTCTTTATGATGCCGACAGCGGTATCCTTATACTTAAAAATATAGATGGGCTTAGAGAGTCAGATTTTAATCTTAACAATATGTATCTTAACAATAAGTATGAAATCACACTTTCGGGTAACTATGAACACACTTATGGCTATGGCACAATAACCTCAGATGATAAATACACATCGTCCATTGAAGTTAAAACCGAAAGAAATAAAACAAAGATTGTTTTAAATCAAAAGTCAATATTTGAAGTTAAATCTTATGATGACAGCAACGAAATAAGGTTTAAGCTTGTTAACCCCAAAGAGGCATATGACAAAGTTATTGTTCTTGATGCAGGGCATGGAAAAAGTGACCCGGGAACAAGCGGTAACGGCTTAATTGAAAAGGAGCTGAACCTTGATATTGCCCTTCGTGTTTACGATCTTCTTGAAGCTGACGGACGTGTAAAGGTGTATCTTACAAGGGGGGATGACAGCTATCCAACAAATATAAACAGGGCTAAAATGGGCAATGAAGTGGCTGATTTATTTGTTTCGATTCACCACAACGCTGCTGTTGGCAACACAAAGGCGAAAGGAACGGAAGTTTTATTTGCCGTACATAAAACAGATGTTGCAGGAAAGCTTACAAGCAAATCTGCGGCACAGTTTATGCAAAACTATGTTATAAATGCCCTTGGAACTGTTGACAGAGGCATAAAGGAAAGGTCTGATTTAATTGTTTTAAACCAGACAACAATACCTGCTATATTAATTGAAATAGCTTTCCTTTCCAATGAAGAGGATGCGGCACTTATAAAGCAGGATGAAAACAAAGACAAGGCGGCTATGGCCATATATTCAGGAATTACAGACATGATGAACCAATATAAGTTACGATAGATTTTAAAGTTCTTAATTTTGTGTACGCTAAAGAACCTATGTTACAGTAGGTTCTTTTTTGTTTAAGTTTAAATCTTGCTTGTCAAGGGTTTATAAAAAGGCTTACAGTTTACGATTTTTCAGAAATGATGTATAATAATATATAGCTATAGGGAGGGGGATTTATATGGAGAGAAACGGAAGAAGCTTTGATGAAATAAGAGAGGTTAAAATTATAACAGACTTTACAAAATATGCAGAAGGTTCTGTTCTTATTGAAATGGGCGATACCAAGGTTTTATGTAATGCAAGTGTTGAGGAAAAAACACCTCCCTTTAAAAGAGATAGCGGTGAGGGTTGGGTAAGTGCGGAATATTCCATGCTTCCAAGGGCAACCTCCACAAGAAACAGCAGAGATATAAATAAGCTTAGGCAAAATCAAAGATCTGTTGAAATTCAAAGGGTTATAGGCAGATCTTTAAGGGCGGCTGTTGATTTTGAAGCTCTTGGCGAAAGAAGTATAACCATTGACTGTGACGTTATTCAAGCAGACGGAGGAACCAGAACAGCCGCAATAACAGGAGGTTTTATTGCTCTTGCTCAAGCCTGCGAAAAGCTTATGGAAAAAGGGCTTATAGAAAAGATGCCCATTACAAAATATGTTTCGGCGGTAAGTGTGGGCATTGTTAAAGGCGAGCCTATGGTTGACCTTTGTTATGAAGAAGATTGTATTGCAGATGTGGATATGAATGTTGTTATGACAAGCGAAGGAAATTTTGTTGAAATTCAAGGAACGGGAGAAAACGGAACTTTTTCAGCAGAGGAAATGTCTGTGCTTCTTTCCCTTGCTAAAAAAGGAACACAGGAGCTTATGGAAATTCAAAAAAAGACATTAAAGGGATTTGAGGTTTAATTTATGGAAAAAACAATTATATTTGCAACTAAAAATAAAGATAAGGTAAAGGAAGTAAAGTCTATTTTAGCGGACATGGATTTTTGTGTGTTAACAATGACAGACGCAGGCATTGACATAGATGTTGTAGAGGACGGAAAAACATTTGAAGAAAATGCACTTAAAAAGGCTAAAGAAATTATGAAGGTTAGCGGAAACATTGTTTTAAGTGATGACAGCGGGCTTGAGATTGATTTTTTAAACGGCGAGCCAGGAGTTCATTCTGCCAGATATATGGGTAAGGACACACCATATGATATAAAAAACAGTAAAATAATAGAGCTTTTTAAAAATGTTCCTTTGGAAAAACGAAGTGCAAGGTTTGTAAGTGTTATTGCCATAGCCTTTCCTGATGGAAAAACCATTACTGCAAAAGGAACAGTTGAAGGATATATTTCTGAGGAAGCAAAGGGAGAAAACGGTTTTGGATATGACCCGATTTTCTTTGTTCCCCAGCTTAATAAAAATATGGCGGAAGCCACCTTGGAAGAAAAGAATACCATAAGCCACAGGGGAAGAGCTTTAAGAGAGATGAAAGAAAGGTTAAGGGAAATAATATAAGATGTTAAAAAAAGCGATTGTTTTAAGTGATACTCATGGATATATAGAAGATGCGTGCAAAGTTATTGAAAAGTTAAAAGATGCTGATACGATTTTTCATTTGGGGGATATGGCTGATGATGCTGAAAAACTTAAAAAACATTATCCTCAAAAGACGGTTTACAGTGTTGCGGGAAACAACGATTATTATTCTTCGGCACCTTTGGAACAATTGGTTTCCTTTGGAGGTAAAAAGATTCTCATTACCCACGGGCATAAAAATAAGGTTAGTTACGGACATTTAAATATCAGCCTTTATGCCCTTGAAAAAGGTGCTGATGCTGTTTTTTTTGGACATACACACATGCCTTTTTCAGATATATTCATGGGTATAGCTGTTTTTAACCCGGGAAGTATATCAATGCCAAGAGGAGGCAATGAAAAAACATATGGTATTTTAGAAATTTCAGAGGCTGGGAGCATTTATCTTCAAGTACACAGTGTTTAAAAATAAAATAAAAAAAGTTTAAAAAAGATGTTGACATATTGAAAATATGATAGTATAATTAGTTTTGTTGTTGAGCGGGTGTAGTTCAATGGTAGAACGTCAGCCTTCCAAGCTGAACACGTGAGTTCGATTCTCATCACCCGCTTGGTTTTAAAATACATAATGTGTACTATGAATCGGTAGCTCAGCCGGATAGAGCAACGGCCTTCTAAGCCGTGGGTCGGGGGTTCGAATCCCTTCCGGTTCATTTTTTGTCTACTTGTTCCGGTCATTATTATGCGGATATGGCGGAATTGGCAGACGCGCCAGACTTAGAATCTGGTGTCAACAGACGTGGGGGTTCAAGTCCCTTTATCCGCAGTGTTTAAGGTTTTAACATTCATATAAAACAAATTAAGTTACTCGTCAAATCTTCTGTAAAGTGCATGAGATTTGACGAGTTTTTTTATGTTTGCAATTTTTAAAAATAATTTTTATGCTATTATTACAATTTACTTGAAGGATGGTCGTTCATATAATATCCATGCTTTATATCCTGTTCTTACATTTGATGAAGTTAAGTTTGATTGCAACGTAGACGATATTATCGGCAAGGAAAGAGCGGAAGCTATAGCCGAATTAGTTCAAAACTTAGAAAAACTTCCTGATGGTGGAAAGCTTTATAATGTAATTGGACAATAAAATTAGCTAAACCTTTTTAAACAATAGTAATGAGCCTAAGTATTCGTGTTAAGTTCGAAGTAAAAAAATACTTATAGCAGTGAAAAAACTTCCTTTGGCGATATAAAAGAGGTTCACCAACCACTTTTAGAAAGCAAAGGAAGTTTTGCTATGTGTGAAAAGAACGCAGTCTGTTTTATCAATGGACAGGTTAAAACATTCATATATACTTTTGTTCCTAAGGTGGATATGCAAAGAGGCTGCAGCAAAATTCTGTTTTGCTGCAGCCTCTTTGTTGTTGTAAAATCTTTTCTTACAAATAATCCTTACTATTTCAATCCGCAGGATTAATATGCATCCTAACGTTCAAAAGAATATCATACTAATTAAAAAACGTAACGGTATTGACAAATAGTTATTTTAGTGATGCGTTTGCAAATAAATACAAATAATCACTACTGAAGATTTTATTGTAAAAGAAGGAGAATGAATATAAATGTATGGAAAGGAAGTGGAAAAAGATGTGGTTGATTAAAAAAATAGCAAACTATTATTGAGGGTGTTTTTTTACAAGGCTTGGGGGTATTAGCTGGTAAATAAGTATATTATAGCAAACTTAGGCTGTTCGGTTAAAATGCAAATATAAGGTTTGCGAAAAACACTTGGAATTAATCAATGCTTGCTGTAAAATTAACCATATTACTATTTCTGAACAATAGTTATTGTTAAAATTAAGTATAGTTTAATTGAGTGGGAGGGGAAAATGTATATAGCAAGATTCACTGATAATCAAGAACAAGGGGTAAAAGAACATATTAAAAAGGTAGCTGTTTTTTGTGCATGTTTTGCAAGGTACATTGGGCTTGAGAATATTGCTAAACTCTGTGGATATTTACACGACATGGGAAAATACTCAAAAGAATATCAAGACTATATTAAAGAAGCAAAGGAACATACAAGAAACAATACATACGACCAGTGGAAAAAGACAGCTAAAACCATTGACCATGGTATTTATGGTGCAAAATTTATCTATGGGCTATATGAAGGAAATGATAAATATGCAAAATTAGTGCGTGATATTGTTGCAGAGTCAGTTGCATACCATCACGGGGGATTGCCGGATAATCTTGCAGAAGATAACACAGTGCCACTGATAACAAGAATGAAAAAAGTAGATAATAATGAATTTGAAAGGGTTATAAAGACTTTTTACGAGGAGAATCCTGAATTTGATTTTAAAGAATTGTTCGAAAACAGCAAGGAAGAAATCAAAAAAATTATGTCCAAGATAAGTAATCCGCTTTTTGATATAGGACTTTTAACTAAAAATATATATAGCTATCTTGTTGATGCAGATAGATTAGATGCTTATCTCTTTGAAACATCAAAGGATTTTGAGGCGAAAGACAATAAGGATTTATGGAAAACATATTCGAAAAATCTTGAAGGGGAATTGCAGAATATTTCAAATAAAGTTTCAAGAAATACTGCTGAAAGCACTGTGAATAGCATAAGAGAAGATATATCTAAGCAGTGCCTGGATTTTTCAAAAAAAGGAACAGGTATCTATACATTAACAGTGCCAACAGGGGGAGGGAAAACCTTGTCGTCACTAAGATTTGCTTTAAATCATAGTATTGCTAATGAAAAACAGAGGATTTTTTATATTATTCCTTACACAAGTATCATCGAACAGAATGCAGCAGTAGCAAGAAGTGTCTTGCGATGTGGTGAAAACCTTCTTGAATACCATTCAAATGTTACAAATGATGCAGAAGATTCTGATCTAAAAGTTATTTCTGAAAGATTTTCGAGCCCAATAGTGTTCACTACTATGGTTCAGTTTTTGAATTGCTTTTACGATGATGGGAATGGGAATATTCGAAGAATGCATAATTTTGAAAATGCTGTAATCATTTTTGATGAAATACAGACATTGCCATTAAAATGTACAAAGCTATTTTTTAACTTAATTAACTATTTTAAAAATGTATGCAATACCACATCAGTTTTGTGCACAGCAACTCAGCCGAATTTCGATTACATAAAAGAAAAACTTAAAATTACTTTTGACGGAGAAATAATAGAAAATGTAGAACAACTTTATAATGATTTAAAAAGAATGGAAGTTATTGATTATACAGAAAACCCAATGGATTTTTTGGAACTTTCAGATTTTGTGTGTAATCTTAAGGAAGAGAATAAAAGTATTCTGGTTGTATTAAACAAGGTGGATTCAGCTGAAACTTTATTTGAACTTGTGAAACCGAAAATAAAAGAGGATACGAAATTGAATGTTCTGACATCAAGAATGTGTCCTAAACATAGGTCGAAAGCAATAGAAGATTTGAAGAATTCCCTTGATGCAGAAGAAAATGTGAT
This sequence comes from Lachnospiraceae bacterium, assembly GCA_040772665.1. GTDB lineage: Bacteria > Bacillota > Clostridia > Lachnospirales > Anaerotignaceae > JAXGXT01. Next base: position 108,702 of record JAXGXT010000001.1, on the reverse strand, counting down.
ATGTATATCTACTCAGATAGTGGAGGCGGGAATCGACATCAGTTTTTCAGCTGTTGTAAGAAGTCTTTGTGGTTTGGATTCTATTGCACAAGCATCAGGTAGAGGGAATCGTAATGGCGAGAAGGCAGTAGGGAATACATATATCGTAGATATATGTAAAGAATCTGTTTCTATGCTAGATGAAATAGCACACGGGCAGAAACATACAAAAGACTTGCTTTCCTTATATAAAAGAAATGAGGAAAAATATAATTATAGCTTATTATCACCAAAAGCAATAAATGAGTACTATAGACATTTTTATTCTGATGAAGAAATAAATAAAAAGTTTGACTATCCATTAAAAGATCCTGTGAAAAATAGTATTTTAGATTTGCTTACACAGCAAAAGAAACGAACTCTCATAACTGCAAATAATCCTTTAAGTTTTAATTACCAATTTAAAACTGCAAGGAAAGAATTTATGGTTATTGACAACAAAACTTATACGATAATTGTTCCCTATGATAAGGAAGCTAAAGATGCCATAGGTATTATTTTAAGTAAAGCAAGCCTGGGCGAAAAATATGACGCATTAAAGCAATTACAAAAATATACGGTAAATATCTATAAAAATCTGTTTGATGAACTGGTAAGTGAAGATGCCTTTACTCCAAATGAAATAGAGGGGGTTTACTTGTTATCGGATATGTACTACAACAAGACAAAAGGAGTAACAACAGAAAAAAATATGGAAGAAGAAATATTTTAGGAAAAATTAAAAGTGGTTTATTATAAAAGGGGGAATTACATGAGAAATGAAATAACATTTAAGGTAACAGGTAGGTATGCTTTGTTTACTGACCCGTTAACCAAGATAGGCGGTGAAAAAAGCAGTCTTTCAGTTCCAACATATCAAGCCCTAAAAGGAATATGTGAATCAATCTACTGGAAACCCTCCATTATTTGGTATATTGACAGGGTTTGTATAAATAATCCAATAAAGACAGAGAAGAAAGGCATTCGCCCAATTGTGTATAGTGGTGGGAATGATCTTGCCTACTATTCTTATCTAAAGGATGTTGAATACATTGTGCAGGCCCATTTTGAATTTAACACAAACAGAGAAGACCTGAAAAATGATTTCAATGAAAATAAGCATCATCAAATTGCAAAAAGATCTTTGGAAAAGGGTGGAAGAAGGGATGTTTTTCTCGGTGTGAGAGAATGCCAAGCATATGTTGAGCCTTGTGAGTTCACAAATGAGTTTAGTTACTATAATCGGGGTGAGGAAATTTACATAGATTTAGGATTTCAATATCATTCTATTAGCTACCCTGATGAAAATGGAGCAGAAGAACTGAAGGTGAACTTTTGGAATGCAGTAATGAAAAACGGGATTATTGAATTTGTCAGACCAGAGGAATGTCCAAAAGTGAGAGTTATTAAAAAGATGCAAATGAAAACTTTTACCGATAAAAATCTCAAGAGTGTCAATGAGGAATTTCTTGATGTGATAAAGGTAGGTGAAGATACTTGAGTTGGATTAACTTACTTTATAAAACCTATAACAATTTAGAAAAGATAGAGCCTTCTCAAAGAATAGGACTTTTGCCCATTGCTCACTCAACGCAGAAAGCTCATGTGGAAATAACTCTTTATGTTGATGGAAGTTTCGAAAGAGCAGATTTTGTGGAAGATGTTATAGGTAAGGAAAAAAATCTTTCTGAAACATTGATTCCTGTTACAGAAAAATCTGCAAGTAGAAGTAGCGGTGTTGCACCTCACCCACTTTGTGATAAGCTAAAATATGTGGCTAAAGATTATTTCTTATATACAGGCGAAAAAAACGAAGGCCACTTTAATGAATACATAAAGGCTTTAGAAAAATGGGCAAATTCAGAATATACTACGCCAAAGGTAAAAGCGGTGTATGAATATGTCAAAAAAGGAACAATGATAAAAAACTTAATAGAATTTGGGGTTTTTTCTGTTTCTGAAGATGGAAAGTTAAGTGATAAGTGGGAAAATGCTACTGTAAAATTGACCACAGGAAATCAAGCTGATGCATTCATTCGGTTTAGAGTTATTGGGGATGGAAACATTGCTGATGTTTGGCAAGATGGCTTTTTGCAGGAACAATATGTCAAATATTATATGCAAAGTTCATCAGACAAAAATATTTGTTATGTAACAGGAAATGTGATGCCAATTTCACAAAATCATCCTTCAAAAATACGTAACTCCGGGGATAAAGCGAAATTGATTTCTGCAAATGATACATCGGGGTTTACATATAGAGGGAGATTTGAAAATGCTGATGAAGCAGTAAGTATAAGCTATGAGGTTTCTCAAAAAGCGCATAATGCATTAAAATATCTCATTAAAAAGCAGGGTGAACGGGTTGGGGAAAAGTATTTTTTGCTATGGGGCACCAATGACGAGGAGGTTATAGCACTAAATGCAGATAGCGAAGATATCTTCGGCGAAAGTGAAATTGAGGATTTGTCATTATACAGTGATATTAGAGAAGAATTAGCGGAAAGATTCAATCAGGAAATCAAAGGTTATAGAAAGAAAATTGAATCACAGATAGATGAAAAAGAGTATGCAATTATTGGTCTTGATGCCGCAACAATAGGTAGGTTGTCAATTATATACTACAGAGAGTATAAAGGTGAGGAATTTATAGATTTGCTTGAAAGAATAAAAAATTGGCATATAACTACAGGTTGGCTACAATGTTACAAATCTAAAGACAAAAAGAAGAAAATATTTTATGGTGCACCGGCACCTTATGATATTGCATTGTGTGCTTTCGGTACAGAAATGGGAGATTTCATACAAGGTAATGACAAGATTATTGCAAATGCAGTTGAAAGGCTTTTGCCTTGTATTACTGACGGTGCAAAAATCCCAAGGGATATTGTAAAAACGCTGGTGAAAAAATGCTATTCACCTGAAAAATATGATAACTACTATAATTGGAACAAGGTTTTGACTATCACGTGTTCTGTATACAAAAAATATTTGTACGATTATGGAGGGGAGGAAGTAAAGATGGAAATTGACAGAAACTCATTAGATATTTCTTATGACTGCGGAAGGCTGCTAGCAGTGGCAGATGAAATTGAAAGGTATGCACAGTATAGCAAGGATAATTCACGTACAACAAATGCTATGAGGTATTACAATAGATATTCTCGTGTTCCGTGTAGCACTTGGGGAATTATCAAAAATAAACTTGTTCCATATATTAATGTTTTAGACAAAAGCAAAAAAGGACGAGATTTGGTGAATTTAATGGGAGAAATATCTGCAAAGATTGATGTGAACAAGTTTGAACAAGCTAGAAATCTTGATGGCAGAATGGCACTGGGCTTTGATGCGCAAAAGCAGGAAATAAGTAATGAAATTTATAAATTTAAAAACAAAAATGCGAAAGAGGAGGAAGAATAATATGTCAATTTTACAAAACAAGATTGATTTTGAAGCAATAATCGAGGTAAAAAATGCAAATCCTAACGGAGATCCTTTAAACGGAAATATGCCTCGTACAACCTATGATGGCTATGGTGAGATGTCAGATGTATGTATTAAAAGAAAGATAAGAAACAGACTTATGGATATGGGCGAAAGTATTTTTGTGCAATCAGATGACAAAAAAACTGATGGGTTTTCTAGTTTAAGAGAAAGAGCAGAGTCCAATCCAACCTTTAAAGCAGAACTAGACAAAAAGAAAAAAGCTAATTCAGAAAAGGCTGCTGAGGCAGCTTGTAAAGAATGGATTGATGTTCGTGCTTTTGGACAGGTGTTTGCTTTTAAAAGCTCAGAAATGTCCTTAGGAGTGAGGGGTCCTGTAACTATTCAGTCAGCCTTTAGTGTAGATACTGTTGACATAACAAGTCTGCAGATTGTAAAAACTGTAAACAACGACGTGACAGATGGAAAAGGTTCTGATACAATGGGTACAAAGCATCGCGTAGACTTTGGCGTGTATGTATTAAAGGGAAGTATTAACGTTCAGCTTGCTGAAAAGACAGGGTTTAGAGAAGAAGATGCTGAAAATATTAAGGAAGCAATAAGAACGTTATTTGTAAACGATATTTCTTCTGCAAGACCTGACGGAAGCATGCAGGTAGTTAAACTTTATTGGTGGAAACATGATTGTAAAATAGGACAATATTCATCCAAAAAAGTGCATGAAAGTGTAAGTGTTACAAAAAAACAAAATGTTACAATAGCCAAGTCTATTGATGATTATGATATTGTTTATACACCGCTTAAAGGCTTGGATGTGACAGAGTATGAAGGACTTTAATGAAGAAGATTTTCTTATGCTTTCTGGAATACAACATTATAAGTTTTGTAAAAGACAATGGGCGTTAATTCACATTGAAAATCAATGGAACGAAAACTATAGAACTTTCGATGGTAAATTGATGCATGAAAAAGCACACACTGTTACATATAATGAAAAAAGAAAGAATGTTATTGTTTCTCGTGCAATGCCAGTCCGTTCTGCAACTTTGGGTGTAAGTGGAGAGTGCGATGTTGTGGAGTTCGTACTTGATGAAGAAGGTATACCACTAAAAGGAAGACAGGGCAAATATAAGATTTACCCTGTTGAGTACAAAAGAGGAAAGGCGAAGCAATCAGATGAGGATGTAAGCCAACTAGTTGCACAGGCTATGTGTTTAGAAGAAATGTTTTGCACGGAGATTTTTAGTGGGTATATCTTTTATGGTGAAACAAGAAGACGTTTGCAAGTCACCATAACTGAAGAAATGAAAAAAGATGTATATGAAACATTTATGCAAATGCACAGCTTGTATGAAAGACATCATACCCCAAAGGTAAAACGAAGTAAAAGCTGTAATGCTTGTTCTCTAAAGGACATTTGTTTACCACAGTTAAACACTGAAAAATCTGCGATAGAATATTTGCACAGAATGATAGATAGGGATGATTAGTTTGAAAAAACTGTTGAATACGTTATATATAAACGATACAGATAGATATCTTTCCCTTGATGGTGAAACAGTAGCTGTTTTTGGTGATGACAAGCTTTTGGGAAGAGTGCCTTTGCATAATCTGGAAGGGATTGTTACGTTTGGTTATACGGGGGCAAGCCCAGCACTTATGGGTGAGTGTGCAAAAAGAGATATACCTATAGCGTTTATGGATTCAAACGGAAGGTTTCTCGCAAAGGTGGTTTCTGGACAAAGAGGAAATGTTTTTTTGCGAAAGGAACAATACCGTATTTCGGATCAAGACGAAAGATCACTGCCTATTGCTCAAAACTTTATAGCTGCAAAGCTACATAACAGCAAAACGGTGCTTTCAAGGGCAGTAAGAGATCATGCGGAAAGGTTGGATACCGAAAAGTTTCATGATAAAATTAATATTATTAAGGGTAGAATAAGTGATGTATTTGAAACGAGTTCTACGGAGGAAATCATTGGAATAGAAGGAAAATGTGCAACCGATTATTTTTCATTGTTTGATGGCATGATTTTACAGCAAAAAAATGATTTCTATTTTAATACTAGAAACCGTAGACCGCCAACTGACAATGTAAATGCATTGCTATCTTTTTCTTACAGCATGTTTGCAAAAATGTGTGAATCTGCTTTGGAAACTGTTGGGCTGGATCCTTATGTTGGTTTTTTGCATAAGGATAGATCAGGAAGAGCATCCCTTGCCTTGGATTTACTTGAAGAGTTCAGAGCTGTATATTGCGATAGATTTGTGCTTACTATGATAAACAAAAAGATACTAACTAATTCTGAATTCTTAAGAAAAGAAAATGGTGCAGTAGTATTAACTGATGAAGGAAGAAAAGTCTTTTTCAAACATTGGCAAAATAAAAAGGCAGAAAAAATAAAGCATCCATTTTTGGATGAAACAGTAGAACTTGGGATGTTGCCTTATGTACAGGCTCTTTTGTTAGCAAGATATATAAGGGGGGATCTGGATGCGTATCCTCCATTCCTATGGAAGTAAGGTGAAAAGATGTTTGTATTGATTACTTATGATGTTAACACAGAAACAAAAGAGGGAAGAACAAGGCTTAGAAAGGTAGCAAAGACATGTGTGAACTATGGTGTGAGAGTTCAGAATTCCGTTTTTGAGTGTAAGGTGGACTCTGTCAAAATGCTTGAAATAAAAACAAAATTAACTCAACTTATAGATAAGGATAGAGATAGTTTGCGTTTTTATTATCTTGGTGAGAATTACGATAAAAAGATTGAACATGTAGGAGCAAAAGAAGCAATAAGAGTAGATGAACCGCTTATCTTTTGAGTGCGAATGGTAAGCACACATGAAAATACAATGAGATTCGCACTCGAATTTTATGTTAAAAAGTACTAAAAATAAATACAGTGGTAAATATTATGAATTGAATTTGAATTTTTATTGTTATAAGCTAATGTAAAATTGCATAAAAGAACGTGTGATTTGTGCAATTTTGCTGTCGCACCCCTCGTGGGTGCGTGGATTGAAATATAAAGTTTGGTTACAACATATAATCAGTAGTCTTGGTCGCACCCCTCGTGGGTGCGTGGATTGAAATTTCTATTGGTCTTTTTATTCCCCTCGAACACCTGTCGCACCCCTCGTGGGTGCGTGGATTGAAATTACTCATATACTGCACCTTAACAACATTCCCAGAGTCGCACCCCTCGTGGGTGCGTGGATTGAAATTGCCAAGTAAATAATCAACAGAGCATTGGAAATAAGTCGCACCCCTCGTGGGTGCGTGGATTGAAATTTTTAAACAAATTGAAAAATTTGTGGTTGAGTATGGTCGCACCCCTCGTGGGTGCGTGGATTGAAATATAAAAATAAAAGGGAGTAGGGGTTATACACCCCACCGTCGCACCCCTCGTGGGTGCGTGGATTGAAATCCCCAAATTATGTCGCGTGGGTGCGTGGATTGAAATACAAGGTTTGAACAATTACCTTGTGTCGCACCCCTCGTGGGTGCGTGGATTGAAATATATTGATAACGTAATTTTTGATAAAAATAGAAAGCGGTCGCACCCCTCGTGGGTGCGTGGATTGAAATTTAAAAAAGCAATGGGTGCGTGGATTGAAATCACCTTTTGATTTGTATAATTGTGTGGCGCATTGTCGCACCCTCGTGGGTGCGTGGATTGAAATAAAAAGTACCTTTTGTGTCAACATAGATTTGTATAATTGCACCCTCGTGGGTGCGTGGATTGAAATTTGCCTCGACTTTTACTGGTCGTGTGGGTGCGTGGATTGAAATAACTAGCAAAGTCTGTCGCACCCCTCGTGGGTGCGTGGATTGAAATAAAAACCCCCGTTGGATTGAAATCAGTTGAAAAAAGTTTGAATGCGCACCCTCGTGGGTGCGTGGATTGAAAATAACACCGGGGATAAATTTCTTCTGCTTATTCTACTTTTTTGCAACCCCTCGTAAATAACTTCGTCTAATTTATGCTGGTGTCGCACCCTCGTGGGTGCGTGGATTGAAGCGGCAAAGTCGCACCCCTCGTGGGTGCGGATTGAAATCAATGCAACTGAAATTGTCGCACCCTCGTCCGGGATTGAAATACCTCTCTTTTGTACCAGTTTAGCACATTTGTCGTCGCACCTCGTGGGTGCGTGGAAAATGACGAAAATCTAATCATTTCGAAGAACCAGTCACCCCTCGTGGGTGCGTGGATTGAAGGTTCAAGTTATATTTGCCTCGTGGGTGCGTGGATTGAAATTGTTATGGGTATTGACATTTTACGCACCCCTCGTGGGTGCGTGGATTGAAATCCTCCCAGACTGGATACCAGAAATTGTGTGTCGCACCCCTCGTGGGTGCGTGGATTGAAATTTCATTCCCTAACCCCTCCCACAATCTCTTTTTAAACGTCGCACCCTCGTGGGTGCGTGGATTGAAATAAATATCCCAGGAGGTGAAGTCCTTGATGTCGCACCCCTCGTGGGTGCGTGGATTGAAATGTTCGCCCGGCCGTAAACGCAACAAGAAAACGTGTGGTCGCACCCTCGTGGTGTGGATTGAAATCCCAAAAGTTTGATGCTTTTTTATAAACCCTATACGTCGCACCCCTCGTGGGTGCGTGGATTGAAATCTTTTGATTTATATAATTGTGTGGCGCAGCTTGTGTCGCACCCCTCGTGGGTGCGTGGATTGAAATTACTCAAGGAAAACAAATGGTTGAAATTATTATTGTCGCACCCCTCGTGGGTGCGTGGATTGAAATCTTATGAACAGTCTTTAGGTACTTGTTCTGATTCGTCGCACCCCTCGTGGGTGCGTGGATTGAAATGCTGATTAAATCTGTTAAAGGGTCTATGCAAAATGTGTCGCACCCCTCATGGGTGCGTTGATTGTGCGGTGGCGAGAAAACATGAGAGGCATGTAGTATTGTATAGGTAAATATATTGAATGCTTGTTTGGAAGATAAATGTAATGAAATGTATTCATTTCATCACAGAAGCAACACAACCATTCGAATCTGGTGTCAACAGACGTGGGGGGTTCAAATCCCTTTATCCGCAATGTTTAAGGTTTTAACATCCATATAAAACAAATTAAGTTACTCGTCAAATCTTCTGTAAAGTACATGAGATTTGACGAGTTTTTTTATGTTTGCAATTTTTTAAAATTATTTTTATGATTATAATTTTAGATGATTTAGTGTTATGATATTTTGATTTTGAAGAATTTTTATTTAGCGTATGTTTTTATAATAAGTTAAAAAGGGGGCTGCTTTTGCAAGAGCGGCCCATAAAGATAAAACTGTTTAAATTATTGTATGATTTAACAATCCTTTGCTGTTTACAAAGCAATAAACGGTTTAAAGCGAAGAATTTACTGAATCTTAAAGTTTATTTATTTTACTTTTTTTGATTTTATATGCAAATTTATATTCATACATTTTTTCGTCAGCAGCCCTTAGTAAATCACTTGCCTGCAAAGTATTATTTTCATTTACTTCTATAATTCCATAGCTGATACTGTGTTCATAAGGTTTTTCACAAGAGGCATAGTTAAAAAGCAGATATTTTCTAAGAAACTCCAACCTTTCAGTTGCTTTGGCTTTTGTGATGTTTTCGCAAAGTACCATAAACTCATCGCCGCCTATTCGGCAAAGCACTGCATCATCTGCAAAACGCCGCAAAACATTTGCCACACAAATAATATAATTATCTCCTTCAGAATGGCCGAAACGATCGTTTACAAGTTTTAGGTTATCTATATCCATAAAGCACAGAACAAAGCTTTTGCTTTCTTCAATCCATTTATTAAGAGTTTTCATTCCGTAATAACGGTTGTATACATTTGTTAATGTATCGTAGTTTGCTATGTTTTTCAAAAGGTTAAGACGTTGTCTTTCCTTGCTTACATCTGTAAAAACAAAGGCAAAAGCTTTTTGTTCATGCCAATAAAGAGGATAAATTGTGACGGAATAATAAAATGTCTTATCTTTTTTTATAAATTCAAACTCTTTTTTCAAAGACTTTTTTTCATCAATTATGTCTTTTATTTGTTCGTTTATCCATTGTGATAAAGATTTATCATCTTCAAGGTTTTGTGGATTAAATTCCTCATGGCTTGTAAAAAGCCATTTGGAGCTTTGAGCGTCAACAACAACCACTTGCTGAACAACTTGATTTATAACCAGCTCGTAAAGAGTTTTATTTTGGGAAAGAATTTCATTTTCAGCTTTCTTTTCTTCAACCTCTTTTAGAAGTTTCACATGATTTTCTTCAAGTTGTTGTGCCATAAAGTTAAATGCGTTTGAAAAGTCGCCCATAAAATCAACTCGTTGTTTATAATCCCCTTTAGCAACATGTTGGGTTTGCCATGTAAGGTGTCTAAGGGAAGAGTGAAGTGTTTTAAGAGGAGCAGCCAGCTCGTTTTGAGGCGGAGGCAGAGTGGTGTCAAGGTTGCCTTTTGCTATGTCCTTTGCCAATGCTTTTGTTTCTGAAATACATTTTGTTAAACAAGATATTGTTTCGCCGAGTTTTTTAAAGTCTTCAGGAAGCTGATTTATATCAAGAACAGTGTCTTCTGACTGTTCTATAACTTTTTTAAGATAATCATCTAAAAGCTTTGCTGCATTGTTCATAACCTTTACACCTCGCTTTTTATTTATTTTTTTATGCTTAATATGTTATTGCTTGAAAGCGGCATGTTCTGTTTCCTGTTGCCCAACAATCTATTTCTTTAACATCATATTTTTTGCCTGTAAAGGTTTCTAAAATTCCTGAAAGAAAACCTTCGTCATAATAACAAACGGTTTCGTTTTTTATGGGAATTCCGCTGCAGTCTAAATCTTCGCTGATGGTTAAAACAATCTCGCCTGTATCTTCGTCAAACAGCTCGATTTTTAAAATGCCCATTTTTAGCTCACGCAATTTTTTTTGCAAATCAGCAAAAAAAATATTTGTGGCTGTATTTAAATTAAGGCAGTTTTTAGAAAACTCAACACCGGCTAAAAATCCTGCCTCACGAAAGTAGCCGTTAGCTTCTTTAGCCCCATAGGCCTTGCTTAAAACATCAAGCATTGTGTACTGCATTAATCTATAAATTAACACAGGCATTTCTTCGCCCAAAGATTCACGGCCTTTGCTTATGTTTTTTAAATCTTCCCAGTTAAATTTTATATGTTCATTTGATTGCAGTTTTTGTGTGTCTTCCATAATAAACTTTCCTTTCTGTTTTATAGAAAAACCCCTAATAAATAGACTTGCTAAAGGGCATAAAAAGTTTCATTTTTAATTTTAATTTATAATTGTCATAAATGGTGACTAAAGATAAAATTTATAAAACATAGTCAAAAAAATTTGCTTTATATGAAAAGTTATGTAATACTTGTAAAAATATAGGAAGATAATTTAAGGTTTGAATTTAAAATTCATTTTTATTGTTAATTTATTTTCCTATATGCCGATTATATTATAATAATTTATCACAAAGTTCAAAGAGTGTCTATATAAGAGAGTCACTGATATAAAAATTAATGCTATTTCTATAAAGTACATAAAGGTTGAATAAATTAGCCTGATTTGGGTTTGTGTTTTTCTTTAAACTACACGTTTTATTATATTTAACTGTGTGTTATTGATGTTATTTATATTGTGATATATAATTAAAAAAGTACAGAAGCTTTGGTGGGGTGAATAAGATGGGCGGCAATTCAATGCGAATCCTTTTTCACAACTTATATGAAATAGGAAGAAATGAAAGCTATTTTTCTGATATGTCAAATAAAGGCTTACATTTGAAAAAAATAACCTTTGGTTTTGCCCTGTTTGAAAAAGGGATACCTAAAGAAAAAAAATATAGAATAACCATATTCAAAGACAGTCCTACAGAAAAAACAATAGAATCCTATGCCAGAAGAGGCTGGGACTTTGTTACGAAAAGAGGAAAGTTTTATATTTTTGTTTCGGATGAATATAGGAATAAAATATACGGAGAATCAAAAGAACATGAAGACATTCTTTTAAAAACATTAAGATATGAGCAGATTAAAAACATCTTATTTATTTTTATTTTAACGGCTGTGGCTTTTTTATGCTGGAAAAGATGGAGGGAGTACGGCTCTCTTTTAAGTATTTTCGGAATTGAGTTTATAGAGTTTTCGGCTGCTGCTTTAATGGGGTTTTGTCTGTTTATCAACTCTGTTTCAGAAATGATAAGTGTTTATAAAATAAAGAAAAATTTAAACAAAAATGTTTCTGAGGAGTATAAAGAATCATATAAATTTAACACAATTATGAAAGTGATGTTTATTTGTGTTATTATGTTTTTAGCAGGAACAACGTTATATCTAAAATATTTTTATGAACAGCAGTTAGTTTATGAAAACCTTAAGGATGCAAAAATCAGTATACCTATTGTTCGACTTAGTGACATAGAAAGTGATGATGCCCTAGAGCCATACAGTAATGAATCTGCAGAGGAAGAAGCGGATAAAAGCAACAGCTTAAAATATAAATGGTCGCCTTTTACAAAGGTTAACGCAGAGGCTGTTGAAACGGGAATTGTTTTAGACCGTGAAAAAAGTAAAGGTGCTGGAGATTACACGGCAACTCTTATTACACATTATTATGATGTTTCCTATGAAAAAATAAAAGAGTATGGCTTGAAAAATGAAATAGCCGAATGCAGAAAAATCAACTTGATAGATGAATTTAAACATTCAAAAATAAATGATACAGAAGTGTTTTATTATGAAAGCGAAGGAAGAGTAATAGTTGTTTTGCAAAGAGACAGTGAAATTTTAAGTGTATCTTATTATGGTGAGGAAAAGCTTGAAAGAGTTATTACGGCTGTATTAAGGGCATTTAACGTATAAAAGTTAATGACAGCGATTTTACGTAAAAATACTTGTATAAACAAAACTGTTTACAGGAGGTAATATTATGAGTTCAAAAAAAGGTTATCATATTTATGCCCTGACAGCAGTGATTTTTTGGGCTCTTGCCTATGTGTTTTCAAGACTTGCCATGCAGCATTTTTCGCCTTATTCCCTTGGGTTTTTAAGGTATATGATTGCTTCTGTATTTCTTTTATTTATCATAGTTTTATTTAAAATAAAAACCCCTTTGACTAAAGATTTGCCTTGGTTTATTGCTTGCGGTGCAACAGGGTTTTTCTTCTATATGTTAACATTTAATAGGGGGACGGCAATGCTTTCTTCAGCCACAAGCAGTGTAATTATTGCCACCACTCCTGTTATTACGGCCCTTATGGCAAGAGGTGTATATAAAGAAAAGCTTGCACCATATCAATGGATGGCTATTTGTGTTGAGTTTGCAGGAGTTATGGTTTTAGCTTTTTGGGGCGGGGGACTGAACATAAATAAAGGAGTTATGTGGCTTTTTGGTGCGGCTTTATGTTTAAGCATATATAATATTTTGCAAAGAAAGATAACAAGAACATACAGTGCCCTTGCTGTAAGCTCATACAGCATTATTTTCGGAACCTTAATGCTTTCGATTTTTGCAAAAGGCGGCATTGCAGAGCTTAAAACAGCACCTTTGCCCCAATACATAAATCTTATGGTTTTGGGCATTCTTTCAAGTGCCCTTGGTTATTTGGCTTGGGCAAAAGCCATTGCTGAGGCGGAGAGCACAATTTCAGTAAGCAATTATATGTTTATTGTTCCGTTTGCATCCACATTGTTTGGGTTTATTTTTGGCAAAGAAATTCCTGACGGGTCAACATTTATCGGCGGCGGAATAATAATGTGCGGTGTTTTGTTATTTTTTAAAGACAGTTTTTTTGTAAAATCCAGTGAAAGTATTGACGAAATTTAAAGTTTTTGCTATTATATTAACGCTAAGCACATCTTGCAGTCGTGGCGGAATTGGCATACGCGCTAGACTAAGGATCTAGTCCGGGTTTTCTGGGTAGGGGTTCAAGTCCCCTCGACTGCATTATTTCTTTCAAATTAATGAACGGTTTAGCGCCAAAGTATAACCTTTTTAAAGTGAAGATTGTAAGTTTCGTTTTCCACTTTTTATATTGGGGTATCGCCAAGCGGTAAGGCAACGGATTCTGATTCCGTCATTCGCAGGTTCAAATCCTGCTACCCTAGTGATTTTAAAGACTGTTCTATCAATGGCATGGAGCAGTTTTTTATTATATTTTTTTAGGTTCATTTTTAAGAATATTTTAGATTCTTAACTTTTAAAGGTTTTTAAAGTTAAGCTTTGAAGGATTGATACTATGCTTGATATTTCTCTTCTTGGAACGGGCGGAATGATGCCTATGCCTAACCGGTTTCTTTCGTCTATGATTTTAAGACTTAAAGGAAGGCTTTTTATTATTGACTGCGGTGAGGGAACTCAGGTTTCGCTTAAAAATTTAGGCTGGGGTTTTAAGGCTATAGATGCAATATTTTTTACACACTTTCATGCCGACCATATTTCAGGGCTTCCTGGGATGCTTCTTGCCATATCAAATTCAGGCAGAACAGAACCTCTTAAGCTTGTGGGGCCTAAAGGGCTGGCTTTTGTTGTTGACGGTTTAAGAAGAATAGCCGCTGATATTTCTTATGAAATTGAATATATAGAAATTGACGAAGACAGTAAAGAAGAAATTGAAATTTCAGGGCTTACTGTCAGCTATTTGTTTGTTGAACATTCTGTTAAATGTTTGGCTTACAAATTTGAAGTCAGAAGAAAGGGCAAGTTTGATGTGCAAAAGGCTAAAAGTTTAAACGTGCCAAGGGAGCTTTGGGGTATTTTGCAAAAAGAAGGCTCTGCTGTTTATGGCGGGAAGCTATATACAGACGATATGGTGTTGGGAAAAGAGAGAAAAGGTATAAAAGTTAGTTTTTGCACAGACAGCAGACCCACGGAGGAGCTTTCCGAGTTTGTGGAGGAAAGTGATGTTTTTGTTTGCGAGGGTATGTATGGAGAAAATGAAAAGCTTGTAAAGGCAAAAACAAATAAGCATATGATTTTTAGCGAGGCGGCGGAAACAGCAAAAAAAGGACGGGTTTTAGAGCTTTGGCTTACACACTTTAGCCCTGCACTAAAAGACCCGGAAGAATTTTTGGAAAATGCTTCGAAAATATTTCCAAACACTATTATAGGTTTTGACAATATAACAAAAACAATAATGTTTGACAATGAAGTTTCAGACATTTAAAAAGATTTTTACGTATAGTTTGATATAACATAAAGCAGGGATGACATGAACCGTTCAGATTACGAGCTGGTGCAGGCCGGTGCTGCAGGGGATAATGCCGCTTTTGAGGAGCTGATTTCAAGGTATAAAAATCTTGTTTTTTCAGTTGTTTTAAGGATGGTTAACGATGCGGAAGATGCTAATGATTTGGCTCAGGAAGTGTTTATTAAGACATATAGAAATTTAGATAAATATAGTCCTGAGTATAAGTTTTCTACTTGGATTATTAGGATTGCAACAAACACAGTGATTGATTTTAGAAGAAAGAAACGTCCTGAAACTGTGGACTTAGACGAAATGATTTTTGAGCCTTCAGATGAAAAAACACCTGAAAGCAAATATCTGGCTTCAGAAAGCAAAAACGAACTTTCAGCAATAATTGAAAAACTTCCGGATATGTATAAGATACCCATTGTTCTTTATCATATTGAGGACATGAGTTATCAGGAAATTTCAGATATTTTGGGAATATCTCTTTCTAAAGTTAAAAACAGGATTTTTAGAGGCAGAAAAATCCTTAAAGATATTATTATAAAAAATAAAGAAAAAGAAGGTTATGGGCATGAATTGTGAAAAGGCTGACTTGCTTATAATGAAGTATATGGACGGGGAAATTAATATTTCCGAAGCGAAGCTTCTTAATAGCCATCTTTTGGGCTGCAAAGAATGTAAGGAAGGGTTCAAAATATACGATCTGCTTCTTTTGGATATGGAAGAGCTTGATGGCGTTGAAGCACCTTATGATTTTGAAAAGGCAGTGATGGTTAAAATAACATCTTTGCCTAAAGTGGAAAAAAACCAGCTTTACAGCAGAAGAGATAAGCTTAAGCTTATTTTTGGAGGCGGTTTTGTATCCTTTTTAAGTGTAGGCATGGTTTTGGTTAATAACAGAGAAGCTTTAATTGAAAACCTTGCCAAGCATCCTGTTTTTACTGAATACACAAAGGAACTTGCATATCTTTGTTCGGCTGTAGAGGAGCATACCCAAAACCTTATTCTTTTTACAGGCAGAGTTATACAAAACACAGAGGTTATTTTAGGTGCAGGTGCAGGAATTATTTCGTGGGGAATTGTAGGGCTTTGTATATTGCAGATAATTCTTGTTAAACAAAGGCAAAGATAATATTTAAGTTTATGCTTTAATTAAGGAGCTGAGGAAGAACTTATAAAAGGAATAAAGCCATTTATATTTATCTGAAGCTGACGCAGGAGATTATTGACTATGAAAAATAAAACGGCTGTTTTGCAGGTGTTTTTGTGTTTAAGCATTTGTGCTTTTATATTAAATTTAAAATCTGCTTTTATTTACCCTGAGGGTTTTATTAGTGCTGTAAACAGCATAGGAGAAAGCTTTTTAAGTCTTATGGCCGCATTAAAGCTTTCTGAAGAAATAGAATTTTTAAGAAGCTTAACTTTACCTGTATGCGTTCTTGGAATAGGCATAATTACGGCTGTGGCAGGATATTTTATTTTGAGTTTTTTTACTCGGAAAATAGAGTTTTCTTGTTGTGTTATAAGCAAAAAGTTTTCAGAGGTGATAAAAAACGGCCTCTTGGCTTATTTTGCTGTTTTTGTTTTAGTTTGTGTTTTTATGTACTCGGTTATAGGGTTTCCTGTTGCTGTTTTAATTTTAGTTGTATCAACTATTGTTTGTTTTTTGGGGTTTGTGCCTGTGGCTGTTTATTTAGGCGGGGTTTTGCAAGAGGCTTTAAACGGAAATGACAGGCGTATTGTTTTTAACTATATTATAGGCTCTATTTTAATATTGTTTTGCATAAATGTTCAGGTTGTTGGAACCACGTTTTGGGTTTTTGTTTTTCCTGTTTTATCAATGGGAACTATGGTGACAGTGCTTGAAAAAGTGTATACAAAAGAATTTGATTTTATGGAAGAGCCTTCCTGCAAAAGAAGCAGGGCAGACAGGGAAAAAATAAAAAGCATAATAACAAA
The DNA here is from genome assembly GCA_040772665.1 of Lachnospiraceae bacterium. Classification (GTDB taxonomy): domain Bacteria; phylum Bacillota; class Clostridia; order Lachnospirales; family Anaerotignaceae; genus JAXGXT01. Next base: position 92,078 of record JAXGXT010000001.1, on the reverse strand, counting down.
AGATTTAGACTAAAAGAAATTTACGATTTAAGTGACAAAGATTGATAAAACACTGGGAATATATATGATTTTGTAAAGTTTATTATAAAATCACGAGCTTTGATTTTTTTGGAGGGAAATATGTCTGATAAAGATGTTTTGATACTTGCCATTGAAAGCAGTTGTGATGAAACAGCGGCATCAGTGGTTAAAAACGGAAGATATGTGCTAAGCAATGTTATTTCAACTCAGATTGAGCTTCACAAACTTTTTGGCGGAGTTGTGCCTGAAATAGCTTCAAGAAAGCATATAGAAAATATTGATGGTGTAATTGAAAAAGCTCTTGAAGATGCAAATGTATCTTTGGAGGATTTGGACGCTGTGGCGGTTACATACGGGCCCGGGCTTGTTGGTGCTTTGCTTGTTGGGCTTGCAGAGGCAAAGGCTTTGGCTTATGCGGCGGGGAAACCTCTTTTGGGTGTTCACCATATTGAGGGGCACATATGTGCAAATTATATTGAAGATATAAATTTTCAGCCTCCTTATGTTGCTCTTGTTGTCAGCGGAGGCCATTCACATCTTCTTTATGTAAAGGATTACGGAGATTATGAGATACTTGGAAGAACACGTGACGATGCGGCGGGGGAAGCTTATGACAAGGTTGCAAGAGCAATAGGCATGGGTTATCCCGGAGGGCCTAAGATAGATAAAGCGGCAAAAGAAGGAAATCCAAAGGCTATAGAATTTCCTCGTGTTTATCTTGAAGAAGATAGTTATGATTTCAGCTTCAGCGGACTTAAAAGTGCTGTGCTTAACTACATTAACAAAAAAAGAATGATGAATGAAGAAATAAACATTAACGATGTTGCGGCAAGTTTTCAAAGTGCTGTTGTTGAGGTGTTGGTTGGAAAGACAATAAGGGCGGCTAAAAACCTTGGCATAAACAAGATTGCAATGGCAGGAGGGGTTGCATCTAATTCAGAGCTTAGAAAATATATGAAAGAAAAATGCGATGAAAACAATATAAGCCTTAATATACCAAGGCCTGAGCTTTGCACAGATAATGCAGCAATGATAGGCTCGGCGGCATATTATGAATATATTAAAGGAAAAACAGACGGACTTGATTTAAATGCAAATGCAAATTTAATATTAGGACAATAAATAATAAGGGTTTGCTTAAACTTAGCCGAAAAGGCTTTTGGTAAGCAAACCCTGTTTTATATTTCGTATTTAAAAGATTAAATAAAAAAGTTTTATTTGGTCACATTTGTTACATACAAATAATAAAAACAAAGGTAAATTATTTATTGTTATATGAAAGTTAAGTTTTTAAAATAACATTTTGCAGGCTTGAATGTGTCAATTTTAAGAAACTTCATTATACAATATGCCGAGCCGCCGTAAAGCGCCGCATCTTCGTTTAAAACAGAACGATAGAGAACGCTTTTATTTTTGCCAAGACTGTTTTTCAGTCTTAAAAAAATTTCATCACTTGATGTTAAAGGGCAGTTTATAACAATTACATCAGGTGAATAAAATATCATTATATTGTTTAATGCTATGTTCATGTATTTAATAAACAGGCTTGCTGCTTTTTCCGCAACAGGGTCATTTGATTTAAGAAAATCAAAAAACATGGCAAGAGTGACAGTATGACCTTTTTTTATGGCTGTATATTCAAGAATGCTTGATAGTGATGCAAGAGAGTCAAGGGTTTTTGAAGCAGAGCTTTCAATGACTGTACGCCCTAACAAATATGCACCGCAGTTTTGACTTGTCATAAGCTTGCCTTTGTTTATAAAACCCATGGATATAAAATTTAAGTTATTAACAAAGACTATATTATCGGATTTGGCAGAATATGCATTTTCTCCTAAAACGGAAAATATGCTGTGGTCGTAAACATAGACGTTGACAGAAAATTCAGAGGCGACTTCTTCTTTAAGAATTTGAAATTCCTTGTTTTCTCGGCATGGGAACCTCATTGCCACGGAAATTCCCATAAGGCCGAAAGAGGAAGGCTCTGTTTTGGAATTATATTCTTGTATTAGCGGGATAATATTTGAAGCAAGAGAGCTGCTGTTATTTACCTTCTTTTTGCCGAAAAGTATTTTTTGTCCGCTTAAATCACTGACCATTATTTTTATAATGTCTAAATCAACATCAAGACTTATGCAATGGCCGCTTTGAGGAAGAAGTTCAAGAAGAAAGCTTTTTCTTCCCACGGTTTTTTCTGAGGATATTGTTTCGTCAACAATGTTGGCATCAATAAGGTTTTGAACTATTGTGGAAACAGTTGCCTTTGTTAGATTTGTCTTTTTTGAAATGTCGGCACGTGATATGGGTGCTTCTTTGATAATTGTTTCTATTATGTTTGAAGTGTTTATATCTCTTATTAAAAACTTATTGCCTGCAACCACAAAAAACACCTCTTTCTTAATTAAAGTGAGCCAATAGACAAATAAGTTTTATATACAGGCTCTTGAATTACAGTTTAAATGTGTTTAAGGGATTTTTGCAAGAAACTATTGTTTAATATGCCTTTTGCTAAGAGAAGACATATAAATTATATAACAAAAACAAAGGATTTACAACTTAACAAAAAGTCTTAAATTTTGCTATTTTTTGTTTTTGGGTTATGATATTTAATTATAAGTCGATTTATTAGAAAAGACTTAATTGTATTTTTATAACATAATGGTTAAAATATTAACAGGTGCTGAAATAAGTATTCCTTTTTGTGTTAAAAAGGAATATTTAAAGCGTCATATGTCGTGAAAAATCATAATTATAAAAGAGTTGTTATTCTTGACAAATAATATTGTTTGAATTATGATTAATAGTATGGCAAAAGTTGAAGATATGTATTTATTTTTTCATGTAAGAAAGGAAAATCATATTCCATTAATTCTTCTTTTTAGTCCATAAAATTCTTTTTCAGCCTTAGTTATTTATTAATATTAAGTTATTATTTTAACAAACTTGAGCATGTGCAGATGCATTTGCTCTCTAAGAGAGGTGATAGAAAATGGCTTTTGAAGTAATTAAAAACATTGTTGAAGCGGAAAAAGAGGTTGATGCCATAAAGGCAAAGGCATTGGCAGAGGCTTTGGAAATTAAAGAAAAATCTGAAACTAAGGCTTATGAAATGCTTCTTGAAGCTAAAGAAACCGCAAAACAATCAAAAGAAAAAGCAGTTAGTGAAGCAGTTGAAAAGGCTAAGGCAGAGGCTGAAAAGATAATTGCCAAAGCAAAAGCAGAGTGTGAAAAACTAAGAGAAACCTCGATGAAAAACAAAGACACAGCAGTCAAGGCTGTGATAGGAAAGGTTGTGGGTATAGATGGCAATAGTTGAGATGAATAAGCTTAGCGTCATCGGACTTAATGACCGAAAAGATGAAATAATAAAAAATATTATGGATTTGGGAGTTGTTGAAATTACAAATCAAGAGAATAAGCTTGCAGATAAAAAATGGGGCTCTCTTGTAAAAAAGGACGGCAATGACGTTGCCGCATTTGAAATGGATTTAAAGATTTCTGAGGTTTCATCAGCTATAGAAGCCTTAGACAAATATGATACAGGAAAAAAGCCTTTATTTAAGGTGAGAAAGCCTTTTAGCGACAAGGAATTTTCAAAAAGACTTGGAGAAAAGGCGGCAATTGAGGAGAAATGTTCACTTATTAATGAAACCTTTAAGGAACTTTCAAAGCTTAAAAATGAAGAAAATAAAATTAACACTTCAATAATAGCACTTAAGCCTTGGACTTCTTATGAATTTCCCCTTAATATGAACCGCACAAAGTTTACTTCCATTTTTGTTGGAACAATGGCGGCGGCTGTATCTTTGGATGAAATTTCAAAAGCGGTTTTTGAAAAAAGCAAACTGGCGGAAGTTTATAAGGTGGCAAGTGATGAGGGACACAATTATTTATCTGTTGTCTGTATAAACCAAGATAAAAACGCTGTTTTAGATGTTTTAAGACTTATTGGATTTAACCTTATTGTTTTTAATGATGTTACAGGAAATGCGGCAGAAAGCATAGAACAACTTGAAAAAGAACTGGCAGAAGTTAAAGAAGGCATTTCACGTAAAGAGTCCAATCTTTCAGGAATGGTGATTTTTAAAGAAGAGCTGGAGCTTTTGCACGATAATTATATTATAGAACGTGACAGGGCAAAAATATTATCAAGTCTTGTAAAAACAAAGTCAGTGTTCTATTTTGACGGTTGGTTTCCAAAGCATCTTGAAACAGAAATAAAAGATATACTTGATAAAAACGAAACTTATTATGAAATAACAGAGCCACGAAAAGGCGAGGACATGCCTATTTTGCTTAAACAAAACGCTTTTAGCGAGCCTTTTGAAGCAATTACAAACCTCTACAGCAAACCGTCTGTAAATGACATAGACCCAACTCCTGTTATGGCACCTTTCTATTTCATATTCTTTGGGCTTATGCTAAGTGATGCGGCATACGGAATCATCATGGCTGTAGTGTGTTTCATAATACTTAAAAAATTCCGTCTTGAAGGCATGATGAAAAAACTTATTAAGCTTTTTATGTTCTGCGGAGTTTCAACTGCCTTTTGGGGAATTATGTTCGGAGGATATTTCGGAGATTTTATACCGATTGCGGCAAAGACCCTTTTTAATGTTGATATAACAATTAATCCGGTATGGTTTAACCCGGTTGAAAACCCTATGCTCCTTCTTACATTTTCTCTTATTCTCGGGCTTATACACATTTTTGTGGGTATGGGAATGAAGGCATTAATTCTTATTAAAAACGGACATTTTATGGACGCAGTTTTTGATATTTTTTCATGGTATGTGCTTATATTGGGACTTATTGCTTTCGGGCTTGGCTCTTCTGTTCCAGGGTTGGCAAATGCGGGAAAGATTATGAGCATTGTGGGAACGTTAACCATACTTTTTACGGCAGGAAGAGGAAAAGAAGGCATTATAGGCAGGCTTATGGGCGGACTTGGAAGTCTTTACGGCATAACAGGATACTTATCAGATGTTTTATCATATTCAAGGCTTTTAGCCCTTGGTCTGGCAACCGGGGTAGTTGCGCAGGTTATTAATACAATGGGTTCTCTTGCCGGAGGTGGAATTAAAGGAGCAATTGCTTTAACAATAGCATTTGCAATTGGTCATGTTTTCAATATGGCGATAAATATACTTGGTTCTTTTGTTCACTCAAGCAGACTCCAGTATGTTGAATTTTTCGGCAAATTCTATGAAGGCGGCGGCAGAGCTTTTAACCCCTTCGAAAGAAAAACAAAATATTTTGATATAATAAAGGAGGAAAAGTAATATGGACGGTCAAGTTTTTGCATTAATAGGGGCAGCAGTTGCTGCTTTAGCGGGTATCGGCAGTGCTATTGGTATTGGTATAGCAGGTGAAGCGGCGGCAGGAGTTGTAAGCGAAGATCCAAACAAATTTGGTCAGGTTCTTGTTCTTCAGGCGCTTCCCGGAACACAAGGTATTTATGGGCTTCTTATTGCATTTATTGTTCTTCTTAAAGTTGGCCTTCTTGGCGGAAACGGAATGCTTGATATAACTCTTGCACAGGGTCTTTATATTTTCGCAGCTTCCCTTCCTGTTGGACTTGTAGGTATTTATTCAGCAATAGCACAGGGCAAGGCATCAGCTGCAAGTATTATGCTTGTTGGCAAAAAACCTTCAGAACTTGCTAAAGGCATGATTTTCCCTGCAATGGTTGAAACATATGCAGTTCTTGCTCTTCTTGTTTCATTCCTTATGATTAACAGCATTCAGTTTTAGTTTATAAAATTTAAAAGAAGGAGGACAGCTCCTATGGGTAACGGTCAGAACATAATTGACAAGATATTATCTGATGCCAACATTGAAGCCACAGAAATTATTAATAAGGCTAAGGCGGAGGCGCAAGAGGTAATTGAGGCGGCAAAAATAAAGTCTGACAAGGAAACAGCTGCCATTATGGAAATTGCTAAGGAGGAAGCGGCAAAAACCTTGTCTAAGGAGATATCTTCCAACGAGATGCTTGCCAAAAAGATGCTTCTTCAGGAAAAGCAAAATTTGATTTCAGAGGTTATAATTGAAGCAAGGGAAAAGCTTTATTCTCTTACTGAAACGGAATATAAAGTAATAGTTATTGCCATGCTTGAAAAAGCGGCTGTGGGAAAAGACAGTGAAGTTATTCTTTCCTCAAAAGACAGAAATGTTCTTTCAGAAGAAATCAGTAAAAGAGGATATAAAATAAGTGCTGAAGAAAGGGAAATAGAAGGCGGTTTTATAGTTAAAAAAGGTGATATTGAATATAACTATTCCTTTGATTCCATAATTTCTGTAGAAAAAGAAGAAATTGAACGTCTTGCGGCACAGGCTCTTTTTAACTGAAATTAATTCAAAATTTAGTAGGGAATGAATTTTAAAATAAAAATTTTTCCTTAATTATTGTGTTAATAACTTGAACCAAGGGGGAGTAAAAATGGGAAAAAACCGTCTTTATCCTTATGCCGTGGCTCGAATAAGAATGCTTGAAAGAACACTTCTTACAGAAAAGCAATATACTCAAATGACTGAGGCAAGAAGCATTGAAGATGCCCTTAAAATTTTATCCGAGGCAGGTTTCGGCGAGGAAGCCGTGATTTCGCCTAAGGTTTATGAAGAGGCACTTTCAAAACATTTGGCCAAAGCCTATGCTGACGTTGCGGAACTTATGAACGGAGAACGTTTTATAGATGTGTTTTTGTTGAAGAATGATTATCATAATCTTAAAGTTTTGATGAAAAGCGAAATAACAAAATCAGAACCTGATAAATATCTTGTGGGCGGCGGAACAGTCAGCCTTGTGGATATGAAAACGGCTTTTGAAACAAAATCCATGGAACTAATTCCTGTTAACATGCAGGAGGCTGTGGAAAAAGCCAATGAGGCATATGGCAAAACATTAAACGGACAGATGATAGACATTGTTCTTGATAAAGCAGCGTTTTCAGATATGAAAACTATGGCAGACAAAAGCGGAAACACTTTTGTTAAAGGATATATGGAAATTCTTTGTGATTTAACAAATATGAAGAGTTTTCTCAGAATTAAAAACATGAAAAAGCCCTTTGATACATTGACACATGTTTTTGTAGAGGGCGGAACTCTTAGTATGGATGTGTTTAAACAAGGTTTTACGGCAGAAAACCCTTCGGCCGCTTTTAAGGAAACACAATATTCAAATCTTGGTGATGCCATGCTTCATGGAATAACTTATTTTGAAAAAATGTGTGATGATTATATTATGGGCTATATGAGAGATGCCAAATATAAATCATTAACCCTTGAGCCTATGGTTGCTTATATATACGCAAGGGAAACAGAGATTAAAACAATCAGAATAATACTTAACAGTAAAATTAATAAAATAGCACCTGAGGTAATAAAAGAAAGATTGAGGGATGCTTATGTATAAAGTAGGCGTAATAGGAGATAAAGACAGTGTTATGGGGTTTCTTGCCCTTGGCATGGACATTTTTCCTGTTTACGGGGCTGATGAGGTTAAAAAAACCATTGTAAGCCTTGTGGAAGAAGAGTATGCAATTATTTATATTACAGAACAGGCTGCCCTTCAATCAGGAGAAACAATTGCAAAATATAAAGATAACGAACTTCCTGCCATAATTGTTATTCCTGGGATAACGGGAAGTCTTGGCCTTGGGCTTAATGAAGTGAGAGAGTCTGCAAAAAGGGCCATTGGTGCTGATATTTTGTTTGGTGATGATTAAGGATTTAGAGATTTAAAGATTATTTTGTTAAAAGTTTTATGGAAAGAAGTTATTACAGTTTGAAAAACTTTAAATTTTAATGAAGTATGGCGGAAAAATAACCGCAAAGGGGTTTATTTTAATTAGAAAATAGGCCCTAATATAAATCTATAGAATTGAGTGGTGAGAACAAATGAGTACAGGCACAATTGTTAAGGTGTCAGGCCCTCTTGTTGTTGCAGAAGGCATGAGAGATGCCAATATGTTCGACGTTGTTAGGGTTTCCGATTCACACCTTATCGGTGAAATTATTGAGATGCATGGTGACAGAGCTTCAATTCAGGTTTACGAGGAAACAAGCGGTTTAGGCCCGGGTGAAACGGTTGTTTCAACAGGCAGACCAATGTCTGTTGAACTTGGTCCAGGCCTTATATCAACTATTTATGACGGTATTCAAAGGCCCCTTGAAAAGCTTTATGAAGCAAGCGGTGCCAACATTAAAAAAGGTGTTGAGGTTTCTTCCCTTGATAAAGAAAAAAAATGGTATTTTAAACCTGTTGTTAAAGAGGGCGACACTGTTAAGGGCGGTGACATAATCGGCATTGTTCAGGAAACGGCTGTTGTTGAGTGCCGCATTATGATTCCTCCAAAGCTTAACGGAACCGTTAAAGTTATAAGAGAAGGAGATTTCACAGTTGAAGAGGAAGTCTGTGTTATCACCAACGAAAAGGGTGTTGATGTAACAGTTCCCATGATGCAAAAATGGCCTGTTCGTAAGGAAAGACCATATGCTAAAAAGGAAAGCCCTGACACTCTTCTTGTTACAGGACAAAGGGTTGTGGATACGTTCTTCCCCATAACAAAAGGCGGAGTTGCGGCAATACCCGGCCCCTTTGGAAGCGGAAAAACAGTAACACAGCACCAGCTTGCAAAATGGGCTGATGCTGATATAGTTGTTTATATTGGCTGCGGAGAGCGTGGAAACGAAATGACAGACGTTCTTCTTGAGTTTCCCGAGCTTAAAGACCCGAGAACAGGGGAAAGCCTTATGCAAAGAACAGTGCTTATTGCAAACACATCAGACATGCCTGTTGCGGCACGTGAGGCATCAATTTACACAGGTATTACCATAGCTGAATATTTCCGTGATATGGGTTATTCAGTTGCTCTTATGGCAGACTCCACAAGCCGCTGGGCAGAGGCGCTTCGTGAGATGAGCGGACGTCTTGAAGAAATGCCCGGTGAAGAAGGTTATCCTGCTTATCTTGGAAGCCGTCTTGCGCAGTTTTATGAGCGTGCAGGAAGGGTTTACTGTTTAGGCAGTGACGGAAGAATGGGAACACTGACGGCTATAGGTGCCGTATCTCCTCCCGGAGGCGACACTTCAGAGCCTGTAAGTCAGGCAACACTTCGTATTGTTAAAGTGTTTTGGGGCCTTGACTCAGCCCTTGCTTACAAACGTCATTTCCCTGCAATTAACTGGCTTACAAGCTATTCTCTTTATCAGGATAAGGTTGATGCATGGGCGGATAAAAATGTCCATGATGATTTTTCTGAACAAAGAGCAATGGCAATGCGTCTTCTTCAAACAGAGGCAGGTCTTCAAGAAATTGTTCAGCTTGTAGGTGTTGATTCTCTTTCACATAGTGACAGACTTATTCTTGAGGTTTCACGTTCAATACGTGAGGACTTCCTTCACCAAAACTCTTTCCATGAAGTGGACACATACACATCCCTTCATAAACAATATAGAATGTTAAAACTTATTCTCTGCTTTTACGAAGAAGCGGGGAAAGCCATAAAAGAGGGAGTTTCAATAATAAAAATAACAAAACTTCCTGTTATTGAAAGAATCGGCCGTGCTAAATACTTCCACGAGGCGGAGGTAGACACTGCTTTTGACAGCATTGAGGCAAGCATTAAAGAAGAATTAGAAGAACTTATAAGAAAGGGGGCTGAAGAAGTATGATAAAGGAATACAGATCTATTCAGGAAGTAGCAGGCCCTCTTATGTTAGTTACAGGTGTTGAAGATGTTAAATATGACGAGCTTGGAGAGATTGAGCTTGTTAACGGAGATATACGCCGCTGTAAGGTGCTTGAGGTAAATGGTGACACAGCCCTTGTTCAGCTTTTTGAAAGCTCAACAGGCATTAACCTTTCAGACAGTAAGGTTAGATTTCTTGGAAAAAGCCTTGACTTTGGCGTTTCCCCTGATATTTTAGGCAGAGTTTTCAGCGGCCTTGGCAAGCCTATTGATGACGGCCCTGAAATAATTCCTGAAAAAAGACTTGATATCAACGGAGCACCCATAAACCCTGCGGCACGTGACTACCCTGCCGAATTTATTCAGACGGGAGTTTCGGCAATTGACGGGCTTAACACACTTGTTAGAGGACAAAAACTTCCTATTTTCTCTGCGTCCGGTCTTCCTCATGCAAACCTTGCTGTTCAGATTGCAAGACAGGCAAAGGTTAGGGGAACAGACAGCAAGTTTGCCGTTGTTTTTGCGGCAATGGGAATAACATTTGAAGATGCCGAGTTTTTTATAAGCGATTTCAAAGCAACAGGGGCAATTGACCGTTCCGTTGTGTTTGTAAACCTTGCAAACGACCCTGCGGTTGAGCGTATTTCCACACCTCGTATGGCGCTTACTGCGGCTGAATATCTTGCTTTTGAGCAGAATATGCATGTTCTTGTTATTCTTACAGATATAACAAACTATGCAGAGGCACTTCGTGAGGTTTCTGCGGCGAAAAAGGAAGTTCCCGGACGACGTGGTTATCCCGGATATTTATATACTGACCTTGCAACAATGTATGAAAGAGCAGGAAAGAAAAGGGGAATTGACGGTTCAATAACCATGATTCCTATTCTTACAATGCCTGAAGATGATAAAACTCATCCAATCCCTGACCTTACAGGCTATATAACAGAAGGACAGATTATATTAAGCCGTGAGCTTTATAAAAAAGGCTTACAGCCGCCTATTGACGTTCTTCCATCCCTTAGCCGTCTTAAAGATAAAGGCATAGGCAACGGCAAAACACGTGAAGACCATTCAGACACCATGAATCAGCTTTTTGCCGCATATTCAAGGGGTAAGGATGCTAAAGAGCTTATGGCTATTTTAGGTGAAAGTGCCCTTAGTGATGTTGACCTTATTTATGCAAACTTTGCAACAGAGTTTGAAAACGAGTATGTTTCTCAGGGCTTTAGAACAGACAGAACAATAGAGCAGACACTGGAAACAGGCTGGAAACTTCTCAGAATGCTTCCAAAGAGCGAACTTAAACGTATTAGAGATGAATATTTGGAAAAATATTTAACTGAGGAGTGATATAAGTGGCAAGGTTAAATGTTAATCCTACACGTATGGAAATGACTCGTCTTAAAAAGCTGCTTAAAACTGCTGTAAGAGGGCATAAACTTCTTAAAGACAAGCTTGATGAGCTTATGAAGCAGTTTCTTGAAATTGTAAAAGAAAATAAACGCTTGCGTATGGAGGCAGAGGCATCTCTTGAAAACGCATACGAGAATTTTATAATTGCAAGGGCGGTTATGAGCGAGGAAAACTTGGGCGGTTCTCTTATGATGCCAAAGCAGAAGGTTGCTGTTGAAGTTTCTTCAAAAAACATTATGAGTGTTAATGTTCCAAGATTTACATTTACAACAATGGGAGATCAAAGCGACATATATCCTTACGGTCTTGTGTTTACATCAGGGGAGCTGGATAGTGCCATGGAGTCTTTTTCCGCTGCCATGAAGCCGCTGCTTAAGCTTGCGGAAAGCGAGAAAACAGCACAGCTTCTTGCACAGGAAATTGAAAAAACAAGGCGACGTGTTAATGCCCTTGAAAATGTAATGATTCCTAATTATATGGAAACCATTAAATTTATTTCTCAAAAGCTTGAAGAAAACGAAAGAGCAAACGTGACAAGGCTTATGAAGGTAAAGGACATGGTTTTGAAAAAGGCAATAGAGGAAAAAAGAAAGCAGAGCAAGGCTGTGTAAGGCATAAAAACAAATTAAATCCGAAGGTATTCCTTAAATTATGGGGATACCTTCTTTTTATAACGGGGGTTTGCCCAAACGAAAAGACTCTGGGCTTTGCCCAAACCCACTCCCTTTTTGAAAAAAGGGAGGCAAAAACTTTTATTAAAACCGCATAAGTATGCGGTTTTAGGGGGGCATAAGAAGGAACATTAAAGATAGACGCTGACATGAAGTCTAAGGTTTTTACTTCATGCCAACACTAATCAAATTTATAGCTTGTATTAATAAATTTAAAAACAAGCCTAATGTTTTTGGTTTCCAAGCATATCATTGTCTTTAGAGGAAAAGGAGGTTTCTTATATTTTTCAAAGAATTTTTCTTTAAGGGAAGCAATTAAATTTTAAGACATAGGTTATGCGGCGGAATTTTTAGGCATAAGTTTTATGATTTTTGTACTATTTATAAATATATAAATACAAAATATCGTGGAAAGCTTATCTTGTAACATTATTTATCCATCTTCCGCCTCTCATTCTTATTAAATAAAGAACGGTTTTAACAGGCTCATCTATTTTCATGGCAACAAAAACAAGAATAGGCGGCCATTTAAGCACAAAAGCGGCAATATATGCAAAAGGAACAGCTATGCCCCAAAGAGATATAGCTTCTATATAAAGTGAATATTTTGTGTCGCCGCCGCCTCTTAAAACGCCCACAACACCTGTTGCCGCAATGGATAGAAAAAATCCCGTAACAGCGGTAACATAGACCATTGAATGTGCCAGCTCCTTAACATTAGCTGAAACATTATAAAACTCAATGGCAAAGTTTTTAGATATAAGTATCATACAGGAAACAACAATGCCTGTAAAAATTGAAATAATATTAAAGGTGTATCCTTTGTTTCTTGCATCTTGATAATTTCCTTCGCCTATGGCCTTTCCTATTAAAACAGCAGAAGAGCCTGCAACACCAAAAACAACAACTGTTGCCATCTGCTGTATAACGCTTATTATTGAATTTGCCGCAACTGCTGTTGTGGAAATCCTGCCAAGAATAGCCGCCTGTACTGATATTCCCGAGGCCCACATAAGCTCATTGGCTATAACAGGAGAACTTACCTTAACAAGGTCAAAAAATAATCTTTTATCTTTTTTTATGAAATCCGAGGGTTTAAAGGCGAGACGTTTGTCAATAAAAAACATATGAAAAACGGCAATGGAAAGGTCAACAGCCCTTGCTATTACAGTTGCTAAAGCAGCTCCCTCAACACCCATTTCAGGGGCACCGAATTTTCCGAAAATAAAAACATAGTTTAAAACACCGTTTGTAACCATTGCGGCAAGGTTTGAAACCATGGCAATCATAACGGTTTCAACACTTCTCATGGAAATATAATAAACATTTACAAAACCCATCATTGGATATATAAAACAAATGATTTTTAAATATTTTGCTCCTTTTTCAATTACTTCTAAATCATTTGTAAAAAGTGACATAATTTGTTTGGGATAGTTAAAAACAAGTATGCACATTAAAATACCCATAACAATTGCAAACATCATTATCATTGAGATAATTTTCTTTATGGGTTCGATTTCTTTCTTTCCCCAATATTGTGAGGTTAAAACTGCCGCACCGCTTCCAACACCAAATGTAAGCATATTAAATATAAAAAAAGGCTGGCTTCCCAAGGCCGCCGCTGTCATGGAAACTTCTCCAAGTGCCCCAAGCATAATGGTGTCAAGCATTTGTGTCATAAAAACAATTATGTTTTGTATTATTATAGGCACCGAAATCAAAAGCAGGGTTTTATAAAATGTTCTGTCTTTAATGAATTTACTTTTTTCTGTTATTATCATGGTTTGCTTTGAAAAATCAAAGTCCTTTCTTAAAATTTTGTGGCACATCAAAATATAATACCACAAAATTTGAAATGAATAAAGGTATTTAAGTAAGTTATTAATGCGTATGTTTCTTGAATAGTGGGAATAACTGGTGTATAATTAAGTGATTGTTTTAGATCATGTCTAACACAGCTGAACAAAGAGTGAAGGGAGAAATCATATGTTAAATAAAAAATCTGTTGGGGATATAGACGTAAAAGGAAAAAGAGTTCTTTTAAGATGCGATTTTAACGTTCCTTTAATAGACGGAGTTATTACAGACGAAAATCGAATTATAAAAGCACTTCCCACTATAAACAAGCTTATTGAAAACGGAGGAAAGGTTATACTTTGCTCACACATGGGCAAGCCTAAAGGCGAAATTAAGCCTGAGCTTTCCCTTGAACCTGTTGCAAAAAGGCTTTCTGAAATTTTAGGGAAAGAAGTGTTTTTTGCTAAGGATAACGAAGTTGTGGGAGAAAATGCGAAAAAAGCAGTTGAAAAAATGCAAGACGGGGATGTTGTAATGATTGAAAACACCCGTTTTCGTAAAGAGGAAACAAAAAATGAAGACAGCTTTTCCAAAGAACTTGCATCCCTTGCAGACATATTTGTAAATGATGCTTTTGGCTCAAGCCATAGGGCGCATTGCTCAACTGTGGGTGTAACAAGGTTTGTTAAAGAAAGTGCAGTTGGCTATCTTATGGAAAAGGAAATAGAATATCTGGGAAATGCTGTTAATAACCCTGTAAGGCCTTTTGTTGCAATTTTGGGCGGGGCAAAGGTTTCGGATAAAATCCCTGTTATAAACAACCTTCTTGATAAAGTTGATACCCTTATTATAGGAGGAGGCATGGCATATACTTTTCTTAAAGCCAAGGATTTTGAAATCGGAAAATCACTTCTTGATGAAACAAGTATAGATTTTGCCAAGGACATGATGAAAAAAGCGGAAGAAAAAGGCGTAGAACTTCTTATTCCCATTGACATTGTTGTTGCACAAGAGTTTAAAAATGATACACCCTATAAAACAGTAGATGCCGAAAAAATTCCTGCCGATTGGGAGGGTCTTGATATAGGTGAAAAAACGAGAGAACTTTTTGCAAATGCATTAAAAAATGCGAAAACCGTTATTTGGAACGGGCCTATGGGAGTTTTTGAGTTTGAAAACTTTGCTAAAGGAACAACAGCCATTGCAAAAACTTTATCTGAAATTGATGCAACAACAATAATCGGCGGCGGCGACAGTGCCGCGGCTGTTAATACATTAGGTTTCGGCGATAAAATGAGCCATATTTCAACAGGCGGCGGAGCTTCCCTTGAGTTTTTAGAGGGAAAAGAACTTCCCGGGGTTGTTGCTGTAGAAAATAAATAAAGAGAGGAAGCAGTTCATGAGAAGGAAAATAGTGGCAGGAAACTGGAAAATGAACAAAACACCTAAAGAGGCTGAAGCTCTTGTTAATATTCTCAAAGAGAAAGTAAACACGGACAAGGCAGATGTTGTTTTTTGTGTTCCTGCAATAGATTTGCTTACTGTTAAAGGGCTTATTGACGGAACAAAAATTGCCCTTGGGGCGCAAAATGTACATTTTGAAGAAAGCGGAGCATATACGGGAGAAACTTCTCCTGCAATGCTTAAGGAATGTGGAGTTGAGTATGTAATAATAGGTCATTCCGAAAGACGTGAGTATTTTAACGAAACTGATGAAACAGTCAACAAAAAAGTTAAAAAGGTAATTGAACACGGCATGACCCCCATTATGTGCTGCGGCGAAACTCTTCTTCAAAGAGAAACGGGAGTTACAATTGAATTTATAAGAAGCCAGATTAAATATGGCCTTACGGGAATTGAGGGGAAAGACGTTTCACAAATGGTAATTGCTTATGAGCCTATTTGGGCAATAGGCACAGGCAAAACAGCCACAACAGAACAGGCACAGGAGGTTTGCAAAGAAATCAGAAAAGTTATTTGCCAGCTTTACGGTGAAGAAGTGTCTGAAAAGGTTCGCATTCAATATGGAGGAAGTGTAAGCGGAGAAAATGCCTCTGTGCTTTTTGCACAGCCTGATATTGACGGCGGCCTTGTGGGTGGTGCAAGCCTTAAAGAAGAGTTTGTAGACATTGTAAACTATTAATTTATATTTTTAAAAAGGTGAATTTATGAAAACCACTGTTTTAATGATTTTAGACGGATTTGGAATTAACAAAAGAAAAGATTTTAATGCTATTGAAAATGCAAACAAGCCTAACCTTGATAAAATTATGAAGAAATATCCATGGGTTTATGGCTATGCAAGCGGTCTTGACGTTGGTTTGCCTGAAGGACAGATGGGAAATTCAGAGGTTGGGCATCTTAACATAGGCGCAGGAAGAATTGTTTATCAGGAACTAACAAGAATAACAAAAAGCATTGAGGACGGAGATTTTTTCGAAAATGAAGAGCTTTTAAAGGCTGTAAAAAATTGCAAGGAAAAAAACTCTGCCCTTCATATTATGGGTCTTGTAAGCGACGGAGGAGTTCACAGCCATTTAAACCATCTTTATGCTGTTTTAGACCTTGCCAAAAGAAATGGACTTACTAAGGTTTTTGTCCATGCTTTTCTTGATGGCAGAGATGTTCCCCCAAATTCAGGAATTAATTTTATAAGAGTTCTTGAGGAAAAAATGCGTGCAATGGAAATCGGGCAGATTTCAACTGTTATGGGACGTTATTATTCCATGGACAGAGATAACCGTTGGGAAAGAGTTCAGCGTGCATATGATGCAATGACTATGGGGACTGGGGAAAGATATTCTTCCGCAGAAGAAGCAGTTGCCAAAAGCTATGAAAATGGAGTAACTGACGAGTTTGTTATTCCAAGCAATATTGAAGATGGAGAGGGTAACTGTGTTTCACTTGTAAACGGTGAAGACTCTGTTATTTTCTTTAACTTCCGCCCTGATAGAGCAAGGGAAATAACAAGGGCTTTTTGTGACAAGGAATTTTCAGGCTTTGAAAGAAAAAAGAATGTAACGGAGGCAGTTTTTGTTTGCCTTACGGAGTATGATAAAACAATAGAAAATAAGCTTGTTGCTTATAAACAGCAGACCCTTGAAAACACTTTGGGGGAATATCTTTCCTCCCTTGGAAAAAGCCAGCTTAGAATTGCAGAAACGGAAAAATATGCCCATGTTACATTTTTCTTTAACGGCGGAGTTGAGGTTCCTTATAAAGGAGAGGATAGAATTTTAATTCCCTCGCCAAAGATTGCAACTTACGACTTACAGCCTGAAATGAGTGCTTTTGAAGTTACGGACAAACTTGTGGAAAGTATTAAAGCCCAAAAATATGATTTGATTATTGTAAACTATGCAAACCCTGACATGGTTGGGCATACAGGAGTTATGGATGCGGCAGTTAAGGCAATTGAAGCTGTTGATACTTGTATCGGCAGGGTTTATGATGCTTTAATTGAAGTTAAGGGGCAGATGTTTCTTTGTGCAGACCACGGAAACAGCGACCAGATGATTGACTATGAAACAGGCACACCGCATACTGCCCATACTGTTAACCCTGTTCCTTTTATGCTTATTAATTACGCAGACGGAATAGGCTTAAAAGAGGGGGGCAAGCTTGCGGATATTGCGCCGACACTTCTTGAAATGATGAATTTACCTGTTCCAAAGGAAATGACAGGCAAGTCGCTTCTTATTTCCAAATAAACTTTTTAAAGAGGAGGTTATATAATGAAAAGTTATATTGAAGTTTTGGATGTTTTTGCAAGAGAGATTATGGATTCAAGAGGAAACCCAACTGTTGAGGTTGAGGTAACCGTTGACGGAGGAGTTATGGGTCGTGCGGCTGTTCCAAGCGGTGCCTCGACAGGGCAGTTTGAGGCCGTAGAGCTTCGTGACGGAACAGAAAGATATATGGGTCTTGGAGTTGAAGACGCAGTTGATAATGTTAACACTGTTATTGCAGATGAAGTTATAGGCATGAATGCCCTTGATCAAGTTGCCATAGACAAAGCCATGATTGAGCTTGACGGAACACACAATAAGGCTAAGCTTGGCGCAAATGCAATTCTTGGTGTATCTATGGCTGTTGCAAAGGCGGCGGCTAATGCCCTTGACATTCCTCTTTACCAATATCTTGGAGGGTTTAATGCTAAAACAATGCCTGTGCCCATGATGAACATTATGAACGGAGGCCAGCACGCAGACAACACAGTTGATTTTCAGGAATTTATGATTATGCCTGTGGGTGCTGAAAGTTTTAAAGAGGCGTTAAGAATGTGTGCCGAGATTTATCACAATCTTAAAAAAGTTCTTAAAGAAAAGGGTTTAAGCACTGCTGTAGGTGACGAGGGTGGTTTTGCTCCCGACCTTGCAACTGCTGATGATGTTATTGACCTTATAAAAGAAGCTGTTGAAAAATCAGGATATTTATGGGGAAGCGACATTGTTATAGCCATGGACCCTGCGGCAAGTGAGCTTTATGGTGAAGACGGCAAATATCACTTTGAGGGTGAAAGCAAAATGTCAGGGAAAGAAATTGTAAGAACAAGTGAAGAAATGGTTGCTCTTTGGAAAGGACTTTGCGAAAAGTATCCTATTGTTTCAATTGAGGACGGACTTGCAGAAGAGGACTGGGCAGGCTGGCAGCTTCTTACAAAAGAGCTTGGCAGTAAGGTTCAGCTTGTAGGGGATGACTTGTTTGTTACAAACACACAAAGACTTCAAAAGGGAATTGATATTAAAGCGGCCAACTCAATTCTTATTAAAGTTAATCAAATAGGTACTTTAACAGAAACCTTTGATGCGATTTCTCTTGCAAACAGAAACAACATGACAGCTGTAATCAGCCATCGTTCGGGAGAAACGGAAGATTCAACGATAGCAGACATTGCCATAGCTGTGAATGCAGGGCAGATTAAAACAGGTGCGCCTGCAAGAAGTGACAGGGTTGCAAAATATAATCAGCTTTTAAGAATTGAAGAAGAGCTTGACCAGGTTTCGGTATATGCAGGAAGAGATGCTTTCTTTAATTTAAAATAAGTTTAGGTATGAAAAGACCTTGGGAAGACCTTGGGCTTTGCCCAAACCCACTTGCTTTTTGAAAAAAGCAAGGCAAAAACTTTTGTCTAAAACCGCATATTTATGCGGTTTTAAGGTGGGGAAAAAGATAGCAAAGATAGATACTGCCTCACGCAGAGATGGTTTGCAAAGTAAAGTGATGACAGGTAACCCTCAAGGTCTTAGCTTTGTTTAGGTTTTATCTTAGGCTTTGCCCAGACCCACTTGCTTTTTGAAAAAAACAAGGCAAAAACTTTTGCCTAAAACCGCATATTTATGCGGTTTTAGAATGGGGAAAAGATAGCAAAGATAGATACTGCCATCACGCAGTGGCGGTTTGCAAAGAAAAGTGCTGACAGGCAACCCTCAAGGTCTTGATTTTCTGCTTTTTTAAGAAAGCTTACGGTTATTTTAGCAGTCTAAAACTATATTTTAATAAACTTAGGTTTTAAGTTTTCAAAGGTGGTTATATAGTTAAAGCCTGAATCTTTAAGCATTTCATAAGCTAATTTAAAGTTATCTGTTATGTGATTAGGTGAATGGGCATCGCTTCCAACAGTGATTATTTCACCGCCCAGCTCTTTAAACCGTTTTACAATATGAATTTCAGGATGTGTGTGTCCAAGGCCATAACGAAGCCCGGAGGTGTTTATCTCTATGCCTTTGCCTTTTGAGATAAGCTCTTTTAAAATTTCATCAGTGATAGGCTTAAAATCTTTGTAGTTCATGGTTTTATCTTCGTATGTTCCGTAGCGGTCTATAAAATCCAAATGGCCGTAAACACTGAAAACAGGACAGTTTTTTACGTTGAACAAAATTTCTTCAAAATATTTTCCGTAAGCCTCTTGTTTTGTTTTGTTTTTGAAAAAATCGTCACAGCAAAGGTCAAATTTTTCAACACAGTGTGTGCTGCCTATTATAAAATCATATTTGTTTGTGTTAACAAGGTTTTTAATCTCGTCATAAACATGAGGCTGCATACCTATTTCAACACCAAGTATAATTTTTATTTTGTTTTCATATTTTTGGCGTAAAGAATTTATTTTTTGGGCATACTCTTTGTAGTCAAACATAAAGGGATAGTTAATGTCTGGATAGTCAAAGTCTATATGGTCTGTTATTGCAATTTCTTTTAAGCCTAAAGAGATTGCTTTTTCTATGTTTTTTTCCATTGGTGTGTCGCTGTCGCTGGAAAAGTTTGAATGTGTATGGTAATCTGCAAAAAACATTTTTATTCAGCTCCTTTAAATATAATTATATCATAAAAATAAAAGAAAGCGGCGGCAAAGCCGACATTTTCTTTTGTAAACAGACGAATGAAACTTAAAAAGTTTTATGAGTAATATAACCCGCTGTGATAACAGCGGCGGAGCCGTCAGGCTCTTCCACAAACAAAGTTTGTGGTTATTATATCACAAAAACAAAGGAAAGCGGCGACAAAGCCGACATTTTCTTTTGTCACTGGGCGAATAAAACTTTTTTCGGTATTAAAATAAAGTGTTGACACAGGTGTTTAATGTGCTATAATTCAGTTATATTGTTAAAGTGATGATAAGGAAAGTAGTTTTTGCAAAGATTTTTCAGAAAGAAACCGCCATAGGCTGTAAGCGGTTTTAAATCGGCAATTATGAAGACTACCTTGGAGCGGCTCTAATCAAGCCCGCATTGACTGCGTTAAAGGTCTTAATCAAGTGGTTTATTCAATTAGGGTGGAACCGCGGGAAGTTTGAATTTTCAGGCTCTCGTCCCTTTTTCTTTGTTACAGAAGGAAAAGGACGGGGGCTTTTCTTTTTGTTATTATTAGCCCGCCGAAAAATTTGAAAGGAGATTTATTATGATTAAAGTTTCACTTAAAGACGGAGTTGTTAAAGAATTTGAGAAGGAAGTTTCCGTTTATGAAATAGCACAAAGCATAAGCGAAGGACTTGCAAGAAATGCATGTGCGGGAATTGTTGACGGAGAAGTTCAGGATTTAAGGTTTATTGTTGATAAAGACAGTGACGTTTCCATTTGTACCTTTGATGATGAGGGAGGTAAAAAGGCTTTCAGGCATACAGCAAGCCATATTATGGCACAGGCAATTAAAAGGCTTTTTCCTGAAACAAAGCTTGCAATAGGCCCATCTATTGCAGAGGGTTTTTATTATGATTTTGACAGACCCACACCATTTACAGAAGAAGAACTTATTAAAATCCAAGATGAAATGAAAAAAATAGCTAAAGAAAATATTTCTATTGAGCGTTTCACACTTCCAAGAGAAAAGGCAATAGAGCTTATGAAAGAAAAAGATGAGCCTTACAAAGTTGAGCTTATTGAAGCTTTGCCTGAAGATGCAGAGATTTCTTTTTATTCACAAGGAGATTTTACTGACCTTTGTGCAGGCCCTCACCTTTTAAGCACTAAAGCTGTAAAGGCTGTTAAGCTTATGAGTGTTGCAGGCGCTTATTGGAGAGGTGATGAGAAAAACAAAATGCTTTCAAGAATTTACGGAACAGCTTATCCAAAAGCTTCCGATCTTGAAGCTTATCTTACAATGCTTGAAGAAGCTAAAAAAAGAGACCATAGAAAGCTTGGGAAAGAGCTTAAGCTTTTTGCTCTTCTTGATGAAGGACAGGGTTTTCCGTTTTTTCTTCCAAACGGTATGGTTATTAAAAATACTCTTATTGATTATTGGAGAGAAATTCATAAAAAAGCAGGCTATGTAGAAGTGCAGACACCTATTATAATGAACAGAGAGCTTTGGGAAAGAAGCGGACACTGGGGCCATTATCAAAACAATATGTATACAACTGTTATTGATGATGTTGACCATGCAATTAAACCTATGAACTGCCCGGGAGGTATTCTTGTTTATAAGCAGGATATGCATTCTTACAGAGATTTGCCTATAAGAATGGGGGAACTTGGAATTGTTCACCGCCATGAAAAAAGCGGTGCTTTGCACGGACTTATGCGTGTGCGCAGTTTTACACAAGACGATGCTCATATTTTTATGACAGAGGAACAAATCAGAGGAGAAATTAAAAACGTAGTTGAGCTTATTGACAGCGTTTACAAGCTTTTCGGTTTTAAATATCATGTTGAGCTTTCCACACGCCCTGAAAACAGCATGGGAAGCGACGAAGCCTGGGAAGTGGCAACAGAGGGTTTGAGAGGCGCACTTGAAGATATGAATATGAAGTATGTTGTAAACGAAGGCGACGGAGCGTTTTACGGTCCTAAGATTGACTTCCACCTTGAAGACTCCATAGGCAGAACATGGCAGTGCGGCACAATACAGCTTGATATGAACCTTCCTGAAAGGTTTGACCTTGAGTACACAGACAAAGACGGTTCAAAGAAACGTCCTGTTATGATTCATCGTGTATGTTTTGGATCCATTGAAAGATTTATAGGTATATTAATTGAGCATTTTGCAGGACAGTTTCCAACTTGGCTTTCACCTGTTCAGGTTAAAATTCTTCCTATTTCCGAAAAGTTTGAAGACTATGCAGTTAAGGTAAACGAAGAGCTTTCAGAAGCAGGTTTTAGAACAGCTGTAGATTTCAGAGCGGAGAAAATTGGTTACAAAATCAGAGAGGCAAGAAACGAAAGAGTGCCTTATATAATTGTTGTGGGAGAAAAAGACCTTGAAGCAGGCAAGGTTTCATTAAGAAGCCGTGCAGGTGAAGAGGGGCAGAAAGATTTAAGCGAGGTTATCGAAAGAATAGCCAAGGAAATAAAAGAAAGAGCAAACAGTTAAAACGTTAAGACCCTAAGACCCTAAGACCCTAAGACCTTGGGGACTCTGTCCCCAACTCCCCTGCAAGGGTTTTCACCCTTGACCCATTGCGCAAAACGTGGGTTTTGCTTGAAGTTGATGTTTGTCTTATGGATTGGTTTAAGTATAAATCCGATATATAAGAAAGGTTAATGCTTTGTGATGCAGGTTAAGGGTTAACCCTTGTGCAAAGGGAAGTTAGAGTATGTATGCTAAAGAGATTAAAAAATAAATTTTGTTGACTTTATCGGTGAGAGGTGTTATACTATCGTAGTGATAAAGAAGAAGTATCCACTTCTCACCTTGAGGCAAAAGGCTTTCAATGGTTAATACTGTTAAATAAATCTTCCTTTAAGAAGGTTTAGTGTGACGTGTTTGTGAGTGGATAAAGTTAGCCACTCTTTTTTTAATACGTTTTGTTTTAACAAATAGTTTAAGGTTGTATAAGATTTTAGGAGGTGTAGTGCCATTACTGAGTTAATGATTAACGAACAAATTAGAGATAAGGAAGTAAGGCTTATTGATGATGAGGGCAACCAGTTAGGAGTTGTTTCATCAAAAGACGCACAGAAGCTTGCAGACGAAAAACAGCTTGATTTAGTTAAGATTGCCCCTACAGCAAAACCCCCCGTATGCAGAATTATGGATTATGGGAAATATAGATTTGATCAAGCAAAGAAAGAAAAAGAAGCCAGAAAGAAGCAGAAAACTGTAGACGTTAAAGAATTACGCCTATCTCCAAGTATAGATACGCATGATGTTCAGGTTAAGGTTAAAAAAGCAATTGAATTTCTTAAAGACGGAGATAAGGTTAAAGTATCAATCCGTTTTAGAGGAAGAGAAATCGGACATTCAAAAACAGCTGTAACAATACTTGAAAGTTTCGCTAATGACATTGCTGAATACGGTGTGGTAGACAAGGCACCAAAGATGGAAGCAAGAAGCCTTGTTATGTTCCTTGCTCCAAAAGCGTAATGATTTTTTAAATTTTAAGTAGTTTACAAGGAGGATATTTAATTATGCCTAAATTAAAGACAAAAAAAGCAGTTGCTAAACGTTTCAGAGTAACGGGAACCGGTCAGCTTAAGAGAAACAAAGCTAACTCCCAGCATATTCTTGGTAAAAAGTCAACTAAGAGAAAGAGAAACTTAAGAAAAGCAACACTTACAGATAAGAGTGTTTTAAACAGTATCAAAAAGAAATTATTACCTTACGCTTAAGTTACCGAGGATAAGGATTGGAGGAGTTTTATAATGGCAAGAGTAAAAGGCGCACTTAATGCGAGAAAAAAACATAAAAAAGTTTTAAAATTAGCAAGAGGTTATCGTGGAGCAAGAAGCAAACAATACAGAACAGCTAAACAGTCTGTAATGAAGGCTATGTCATATGCATTTGCAGGCAGAAAACAGACAAAAAGAGAATACAGAAGCCTTTGGATTACAAGAATTAATGCTGCGGCAAGGCTTAACAACATTTCATACAGCCAGTTAATGCACGGTTTAAAGCTTGCTGACATTAATGTTAACAGAAAAATGCTTGCAGACCTTGCAGTTAGCGATGCTGCCGGCTTTACAAAATTGGTTGATGCAGCAAAAGCTAAATTAAGCTAATTAAAAACTGAGAGCATATGATATAGATTTGATTAGGAGGAAAGACACGTGGCGAACATTAAATCCGCAAAGAAAAGAATAAAAGTAATTTCTAAAAAAAGTATGGTAAACAAGATGGTTAAATCAAGCACAAAAACAGCTATTAAAAAAGTAACAATAGCTGCTGCTGCTAAGGATAAAGCTGCTGCAGAGGCTGCTTTAAAAGACGCTATTTCTGCAATTGACAGAGCATATTCAAAAGGCGTTATCAAAAAGAACAGCTGTGCAAGAAAGAAATCTTCACTTGTGCGCATTGTAAACGCTATATAATAACAAAAAAGCTGCCGAGGGTTATAACCTTCGGTTTTTTTTGTGTCTGAAAATCCTTAGAATTTACTCAAATCCACTTACTTTTTGATTTGGCGATTCAAAAAAAAAAAGTAAGATAAAAACCCATGTTACAACCGTATAAAAATACAGTTGTAACATGGGTTAAGTGGGGGGCATGGAAAGGAAAAATGCCACATGCATGAAAGTGATTCTTAAAGTGATGACATGCAGCCCCAAGGTCTTAATGAGATTAATCTTGGACTTTGTCTAAATTCATTTAATTTTTAGAAAAACAAGACCAAATATTTTTATTTATGTCGTTTCCACTGCTGTTTTCATTTCTTTGACAAATTTATTTATATGGGGAACACAATTTTCTCCGTATTTTTCAACTAATTTCATTATGGCTGAGCCTGTTATAACTCCGTCGGAGAGCGAAGCCATTATTTTTGCCTGTTCTGGTGTGGATATTCCAAAGCCAACAGCACAAGGAGTTGAAGTGATGGTTTTAACTAAACCTATCATTTTTCCTATATCGGTTGTGATTTTGCTTCGCTCTCCCGTTACACCTAATGAGGATACGCAGTATATAAATCCAGACGCTTCTTTGGCAATCATGGTTATTCTGTCATTTGAAGTGGGGGCGATTAGGGAGATTAAATCAATGCCATACTGTTTGCATATAGGCTCAAATTCATTTTTTTCTTCAAAAGGTAAATCAGGCAGTATAATTCCGTCTATGCCTATTTGAGCGGCAGTTTTTATAAACCTTTCCGCACCGTAGGAAAACACCACATTGCAATATGTCATAAACACCATGGGTATTTGGGTTTTTTGACGAATACGTTTTACCATGTCAAAAATTTTGTCTGTTGTTGTTCCTGACGCCAATGCCCTAATGTTGGCGGCTTGTATAACAGGCCCCTCCGCTGTTGGGTCGGAAAAGGGTATTCCAAGCTCAATTAAATCTGCTCCGGCTTCTTCCAATGTATAAACTATTTTTTCCGTAACATCTAAGGAAGGGTCGCCGCAGGTTATAAAGGGAATGAATGCTTTTTTGTTTTCAAATGCTTTATGAATTTTACTCATTTATATCCTCTCCTTTGTAACGTGCAATTGCGGCACAGTCTTTATCTCCTCGTCCTGAAAGATTAATAACAATTATTTTTTCTTTATTCATTTTAGGCGCAAGCTTCATTGCATAAGCAACCGCATGAGCCGATTCAATGGCAGGTATAATGCCTTCTGTTTTAGATAAATATTCAAAGGCAGCCACGGCCTCATCATCTGTAACAGGAACATATTCCGCCCTTTTAACATCATGAAGATTGGCATGTTCCGGGCCTATTCCCGGGTAGTCAAGGCCAGCCGAAATTGAATATACAGGTGCAATTTGCCCATACTCATCCTGGCAAAAATATGATTTCATGCCATGGAAAATTCCAAGCTTACCTGTTGATATTGTTGCGGCTGTTTCAAAGGTTTCAACTCCTCGTCCTGCGGCTTCGCAGCCTATAAGCCTAACACTTTTGTCCTCAATGAAATTAAAAAATGCCCCTATGGCATTTGAACCTCCGCCCACACAGGCAATAACTGCATCTGGAAGTTTGCCCTCTGTTTTAAAAAGCTGTTCTTTAATTTCCTTTGAAATAATTGCTTGAAAATCCCTTACTATTATGGGGAAGGGGTGAGGACCCATTACAGAGCCTAAAACATAGTGTGTGTCCTCAATTCGGTTTGTCCATTCCCTCATGGTTTCTGAAACGGCATCTTTTAAGGTTGCAGTTCCGCTTGTTACGGCATTAACCTTTGCTCCTAAAAGCTTCATTCTGTATACGTTAAGAGCCTGTCTTTCAGTGTCTTCTTTGCCCATAAAGATTTCGCATTCCATATCCATAAGTGCGGCAGCGGTTGCAGTTGCAACACCGTGCTGACCAGCTCCGGTTTCCGCAATTACCCTTGTTTTACCCATTTTTTTTGCAAGAAGAACTTGACCCAAAACATTATTGATTTTGTGTGAACCTGTGTGGTTCATATCTTCTCGTTTTAAATAAATTTTTGCACCGCCAAGGTCTTTTGTCATTCTTTTGGCATAATAAAGCTCGGAGGGCCTGCCTGCATAGTTGTTTAATAAGTCGGTAAGTTCAGAGCAAAACTGAGGTTCATTTTTATAGTATTCGTATGCTTTTTCCAATTCAATTACAGCGTTCATCAAAGTTTCCGGCATATACTGCCCTCCATGAACACCAAAACGCCCTTTAGACATAATTCATTCTCCTTTATATTCTGAAATTTTGTTTACGATTTTGTATATTTTTTCAGGGTCTTTTTCCCCCAAAGTTTCGACTCCGCTTGACAAATCAAGAAGAGAGGCTTTTGTTTTAAGTGCCAGGTCTAAGTTTTTTTCATTTAATCCTCCTGCTAAAGCAAAGGAGCGGTTTACATATGAAAGCACAGACCAGTCAAAGACCTTTCCGCCTCCTGAACCTGCGTCAAGAAGTAAAAAGTCTGCACTGCTTTTACAGGCTTTTTCTATATCTTTTATGTCTGAAATCTGAAAGGCTTGCCAAATTGATTTATTGGTTAATTGCCGAAGAGTTGATATATATTCCTCGTTTTCATCTCCGTGAAGCTGTGCAATTAAAATTGTGTTTGAGTTAAGAAGTTTTGCCACGTTTTCCACAGGCTCATTAACAAACACTCCGACAGGTATAATTTCTTCCGACAATTCTTTTCTTAAAAGGTTAAGAGTTTCAAAATTTATATTTCGTGGACTTTTTTCCACATTTAAAATAAATCCGCAGTAGTTTGGTTTTGCCTTATTAACTGCCCAAATATCTTGAACACGGCTCAGCCCGCAAATTTTAACTTCCATTTAACCTCCCCCTTAACTTATCAAGAGCTATTTTTTTATTTTCCGCAAGCATAAGTGTTTCCCCTATAAGAACTGCATCGGTTCCGTTTTTATGTAATCTGCTTACATCTTCAAATGTTTTAATTCCGCTTTCAGAAACAAAAATACAATTCTTTGGCACTAACTGCCTAAGTCTTATGCTGTTTTCTGTATTCACTTGAAAAGTTTTAAGGTTACGGTTATTTACGCCTATTATTTTTGCCCCTGAATTGACTGCACGAATAACCTCCTCTTCATCATGTGCCTCCACAAGAACGCTAAGGCCAAGGCTGTAAGCTATGTCTTGATATTCTTTTAATTCCTTATCATTCAAAATAGCGCATATAAGAAGAATTGCCGATGCCCCCATGAGCTTTGCTTCATAAATCATGTATGGATCGACTGTGAAATCCTTTCTTAGTATGGGTATTGAAACGATTTTTGATATTTCTTCTAAGTATATGTCATTTCCTAAAAACCAAAAAGGTTCAGTAAGACAAGAAATTGCCGCCGCACCTGCTTTTTCATATTCTTTTGCTATTTCTTTATAAGGAAAATCTTCTGCAATAATTCCTTTTGACGGGCTTGCTTTTTTAATTTCGCATATAAATGAAAGCTCTTCTTTTTTCAGTGATTTTTCAAATGGGAAACCTGTGTTTTTATTTATGGACTCCGCTTTAATGTGAATTTCCTCAAAGGGAAGAACTTTCTTTTTTTCTTCAATTCTTTCCTTTGTTTTTTTCGCTATTTTTTCAAGAATATTCATAAGCCTGCTCCTTTATTTATTGCTTTCGCAAATGAAAAGTTCAAGTTGGTGAAGGGCTCTGCCTGAATCAATGATTTTTTCTGCAAGTTTTACACCCTCATCTATGGAGTTTGTTTTTCCCGCAAGATATATGGCGGCACCTGCGTTAAGGCAAACTGCATGACGTTTTGCCCCTTGTTCATCTCCCTTTAAAACAGACAGTGCTATTGCCGCATTTTCCGAAGGGTTACCCCCTGTAAGCTCTTCTTTTAAACAACGTGTATAACCAAATTGCTCAGGGGTTATAGTATATTTTTTAAAGTTTCCTCCCTGTAGAATTTCACAGACAAGTGTAGGGGCACTCATGGAAATTTCATCAAGTTTATCTTCTCCGTAAACCACCATTCCTCTTTTAACACCTAAATTATACATAACTTGAGCTAAAGGTTCAACCAAAGCTTCATCATAAACACCCATAAGCTCCATGCTTGCCCCCGCAGGGTTTGAAAGAGGGCCAAGGATGTTGAAAACTGTGCGTATTCCCAATTCGCGGCGTATTGGGGCAACATATTTCATTGCAATATGGTAGTTTTGGGCAAAAAGGAAACAGATGCCTATTTTTTTAAGAAGTGCAAAGCTTTGCTCGGGTGAAACTTTTATATTTACACCTAAGGCTTCAAGAACATCGGCGGCTCCGCATTTTGAAGATGCAGCTCTGTTGCCGTGTTTTGCCACGGGAACACCAGCGGCGGAGATAACAAGGGCAGAGGTAGTTGAAATATTAAAAGAGTTTGAGCCGTCACCACCTGTGCCTACAATCTCCATTACATCCATGTCGTGAAGAAGTCTAATGCAATGGGCTCTCATCCCTGCCGCCGAGCCTGTTATTTCGGCAATGGTTTCGCCTTTCATGGCAAGGGCTGTAAGGTATGATGACATTTGAACGGGGCTTGCTTCCCCTGACATAATTTCGTTCATAACTTCCCGTGCTATTTCATAGCTTAAGTCTTCTTTATTATTTAATGCTAAAATGGCTTTTTTAATCATTTTAATCCCTCCAAAAAGTTATGTATTATTGAAAGGCCCTCAGGTGTCATTATAGATTCAGGGTGAAACTGTACCCCATAAACCTGATAATCTTTATGCTCTACTGCCATAATCTCTCCGTCTTTGGTTTCTGCTGTAATTTTAAGTTCTTGGGGCATTGTGTCTTTAACAGCAGAAAGAGAGTGATAGCGGGCTCCCTGAATTTTTTCCGGCATATTTTTGAACATTCTAGAATCTTTTCTTAAATATATTTCAGATACTTTTCCGTGCATAAGTCGTGAGGCATAGCTGATTGTTGCTCCAAAGGCTTCACAAATTGCCTGATGTCCAAGGCACACACCGAAAATGGGAATTTCTCCTGAAAAAACTTTAACGGCTTTAACAGAAATTCCTGCATCTTTTGGTTTCCCGGGACCGGGGGAGAGAAAAATTGCCTTTGGGTTTAGTTCTTTAATTTCTGAAATTGTGATTTCATCATTTCTTACAACTTTTATATCACTATCTATTTCGCCTATAAGCTGATAAAGGTTATATGAAAAGCTGTCATAGTTATCTATTAAAAGAATCATTTGTCAATTCCCTCCTTGGCAATTTCTATGGCATTAATTATGGCTCGAGCCTTGTTTAAGGTTTCTTCATATTCATTTTCAGGAACACTGTCGGCAACGACTCCTGCACCTGAGCGAACGCACAGTTTTCCGTTTTTCTTATATGCAAGCCTTATGGCAATGCATGTGTCAAGATTTCCTGTAAAGTCGAGGTAGCCTATTGCTCCGCCATAAATCCCTCTTTCATGTCTCTCTAATTCTTCGATTATTTGGCAGGCACGTATCTTCGGTGCTCCCGAAAGTGTTCCTGCAGGAAGAATTGAATCTATAACATCAACAGCATCTTTATCTTCACGTATTTCCCCTGTGACTGTTGAGCCTATATGCATAACATGGGAAAATCTTTCTATTTGCATATATTTTTCAACTTTAACTGTGGATAAGTTGCTTATTTTTCCTATGTCGTTTCTTCCTAAATCTACAAGCATATTATGTTCCGCAAGTTCCTTCTCGTCTGAAAGAAGTTCCTTTTCCAAAGCTAAATCTTCTATTAATGAGTTACCCCTTGGGCGTGTGCCTGCAAGGGGAAAGGTAAAAAGCTTTCCGTCTTTAAGCTTTGCCAAGGTTTCGGGGGAAGCTCCTGCTATTTCAATGTCGCAGCCTGAAAAGTAAAACATATATGGTGAGGGGTTGGTGGTTCTTAAAATACGGTAAACATCAAACAAACTGCCCTCTATTTCAGCTTCAAAAGGATTTGAAAGAACCACTTGAAAAATATCTCCCTCATATATATAGCGCTGAGCTTTTTTAACCATTTCTACAAACTCTTCTTTGGCAAACATTGGAGTGAGAGGAGTTTTTAATTTCGGAGGCGGCGGCGATGCCTTTTTCCCTGTTTTGATTAAGTTTGAAAGCTGGTCAAGCTGATATTCTGCTTTACGGTAGTTGGTTTCAATATCCTCCGCTTTTACACCTGTTATAAGTATAATTTTTTGCTTGAGGTTATCAAAGACAATAACGGTGTCAAAAAGCATAAGGTCAACATCTTGAAATTGATTTTCCTCACGAGTAAGTTTTAGAGCAGGCTCGGAATAACCTATGTAGGAATATGAAAAGTAACCTACAAGACCGCCTGTGAAAGAGGGCATACCCTCAAGCTTAGGGCTTTTGTTCTCCTCTAAAATTTTTCTGATTGCGTTTTTTGGATGCGAAACACTTTCTCTTACTGTTGTTCCTGAACGAATTGTAAGATTTCCGCCTTTGCATGTTATTTCGGCTGTAGGGTCAAAGCCTAAGAAGGTATATCGTCCCCATTGTCTTGCATCTTCAGCACTTTCAAGCATATAACAATGGTTGCTTATGTTTTTTAGTGTTTTCATAACCTCTATTGGAGTGAAACAGTCTGAAAGCATTTCTTTTGAAACAGGTATTCTTTTATAACCTTGAGAAGCAAGTTTCTTCGCCTTTTCAAGAGTTGGAAACATAATAATTACCTCCTTAAAACTTTTAAAGTAAATAAAAAACCCGTCCTTGACATAGAAAAATCTATATCAAGGACGGGTAGAAAATCAAAACCCGTGGTGCCACCTTGGTTCATGCAAAAAATAAGCATGCTCTTTGTAAGGTACTAACATACCTTTGACAACTTACGTATGTCTAACGTCACAGAATACTTAGCAAAATGCCTTTGACTGTGCCCTCAACGGTCCATTTAACAGATTGCTTACGATTCGGCTCTCAGCTTCCCGAACTCTCTGTACGTGCTTTTTCTGTTTTTATCTCCGTATCAACGGTTTAAATCTTTATTAAATTGAGGCTTATTTTAGCATTAGATTTTGTTAATGTCAAGGGGGAATTTTAAAGATTTTAAGGCAGAACTACAATAATTTGTAAGAGAATCATATCTTGACCGGTCTTAAAACCCTATGTTTATGCAGTTTAGAGTTGATTTTAGGCTTGTACCCAAAAAAGTGCAAAAAAAATAAACTTATGCAGTATATGAAGTTTTCTTTGAAGAGGATATGTTTAAGAAGGTGGAACAATATGTATGCCGAGGGCTTATTCCCTGCGGCCAAAAGCTTAAAATTCTGCTATGCATATTTTCTCACGAAGTTTACTGATCGCCTTTTTTTCTATTCGGCTTACATAAGAGCGGGAAATGCCAAGAAATTTAGCAACCTCTCTTTGAGTTATTTCTTCTGTGCCAAAAAGCCCATACCTCATTTTAAGAACGATAAGCTCCCGCTTTGTAAGTTCGCCTTTCAGTGCTTTTACCAATGTTTCTATATCAAAGCTTAACTCCGCTATATCACTTACCAAATCCTCGGTTTCGCTTATAATATCCAAAATAGTTATTTCGTTGCCTTCTTTATCCCTGCTTATAGGGTCTTGCAGGTATATATCATTTGCATATTTTTTTGAGGAACGAAGATGCATAAGTATTTCATTTTCTATGCACCTTGCACTGTATGTTGCAAGTTTTGTGTTTTTTTCAGGATTGAATGAAGAAACTCCTTTTATAAGGCCTATTGTGCCTATTGAGATTAAATCTTCGCTGTCTTTACAGGCGGTTAAATATTTTTTTGCAATGTGTGCAACAAGTCTTAAATTGTGTTCAACTAATATGTTTTTGGCATTTTCATCACCGTCTTTATAAAGTGTCAGGTATTTTTCTTCATCTTCAGAGGAAAGGGGCTGGGGAAAGGAGTTGCTGCCTGAATAGGAAAAGTTTTGGTTGGAAAAATATTGGCTCAATATTGTCACCATCCTTAATGCCTTGAATAGTAGTATATGAAAAGGACATTAAAGATGTTACATAAACAGAATATATTTTTTGTATTTGGCGAAAATATATTTTGAGGTGAATTAAAAATGAGTGAAAAACAAAAGTTTAGCATACGTACAGATCTTGCAGTTGAAGCAAGGGAGCTTATAGAAGAGCATAAGGGTAATGTGGATGATGGAATTATTGTAAAAAATGAAGACATGGACGACATAAACATTACTTATGTGGAAATTACAAACGAAAATGGAAGCCGTGCCATGGGCAAGCCCATGGGAAAGTTTATAACAATAGAATCAAAAGAGCTTAGGGACAATGACAGCAGCTGTCATGAAAAGATTTCTCACAAGCTTAAAGAGTGCCTTGAAGAACTTATAAATGCTAAAAAAACTTCAGTGTTTCTTGTTGTGGGGCTTGGCAACTGGAACATTACCCCTGATGCTTTGGGGCCAAAGGTTGTAAGCAAAATTCTTGTTACAAGGCATATGATGGAAACTCTGCCGGAAACAATTACAGACGCCGTAAGACCTGCCGCAGCCATTGCCCCTGGGGTTATGGGAATAACGGGAATTGAAACTGCAGAGATTATAAAAGGTGTTGTTGAAAAACTTAAGCCTGATGTGGTTATAGCAATTGATGCTCTTGCGGCAAGAAAGTTCTCGAGAATAAATTCAACAATTCAGCTTAGTGATACGGGAATTTGCCCAGGTTCGGGAGTAGGGAACAAAAGAGCTGAATTAAGCGAAAAAACATTGGGTGTTCCTGTTATAGCAATTGGTGTTCCCACAGTTGTGGATGCGGCAACTTTGGCAAATGACACAATGGATATTGTATTTGAGGAAATGAAAAAAAGTGCAGACAAAAAAAGTAAGTTTTATGAAATGATTATGGATATGGAAAATGAGGACAGATTTGAGCTTATAAGCGAAGTTTTAAACCCCTATGCTCAGAACATGTTTGTTACTCCAAAGGAAGTAGATTCTGTTATTGACAGACTTTCAAAAATAATTGGGGCGGCAATAAATGCTTCTATACACAGCGGTCTTGAAATTGAAGACTTAGGCAGATATTCAAACTGATAAGTCAAAAACCAAGGTGATTTTGTAAAAGTCAAAGGTTTCTTTTTATATTAAGGGCAGAATAAAAACCTGCCCTGTTTTTTCAAATAATATTATTGTTTTTTAATGGTATATTACATATGAAAACAAGTTATGAGAAAATCTTTTGTGCAAGTTTGAATATTTGAATAAATGTTAGTGAAAAGTGACTTGACATAATTGTTTAAAGGACTTAAAATTAATAGTGCGTGGTTATCTACGCTTTGAACTTTGGAAATTTAATAAGGAGGTGTTACCCATAGATCCACTAATAGTAAAAATAATTTTTGGAATTATTGGAGTAATAATCGGCTTGCTGGCAGGCTTTAACTATAGAAAACATATCGCAGAAGCAAAAATTGGGATTGCAGAAAGCAGAGCTTTGAAGATAGTTGAAGAGTCACAAAAAGAAGCAGAAGCAAAGAAAAAAGAAATCTTGCTGGAAGCCAAAGAAGAAAGTTTAAAATTAAAAAATGAGCTTGAAAAAGAAGTAAGAGAAAGAAGAACCGAGATTCAAAGAAACGAAAGAAGAATAATTCAAAAGGAAGAAACCCTTGATAAAAAGGCAGACGCTTTTGAAAAGAAAGAAGAGCAGTATAACAAACGTCTTGAAGAACTTGAGAAACAACGGGAGGAAACTCAGGCAATTCAAGAAAGGCATATTCGTGAGTTAGAAAGAATTTCAGGCCTTACAAGCGAAGAAGCTAAAAATTATCTTCTTAACATAATTGAAAACGATGTTAAGCACGAAGCCGCAATTATGATAAAGGATATTGAAAGCAAGGCAAAATTAGACGCTGAAAAGCGTTCCAGAGAGATTGTTGTTAATGCAATTCAAAGGTGTGCTGTTGACCATGTTACTGAAACTACCGTATCTGTTGTTCAGCTTCCAAACGATGAGATGAAGGGAAGAATTATCGGTCGTGAGGGAAGAAACATTCGTGCCCTTGAAACCCTTACGGGAATTGATCTTATTATAGACGATACCCCTGAGGCAGTAATACTTTCGGGTTTTGACCCTGTAAGACGGGAAATTGCAAGGCTGGCACTTGAAAAACTTATTGTTGACGGACGTGTTCATCCTTCAAGAATTGAAGAAATGGTTGAAAAAGCAAAAAAAGAAGTTGAAGTTATTATCAGAGATGAAGGTGAGGCCGCAACCTTTGAAACGGGAGTTAATGGTCTTCATCCTGAGCTTGTGCGTTTGCTTGGCAAGTTAAGATACAGAACGAGCTACGGACAAAACGTACTTAAGCATTCCATTGAAGTTTCCCACCTTGCCGGCCTTATGGCGGCGGAATTAGGTGTTGATGTTACTATAGCAAAAAGGGCAGGTTTGCTCCATGACATAGGCAAAAGTATTGACCATGAAATGGAAGGCTCTCATGTTAGCATTGGGGTTGGGCTTCTTAAAAAACATCGTGAAAGTGCCATTGTTATAAATGCAGTTGAGGCACACCATGGTGATGTTGAACCAACAAGCATTATTGCTGTGCTTGTTCAGGCGGCGGATGCTATTTCCGCAGCAAGGCCCGGGGCAAGACGTGAAACCCTTGAATCATATATCAAACGTTTGCAAAAGCTTGAAGAAATCGGCGATAATTTTAAAGGTGTTGAAAAAACATTCGCAATTCAAGCAGGGCGTGAACTTAGAATTATGATAATACCCGAGGACATCACAGACGAAGGTCTTCCTCTTCTTGCAAGGGATATTGCAAAGAAAATTGAGGACGAGCTTGAATATCCGGGGCAGATTAAAGTCAGCCTTATACGTGAAACAAGAGCTATAGAATATGCAAAATAAAAAGAAAATAAAAAGTCAAGGTGCAGAGTTATTCTCTGCTGCCTTGACTTTTTTGTTTGTCATAAACCGTTTTCGGTTTTATCGTTATCTTTTAAAAAATGTCCCGAGGATGGAATTTTTGCTGTTCTGTAGTATTCAATGTCTTCGCAAATAAAGTCTTTCCCTGTAAAAACGGTGGTAACACGGCTGTTCTTTTTTAAGGTGTAGACTTGAACACCGCCGTTGGTTTTTGTTGCGGCAACGGGAATTAACGATGTGTTAAAAAGGCAAGCCCTGTCAAAATCTCTTACTGCTAAAACGTCGCAGTCTTCATCAACAAAGACAATTGACACAAGCGGAGATTTTCCCGAATAGGCATTAAGGAGTTTTTTTCTGTTTGTTTTTGTTTGATATGCGTTTAAGGCAACCTTTGCACCTTTTCCGTTTTCAAACATAAACAGCACACTGCCCCTGTAATCAAGGGTAGGAACCATAAAAACTATTTTCTCTCCGTCTTCAAGGGCAAGAAGATTTGCTAAATAATCTCCCATACTGCTGGCCTTACATTCTGCTATGTCATTTGCTTTTACTTTATATACCCTTTGTTTGTCTGAAAAAAAGAGTATATCGGCTTTGTTTGAGGTTTCGGCTTCGCCTATGATTTTGTCGTCTTCTTTAAGTTTTTGTTCACCGGAAGAACGCATGGAAACAAGGGTGATTTTTTTAAAATAGTTTTCTGCTGTAAGAAAAAGTTTTATTCCGTAATCTTCTATTATATCTTCTGTGGATATTTTTTCGATTTCATGTTCAACTAAAATATCTGTTTTTCTTGGCTTTCCATATTTTTTTGAAACACCCTTCAACTGTTTGCATATTAAAGCTTTAATTTTGTCTTCGTTGTTTAAGGTTTCGCTAAGAATATTTATTTCATCTTTAAGACTTTCCCTTTCCTTAATTCTATTTAATATATACTCTTTGTTTATGTTTCTAAGCTTTATTTCAGCTATATATTCAGCCTGAATTTGGTCGATATTAAAGCCGTTCATAAGGTTTGGAATTACCATTGCTTCAAACTCTGTTTCTCTTATTATTTTTATGGCTTTGTCAATGTCTGCAAGAATTTCTTTAAGACCTTCTAAAAGATGAAGCTTGGCAGATTTTTTATCAATATCCCAGGCAAGCTGACCTTTTAAAGATTTTATTCTAAATTCTGTCCACGCCTTTAAAATCCCTTTCACACCAAGGGTTTTTGGGTGTCCGTCAATAAGAAGGTTGAAATTACAGCTAAAGCTGTCTTGAAGCGGTGTTTGCTGATAAAGTCTATGCATCAAAACATCTATCTTTGTTGTTTTTTTAACATCAATTGCAATTTTAAGACCTTTTAAGTCTGTTTCGTCACGAATGTCTGTTATATCTTTGATTTTTCCTGTTTTAATAAGAAAAATTACTTTGTCTATAATTGCCTCTATTGTTGTTGTGTATGGAATTTCTGTAATTTCTATACAGCTGTTTTTCTTGTCATAAAAATATTTACATCTTACTTTAAAACTTCCCCTGCCTGTGGAATATATATTTTCCATTTCTTCTTTATTATAAATAAGCTCTCCTCCTGTGGAAAAGTCAGGGGCTTTAAGAGTTTTTGAAAGGTCACAGTTTTCGTTTTTAATAAATGCTATTGTTGTTTCACACATTTCTGAAAGATTAAAGCTGCAGATAGAGCTTGCCATGCCTACCGCTATGCCCTGGTTTGGGTTAACAAGGATATTAGGAAAGGTTGTTGGAAGAAGCAAAGGCTCTTTTGCAGAAGAATCATAGTTATCCACAAAGGGAACTGTGTTTTTGTCGATATCGTTAAAAATTTCAACACAAATTGGGGATAACTTTACCTCCGTGTACCTTGGTGCGGCATATGCCATATCCCTTGAAAACTGCTTGCCGAAGTTTCCCTTGCTGTCTATAAAGGGATGAATAAGGGCGGAATTTCCTTCCGTAAGCCGCACTAAAGTTTCATAAATAGCAGCATCCCCATGAGGGTTAAGATGCATAGTTTGTCCGACAACATTTGATGATTTTGTTCTGTTTCCGTTTATAAGCCCCATTTTATACATTGTGTATAAAAGTTTTCTGTGAGCAGGCTTAAAACCGTCAATTTCTGGAATGGCCCTTGAAACAATAACACTCATTGCATAAGGCATATAGTTTGTTTCAAGGGTGTCTGTAATATTTTGTCGGAGAATTTGTTCTTTTAAGATGTCTTGGTTCGATTTTTTTTTGCTCATATAATTCTCCTCCTTTACCCTAATTCGCTAAAGTCAATATATTTATGACCATATTCTTCTATATATTCCTTTCGGCCTTTTAAGTTTTCCCCTAATAGAAGTTCAAACTTATCCTGTGTTTTTTCAAAGTTTTCAGGTATAACTTGAACAAGCCTTCGTGTTTCAGGATTCATAGTTGTCTGCCACATCATTTCAGGCTGGTTTTCACCAAGGCCTTTTGAACGCTGTATTGTAAATTTACCTTTTGTTTTTGCAAGAATTTCTGCCTTTTCATTTTCTGAATATGCAAAGTAAGTTTCTTTTCCGGATGTTATTTCATATAAAGGAGATTCTGCTATAAATATCTTCTTTTCGTCTATAAGAGTGGGCACAAGACGATAAAGCATGGTTAAAATTAATGTTCTTATTTGAAAGCCGTCAACGTCGGCATCTGTGCAGATTATAATTTTGCTCCATTTAAGCTGGCTTAAATCAAAGGAATTAATGTCGTTGTTATGTTTTGATTTTATTTCTACGCCGCAGCCAAGCACCTTTAGAAGGTCTGTTATAATATCGCTTTTGAAGATTTTGTCATAGTCTGATTTAAGGCAGTTAAGAATTTTACCCCTAACCGGAATTATTGCCTGAAACTCTGCATCTCTGCCTAATTTACAAGCTCCAAGGGCAGAGTCACCCTCAACTATATAAATTTCACGTCTTGTTACATCCTTTGTTCTGCAGTTTACAAACTTCTCCACACGGTTGCTTATATCTATGTTTCCCGTCAGCTTTTTTCGTATGGAAATTCTTGTTTTTTCTGCTGTTTCACGGCTTCTTTTGTTTGCAAGAACTTGTGCCGCAATTTTATCAGCATCTGTTTTGTTTTCGATAAAATAAATTTCCAACTGTGTTTTGAAAAAGTCTGTCATGGCTTCTTGAATAAACTTATTTGTTATAGATTTTTTAGTTTGGTTTTCATAGCTTGTTATTGTTGAAAAGGAGTTGATTATAAGTATAAGACTGTCTTCAACATCAACAAAGGAAATCTTTTTTTCATCCTTTTTATAAAGCCCGTTTGATTTTAAATATTTATCAATGGCATAAACAAAAGAATTACGCACAGCCTTATCCGGAGAACCCCCATATTCAAGAAAGCTTGAGTTATGAAAAAACTGGAGAGTGTTTACATCATTATTAAAGCAAAATGCCGCCTGAAATTTAAGGCGATATTCAGGCTTGTCTTCTCTGTCACGTCCGCTTTTTTCATCTTCCCAAAAGCACATGGAGGTAAAGCCTTTATCTTCGTTAAGTTCTTGAAGATAATCTTTTATTCCGTTTTCATAAAAAAAGGTGAAGGTTTCGCCGCTTTGTTCATCTTTTAATATAAAGGTAAGGCCTGCATTAACTATTGCCTGTTTTTTCAAAACATTTATAAAATAAGAAAGAGGAATTTCTATATCTGTGAAAACATCTTTGTCGGGACGCCACTTTATTGTTGTTCCTGTTGTTTTTTCTGTGGTTTCTTCTTTTGAAAGGCCGTTTATGTTTTCTCCTTTTTCAAAATGAAGTTTGTAAATAAAGCCATCTCTTATTATTTCAGCATCCATATACTCTGAGGAATACTGTGTTGCACAAGTTCCCAAGCCATTAAGACCCAGTGAGAACTCGTAGTTTTCACCGCTGTTGTTTTGATATTTGCCCCCTGCGTAAAGTTCGCAAAAAACAAGTTCCCAGTTAAAGCGTTCCTCGTTTTTATTATAGTCAACGGGTATTCCTCGTCCGTAGTCTTTAATCATTATGGAAAAATCTTTAAACCTTGTTATTTCAATTTTATTGCCGTGGCCTTCTCTTGCTTCGTCAATGGAGTTTGAAAGTATTTCAAAAACAGAATGCTCACAGCCCTCAATTCCGTCGGAACCAAAAATAACTCCCGGGCGAAGACGCACACGGTCGGCTCCTTTAAGTGAGGTTATACTTTCGTTGTTATAGGTTTTTCTATTTTTTTTCTGCATGTTTTGCACCTACTTGATTTTAGTTTATGCTTAATTTAGGTTGTATGTCTGCAAGTTTAATTATTCATGGTTAGTATAAAGGTAAGCAAACCCTTGTCTTTATTTAGTTATAGTTTTTATTTGTTTTGTGATTTAGAGTTTTAAAGATTGGTTTGCAGACATTTAAAACCAATCTTTTTTATCACGTTTTTTAAGTTGTAAGTAATTAAGTTTTTAAAAAATTTAAACATTATGCATCAAAACCTGTGGATATATAGATTTTGACTTTTATCAATACAATATATTAAAGGTATCTATTTTGTCAAGTTATTGGATTTGTACAGGGTATTTCTGGTACAATAGCCGCAAATTTCATTTGCGGGAGAACATAGACAAAGTCAAAACCTTGAGGGCTTTGCCCTCAAACACCCACAAGGGTTTTACCCTTGACCCATCTAAAACCGCATGAATATGCGGTTTTGATAAAAGTTTTTGGTCTTGCTTTTTTCAAAAAGCAAGTGGGTTTGGGCAACGCCCAAGGTTTGTCTTCAGTCTGCCGCTGTTATCACAGCGGATTATATTACTCATAAAACTTTTCAAGTTTTATTCGTCTGTTGGCAAAAGAAAATGTCGGCTTTACCGCCGCTTTCTTTTGCTTTTGTGGTATAATATTTATTGTAATTTAAAAAATCGGAAAAAATCGGAATATGGAGAAATAATATGAGGACACTTGTTATAGCCGAAAAGCCTTCTGTTGGCCGTGATATTGGAAAGGTGCTTAATGCTTCTAAAAAAGGCGATGGTTTTTTAGAAGGTGAAAACTATATAATAAGCTGGGCAGTTGGTCATTTAATTACATTGAGTAACCCTGAGGACTATAGCCAAAGTTTGAAAAAATGGAGTGCTGAAAACCTTCCCATAATTCCCCAAACTCTTAAGCTAAAGGCTATAAAGCAAACGGAAAAACAGTTGAAAATTCTTGAAAGCCTTATGAACAGCGATGAAGTCGAAAAGATTATCTGCGCCACAGACTCAGGGCGTGAGGGAGAGCTTATTTTCAGATATATTTATGAATATGTAAAATGTAAAAAGCCTGTAGAAAGGCTTTGGATTTCAAGCATGACAGACAAGGCGATAAAAGAAGGCTTTATGGCCTTAAAGCCAAGCAGCGAATATGACAATCTATATTACTGTGCAAAATGCCGCTCAGAAGCCGACTGGCTTGTGGGAATAAATGCAACAAGGGCATACACCATAAAATACGGCACTCTTTTATCAATAGGCAGAGTTCAAACACCAACCCTTGCCATTATTGTTGACAGACATAAGGAAATAGAAGCCTTTGATGTAAGGGAATATTTTGAAGTCGCTGCTGAATATGAAAGTTTTGGCGGAACTTGGTTTTTAGAGGAATACAGCGAAACAAAAATATTTCAGCAGGAAAAGGCTGAAGAAATTGCAAACAAGGTTAAAAACAAAACAGGCATGGTTTCAAAGGTTGAAGAGGAGGAAAAGAAACAGCCGCCGCCTCTTTTATATGACCTTACAGAGCTGCAAAGAGATTGCAACAAACGTTTTGGGTTTTCGGCACAAACCACCCTTAGCATAGCCCAAGACCTTTATGAAAAAAGAAAAATGATTACATATCCAAGAACAGACAGCAGATATTTAAGTGAGGATATGGTTGGTAAAATAAAAAGCACATTAAGAAAGCTTTATTCTGTTGAAGAATATAAAGATGCTCTTGGCTATGTTTCAAGCCTTAAAACACTTCCCATAACAAAAAGGCTTATAGATAATTCAAAGGTAAGCGACCACCATGCAATTATGCCCACAGATGGAAACATAAACATAAAAAACCTGACAGCAGATGAGTTTAAGGTGTATAATCTTATAGCTTTAAGGTTTATATCTTCTTTTTATACTGCCTATATTTATAGCATTACAAGGGCTGTTATTGAATGTGAGGAAGAAACTTTTATTTCAAGGGGAACAGTGATTTTACAAGAAGGGTGGATGAGCCTTTACAAAAACACAGAAACAGAAAAAACAAAGAAAAAAAGTGAAGAGGAAACTGTTCTGCCCCCTTTAGCAATAGGAGATAAAATTGATATAAAAAATGCCAAAGCGGTAAAGAAAAAAACAACACCTCCTAAACCATACACAGAAGCAGGAATTTTAAGTGCAATGGAAAATGCAGGGAGGTTTATTGAAGATGAAGAAATTAAAGAGCGGCTTAAAGACAGCGGTCTTGGAACCCCTGCAACAAGGGCCGCAATTATTGAAAGGCTTTTGGAAGTTGGATATATAATAAGAAAAGGTAAATCTTTAATTCCAACACAAAAGGGTATTAACCTTATAGAAGTTGTTCCAGCAGAGCTTAAAAGCCCCCAAACAACGGGGAGATGGGAAAAAGGTCTTTCGTCAATAGCAAAAGGAACCATGAAAGATGAACGGTTTATGGAAAGCATAAAAAGATTTGTTTATTTCCTTATAGACAATGCAAAAAAAGCTGATAATAAGATTATATTCGAAAACGAGAGAAAAAGCAAAAGCAAAGGCAGCCTTGGAGAATGCCCCCTTTGCACAAAAGGAGAGATTTTTGAAAATAAAAAAGCTTTTTTCTGCGGAAACTGGAGAAACGGCTGTAAGTTTACAATTTGGAAAAACAGTTTAGATATTTACGGAAACACAATTGATGCACAAAAGGTAAAAGTTCTTTTAAAATCAAAAAAGATAGACGAAATTCAATGTACTTTGCCCCAAACAGGGGAAAAAGGAATGGCAACCCTTATATTAAATGAGAAAATGACAGGCGCAGTTGAGCTTATGAATTTTAAAAGGAATGAGGAAGCCTAAAGTAAATTTTTTTCGAGAAATGAAAGTAAGAAATTTTCAAAGGCTTCATTATCTTCTTTTTTACGTGGTTTATGCTTATTTCCGTGTTTGCCTGCACGTCTTAGCTCTTTATTAATATGTCTTTCAAAAAGCATTCTGTCCATGTTTTGTGAAGTGTATAAAAAACCGTTTTGATGAATGGCAAAGGCTTCTTTTGAAAGCACCATAGAGGCAAGGCCGTAATCTTGAGTTATGCACACATCTCCTGGCTTTATTTTGTTTATTATGGCAAAATCCACAGAATCGGCACCTTTATCAAAGGTTAAGACAGTGCTGTAGCCATCTTCAAAAATATGGCTTGTGTCTACAAACATAAAAACATTGAGGTTGAATTTTTTTGCAGCCGCCACAATAATCTCCTTAACGGGACAGGCGTCTGCATCAACAAGAATATCCATATAAATCAGTCCTTTGTAGGTTTTTTTACGTAATAATGTAATGATATATTAACTTTAGCGGTTGGTCAAAGAAATTAATAAAATTTTAATGGAAATTTAAGCTGCTTTTTGTTATACTATTTCAATTAACATCAGGGAGAGGATAATTATGCCAATTAAGTTACCTAAGAATTTGCCTGCTCAAGAGGTTCTGGCGAAAGAAGGCATTTTCGTTATGGATGAGGATAGGGCCTTTCATCAGGATATTCGTCCTCTTAGAGTGGCTATACTCAATCTTATGCCCCTTAAAGAAGTTACTGAGATTCAGCTTTTAAGGCTTTTGGGCAACACACCCCTTCAGGTTGAGGTTACGCTTTTGCATCCAAAAAATCATGACAGTAAAAACACACCGGCAGAACATATGAAAAGCTTCTATCATACCTTTGATGAGGTGAAAAAGCAAAAGTTTGACGGTATGATTATAACAGGTGCGCCCATTGAGCTTTTTGAATTTGAAGAGGTCACATACTGGGATGAAATGAAAGAAATTCTTGAATGGACAAAAAACAATGTTACAAGCACACTTCATATTTGCTGGGGTGCTCAGGCAGGACTTTATTACCATTATGGAATACCTAAACGAAACCTGGAAAAAAAGGTTTTCGGAGTTTTCCCCCATTACACAAACGATTTTGGAGATAAGCTTTTAAAAGGCTTTGATGATGAGTTTTTTGTTCCCCACTCAAGACGTACAGAAGTAACAAGAGAGGATATAAATAAAAATCCTAAAGTTGTTATTCTTTCGGAAAGTGAAGAAAGCGGAGTTTATATTGCCATAGCAAAACACGGAAGGCAGATTTTTGTTATGGGTCATTCAGAATATGACCCTCTTACACTTAAAAATGAGTATGACAGGGATATTGCCAAAGGAATAGATATAGACGTTCCAAAACATTATTTTCAAGATAATGACCCTAACAAAAGGCCTCTTGTAAGATGGAGGTCGCATTCAAATCTGCTTTTTAGCAACTGGCTTAACTACTATGTATATCAAGAAACGCCATATGATGTTGAAAGCATAAAATCAGAGGAATAAAAATTAGGAGGAATATTTAAATGAAAAAAAGGTTTTTTACTTTACTTCTTGCTTTATTAATGTCTTTAAGCGTTTTTGCAGGCTGTGCGCCTAAAAATAATCCCCAGCCGCATCAAAATGAGGAGCAGGAAAATAACAATAACGAGCCTATTACTGAACAACCTGGTGATAAAGACGGCGAAAAAGCCATGAGAATTGGCCTTCTTAAAGGGCCTACAGCCCTTGGTGCAGTTATGCTTATGAATGAGGTTGATAACGGAAAAGTTTTTGGAAATTATAAATTTGAGCTTTTTACAACACCTGATGAAATAACAGCTAAAATTATAAATAATGAGCTTGATGCCGCCGCAATTCCCGTAAACATGGCAAGTGTAATTTATAACACAACCAAAGGCAAAATTTCAACTGTGGCAATAAATACTCTTGGCACACTTTATGTTGTGGAGAAATCAAATGATGTTAAAGACATGTCTGATTTAAGCGGCAAAACATTAGTTATGGCAGGGCAAGGCTCTGTGCCTGAATATGTGCTGCAGTTTATTCTTTCTAAGGCAGGTGTAACAGATTGTAATATAGAGTTTGTTCAAAGCCATGCCGAGGCTGCGGCTGCTGTTGCAGGAGGGGCATATGACATTGCTCTTTTGCCCGAGCCTTTTGTAAGTGTTGCCATAAGTAAAAATCCTGATATAACTATTGCAATTGATGTTGCTGAAAAATGGGATGCTTATTCCTATGAAGAAGA
The DNA here is from genome assembly GCA_040772665.1 of Lachnospiraceae bacterium. GTDB lineage: Bacteria > Bacillota > Clostridia > Lachnospirales > Anaerotignaceae > JAXGXT01. Next base: position 47,476 of record JAXGXT010000001.1, on the reverse strand, counting down.
TGTTCCCAACACCCTTACAATGGGCTGTCTTGTTGTAAGAAAAGAATTTGTTGATAATTATACAAAAGAATTTAATAAGTTCCTTGACGAGTATGAATATTTTATTGAGGTGGCTGTTGAGGATGTGGAAACTTCCGCAGAAAAGGCAGTGGAATATGGAATGCTTGAGGATAAGGATATAGCCGCAAAAGCTATTCCAAACTGCAACATAGTTTTTATTGAGGGAGGCAAAATGCTAAGGCTTGTTGAAAACTTCCTTAACATTATGTATGAGGCAAACCCTAAATCCATAGGAGGGGAAATTCCCGACGAGGAATTTTATTATGTAAGAAAATATTAATATAGATATTTATTATAAAAAGGCTCGTTAAGGCGAGCCTTTTTGAAAATCTATCTTTCAAAAAGAGGTATGTATGGAAAAAGGTAAAAAAAATCAGGAAAAAAATAAAATGAGAATTATAAAAGTTCTTGCTTTAATATTTTGGATTTTAGTTTGGCATTTAATTGCCAAGTTGGTTGACACAGAGGTTTTTGTTGCTTCCCCCAAGGCAGTTTTAGAAGAGTTTGCAAGCCTTTTTTATGATACATTGTTTTGGAAAAGTATTTTCTATTCTCTTTCAAGAATTTTATCAGGTTTTATTTTAGCTGTTGCCGCAGGGGTTTTTTTGGCGGTTATAACCTCTTTTATTCCCTATGCCTATGAGCTTTTTTATCCTCTTTTAAGTATTATAAAATCAACACCTGTTGCTTCCTTTATAATTCTTATACTGCTTTGGGTTAAAAGCGGAAATGTTCCTGTTGTTATTTCCTTTTTAATGGTTCTTCCTATAATTTGGGGAAATGTTTCTCAGGGTATAAAAAACACAGATAAGAAACTTATTGAAATGTCAAAGGTTTTTGGTTTTTCCATATATAAAAAAATTAAATATATATACATACCTCAATGCGGCAGTTATTTTTATTCCGCTTGTACAATGGGCATAGGTTTTGCGTGGAAATCGGGTATTGCCGCAGAGGTTTTAAGCATACCAAAACTTTCTATAGGTGTAAATCTTTATAACTCCAAAATATATTTGGAAACACCAAAACTTTTTGCATGGACAATTATTGTTATTGTTATGAGTGTTTTGGTTGAAAAGATTTTTAAAGCCATACTTATGCGTGTTTTGATTTTAAAAGGAACGATGGATAAATGATAAGTTTAAAAAACATTTCAAAAAGTTATGATGAAAAAATAATTGAAAATCTCTCTCTTGACTTTAAAAAGGGTGAAACAACTGCAATTTTAGGCCCTTCAGGGATAGGAAAAACAACACTTATAAACATAATCACAGGTCTTGACAAAGATTTCTTTGGTGATATTTTAGGAATTGAGAATAAAAAGATTTCTGTTGTTTTTCAGGAAAACAGACTTTTGGAAAACTTTAGTGCTATGGAAAACATAAAGGTTGTTAATTCAAACGAGAAAGAATGTTTTAAATATGCAAAGGAGTTAGGCGTTGAAGAATTTTTAGAAAAGCCTGTTTTTCAGCTAAGCGGAGGAATGAAAAGAAGGGTTGCCTTAGCAAGGGCATTTGCCTATAATGGAGATGTAATTGTTATGGACGAACCCTTTAAGGGCATTGACGTTGTTATGAAAAAAAACATTATATCAAACGTAAAGAAACTTTTAAAAGATAAAACCTGTATTTTTATTACACATGAAATTTCCGAGGCTGCTGACATGGCAGACAGAATTGTTATTTTAAAGGGAATCCCTTTTGAAATATATAAGGATTTTAATGCAGAAGATTGTAAAAAAGATAAAAAAGTTTTAGAAAACTATTTATTTGAAACGGAGTGTGGTTTTTAAGTGGAACCTGGCAGTATATACCTGTTTTTGTTACTTGTTGTTTTAATTTCACTATCGGCATGTTTTTCAGCATCTGAAACAGCGCTTATGTCCCTTAGCAGAATAAGGCTTTTAAATATGGTTGAAGAAAATGTTAAAAATGCCGATAAAATTGTTAAGCTTGTTGAAGAACCTCAAAGGCTTTTAAGTGCAATTCTTGTAGGCAATAACTTTGTTAACATTTCTGCATCTTCAATAGCAACCGCCATTGCAATATCTGTGGCGCCAAAAAACGGTGTTGGGTTTGCCACTATAATTATGACTGTGGTTTTGCTTATTTTCGGAGAAATAACTCCTAAAACCATGGCATCACAAAATGCGGAAAAAGTTGCCCTTAGAATGGTTGGGTTTGTAAAAGCTGTTGTTATAATTTTTACTCCCCTTGTTAAAATTCTTGATTTTGCAACAAATTCTCTTATAAGAATTTTCGGCGGAAACAATGAAGATAAAACACCTACCATAACAGAAGCGGAGCTTAAAACAATGGTTAACGTAAGCCATGAGGAAGGCGTTTTAGAAGTTGATGAGCATGAAATGCTTACAAATGTTTTTGAATTTGGTGATTCAAAAGCAAGAGATGTTATGACGCCAAGAACAGATATTGTTGCAGTTTCAACAAATGCCGCTTTTGAAGAAGTGATAAAAAGCTTTAAAGAAGAGCAGTTTTCTAAAATCCCTGTTTATAAAGAAGATATTGACGACATAGTGGGACTTATTTATCTTAAGGATATGTTTTTTGCAAACAAAGATGATTTTAAAGTTGAAAATTATATGCGTGAGGCATTTTTTACTTATGAAAGCAAGGAAATTTCCAAGCTTTTAAAGGAAATGCGTACAAATGGAAAAACGCTTGCAATTGTTCTTGACGAGTATGGCGGAACAAGCGGTCTTGTTACGGTTGAGGATATGGTTGAGGAAATTGTAGGTGAAATTATAGACGAATATGACATGGAAGAGGAAGGAATTTTCATAGTAAATGAAAATGAATATATAGTTGACGGCACAACACGAATTGACGATTTAAACGAAATTTTAGGTTCACAGCTTCACAGCGACAGCGTTGAAACAATAAGCGGCTACATTATTGGAATATTAGGAAGATTTGCCCAAGAGGGTGAAGTTGTTGAAACGGACGGTTTTACTTTTACTGTTGTTGCCATTGATAAAAATAGAATTGACAAGCTGAACGTCAAAGCTTGGGAGTAGAAAAAGAAGAGGAATGGTGTATGCTTTTATCTGCGGAAAATATAAATAAAAATTATGGAATGAAGGAACTTCTTAAGGGTGTTGATTTTTACCTTGAAGAGGGAATGAAAATAGGAATAATCGGTATAAACGGAACAGGCAAAAGCACGTTTTTGCGTATTCTTGCCGGTGAAGAAAAGCCCGACAGCGGAAAACTATGGTTTTCACCTAATGTTCAGATTAGTTTTTTAAAGCAAAATCCTGTAATGGATGATGATGACAGTGCTTTGGAGCATATTTTTACAAACCTTCCAAAGGATTTTCGTTCTGTTAAGGAATATGAAGCAAGGGCTATGCTTTCAAGGCTTGGGGTTAATGATTATGAAAAGAAAATAGGCGAAATGTCAGGAGGAGAGAAAAAAAGGGTTGCTCTTGCAGCATCTTTAATACATCCGTCAGATGTTTTAATTTTAGATGAGCCTACAAACCACCTTGACAGCTTTATGGTTGTATGGCTTGAAGAATATCTTTCTAAATTTAAAGGCGGCCTTATTATGATTACCCACGACAGATATTTTCTTGAAAGGGTGGCTAACAGAATTACGGAACTTGACAGAGGTTTTCTTTACAGCTATGAAGCAAATTATTCAAAATATTTAGAGCTTAAAGCTCAAAGAGAAGAAATGGCAAATGCCACAGAACGTAAAAGACAGGCGATTTTGAAAAAAGAGCTGGCATGGATAAGCCGTGGGGCAAGGGCAAGAACAACAAAGGCAAAAGGAAGAATTGAAAGATATGAAGAGCTTAAGGCTCAAAATGCGCCTGAAACTTCTGAGAAACTTAGCATATCTTCTCTTTCGGAACGTCTTGGTAAAAAAACCATAGAAATTAACGGTATATCAAAAAGTTTTGAGGGAAAGGATGTTTTAAACAATTTTTCTTATACTGTTTTAAGAGATGACAGAATAGGCATTGTGGGTGAAAACGGTGCAGGAAAATCAACTCTTTTAAACATTATAAGCGGAAGACTTCAGCCTGAGAGCGGATTGGTGGAAACAGGCGAAACTGTTAAAATAGGATATTTTTCTCAAGAATCAGAGGAATTGCCTTTGGAAGAAAGGGTAATTGATTTTATAAAGGATATAAATAACGAGATAAAAACAAATGAGGGAACATTCAGTGCAAGTAAAATGCTTGAAAGATTTCTTTTTTATCCGGAGCTTCAGTATGCAAAGATTTCTGCACTAAGCGGAGGCGAAAAGCGAAGACTTTTTCTTTTAAGTATTCTTATGGGTGCACCCAACATTCTTCTTTTAGATGAGCCTACAAATGATTTGGATATTGAAACACTTTCCATTTTGGAGGATTATTTAGAGGCTTTTAACGGTGCGGTTATTGCTGTTTCCCATGACAGATATTTTCTTGACAAAATGGCAAAGTTTATATTCCATGTTAAGAAAAACGGTGATATAGATAGATATATAGGAAATTACAGCGATTATGAAGAAAATAAAATTGAAGAAACCATAGAAAATGAAATTAAGGAGAAAAAAGAAACACGCACAAAGGAAAGAAAATTAAAGTTTACTTATAAAGAGCAAAAGGAATATGAAACCATAAATGACGATATAAATAACCTGGAAGAAGATATTGAAACATGCGATGAGGAAATGGCTAAGTTTTCAAGTGACTACACTAGGTTAAGGGAACTGATGGAGAAAAAGTCGACTTTGACACAGCAGCTTTCAGAAATGATGGAAAGATGGGTTTATCTGGAGGAGCTGGCGGAGAAGATAAGCGAGCAGAATTAGGTGTTGCTATGATTTTCAAAAAAAGAAAAAGTGAAGAAAAGTCAAGGTTTTGGGTTGTTATTGTTGTGGTTTTTTCTGCGTTTATACTTGCCTTTTTTGCATATAAAAGCGGAATGAACAAGGCTGAGCTTACTTTCGCCAAGTCAAAGCCGCAGATTTCAGCTACCTCTTTAAAAGAGGCGTTAAATGAAATAAGTGAGCTTGCCACCATTGAATATAACTATACATCAATGGGGCAGTTTGAAAACAGCAACGATTTTTATGGTGTTAAGATGCCATTTTCAACAAAAAAATTTGTTGTCAGCTTTGACGGAGTTATAAAAGCAGGTGTGGACTTAGACAGAACTTATGTTGAAATGAGGGAGAAGGAGATAATTGTAACAATGCCCAAGGCAGAAATTTTATCCCACGAAATTTATGAAAACAGCCTTCAAGTTTATGACGAAAAAAACGGACTTTTTAATTCCCTTACCATAACGGATTTTAATGAATTTTACATAGAGCAGAAATCTGCCATGGAAAAGAGGGCAATTGAAAAGGGTATGCTTGAAAAAGCACATGAAAGAGCGGAAGATTCCATTAAAAATATTTTCGGATACCTTTCGGAAGACGGGTACACGTTAAGAATAAGGCAAAGATAGACATTGGGCTTTGCCCAAACCCACCCGCTTTTTGAAAAAAGGCGGGGCAAAAACTTTTATTAAAACCGCATATACATGCGGTTTTTTAAACAGGTTAGGTATAATAAAAAAGACTAAGGTTTGTCTATGTTATGAGCACAATGGGGTTATTGTAAAAGAAAAGATAGACCTTGGGCTTTGCCTAAACCCACCTGCTTTTTGAAAAAAGGCGGGGCAAAAACTTTTATTAAAACCGCATATCCATGCGGTTTTTTTAAACAGGTTAGGTATAGCGGTAAAGCACTAAGGTTTTAGTTTTGTCTATGCCCTAAGCATAAAACCCACCCGTTTTTTGAAAAACCAAGATAAAATTAACCCCGCATGGACATGCGGGGTTTAATGGGTCAAGGGGTAAGCCCCTTGCGGGGAGGTGGGGCAGAGCCCCACGGTCTTCACCCTTTAAGATACGGTCTTCACCTTTTAAGATACGGTCTTCATCCTTTAAGATTTTTAAAATATTCTTCGTTTTCTTCAACTAATTTTGAAATGTACTCCTTTGACGGCCCACCAGGAATGTTTCTTGCTTCCACACACTTTTCTACCCTTATGGCATCATAAACAGTTTCGTTAAACACAGGAGAGATTGCCTTATACTCCTCAAGGCTTAAATCATCAAGGTTTGTGTTGTTGTTTATGCAGTAAAGCACAAGCTTTCCGATAACCTCGTGGGCATCACGAAATGGCATACCGTTTTTAACAAGCCAGTCTGCCGCATCTGTTGCGTTTGTAAAACCGCCCTTTGTTGCTTCATACATGTTTTCCTTGCAAACTCTCATGGTTTCAACCATGCTTGTAAAAATAGGCAGACACATTTTTAATGTGTCGATTGCCGCAAAAATACATTCCTTATCTTCCTGCATGTCTTTGTTATAAGCTAAGGGAAGACCTTTCATTGTTGTAAGCATACCCATAAGATAACCGTATACACGCCCTGTTTTACCCCTGATAAGCTCTGCCATGTCAGGGTTTTTTTTCTGCGGCATAATGCTTGAGCCTGTGGAGTATGCGTCATCAAGGTCTACAAACCTAAATTCATGGCTGCTCCAAAATATTATCTCTTCGCAAAAACGGCTAAGGTGCATCATTGTTATTGAGAGAGCACTTAAAAGCTCTATACAAAAATCCCTGTCGCTTACTCCGTCAAGGCTGTTTAATGTTATGGCATCAAAACCAAGCTCTTTGGCAACCATGTGTCTGTTAAGAGGATATGTTGTTCCCGCAAGGGCACCGCTTCCTAAAGGAAGCACATTTGTACGCTTAAATGTGTCAGAAAGCCTGTCATAATCACGCTTGAACATTTCCACATAGGCAAGGACATGGTGTGCAAATGTTATTGGCTGGGCACGCTGAAGGTGGGTATAGCCTGGCATTATTGTATCCATGTTGTTTTTAGCAATTGTGTTAAGGGTTTTTTCAAGGTTTACAATAAGCTTTTGAATTTCTTTTATTTCCTTTTTAACATACATTCTTATATCAAGGGCAACCTGATCATTACGGCTTCTGCCTGTGTGGAGGCGTTTGCCCACATCTCCAATTCTGCTTATAAGAATTGTTTCAAGGTTCATATGAATATCTTCCGCTTTTTCATCAAAGTCGATTTTTCCCTCTTCAATATCAAAAAGGATTTCTTTTAATGTTTTTTGTATAAGCTTGCTGTCTTCAAGGGGAATAATTCCCTGTGCCCCAAGCATCCCTGCATGGGCTATGCTTCCCTCAATATCTTCTTTATACATTCTTTGGTCAAAGGAAATTGAAGAATGAAAGTGGTCTGTAAAGCTGTCTGTTTGTTTTGTAAATCTGCCGCCCCAAAGTTTACTCATTATAATAGTCCTTTCTAAAAAACCTTTGGGGTTCCGCCCCAACGCTTCGCAAGGGTAAAATCCTTGTGTTGCGGCAGGGTGAAAGCCCACGGTCTTAATCTTTTTATTTGTTATTTTGTTTCATCATTGCACGAACCTTTAAAGGAAGCCCGAAAAGATTGATAAATCCGTCGGCATCTTTATGATTGTAAAGCTCTCCCGTTGTAAAGCTTGCAAGGGATTCACTGTAAAGAGAGTATGGACTTGTTGCCCCTGCTGGTGTTATGTTTCCTTTGTAAAGCTTTAATTTTACATCCCCTGTAACAACTTCGTTTACAGTGTCAAAATATGCTGAAAGCGCCTCACGCAAAGGAGTATACCATTCGCCGCTGTAAACAAGCTCTGTGAATTTTGTCGAGCAGATTTCGTTCCAGCTTTGAGTTTGTTTATCAATCGTTAAATATTCCAGTTCACGGTGTGCATAGTAAAGAATTGTTCCGCCCGGTGTTTCATAAACTCCCCTTGATTTAAGGCCTACAACACGGTTTTCGCATATGTCTTCAATACCTATACCGTTTTTTCCTCCTATTTCGTTTAGTTTTTCAAGAAGAGCCTTTGGTGAAACTTCTACTCCGTCAAGCTTTGTGCAAATTCCTTTTTCAAATGAAAGTGTAATATATTCAGCCTTATCAGGTGCTTTTTCAGGAGAAACACCAAGCTGTAAAATATGGTCATAGTTTGGCTCGTTGCCAGGGTCTTCAAGTTCAAGGCCTTCATGGCTTAAATGCCATATGTTACGGTCACGGCTGTAGCTGTCGTCTTTTTTAACAGGAACTTCAATTCCTCTTTCTTCAAGATAAGCAACCTCATCTTCACGGCTTGACATTTTCCATGTGTCAAGTCTCCAAGGTGCAATTATTTCAATATCAGGTGCAAGGGCTTTTATTGTAAGCTCAAAACGCACTTGGTCATTTCCTTTTCCTGTTGCTCCGTGGCATATTGCAGTTGCTCCTTCTTTTCTGGCGATCTCCACAAGACGTTTTGCGATTATAGGTCTTGCCATTGAGGTTCCAAGAAGATATTTTCCCTCATAAACAGCATTGGCTTTTACACATGGAAAAACCGCCTCTGTAATAAATTCATCTGTTAAATCTTCAATATAGAGCTTGCTTGCTCCTGTTTTAATTGCTCTTTCTTCAAGACCATCTGTTTCTTTGCCCTGACCCACATCTCCGCAAACTGCAATTACTTCTGCGTCGTTATAGTTTTCTTTAAGCCAAGGGATAATAACTGTTGTGTCAAGACCGCCTGAATAAGCTAAAACAATTTTTTCTTTAGACATTAAAAATACCTCCCATTTGTTATATAATACATAAAAGCACATTTTTAGGGTTTCCTAAATCTTTATTCACCATTATACATGTAAATTAAAAAATATTCAATTATTTTTTTATTTTTCTTGCATAATATTAATAAAATATGTATAATTATAAAATATTTAAACCGAGAGATAATAAATGAGGGGGCAAAGATTATGATAAATGCAGGGATTGTCGGTGCTACAGGTTATGCCGGGAGTGAATTAGTACGCATACTTATGCAGCACCCAAATGTTAAGATTCACTCCATGGCGGCTCACAGCCATGCAGGAAAGCATTTTAATGAGGTTTATGAAAATTATTCAGGCTTAAAGGAAGACCTTCTTTGTGATATGGACATTATGAAAATGGCAGAAGAGTGCGATGTTATTTTTATGGCTCTTCCCCATGGAACCGCCGCAAAAGTTATAACGAAAGAGATTTTGGAAAAAACAAAGGTTATTGATTTTGGTGCAGATTTTAGACTTAAGGATGCGGATGTTTACGAGAAGTGGTATAACATGGAACATAATAACAGAGATATTTTAGGAAAAGAGGCGGTCTACGGCCTTTGTGAAGTAAACAGAGAAAGTATTAAAGGAAAAAGATTAATTGCAAACCCGGGCTGTTACACCACTTGCTCTATTCTTTCTTTAAGGCCGCTTGTGGCAGAGGGAATTATTGATTTAAAATCTATTGTTATTGATGCTAAAAGCGGAGTTACAGGGGCTGGCAGGGCAATAAGTCTTCCAATGATGTATTGTGAGTGTAACGAAAGCATAAAGGCTTACGGAATTGCAAGCCACAGACATACTCCTGAAATTGAGGAACAGCTTTCATACATGGCGGGAGAGGAAATTTTTCTTAATTTCACACCTCATCTTGTTCCAATGAACAGGGGTATACTTGCCACTTGCTATGCTAATTTGAAAAAACAAATGACTTATGAAGAGATTAAAGCTGTTTATGAAAAATATTATGGAAAAGAATTTTTTATAAGGCTGACAAAGAAAAATGTTTTCCCTGAAACAAGGTGGGTTAAAGGCTCTAACTTCCTTGACATAGGAATTAAGGTTGACGAAAGAACAAACAGAGTAATTATTGTGGGTGCAATTGACAACCTTGTTAAAGGTGCGGCAGGGCAGGCAGTTCAAAACATGAATATACTTTTTGATTTAGACGAAAAAACAGGCCTTGACTTTCCGCCTGTGTTCCCTATTTGATTTTGTTGTATATTAAATAAGAAAATAAAAAGCTGATTAAAAATAAATGCTTAAGTTTAAAGGAGGACAATGTTATGAAGATTATAGATGGTTCTGTTACAGCACCGAAAGGATTTAAGGCAACGGGAATAGCGGCAGGAATAAAAGCAAACAAAAAGGATTTGGCGCTTATTTACAGCGAAGTTCCCGCTGTTGCCGCCGGATGTTTCACAACAAATGTTGTTAAGGCGGCATCTGTTTTAAGAAATATTGAAGTATTATCCACAGGAACAAAAATAAGCGGAATTGCCATAAACAGCGGCAACGCAAATGCCTGCACAGGAGAACTTGGAAAAAAAGGGAATGAGGAAATGGCAGAATGTTTTGCAGGCTGTTTAAACGTGGACTCAAACCAAATTTTAACTGCCTCCACAGGTGTTATAGGTGCGACCTTTCCCACAGAAAAGGTGAAAGACGGCATTAAAAGTGCATATGCAAAGTTAGGAAATGAAAGAAAGGATTCTCTTCTTGCGGCAGAGGCGATTATGACAACAGACACTTTCAGCAAGGAAATTGCAGTTGAAATAGAGCTTGGCGGAAAAACAGTGCGTATAGGGGGCATAGCCAAGGGAAGCGGAATGATTCATCCAAACATGGCAACAATGCTTGGTTTTATAACAACAGATGCCGCTGTTTCACAAGAGGTTTTAAAAACAATTTTAAAAAATGACGTAATTACTACATATAACATGGTTTCTGTTGATGGCGACACTTCGACAAACGATACTATTGTTGTTCTTGCAAACGGCCTTGCCGAGAACACTGTTATTGAAAGCGAGGGCATTGACTATAGAGTTTTTAAAGAGGCAATACACTATGTTAACGAATTTCTGGCAAAAAGCCTTGTTCGTGACGGTGAGGGTGCAACTAAATTTATAGAGGTTAATGTGGCAGGAGCAAAAACAGAAGAGGATGCCAAGGAAATAGCAAAATCAGTGGTTTGCAGCAATCTTGTTAAGGCGGCAATGTTTGGCGAGGATGCAAACTGGGGACGTGTTCTTTGTGCCATGGGTTACAGCGGTGTAAAGTTTGACCCTGAAAAAACGGATATTATTTTTTCAAGTAAAAAGGGAAGTATCCTTCTTATGGATAAAGGCACACCTATTGTTTTTGACGAAGATAAAGCGGCAGAAATATTAAGCGAAAAAGATATAGTTGTGGAAGTGAAAATTTCCGAGGGAAATGCAAGGGCAACTGCCTGGGGTTGTGACCTTAGTTATGAATATGTGAAGATAAACGGAGATTACAGAAGCTGATATTTTTAAAGGATTGGAGAAAAACAAATGATAGACAAGGAAAAAATGATAATGGAATATATAATAAAGGCACAAACCTTAACAGAAGCTCTGCCCTTTATTCAAAAATTTTTCGGCAAGACAGTAGTTATAAAATACGGAGGAAGTGCTCTTGTTAACCCTGAAATAAAAGAAACAATAATCAAGGACATTGTTCTTATGAAAATGGTTGGAATGCGTCCTGTTATTGTTCATGGGGGCGGCCCTGATATAAACGAGTTTTTAGACAGGCTTAAAATAGAAAGTGAATTTATAAACGGTCTTAGGGTAACTGATGAGCAGACAATGGAAGTTGCGGAAATGGTTCTTTCGGGAAAGGTTAATAAACAAATTGTAACGGATATAGAGCTTCAGGGTGTTAAAGCTGTGGGCATAAGCGGCAAAGACGGCGGAACGGTTAAAGCCGAAAAAATTTGTAAAGACGGCATTGATTACGGAAACGTTGGAGAAATTAAAGCTGTTGACCCCACGCTTTTGCAAAGCCTTTTAAATGCCGATTTCATACCTGTTATTGCGCCTGTAGGAAAGGATGAAAAAGGTGTCAGCTATAACATAAATGCGGATTACATGGCTGTTGCAATTGCAGGTGCCATAAAGGCTGAAAAGCTTGTGTTTTTAACTGATGTTTCGGGAGTTATGAGAGATATTAAAGATCCTGATTCAATTCTTAGCTTTATTAAAGCAGAGGAAGTTTCAGGTCTTATAAAGGATGGAATAATTTCAGGGGGAATGATACCAAAGGTTGAGTGCTGTATGCAGGCTGTTGAAAAGGGCGTAGGAAATGTTCATATTCTTGACGGAAGGCTTCAGCATTGTTTAATTTTGGAGCTTTTTACTCCCGAAGGAATAGGAACAATGATACAAAAATAAAGTTTGTTGAAAGTTGAACCTTTATTTTTAAAACAATGAATGAAACATTATGCAGTTGTTAGAGGAAGGAGATTTGAAAATGAATAAAACATCAGAGCTGGCGGCAAGGGGTCAGCAGGTAATTATGAATACATACAACCGTTTTCCTATAGCTTTCGACTATGGAAAGGGTATGTATATTTGGGATAAAGACGGCAGAAAATATTTGGATTTTGTTGCTGGAATTGCAGTTAACAGCCTTGGATATGCCCATGAGGGTTTAACAAAAGTAATAAGTGAGCAGGCTGGGAAGCTAATACATGTTTCAAACCTTTATTATACTGAGCCGCAGGTGGAATTGGCTGAAAAGATATGTAAAAACAGTGGTTTTGACAAGGTTTTTTTCTGCAACAGCGGAGCGGAGAGCATAGAGGCGGCACTTAAAATTTGCCGTAAATATGCGGCAATGACAGGAAAAGCAGGCAGAGATATTATAGCCATGGAGCATTCTTTTCATGGAAGAACATATGGTGCCATTTCTGCAACCGGACAGCCTAAATATCAAAAGGATTTGGATCCCCTTCTTCCAAACATTAAACATGTGCCCTTTAACGACATTCAAGCACTTAAAGAGGCCGCAGACAATAACACCTGCGGAATTCTTCTTGAACCAATTCAAGGTGAGGGAGGCATATATCCTGCAAAAGCAGAATACTTACAGCAAGTACGCAAGCTTTGTGATGAAAAGGATATAGTTCTTATTTATGATGAAATACAATGCGGTGTGGGCAGAACAGGGGATTTGTTTGCCTACCAGTCTTTTGGTGTTCAGCCTGATGCGGCTGTGTTTGCAAAAGGTCTTGCAGGAGGTGTGCCAATAGGCGCTCTTATGGCAACCGATAAGCTTGCAAAGGCATTTAAACCGGGGGATCATGCGTCAACCTTTGGGGGCAATCCACTTGCCGCAGCGGCAGGAAATGTTGTTATGGATGAGCTTTTTGAAAAAGGACTTCTTGAAAATGTAAAAACGCAAGGAGAATATTTGTCACAAAAGTTGATGAAATTAAAGGAGAAATATGATATCATTGTAGACGTACGAGGTATCGGCCTTATGCAGGGAATGGAGTTTTCGATTCCCGTTGCCGAAATAATTAAAGATTGCATTGAAAAGGGACTTCTTTTAGTGGGTTCGGGCACAAATGTAATTCGTTTTGTTCCTGCCCTCATTGTAAGTGAAAAGGAAATTGATGAAGCTATGGACATACTGAGTAAAGCAATCGAAGCCTTGGTATAATATACAAAATAAAAGAAAGCAATCAAAACACCTAATGTTTGGTTATTTAGCCATGTTTAAAAGTATTAAGCTTTGAAACAAGCCGCAAGACAAACTTGTTTTGTAATGATTGATTTGTTTTCTTTTATTGAAATTATATTTTAAAGGAGAGATGCAAGATGAAGCTTGTTACCTATATGAATGAGGGGAAAGAATTTATTGGAGCTGTTACAAAATCAGGAGAGTATATCCTTCCTCTTAAAGCAAATGGCTTTGAATATGAAACTATGAACGCTCTTATTGAAGGTATTTCTGATGCGGAAATAGCAAGGCTTAAAGCTGTTTTGGAAAAAGAACAGGGGGAGGGGCTTATTCCATATTCGGAAACATTAATTCTTGCACCAATCCCTAATCCAAAACAGGATATTATCTGCCTTGGAATAAACTACATGGATCATGCAGTTGAAAGTGTTAGATATAAAAAAGAGGCTTTTGACGGGGAGCGAAAAGATCCTGTGTATTTTTCCAAAAGGGTAAACAGAGCAAGCGGACATTTGGATAAAATTCCAAGCAATTCTCATTTTATATCAACACTTGATTATGAAGCTGAATTGGCTGTTATTATTGGAAAAGAAGCTAAAAATGTTAAAAAAGAGGATGCTTTTGATTATGTTTTCGGCTATACAATTGTTAATGATGTTACTGCACGTGAACTGCAAACAAAACATAAACAGTGGTATTTTGGAAAGGGACTTGACGGGTTTACACCAATGGGGCCTGTTATTGTTACTGCCGATGAAATTTCTTCTCCGCCTGTGCTTGGCATAAAATCTTATGTAAATGGTGAACTTCGCCAAAACTCAACAACAGACCTTTTCATACATGACATACCATATGTGATAAGTGAGCTTTCTCAAGGAATGACACTTACACCTGGAACAATTATTGCAACAGGCACACCCGCAGGAGTGGGCATGGGTTTTGTTCCGCCTAAATTCCTTGTTAAAGGTGATGTTGTAACATGTGAAATCGAGGGTATAGGAAGCATAACAAATGAGGTTGAATGACGGAGGTTTATTATGAAAATAGTTGTTATAGAGCCTTTGGGAATTATCCATGAAAAAGCTTTTGAAGCTCTCTCTCCTCTTAAATCAGAAGGACATGATGTTAAATATTACGAAACAAGAACAGAGGATGAAAAAGAACTTATTGAAAGAGGCAAGGATGCGGACATAATTATTGTTGCCAATTTGCCTTTAAGAAAGGCTGTAATAGAAAAGTGTGAAAACCTTAAAATGATTTCAGTTGCTTTTACAGGGTTTGACCATATTGATATAGATTTTTGCAGTGAAAAGGGGATTGCTGTTTCAAATGCCGCAGGATATTCAACAAAGGCTGTTGCCGAGCTTACCTTTGGCCTTGCAATTTCTTTGCTTAGAAACATACCTGCCTGTGACAGCATTACACGTAAAGAGGGAACTAAAAACGGGCTTGTCGGAAGAGAACTTTACGGCAAAACGTTTGGTGTTGTGGGAACGGGAGCAATAGGCAAAAATGTTTGCGATATTGCCAAAGTTTTTGGATGTGAAGTTCTTGCTTACAGCAGAACTGTTAAGCCTGAGCTTGAAGAGGACGGGGTTAAGTTTGTTTCTCTTGAAACTCTTTTAAAAGAAAGTGACATTGTTTCTTTGCATCTTCCCTTTAACAAGGAAACAACAAAACTTATTGATGAAGAAAAACTTGGCTTAATGAAACCTAATTCAATTATTATAAACACAGCAAGAGGCGGAGTTATAGACAGCGAAGCTTTAGCAAAAAGTTTAAACGAAGGCAAAATTTCAGGTGCGGGAATTGATGTTTTTGAAATGGAGCCGCCAATTCCAAGTGACCACCCGCTTATGCACAGCAAAAACACTGTGGTTACACCACATGTTGCTTTTGCAACAGAAGAAGCGCTTTTTAAAAGAGCAGGAATTGTTGTTGAAAATATTCTTAAATGGGAAAAAGGCGAACAAGTTAATAAAGTTTGCTGAAAAATAAAAAAGCCGAGCTGCTTGAAAAGCTATCAAGAGTGAGGCTATTTTTTTGTTAATTATTAAGAAATTTTATAGTAATTAGTAACATAATAAATAGTAATTTATAACAGAAATATAAAAAAACGTTAAATGTTTTATTGAATGTTGACGTGCATAATAGAATGTAGTATACTACAAATAGACATAATAATCTTATTCATCCTATTGTTTCATTGGTTTCTTTAGGTTTCCAGGGATAAGGGAGGTATGTATTATGGGTAGAATGTTAACAAATATTTCAACGGTTAGAAATTTAAAAATGGCAAAAATAGCATCATCATCAGCTCCAAATGCAGAGGTATC
Source organism: Lachnospiraceae bacterium (assembly GCA_040772665.1). GTDB lineage: Bacteria > Bacillota > Clostridia > Lachnospirales > Anaerotignaceae > JAXGXT01. Next base: position 31,695 of record JAXGXT010000001.1, on the reverse strand, counting down.
AGATTCCTATGTTTGTGTGGGGTGTGGGTATAACTTGCTTGAAAGTCCCTATATAAGCCCTGAGTTTATGATAGTCGCAAACAAGATAATAGATATAAATGCAAGTGATGTTATTAATTCACCGGCAGCTATATTTGGACAATCGACGATTATAACAGAAAATTCGGTAAAAGAGGTTTATAAGGAATTTAACTTAAAGTTAAGCGTAAAAGGAACATACGGAGCGTTTTCTGGTGCGGCATCAACAGAATATTCTGAAAATTCCACTAATCATGAGGAAGCTGCTTACAGTAAACTTTATGCTCATTTTGTGAAGAAAAGACAATATATAAACATACCGGAGAGCAAATATAGATTTACGGAACAATTTGTACAAGACCTTAATGGCTCAATGGCTCCTATTTCCTTGTTTCAAAAATACGGAACTCACCTTATAAAGGATATTTTTCTTGGTGGCAGACTTGAATTAAACTACACAACTAAAAAAACAATTGCAGACTCGAATTCCAGTATAAAAGCAGGTGTTAAAGCTTCTTATGCTTTTATAAATGGCTCAACTGATGTTGAAAATAGTAAAAAAACACATGAATTATCTGAAAAAAGCGATTTGAATTTAAGAGTTGTTGGAGGGAATTCTCCTGCCCTTGTGGGAATTAATGATTTAAAAGAAGTCTATAAGTCTTGGTGTGCTTCCCTTGATGATCCGAAAAAATGTGCTCCTTGTGGAATAGCGGCATACGAGAGTTTAATTCCCATATGGAATTTCTGTAAAAATGCAGCGCGCCGTGATGTTATTGAAAAACAATTTAACAAAATGGCCGAAAATATTGTGCTTCCTGAAGATTCTTACATAAGTGATATAAAGGTTGTGTCTGACAAAAATATGAATGTTGCAAAAGCTAAATGTCCTCCAGGATATAGCCTTATAAACGTGGATTTGAATAAGGGTGCGGGAGGGGAGTATATATATTTCTGCGTTAAACGAGGAAAACGTGGGCAGGCAATAACAAATATTATATGTGAAAACTTAAGTAAAGCCAGAAGTGAGGGTAACCTAAATGTTGCACACAAGGGCATAACGTCAAATTATTTTAGACATGGTACAGATTTAAATAAAGGTGCAGGCGGAAGATATATGTATCTCCTCTCAACAAAGAGTGCATCATATAATCCTATCAGAAATATGACGGTATACCTGGATGGAGAAAGTTTGCAAAGTGAATGGAATGGCAAGGTTTGCTATGTAAATACAGACGAAACTGCAGATTTGAATAAAGGTTCAGGCGGACGCTATATTTATGTTGCACTTAAAAGATAAGGTTATATTTAAAATAATATGGAAACCTTAAAGAAAAATGAGTTTATGTAAATATAAATAGTTAGGGTGAGATTGATTTTTCAATCTCACCCTTTAAAACGTGGTTATTTTTAGTTATTAGTTATATAAAGTTTTATTCTAAAGTTTTGAAGATTTTTATTTATAAGATTCCTCTTTAAAGTTTTTGGTGTTATAATAAATAAGTCTTATAAAACATGTAAAACACGAAAGAAATTAGAATTTTTATAGTTTTTCGCCATTTGTTGACGATAACCGTATAAATTGTTATAATTTAACCTTAGAAGGGAAAACTTGTATATCAAAAGATACAGATTTTATCTGATTTTAAATAGCTTCATATTACTAGGGAGGAATTTTATAATATGTTAGAACTTAAAAACATATCCTATACCGTTGAGGGTGAAAAAGATATTATTAATAACCTAAGCTTGGTTATAGACAACTCAAAATTTATTGTTATAACAGGGCCGAACGGAAGCGGAAAAAGCACTCTTGCAAAAATAATTGCAGGAATTATCACACCCACAAGCGGACAAATTTTCTTTGACGGCAAAGACATAACAAACATAGGAATAACAGAAAGGGCAAGACTTGGAATAAGCTTTGCTTTTCAGCAGCCTGTAAGGTTTAAGGGCGTGACAGTAAAAGACCTTATAAGCCTTGCAAGCGGAAAAGAAATTTCTACAACAGCTGCATGTGATTATCTTTCAGAGGTTGGGCTTTGTGCAAGAGATTATATTGATAGAGAGGTAAACTCTTCACTTTCAGGCGGAGAACTTAAAAGAATTGAAATTGCAACAATACTTGCAAGAAAAACAAAGGTTTCTGTTTTTGATGAGCCTGAGGCAGGAATTGATATTTGGAGTTTTAAAAATCTTATTGATGTTTTTGAAAAAATACATGCTGAAATTCAAGGTTCCATAATAATAATATCCCATCAGGAAAGAATTCTTAATATTGCAGATGAAATTATTGTGCTTTCTAAAGGCGAAATTGCAAGCCGAGGAACAAAAGAAGAAATTATGCCTGCTCTTTTGGCAGAAGCTAACCGCACAGAAAATTACTGCGAATATTATAGGGAGGATGAATAAAACAATATGGAAGATGACATAAAAGAGCTTTTGCTTCAGGAAGTTGCAGATTTAAGCGGTGCGCCTGAAGGTGCTTATAATATAAGGCTTAACTCACAAAGCGACGGAAGACAATCTACAGAAACAATTGAAATTGTTGGAAAAGAAGATAAAAGCGGTATTGATATTATAATTAAGCCAAATACTAAAAATGAAAATGTTTATATCCCCGCCCTTGTTACAAAAACGGATATACATGATTTAGTGTATAACGATTTTTACATAGGTGAAAATTCGGATATAACAATTATTGCAGGCTGCGGCATTCATAACGACGGACATGGAAACAGCGAACATAACGGTATTCACAGGTTTTATGTTGGAAAAAATGCCAAGGTTAAATATGTGGAAAAACATATAGGCACAGGTGAGGGAACAGGACGCAGAATTATTAATCCTGAAACATATATAGAAGCAGGAGAAAACAGTTATATTGAACTTGAAACAACCCAGCTTAAAGGCGTTGATTCAACAATAAGAGTAACAAAGGCAAAGGCTTTGGCTGGTGCAAAGGTTATTGTGAAAGAAAAAATCCTTACCCATGGAGATCAGTTTGCCGAAACACGGTTTGAAATTGATTTGGATGGAGATGATTCAAGTGTCAGCCTTGTTTCCCGTTCTGTTGCCAAAGACAAATCAAAGCAGCGGTTCGTATCTATTATAAATGGCAACGCAAGGTGTGTGGGGCATTCTGAATGTGACGCAATTATAATGGATGATGCTGTTGTTACAGCTGTTCCTGAAATTACAGCAAATAACGTTGATGCATCACTTATACACGAGGCTGCAATCGGAAAAATAGCAGGGGAACAGCTTATTAAACTTATGACCTTAGGCCTGACAGAAGAGGAAGCAGAAGCGCAGATTGTCAATGGTTTCCTTAAATAAGCCGGCCCTTAAGGTTTGGGAGGTGCTTTAGTATGGATGTTTTATTGGCTTTAAACTCAACCATAATGTGGTTTATACTTTTTATACTCTTCATTGTTGTTGAACTTGCAACGGCAGGCGCCCTTGTTTCAATTTGGTTTTGCCTTGGTTCTTTGGCGGCATTATCAGCATCAAGGGTTGGTGCAAATTTTCTTATTCAGTTTGTTGTTTTTCTTGTTGTGTCCATTGCCTTTTTGATTTTGACAAAACCTTTTGTTAATAAGGTTTTAAAGCAAAAAAAAGAAGCTACCAACTATGACATGGTTATTGGGCTTACAGGAGTTGTTGTTGAAAAAATAGACAATATTGCTGAAAAAGGCGCAGTTAAGGTTCATGGTAAAATCTGGACAGCAAGAGCGGCAAAAAGCGAGGAAATAATTCCTCTTGATTCACAGGTTAAGATTTTGGAAATTCAAGGTGTAAAGTTACTTGTTGAGAAGATTTAAAGGAGGGGTTATATGCCTAACATTGCTTATTTGATATATTTAATTATTATTCTTGTTATTATTGTTATTATTGTTTCTAACATTCGTATTGTTCCCCAGTCTTATGTTTATGTTATTGAAAGACTTGGCGCATACCATACAACATGGGAAACAGGGCTTCATTTTGCTGTGCCTGTAATAGACAGAATTTCTAAGAAAGTAAATCTTAAAGAACTTGTTGCAGACTTTCCGCCGCAGCCTGTTATTACCAAAGATAACGTAACAATGCAAATTGACACTGTTCTTTTTATGCAGATTACAGACCCTAAGCTTTATGCCTATGGTGTTGACAATCCACTTAGGGCAATCGAAAACTTGACAGCAACAACTTTAAGAAATATTATTGGTGATTTAGAGCTTGACCAAACCCTTACATCACGTGACATAATTAACTCTAAAATGAGAGTTATTCTTGACGAGGCTACAGACCCTTGGGGAATTAAAATTAATCGTGTTGAGCTTAAAAACATTATGCCGCCAAGAGAAATTCAAGAATCCATGGAAAGACAGATGAAAGCAGAACGTGAAAGAAGAGAGAAAATTCTTGTTGCAGAGGGTGAGAAAAGAAGTGCTATTCTTGTTGCAGAGGGTGAAAAAGAAAGTGCAATTCTTCGTGCTCAGGCTGCAAAAGAAGCGGCAATTTTAAATGCGGAGGCAGATAAAGAAGCAACAATCCGCAGGGCGGAAGGTGAATCTGAGGCTATTTTAAAGGTGCAGGAAGCTAAAGCAACAGGAATTAAAATGCTTAACGAATCGGCACCGTCACAGGCTGTTATTGCAGTTAAAAGCCTTGAATCCCTTGAAAAGGTTGCAGACGGAAAGGCAACAAAAATTATTGTGCCTTCTGAAATTCAAAACCTTGCAAGCCTTACAGCATCATTAAAGGCTCTTACAACTGAAGAAAAATAAAACTAAATAAAGTGAAGCACAGAAACGGCCTTAAAATTGTTTAAGGTCGTTTTTTTATAAGAAAAAGTAACAAAAAAATGTTCAAAATTTAATAACACGACTTCTGTAGATACTATATAGTAATGTTTAACATGCCATAAGTCTAAAATATAAAGAGAAGTATTTTCTAAAAAGGTTAATATGATTAAAGGTGTGGCATAAAACATAAAAAAAGACAACGAAAGCTCTAAAAATGATTAAAAAAGTTGTTACTATAATAAGAAGATGATATAATGTTTAAGGTGTTTGATTGGAAAGGTATATCCTGATAAGGCGGGATATATTTTCTAAGTTTTGTTAAATAGATAATTAATTATATAAACATAGATTTGTTTTAAGGGGGATTTTTCTGTGGTGAAATTATTTGGCACAGACGGTGTAAGAGGGATAGCCAATACTGAACTTACAGGCGAATTGGCATACAAATTAGGCAGGGCAGGCGCCTTTGTTCTTACAAAAGAAACAAAGCATTCGCCAAAAATTCTTGTCGGCATGGACACAAGAATAAGCGGTGATATGCTTGAAAGTGCCCTTGTTGCAGGAATTTGTTCTGTTGGCGCACATGCTGTTTTGGCAGGGGTTGTGCCTACACCTGCTGTTGCATATTTAGTGAGAAAATACGGCCTTGATGCAGGGGTTGTTATTTCTGCATCCCATAACTCAATGGAATATAACGGAATTAAATTTTTTAATAAAGAAGGATATAAATTAAGGGATGAGCTTGAAAACCAAATTGAGGAGTTTATTTCTAACGATATGGAGGGCATTCCAAACCCTGTGGGAAATGAACTTGGCACAAAATTAATTTCGGATGATGCCATTGAAGATTATATTGAGTTTCTCTCAAAGTCTTCAAACATTAAATTAGACGGAATTAAGGTTGCCCTTGACTGTGCCAATGGTGCGGCTTATAAGGCGGCGCCTATTTCTCTTCTTAATTTAGGTGCCTCACTTTGTATAATACACAATGAGCCTAACGGTGTTAATATAAATAAAAACTGCGGCTCAACCCATATTGAAGATTTAAAAAAGCTTGTAATTGAAAACAATGCACATATTGGCTTTGCCTTTGATGGAGATGCCGACCGTTGCCTTGCAGTTGATGAAAAAGGAGAGCCTATTGACGGTGATAAAATTCTTGCCATTTGCGGCCTTGATATGAAATCTAAGGGAAAACTTAAAAAAGATACAATTGTCGGAACTGTAATGAGCAATCTTGGTTTTATGATTATGGGCAAGGAAAATGAAATTAATATTGAACAATCAAATGTGGGGGATAGATATGTTCTTGAAAAAATGATTGAGGGCGGCTATAATCTTGGCGGCGAGCAGTCAGGACATATTATTTTTTTAGACCACAACACAACAGGTGATGGTATACTTACGGCGATAAAGATGCTTTCTGTGCTTAAGGAAAGTGGTAAAAAAGCATCTGAGCTTGCAAAGTGCATGGAAGTTATGCCGCAGGTGCTTGTTAATGCAAAAGTAAATAATCTTAAAAAAGAAAAATTTATGGAATACCCACAGATAAAAACTGCCATTGAAAACCTTGAAAATATGTTTTCTGATGAGGGCAGGGTTTTAATAAGAACAAGCGGGACAGAACCGCTGGTTAGGGTTATGATTGAAGGCAAGGATATAGACTTGATGCAGACAGAGGCAAGAAAATTAGCAGACATTATAGAAAGTCTGCTTCAATAAGGAGTGAAAAACATGTGCGGAATAGTTGGATATATAGGAAGCAAACAAGCACCCTCTATTCTTATGGATGGGCTTAGCAAACTGGAATACAGAGGTTATGATTCTGCAGGGATTGCAGTTTTTAGTGATAACAAAATAAATTTAATAAAGACGCAGGGAAAACTTAAAAATCTTGCGGCAAGGCTTGAAGAAACCCCGTTAAAAGGAAATTTGGGCATTGGACATACACGCTGGGCAACACATGGAGCACCAAGTGATGTTAACAGCCACCCTCACATGAGTGAGGACAGAGCCATTGCAGTTGTTCATAACGGAATAATTGAAAATTATATGGACATAAAAGAAGATTTATCTTCAAAAGGCTATAAATTTGTTTCGGAAACTGATACTGAAACTGTGGCGCATTTAATTGACTATTATTATAAGCAAGGCAATGGTTTTTTTGAAAGCGTGTTCATGGTTCTTGATAAAATTGAAGGGGCATATGCCCTTGGAATACTTTGCAAGGACTATCCCGACACAATTATAGCTGTAAGAAAAAACTGCCCCCTTATTATAGGTATAGGCAAAGGAGAAAACTTTATTGCCTCTGACATTCCGGCAATACTTCATCACACAAGAGAAGTTTATCTTCTTGAAAATAACGAAGTGGCTGTAATTAAAGAAAACAGTATTGAAATATTTGATAAAAATAAAAATAAAGTTGACAGGGAAGTTTATCATGTTGATTGGAACATTGACGCTGCGGAAAAAGGCGGATATGACCATTTTATGATAAAAGAAATATCAGAACAGCCTAAAATTGTTCAAGATATTTTAAACCACAGAATTTCTTCACAGGGAAAAATTAATTTAGAAGATATTTCTCTTTCTAAAGAGGATTTGGCAAATATAGACAGAATTTATGTTGTTGCCTGCGGAACGGCATATCATGCAGGACTTGTGGGTAAGGAAATAATAGAAAGAACTTGCAGAATTCCTGTTATTGCCGAGGTTGCCAGTGAATTTAGATATAAAAACCCTATACTTGACGAGAGAACACTTTTGATTGTTGTTTCCCAAAGCGGTGAAACTGCCGATACGTTAGAGGCCTTAAGAATTGCAAAGAAGAATAAAGCAAGGGTGCTTGCTGTTGTTAATGCTGTGGGAAGTTCCATAGCCCGTGAAGCTGATGATGTGTTTTATATACTTGCAGGGCCTGAAATTTCTGTGGCCTCAACAAAGGCATTTACGGCACAGACTGTTGCTATGGAGCTTATAGCTTTCCATATTGCCATGGAGCTTGGCAAAATGACTAAAGAAGAGTTTAAAGCAATAAAAGAGGACTTTGAGATGCTGCCAAGCCTTATTTCTGCTGTGCTTCAAAAATGTGAGACAGAAAAAATGCTTGCAGAAAAATATATACAAAGCAAAAATGTTTTCTATATTGGCAGAGGTCTTGACTATTTTATTTCTATGGAAAGTTCCCTTAAGCTTAAAGAAATTGCATATCTTCATAGTGAGGCTTATGCGGCAGGTGAGCTTAAACACGGCCCTATAGCTATGATTGAGCCGTCTACACTTGTTATTGCCATGCTTACACAGGAGGAGCTTTTTGAAAAGACTTTAAGCAACATAAAAGAGGTTAAGGCAAGAGGTGCAAGTGTAATTGCCATTGTGCTTGAAGGTGATGAGGTTATAAAAAATCAAGTTGACGATGTTATTGTGGTGCCTCGCTCAGGCTATCTTACGGCGCCTATCGTTGCCAATGTTACTACCCAGCTTTTTGCTTATTATGTTGCGAAGGGCCTCGGAACTGATATTGACCAGCCAAGAAACCTTGCAAAAAGTGTTACTGTGGAATAAAGGCTTTGGCGGCGGGGAAAAAAGGGCTGTGCTGTTTTTATAAATTCCTATGATTAGGAATTTGATTTACAAACTATAATTTAGTTATGGCAGAGTTTGTTTTCAACCTTTTCTTTTATTTACGTCAAACCGTATGAATATACGATTTGGATAAAGGTTTAATGGTCGGGATTTCCTTGTAAATCATAATTAAGTTATGGCAGAGTCTGTTTTCAACCTTTTGTTTTATCTACGTCAAACCGTATGAATATACGATTTGGATAAAGGTTTAATGGTCGGGATTTCTTTGTAAATCATAATTAAGTCATGGTGACACTTATCTTCAGCTTTCCTCTTGACCCACATAAAACCGCATATTTATGCGGTTTTAATAAAAGTTTTTGTTTCGCTTTTTTCAAAAAGCGAATGGGTTTGGGCAAAGCCCAAGGTTTTTACTTTTTAAACATACCCAAGCGGCTGTGAAAACAGCCGCTTTTTAGTGCATAAAAAAACCACTTGCTGTAAACAAGTGGTTTGATAATTTTTTATTCAAGAATGTATACTGTAATAGTTCTTCTGCCCCATGAATAGGCTTCAGCCTTTGTGTCGTAAAATAAATCAAGCTTGTTGCCTTTTATGGCACCACCGCAGTCTTCGGCAATTCCTACACCATAACCCGGGATATAAAACTTGGTTCCGTATGGGAACACCTTAGGGTCGACTGCAACAACTCCTCGCCTTGCCTTTGTTCCTGTGGCTGTTGTGTCGTTACAGCCGGGGTCGTATTTTGTGTAACCTGTTGCTGTCATTGTAACTTCCCTTGAATATGCATAACCCTCTATTGATGGAACATCTTTGGTTCCCACTTCGATTATCTGTTCAATAGGTTTTTTCATGGTTACTTTTCCTGCTACCTCTGAAGAAACAAGAACGGTTCCTTCATATTTGTTTTTCAAAGTAACCTTATCCTCTCCGTCTTCTCCCTGCTGAACAATTTTTTCCGAACCCTTTACAACATCAGGATTTTCGATTTTCTTTGTTTCAAAAGGAATAACTTGTGTTTCGGTTAAAATTGTTTCCTTTTGTGTAATAATTTCAATGGTCATTTTGTTTGTTACTTTTGTTTTTTCTGTTGAATCGTTAAGACGATAGCTTGAACCCAGTTCTAAAGCATAATCATTAAGAACTTCACCAACACTTTGACGGCTTGTGTAAACAATTTTTGGAACGCTGTCAATGCTTAGCATTACGGGAATAGCTTTCTTAATCTCTATTATATCGTTGTTTAAAAGTCTTTCGCCTTTTGCTTTTGAAATATAATCCTCATTATTAACGACTAAGTTTATTTCGTTTAATAATTCTTCAACGGTATCTGCCTTTGTTTCATATCTTTGGTCTAAATCAAGAGCAACTACTTTTACATTTTTTGTTTCGCCGCTATAGGCGGAAACTGTACCTGTACAGACGATGAGAGCAGCCACCACCATACATAATACTTTAAATCTTTTTGTCATTTTTACCTCCCTGGAATGCGGCTCGTTTATTTCTTCTTTTTATGCCTTTTGGGCAAATGCCACTTTTTCCTATTAAGCTTATTATTGACCATTATTTTTAAGATTAATCATTTGCAGGAAAAAAGGATATATCATATAGACATATCCAAATCATTAATCTTTACAAATAGTATATTAACACATCTGTAACAATTATGCAATAAAACTTCAAAAATAGGTCATATTCCATGCACTTTTGTTAATACATTATGTTTTTGCACTTAATTTTTATGAGGTTTTCCTATAATGACAACAGTATAGGAAAAAACTTACATTATAAGTTTGTACAGTTTCACAACAATAAATGTAATAATTTACCATTGTGTATACAGTTTTAAAATTTATTTAATGCCAAAAAGTTTTTTTGCGTTTTCACAGGTTTCAAAAGCAACTTTCTCGTGTGAAAGATTTTTTATTTCGGCAATTTTATCAACAACATATTTAAGATTTGTAGAGTCGTTTCGTTTTCCTCTGTTGGGCACAGGGGAAAGGTATGGGCAGTCGGTTTCTATTAAAATGCTTTCAAGAGGACATTTTTCTGTTACTTCCACAAGCTTTCTTGCGTTAGAATATGTTACAACGCCGCCGATTCCAATATAAAAACCCATTTTAACATAATCAAGAGCCATTTGATAGCTTCCGCTGTAGCAGTGTATTACACCTTTTCTTACTCCGCTTTCTTTTATAATGTCGAAACATTCCTTGTCTGCATCACGGCTGTGAATTATAACAGGCATGTCAAGGTCTTTGGCAATTTTAAGCTGTTCCCTGAACCACTTTCTCTGTAAATCCCTTGGAGAGTTATCGTAATAAAAATCTAAACCGATTTCTCCTATTGCCATTACTTTCGGCTTTTTTGCATAAAGCTTTATTATAGACATGTCTTCATCTGCAAGACTTGCCACGTTGTGAGGGTGTATGCCTACGGCTGTGTAAATAAAATCATATTTTTCCGCAAGACTAAGGCCTTTTTTTATGGCACGAAGGCTTTCTCCTGAATTAAGAATATAGTCAACACCGTTTTCGTGCATATATTCTATTAGTTTATATCTGTCTTGGTCAAAACGTCTGTCATCATAATGTGCGTGACTGTCAAAATACATAAAATTCTTCCTTTCTTATATAGAAATTCACCCTAAGCCATAAGACTTAGGGCGATAGTAAACTCTTTGACAAAATTGCTATAATAAGTCTGTCTGAATAATTCACTAAAACTTCACTAATTTATATATTAGGGAAAATATTCGTAAAACATCAGGCTGTCTTTTATATTTATCTTACCCCTGCACCGCTTGGAAACTCCTTGTCATCTGTTACCAAAGAAAGGTTTCCCCGGCTGTCTTCTGCACAAAGAATCATGCCGTGTGAAACTTCGCCCATCATCTTCCTTGGGGCAAGGTTTGCCACAACAACAACCTTTTTGCCAACCATTTCCTCAGGAGTATAAAACTTTGCTATTCCCGAAAGAATTGTTCTTGTTTCTTCACCAAGCTTAACCGTGTTTTTAAGAAGCTTTTTGCTGCCCTTAACATTTTCGCTTGCAATTACCTCGCCTGTAACAAGCTGAATTTTAGAAAAATCGTCGATTGTAATTTCTTCAAAAGTTTCTTCTTCTTGAGGTTTTGCTTGATTTGCAACACTTTGTGCCTGAGCTGCTTTTTGAGCCTCTTCAAGCATTTCAAGTTCTTTTTTCATATCAATTCTTGGGAAAAGAGTTTCTCCTTTTGTAATTGCAATGTTTTTTGAAAGAAGGCCCCAGGTTTTAATAGAATCCCATTCGGTAAGTTTTTCATCTTCAATATTAAACTGTTTCCATATAAGGCTTGGTGTTTTTGTCATAAAGGGTTGAAGCATTATGGAGATAATTCTTATGCTTTCCGCCACGTTATATAAAGCCCCCGCAAGCTCTCCCTGTTTATTTTCATCTTTACAAAGAATCCAAGGCTGGGTTTCATCAATATATTTATTTGTTCTTCTTATAAGAACCCAAAGCTCGCTTAATGCATCGCTAAAAAGCATTTTGTCCATGACATTTTGAAAGTTTTCAACTGTTGTTGAAGCGGTTTTAATAAGGTCAGAATCAAACGCAGTTTCTTTTTGCAAACAGGGAAGGATTCCGCCGAAATATTTATCAATCATTCCCACTGTTCTTGAAACAAGGTTTCCAAGGTCATTGGCAAGGTCTGCATTAATTCTTTGTATAAGTGCCTCATTTGTAAAGTTGCCGTCTTGTCCAAAGGCAACTTCTCTTAAAAGGAAATAACGTATTGCGTCAAGGCCGTATTTTTCCACAAGCACCTTAGGGTCAACAACATTGCCCTTTGATTTTGACATTTTTCCGCCGTCAATTATAAGCCAGCCATGGCCAAAGATTTGTTTTGGAAGAGGCTCTTCAAGGCTCATAAGCATTGCAGGCCATATTATTGAGTGGAAGCGCACAATTTCTTTTCCAACAAGGTGAATGTCTGCAGGCCAATATTTTTTATAAAGCTGATCATGGTCTGTTCCATAGCCCAAGGCTGTTATATAGTTTGAAAGGGCATCAACCCAAACATAAACAATATGTCCCGGGTCAAAATCCACAGGAATACCCCATTTAAAAGACGTTCTGCTTACACAAAGATCTTCAAGGCCGGGTCTTAAAAAGTTTGAGAGCATTTCAGTTTGTCTTGAGCGAGGCTCAAGAAAGCCGGGATTGTTTTCTATAAGCTCTATAAGCCTGTCCTGATATTTTGAGAGTTTAAAGAAATAGCTTTCTTCTTTAATTTTTTCTACTTCACGCCCGCAGTCAGGGCATTTTCCATCAACAAGCTGATGTTCTGTAAAAAAGGTTTCACACGGTGTGCAGTAAAGCCCTTCGTATGAGGATTTATAAATATCGCCTTTATCATAGAGTTTTTTAAAGATTTTTTTAACACCCTCAACATGCTCTTCGTCAGTTGTTCTTATAAACTTATTATAAGAAATATCCATTGCCGTCCAAAGTTCTTTAATTCCGTCAACTACTTTATCTACATATTCTTTAGGGGTTACGCCCTGAGATGTTGCAATACGTTCAATTTTTTGGCCATGCTCGTCTGTTCCTGTAAGAAACATAACGTCATAGCCGCGAAGTCTTTTATATCTTGCCATAGCGTCTGCAGCAACGGTGCAGTATGAATGACCTATGTGCAGTTTATCGCTTGGATAATAAATCGGTGTTGTTATATAAAATTTTTCTTTTTCCAAAACAAACCCTCCCGGTAAAAAATCTTGAGAAATGCTGATTATACTATTAATGGCTTTCTAAAAGCTTGTAAAATCAAGTTTATTAATGCATTTTTATCAAAATACCAAAAAATGATTTGTATATTTTGATAAAGCTTTTTGGAAGTCTTTTAAATTAACATTTCATCTACTATACAGATATGATAGATATTATAGCCTTTTTATGTAGAAAATGCAAAAGAATTTAATTTTTTACGAATGTTTAAAATTAATTGTCTGAATGCTGTTTCAAACTTCAAAATAGGAAATTATAATTGAAAAAAAGACACTTGTGTGTTAACATTGTTTCATGGATTTTGGGGAAAATCTACATCTTAGGAGGCATTGTAAAATGGTTGAAAAAAATATTGTTATTTCAAACAAGGAAGGCATTCATTCAAGCGTGGTTTCTCGGTTTATATCTTATGTATATAAATTCAAATGTGACATTGAGATTGTAAAAGGAACAAAACACGCAAACGCAAAAAGTCTTTTAAGTCTTCTTATGCTTGATGTTAACTATGGTGATGAAATTACTGTTAAAGTAAGCGGGCTTGACGAGCAGAATGTGCTTGAAAAGGTTTTAAACTACATTGCAGAAAGTATGGGATAAAATTAATAAAAGAAGACATTTAAAACTTAAAGAATACACCCTAATATTTTAGAATAAAATCTTTAATATTTTGGGTGTATTTTAATTTAGCGAATGTTTAAGTCTGCTCCTGAGATGGAGGTGTTTTGAAGGCGTACGCCACGTATATTTTTCTCATCTTTAAATTTGGTTTTAATTCTGTTTGAAACAATTTCACAGTTTTCATAGTTTATACCTATAAGTAAAACCAAAAATTGGTTGGGGCTGTACCTTGTGTATAAATCTCCGCGTCTTAAAGAAGAACCTATTACATCATGAAGTGCCTCAGAAGCCTCGGAAAGTTTTTCACCTATTTCAAGTGGGGTGCCGCGCAGGTTTGTAAGTGTAAAAAGAGAAAGAAAAATTGAATGTCCCGTTCTTTCTATAACACGAACAATAAACCTATAGCTGTCCACAAAGCCTAAATAGCTGCAGTAATATGCACCGTAGGGGCTTTCTTTTTCCTTTAAGGCATCTTTTATTTGATTGATGTTAGAAGTGTTTAGTTTTATTTTACTTGTCATTTGCTTATATAGTGTAAGCATTTTTTCTGACGGTGAAACACCCAGTTCTTCATAAAAAAGTTTCGTGGTTTCTTCATAATGGGATAATGCCGCAAAATAGTTTTTCATATCTATAAGGCATTTAATCTTAAGCAAATGAATTTCTTCATCAAAAGGATATATATTAAGGGCACGACTGCAAATGTCAAGCATAAGAGGCAAATCGCCGTTTTCTTCTATTAAATTATTTGCAGAACGTATACATTTGATGTATAAATCACGATATTTAATGTTTTCAAGAATCACCCAGGGCATACTTGAAAGCATTGGAAGAAATTCTCCTGTATAGACCTCAATTGCTTTTTGAAGCAAAAGAAGTTTTTCTTCTTTTTGAAGATCTTTAGTAAGTGCCTGTTCTGCATATAAAGTGAAAATTTCTACATCTATTTCCAAAGGAATAAGACTGTTGAAAGAATATGAACCTGCTTTAAAAGAAATATATTCATTGGGAGGCAGGGCTGAGGCTTCTAAAATTTTTCTAAGCCTAAAAAGATTTACTTTTAAATTATTTGATGGACTTATAATATCCTCATTACCGTACATTACATTTATAAGTGTGTCTTTTGAAATCTTTTTATCCCTGTGATAAAGTAAATATAAAAGGAGCTTAGTTGCGTTTGTTGTGGATGTACGTTCAAGAACAATGGGAATACCATCATACTGCAATGACACATTTCCAAGCATTTGAACCTTTAGTTTTTGGCTATTCATAGTTTCACCACCTTTTAATTGGAAATAGTAAAAATATTCTTAAGTGAATTATACAACGAAGGTTTGCAATAGTCAATAATTCGGTTAAAGTAATAGGGGAAACCCTTGAATTAGTTAAAGTCAAGATAGTTTTTTATAAATGTAGTGGCAGAAGTTACATGGGCATGATATAATGTCCACAAATTTCATTTGTGTAAGAGCCTAACGGCTCCGCCGCTGTTATCACAGCGGATTATATTACTCATAAAACTTTTCAAGTTTTATTCGTTCATTGACAAAAGAAAATGTCGGCTTTGCCGCCGCTTTCTTTTGTTTTTATGATATAATATGTAAGTATTAAAAGCTTAGCAGCTTAAAGCCAATGAAAAATAATTATTAAAAAGTTACTTAGGGAGGTTTAATAGTTTGAGTAAGATCGCTATAATTACTGACAGCAACAGCGGAATTTCCCAAAGGGAGGCTGAAGATTTAGGAATTTTTGTTTTACCAATGCCATTTACAATAGACGGAGAGACGTTTTTTGAAGATATAAATTTTACCCATGAGCAGTTTTATGAAAAACTTATGTCAGGTGCAGATATTTTAACTTCTCAGCCTGCCGTGGGTGATGTTTTGGATTTATGGGAAAAGGTTTTAACAGATTATGATGAAATTGTTCATATACCCATGAGCAGCAGTTTAAGCAGTGAATACCAAACTGCAAAAATGCTTAGTGAAGATTATGACAAAAAGATTTTTGTTGTAAACAACCAAAGAATTTCAGTTACTCAAAAACATTCTGTTTTTCAGGCAATTGAGCTTTCAAAAAGAGGTAAAACTGCAGAAGAAATCAAATCTTTTCTTGAGGAAACCAAGTTTGACAGCAGCATATATATAACTTTAGAAACTTTGAAATATTTGAAAAAAGGCGGAAGAATAACTCCTGCCGCCGCAACTTTGGGAGAGCTTTTAAAGATTAAGCCTGTGCTCCAAATTCAAGGAGGAAAACTTGATGCCTTTACAAAGGCAAGAACAAAAAAGCAGGCAAAAAAAATGATGATTAATGCTGTTAAAGATGATTTTGAAAAAAGATTTAACACTTCTCAAACAGGTGAGAATATGGCTATTTTTATAGCCTATTCCCATGAAAAAAGTGAAGCCTTGGAATTTATGGAGGAGGTTAAAGAAGCCTTTCCTAACCATAATATTATGCTTGACCCCCTTAGTTTAAGTGTTGCATGCCATATAGGGCCTGGGGCAATAGCACTTGCATGTGCTAAAAAAATATAACTAAAACACATCTGTTTTATAGTAAAGATAAAGCTGGAGTTTTCAGGGCTTTTGTAAGGAATTTACTTTTCAAGCCGACATTTTGCAGTATGGCATTTATCTTTAAACTTTATTTTTGACTTATATTAAAACCGTATGAATATACAGTTTCAAACAAAAACTAAGGTTTGTTTTCACATTGAAGGCAAACCTTTAAGGTTTTAACTTTACCTGAATTTTATGACCGATGCTGAAATACATCGGTTTTTTGTTTGAAAATAGTTATAAAATTATAATAAAATTGGTAAAATAAAGATAAGAAGAGGAAAACAGAGAAAAATAGCTGTATCTGTTGATTACACAGGCTATTGATTTATACTTTAAAATATTATAAAATAAAATAGCTTGCATAATGTGGCTTATATGGCTAATATTATTATATGGTTTAGCACTCACACGTGGAGGTTGCTAACAAAAAATGAAAATTTATTAATAGGAGGTTTTTAATATGAAGCTTGTACCGCTTGGCGACAAGGTTGTAATAAGACAAATGGAGGCGGAAGAAAAAACAAAGTCAGGAATTGTTCTTCCAACACAAAGCAAGGAAAAACCCCAGGAGGCGGAAGTAATTGCCGTAGGGCCCGGCGGAAATGTTTATGGAGAAGAAGTAACCATGATGGTTAAACCAGGAGATAAGGTTATCTATTCAAAATATACAGGAACAGAAATTAAGTTTGAAGGAAACACATATATTATATTAAGACAGGCTGATATTTTGGCTATTATTGAAGACTGATTTTTAGGAGGAATATAAACATGGCAAAGCTTATTAAATATGGTGCAGAGGCCAGAAATGCAATGGCAGACGGTGTTAACAAATTGGCAGACACAGTTAAGGTAACCCTTGGGCCAAAGGGAAGAAACGTGGTTTTAGACAGAAAGTTCATGAGCCCTCTTATTACAAACGACGGTGTTACAATTGCAAGAGATATTGAATTTGAAGACCCATATGAAAACATGGGTGCACAGCTTGTTAAGGAAGTTGCAACACAGACAAATGACGTTGCAGGTGACGGAACAACAACAGCAACAGTTCTCGCACAGGCTATGGTTCAAGAAGGGCTTAAAAACATTGCCGCAGGGGCAAACCCGATTATTCTTAGACGCGGAATGCAAAAGGTTACTGATGCGGCTGTGGAAGAAATTAAAAAGATGAGCACAGTTGTTTCAACTAAAAACCATATTGCAAGAGTTGCGGCTATTTCTTCAGGTGATGAAGAGGTTGGAATTATGGTTGCAGACGCAATGGAAAAGGTTACAAATGACGGTGTTATAACTGTTGAAGAATCAAAAACAATGAACACAGAACTTGAACTTGTTGAGGGCATGCAGTTTGATAAGGGATATCTTTCAAGCTATATGTCAACAGATATGGAAAAGATGATTGCTGTTCTTGAGAACCCTTATATTCTTATAACAGATAAGAAAATCTCTAACATTCAGGAAATTCTTCCTATTCTTGAGCAGATTATGCAGGTAGGGGCAAAACTTCTTATTATTGCAGAAGACATTGAAGGAGAGGCGCTTGCCACACTTGTTTTAAATAAATTAAGAGGAACATTTACATGTGTTGCTGTTAAAGCACCGGGATACGGCGAAAGAAGAAAGGCACAGCTTGCTGACCTTGCGGCTCTTACCGGCGGACAGGTGATTTCTGACGAGTTTGGAATTGACCTTAAAGATGTAAACATTGACATGCTTGGAAGTGCAAGAACTGTAAGGGTTGAAAAAGAGCTTACAATTATTGCCGACGGAGCAGGAAAAAAAGAGGATATTGACGGCAGAATTAAGCAGATAAAGGCTTCACTTGAAGAAACAACAAGTGAGTTTGAAAAAGAAAAATTACAAGAAAGACTTGCTAAACTTTCAGGCGGAGTTGCTGTTATTAAGGTTGGTGCTGCAACTGAAACAGAAATGAAAGAAAAGAAACTTCGTATGGAAGATGCTTTGGCGGCAACAAGGGCTGCTGTTGAAGAAGGAATTGTTGCAGGAGGCGGAACCCCTTATATTCACGCAGTTTCAAAGCTTAAAGAAATCGTGGAAAGCCTTTCAGGAGATGAAAGAACAGGCGGAGATATTGTTATCAAAGCTCTTGAATCACCTATGCGTCAAATTTCTGCAAACGCAGGTCTTGAAGGCTCAATAATAGTTAGCAAGGTTAAAGAAATGGCTGACAATATTGGCTTTGACGCACTTAAAGAGGAATATGTTGATATGATTGAAGCAGGAATTGTTGACCCTGCAAAGGTTACAAGAACTGCTCTTCAAAATGCAACATCAGTTGCATCAACTTTCCTTACAACAGAGGCTGTTGTGGCTGATTTCCCTGATAAAAATGGAGCTGCTGATTATATGCAGCAAGGGCCATCCAACGGAATGGGCGGATTTATGTAAGAAAAGCTAAGACATCGGGGCTTTGTCCCAATGCACCTACAAGGGTTTCATCCTTGATCCATACAAAAAAGCCAATGACTTCTGGGTCATTGGCTTTTAGATTTATGGAGTTTATTGTATGTCTTTAATTTGGTTTTTAGAGATACCATTGTTTGATAAGTGCTTCATTAAATTTTCTTCCATTACAGGGTCTAAATCCTTTGCATAATAGTTTGCCGAATTAAACATTTTTTCATATACTTTGGGAAGTTCTTTCCCGTCAAAATCCACGCACATTTCCTTTAGTGAGGGGGCAAGAAGCCCTCCGTCTTCTATTTTTTTAAAGTCTGTCACAGAATATTCACCGCTTGTTTCTTTTTTTAGTGTATATGCTCCTGTGGGGGCATTGCCGGCCACTCGTTTTATATATAAACCGTCACTTCCCTCATATGCTTTGAAATATGAAACATGGGCTATCACAAAAAGCTTTAAACTATCACCTTTTTCAATGGAATCAATAATGTTTACGGCAGGAATATAAAAGCCGTAATATGAACTTTTCATAAGCTCCATAAGGTCTATATGGTTATAGACTTCTTTAAGGAAGAGGTTGTCTGTGTTTATTCTAAAGCTGTTTTTTAAAGTTATTTCATTTCTTATTTCAAGGGCATTATACCACTTTGTGGTATCGGGGTAGTCATCAGGGTTTTCGCTGCACTGTATTCCTAAAATCTCATAAACTGCTTTTGCCATAACTGCATTTTCTAAATCGTTTTTTACTTCCTGTTCAAAGCGTCTAAGGGCATAGTTAACTGTTTTGTTGCCATATTTAATTAAATATTCATAGTCGCTGTTATTTTTTATAATATCATTTACATCTGCCTTTTCATTTGCAGTGCTTAAAATATGAAGCTTTTCTATTATATCGCTGTAATCTTCGGCAGTTTCAATGCTGTTTAGAAAGGCTTTAAACTCATCAATATTTTGCGTCATAAGCCTTACGTCATAGCCGAAGTTGTTTTCTATCTGCTCTCTTGTGAAAGTTATGGTTTGGCTGTTGTTAAAGCGGTATGAAACATTTTGACAGTTATCAATTAAAGAAAGAATAATTGCCGCATTTTTATAAAATTGTGAAGAATTTTCAAAGTGATTTATAAAAAAGTCTGTATCCTTATCTGTTTTTAGGTCTACTATTAATTCATAAGGCTCTGTTGTTGTTTGCAGTTCTGTTCCGTTCAATTGGATGTTATTAAAATTCAGCAGACGTAATATTCTTCCGTTAGCACTTGCATCGCCTATATATGGATTTTTAGCATTAAAAAGTTCATTAGCCATTTGATTAAAGTTATAATCTTGAAGTATATTTTCCTGCGAATAGTTAGGGTATGAGGTTTGTCTGCCCACTTGAAAGACGCCTATTTCATTTTTAGGAATTTTTATGCCGTCGGGAAGATAAAGGCTAAAACCGTTATTGCTTGAATAACCGTAAAGATAGCAAACAGGCTTATTGTTTTTAACAAAAAGAATATTCATAATCCCGTCATTTACATCCTCCCGAACAACAGAGGTTCTAAAGCCAAGAATCTCATACATGTTTTCTTTTGAGGCATAGCTTGGAAACTGAATAACATAGTCATAATCAAAGTTTAAAACATCATTTAAAACAATTTCATCACCCTCGTACCTGCTTAAAATTTCCCCCAGTTTTTTTCCGTTTGTGTTGGCAGGATGCGGATTTGCAAGGGCGAAAAACCCTGCCGCAAGGCAAAGAATAATTATGGCAACAGCGGAGGTGCGTTTGATGTTTTTATATTTCATAATATTTTTAATTCTTGATTTTACATTGCTTTCTCCAAACCCTATCGGCCTAAGAAGAGCATTATTTTTAACGGAAATCTTTAAAAGGGCATAGGAATATTTTTTTGTATCTTCTATTTCATAGTTTTTAATTACACTTTCGTCACAGCTCATTTCCATATCTTTTGACATAAGTGAATAAGCAAGCCACACAAAAGGGTTAAACCAGTGTATTGCCGTAATTCCAAAGACGAAGGGTTTTACAATATGGTCGCCACGTTTTATATGAGTTTTTTCGTGGGCTATTATATAGTGCATATCTTTTTTTTCTATGTTTACAGGAATATATATTTTCGGAATAAAGCCTAAAACAAAAGGGCTTTTTATTTTGTCTGTTTCGTAGATGTTTTCTGTTATAAGTGTGGCATCGTCTGTTCTTTTATAAATGCTTACAACCGACAAAAAGCTGTAAATAAGAAGTATGAATACACCCATAAGCCAAACTATAAACAAAATATCTAAAACAGAGGCAAAAGAATCTTGCACAGGCTGTGAACTTACATTGGGAAGAAAAGAGCCTGTTTTTGAAATTTCCACTGTTTCTGACAAGTTTGGTTGATAGCTTAAAGATGTATGGCTTGAATTTTCTAACAAAATTGTTTCTGTTTCTATATAATTTGTATCTTTGTTAAACATTCCAACAACGCTGTATGGAAAATAAAAAGAAACAGGACAAATAAGTCTGAAAAAAACAGGAAACCAAAGTAAATATGAAAATATTTTAGGCTTGTTTTTTAAAAGAAGCCTTGCAAAAAGGATTATAAAAATTACAATTGTTCCCACAATACTCATATTTATAATTTTAAGAAAAATCCCTTCCATTACTTAGCCTCCTCTATTATTTTAATAATTTCTTCAAACTCGCTTTCCTTAAGCTTTTTATCAACAAGAAATGCCGCTAAAAATGAGGGAAGGGAACCATTGAATTTTTTTTCGATTATATCTTCGCTTTCTGCTTTTTGAATTTGTTCTTTAGTTACAAGGCTTGTAACAACAGCATCTTGATTTTTTATTATATTTTTTTGAGAAAGTTTTTTTATCATATTAAAAGTGGTGGATTTTTTCCATGATAAACTTTCATAACAAATTTTTGAAAGCTCTGTTGATGATACAGGCTCGTTTTCCCAAAGTATATGCATAAATTTAAGTTCTGCATCGAAAAGTTTATAAATTTCCATATTGTCCTCCTATACCATTTCGTTTAGGTTTGTATAGACAAACCATTGGGGATAATCAAGAGGTTTGTTATTACAAACCCCTTTTCTATAAGTATATAACATGTGTGTGTTTTGTCAAGGACAATTTACCATTTTAGACCATTTATTCATCAAACATTTTATAATAGACCCAGTTTTTTAAAGTTTCAACTTCTTTTAAAAGTTCTTCGCTAAGTTGGGAAGTATATTCTCCGTTATTTAGAAGAAAGTTTGAATTTGTTAAAACAGGCAGTTCTTTTCTTAATGAGTTAGAAAAGTCTGCCATTGGAGACAAACCCTCCATTTCTAAAATTTCAAGAAGATAAGCACCTAAATAGTTGGCACTTATTGTTGAGCCGTCTTTAAGCTCTTGATGGTTTTTTTCAAGAGTGAAAATTTCTTTTGAGGCAGAGTTTTGCCAAATCATAAAAGGTGTTTTATAAACATTTAAAAGTTGTTCCGCTGTTCCGTTAGAGTCAATGTTATAGTTTAAAATTTTGAAAAAATCCATACCGTTTGAAAATCCGGGAAGGTGGTCGCCGAAATATACTAAAACAACAGGCTCGTTGCTTTTTTCAAAATAGTCGGCAAGGCGTTTTATTTCTGCATCAGCATCTTTAATTCCCATGAAGTAGCTGTTTAAAAGTGTTTTTTCCTTTTCTGTAAGGGTAATGTTAGTTTCAAAGGTATTTTCCACTTCGTTATATTTTTCGTCATAAGGCCCGTGGTTTTGTATTGTAACAATAAATTCAAAAAGCGGATTTTCTTTGGTTTGTATATGTTCTTCAAAGGTTTCAATTATTTTATCTGCCGCATATTTATCGGCTATGTAACCGCCTCTGTATTTTTCTGTGCCCTGAAAGCTTTCAAGATGGATAAAATCGTCAAAGCCCATATAGTTATAAACATTGCTTCTGTTATAAAACCAAGAGTATCCGGGGTGAATTGCAAGGGTGTCATAACCTATTTTTTTAAGCCTTTTTGGTATTGAATCTATGGGTTTTCTTATTAAGTTAAAAGAATTTGATTCGTTTCCCACATATCTTGTGGGCATTGCTGTAAGAACGTCAAATTCTGTGTCGCTTGTTCCGCCGCCGAACTTTGGAACAATTATGTGCCCTGAAATTGAATTTTCGCTTTCGGCAAGGTTCTTCCATTCTTTCATAGGATCTATGTAGTTTGAAAAATCAAGGTTTTCATTTTCTGAAAGGTCTGCATATGCCTCGCCCATAATCATTATTATATGGGGAAATTTTTCATTTTCTAAGTTTTCGTTGACGGGAAAACTATTTTCCAATGCAGTAATTTCATTTTTACTGTAGGTTTTAGGCGGTTTAACTTTCATTGAATTAAACTTGTGTGCAAAGCTGTAAACAAAGCCTTTTGAGCCATATTGATTAACTTCAAAATAAGGATTTCCGTCTACGGAAAATGAGGCATACACTGCTTCTTTTGCATACACAGCCGAGTTTAAAACTGCGGCTGTTACAGCCGTTAAAAATATCCCTGCAATTCTTGCCTTTAGAGGAATTTTGATTGATTTAAAAAATACAGCAGTAAAAAATATTGCAAAAACAGCAATGATTATTATTGCGGCATAAATGGCTATTATTGTAGGTGTAAAACCCTTTGCAATTCCAGCAAGTTCTGTAACAAGTTTAAGGTCGGCAGGAAAGATTGGGTCTTGCCTTAACCTGATTTTTTCGCTGTTGGCTATTGCCATAATGGCAAAAAGGATACCGCTTGCCATTACTGATAAAACTGCGTTGTTAAAAAGCAAAAACATAAAAGTTACTACAATAACAATGGGAAGCAGGTTTAAGAAAAAAAGGGCGGGACTGCTTTTGGCAAAATCAAAAAATATTTTAGAAAAGCTAAAATCCACAAATATAGCTCCAACCATAATAAAAAGGCTTCCAAACAGTAAAATCCAAAGGGAAGAAAACAGGCCTAATGTAATTTTTTTGTTAAAAATAAAATCTTTAATTTTGTTCATTTTTGTACCTCCGTTTATTATACCCCAAAAGCAAAAGAAAGCGGCGGTAAAACCGTTTAGGCTCTACTGCAAATGAAATTTGCAGCAGACTGAAGACAAACCTTGGGCGTTGCCCAACCCCACTTGCTTTTTGAAAAAAGCAAGACCAAAAACTTTTATCAAAACCGCATATTCATGCGGTTTTAGATAGGTCAAGGGTAAAACCCTTGTGGGTGTTTGAGGGCAAAGCCCTCAAGGTTTTGACTTTGTCTACGCTCTCCCGCAAATGAAATTTGCGGATATTATACCCCCAAAGCAAAAGAAAGCGGCGGTAAAACCGACATTTTCTTTTGCTGACGGACGAATGAAACTTGAAAAGTTTTATGAGTAATATAATCCGCTGTGACAACAGCGGCAGAGCCGTTAGGCTCCCCCGCAAATGAAATTTGCGGATATTATATGGTGTGAATAAAAACAAAAAAACAACTCTTTTTATATTTATATTACACCTTAACAATAACATGGTATCTCTTTTAGACAAAATAGTAAAGAAAATTTAATATTTTTATTGGTGGATTTTTTTAACTTTTGTGGTAAAATGTCATAGTTAGAATTTAAAAAACATAGAAAAATGATATTTTTCTTTACATAATATTAAAAACAAGAATATAATTGTGATAATATAGAGGAGATGTGCGGAGGTGCAGAAAATGTCGTCTGAATTTAGGAAGGGCGAACTTTCAGATAAAGATGGTGTTAAAATTAAGCTAAGGTTTTTTAGGAGATTTATTTTAATTGTTTTTTCAGCCGTTTTTTTATTCAGTGCAGTTTCTTTTGCTGGAATTGCTGCCTATGCTTCAAGAAAGCCAAGCAAAGAGAATAAAACCTTAAAAAAGAAAGA
This sequence comes from Lachnospiraceae bacterium, assembly GCA_040772665.1. Lineage (GTDB taxonomy): Bacteria > Bacillota > Clostridia > Lachnospirales > Anaerotignaceae > JAXGXT01. Next base: position 7,027 of record JAXGXT010000001.1, on the reverse strand, counting down.
TTTAAATTTGGAAAACAATGAAGAGAGTGAAGCTGCAGAGGAAGAAAAAAACATAACCAATGTGGCTGTTTTCGGGGTTGATGGTGACGGCACAAGAACAGATGTTATTTTCGTTGCAAGCTTTAATGAGGAAACAAAAGATATTAACATTGTTTCTGTTCCCAGAGATACAAAAGTAACAATGACTGAAGAAATGATTAACGGATTAAAAAACAGAAACAGAACAGGCTTTATTCCCACTAAAATAGGATATGGCGTTTGCAAAATAAACGAAATTCATGCTTATGCAGGTGAGGGTTACAGGGCGCAGTATTCTGTGATGGCAATTGAGGATTTGTTAGATATAGAAATTGATTATTACTTAAAGTTTACAACTTCATCATTTAGGTATGTTGTTGATGCCATTGATGGTGTGGAGTTTGACGTGCCTATGGATATGGATTATGAAGACCCTGAACAAGGGCTGTATGTACATTTAAAAAAAGGAACTCAAATTTTAAACGGAGATAAGGCGGAGCAGCTTGTAAGGTTTAGAGAGGGATATGCGGCAAAAGATTTGGAAAGAATTAAAGTACAACAGCAGTTTATGAGTGCGCTTATGAAAAAGGTATTAAACACCGAAACAATTATAAAAAATATTGTGCCTTTAACAAAAACTGTGTTAAGCTATGTGGAAACTGATATAACAGTAATTGATGCACTTCAATATGTGAAGTATATAAAAGATATAAGTGTTGAAAATATTAAAACATATACAATTCCGGGAACAGGCGGTTCATATTTTAATAATGATTTGCAGGGAACTAAAGAATTGGTGGAAGAACTTTTCTTTCCTAAAAGTGATTTCGTACAACCAGAAGAGAATAATATAAAGGATTAAGGTGCTATAAATGATTAAGGACAGTACAGCTGACAATAAAAGATTTCAGCCGCAAGGCGGCATTAAAAAGAGAAAGAAAAGAAAAAGTCTTGCAGGCAGATTTTTTAAAACACTTTTTTTGATAGTATTTGCTTTTGTTCTTTTTTCTTCGGCGGCTATTTTTGCATATTCAAAAATTGTGGGCTTTAAAGACACAAACCCGAAACAGGGAAGCCAGATGAATATTATTGATGCCCTTATAGGCAAGGATATATCTCTTAATATTGCTGTTTTTGGTGTGGACGAAGACGAAACAAGGACAGATGTTATAGTAGTTTTTCATTTTGACAGCAAAAGCGGTAATCTGGGAATGTTTTCAGTGCCAAGGGATACAAGGGTTAAAATATCCGACGAAATGTATACCTACCTAAAAAGCAATAATAAATATATACCAAGCGGAGGCATATGTAAAATAAATGAGGTTCATGCCTACGCAGGAAAAGAAAAAGCCAATCATTTTTCCATTGTTCAGCTTGAAGAACTTTTAGGAATAGAAATAGACCATTATGTAAAGGTAAATTTTGACGGTTTTACAAATCTTGTTGATGCAATTGGCGGTGTAGAGTTTTATGTTCCGCAGGATATGAAATGGGATATGAGAGATACAGGAGATATTTATATAAACCTTAAAGAAGGGCTTCAGCCTTTAGACGGAGAAAAGGCCCAGCAGCTTGTAAGGTTCAGAAGATATCCTTTAGGGGATGAGCAAAGAGTTGCTGTTCAGCAGGATTTCTTGAAAGCGCTTATGAATAAGCTTTTATCAAGTGAAACAATGATTAAAAGTTTCCCTGCTTTAATAAAAACTGCATATGACTATGTTGAAACAGACATAAACATTACAGATGCCGTTAAGTATGCACAATATGCCAAGGATGTGGATTTATCTAAACTTAAAGCAGAAACTTTGCCCGGGGCAGGAGAATATGTGGGAAACATTTCATATTTTTTATATGACGAAGCGGCAGTAAAGCCTGCTGTAAGCAAGATATTTTTCAGCGACAACATAGTTGATGGCAAGGACAGTAAAGACAAAGTAATTGAAGTTGCCAATGGCGGCAGTAAAGGCGGGTTTGCCGGTAAAAACCAAGACATGCTTGTAAAAGAGGGATATAACGTAGCAAAAACTTCTAACTTTGAAGGCGAAAAAACAGAGTATACAAGAATAGTAGTGAAAGAAAAGGGTGCAGGAGAAGACTTAAAGGTCTATTACCCTAACAGCAAGATAATACTGGATAAGTCAATGCTTGAAGAAGGAATTGACATATTGATAATACTTGGAACGAAAGAGTAAAAGAAAATATTTGAAAATGAGAAAAATCTGTGTGAGTATATAATTAGGAGGTGTTTTAAAATGAATTTAAAGGGTGTTTTTACAGGGGTTATTATTGGAAGTATGGGAGTTTCAACAATTTTTGCGTCAGGGATTGTTAAAAACATTGATGTTTCATATAGCATTGATAATGTGTTCTTACAAGATAAAAAGATAGAATTTAATGCCGATAATAAACCTTTTATTTATAACGGCCTTACCTATGCCCCTTTAAGAACAATTGTTGAGGAAATTGGAGGAGAAATTTATTTTACTGACTATGACAATTCTGTAAATATATATACAACAGATAATTCAAAACTTAGACAGTTGGAAAAGGCTATAGAAAACTTAGGTGTTGTTACTCCTGAAAAAGCTATAGAGGTTTTTTCTATGGGAATGAAAGAAAGAAGCGGTATAATGCAATACAGTGTGATGACTGATGCACTTAAAAAAGCATATTCAAAAAGCCTTGAAGACAATGATTATATTTTTTGGGTGACAGGGGTTTAAAGTCCTTGGATTGACAGCTATGAAATAATAGATTCCGACAAGCTAAGCGACACCGCTTATAAGTATATTGTCAGGTATGTAACAAAAACGTCGGCAGATACTTACTCTTTCGATACAGATTTAATTCTTGAAAAAGAAGGGAACTATTGGAAAATTTCTGACATTATTGATGAAAACGGAGAAATACAGGCATACACAGGATATTTTAAATAGTTTTAAATAAATGAAATATGAACAGAGTCTTTGCATAAATCCATTTGAATTTAAAAAACTAAATAAAAACTCATACTAAAAGCCGCATATTCCATGCGGCTTTTAGTATGAGAAAAGATATACGTTAAGATTTAGAAATATTCTTGAGCAAGTAAATCCTAGGCTCTTAGAACAATTGTGTAACTTCTCCGCTTTCCAAGGTTTTTTTAACGTCAATAATTCTTTGGTTTTTACTCCCTTTGAATTTAAGCTCTAATGAACGCTCTGACAAAATAAATTTGCCGTCTATTAACACATCTGTTTCTTTAAGCAGCCCAATAAAATCATCATTATGGGAAGCCATAATTTCTTCATAGGTAAAGCCTGTGTATGTCCATACATTAAGCCCAAGGCTGTGAGCGGCTTCTGCTATTTTTGCAGACTGCTCAGCTTGTAGAAAAGGCTCTCCTCCTGTCAGTGTAATGCCGTCCAGGAGGGGGTTTTCTTTAATAAGTTCAATTATTTTTTTAACATCAACTTCTTCTCCGCCGTTTAAATCATGGGTTTGAGGATTATGACACCCTTGGCAGTTATGAACGCAGCCTTGTGTGAAAACAGCAAGCCTTATTCCTTTTCCGTCAACTATTGAATCATTAACAACAGATGAAATTCGTATTTTCATTATTTATCTTCCTTTTTGATTGAATGCTTAATTCTGTCGTTTACTTCCGCACGTTTTGCGTTGTTAAACCTGTCAACCGTTCCAACCAAATATCCTGTTATTCTACGTATACGCTGAAAACCTATATCTTCGCTGTCTTCACTTCTGCCGCACTTAGGGCATGTGTCGCCTATTATTCCGTTATATCCGCAGCATGGATCACGGTCAACAGGATGATTAATTGAGCCGTAGCCCATTCCTTGTTCTTTCATATAACGCACAATTTTTTCAAAAGCTTCAAGGTTTTCAGAAGGGTCGCCGTCAAGCTCCACATAAGAAATATGTCCTGCGTTTGTAAGGGCATGATAAGGTGCTTCGATTTTAATTTTTTTGAATGCGCTTATGTCGTAATAAACAGGGATATGGAAACTGTTTGTATAATATTCCCTGTCTGTTACTCCCTCTATTATGCCATAGTTTTCTTTATCAATTCTTATAAATCTTCCGCTTAAACCTTCTGCAGGTGTTGCAAGAAGTGTAAAATTCATTTTATATTTTTCTGAATATTTATCAAGGCTTTTTCTCATATGGCTTACTATATCAAGGCCAAGGTTTTGGGCGATTTCGCTTTCGCCGTGATGATAACCTATAAGTGCCTTAAGGCATTCGGCAAGGCCTATAAAGCCAACGGAAAGTGTGCCATGTCTAAGCACATTTCTTACTGTTTCGTTATAGCCTAATTTTTCACTGTCAATCCAAACACCTTCACCCATAAGGAAAGGATAGTTATGAACTTTTTTGTTGGCTTGTATTTCAAATCTTTCCAAAAGCTGTTCAACAACAAGTGCGATTTTCCTGTCAAGCTCATCGTAAAACCATTCAAGGTTTTTGTTTGAAAGTATGCCTATTCTTGGAAGATTAATTGTTGTAAAGCTAAGGTTTCCTCTGCCGTTGCTTATTTCCTTGGTTTTATCAAAGGTGTTGCCTATTACCCTTGTTCGACACCCCATGTATGAAATTTCCGTTTCCGGAGTTCCCTTATAATATTGCAGATTAAAAGGTGCATCCTGAAAAGAGAAGTTAGGAAAAAGTCTTTTTGCACTGACCCTGCATGAAAGCCTGAAAAGGTCATAGTTAGGGTCTTCGGTATTAAAGTTAATGCCCTCTTTAACCCTGAAAATTTGAATAGGGAATATGGGAGTTTCCCCATTGCCCAAGCCTTTTTCCGTAACAAGAAGCATATTTCTTACAACCATACGCCCTTCAGAGGAGGTGTCCATGCCATAGTTAATGGATGAAAAAGGAGTCTGTGCGCCTGCTCTTGAATGCATTGTGTTAAGGTTATGTATAAGTGCTTCCATTGCCTGATATGTGGCACGTTCTGTTGCCGCAATTGCTTTTTCACGTGCAAAACCTTGAGCGCGTGCAATTGTGTATTCGTCATATCCTTTTGAAAGAAGAAGCTCTGTTTCAGCTTTTGTGTATTCTGCATTTTCATCAAGGGTTGGTATAAAGCCCTTGCCTGAAAGCTCTGATTTTAAATATTCGGAAACCTCTTCACTTTCGGCATCTGCAATAAGCTCTAAAGCGTTTGCCAAAAATGCAAAATATCTTTTTCCAAAGGTTTTTTTAACACCTGGAGCAAGGCCGTAATCAAAGTTAACAATTGACTGGCCTCCGTGCTGGTCGTTTTGGTTGCTTTGAATTGCTATACAAGCCAAAGCCGCATAGCTTGAAATGTCATTAGGCTCACGAAGTGTTCCGTGTCCTGTTGAAAAGCCGTCTTTAAAAAGTTTTATGATATCTATTTGACAGCAGGTGGTTGTCAGTGTGAAAAAGTCTAAATCATGTATGTGAATATCTCCGTCTGCATGAGCTTTCGAATGGGCAGGATTTAAAACAAACATCTCATAAAAATGTTTTGCACCCTCAGAACCGTATTTAAGCATTGTACCCATGGCTGTGTTTCCGTCTATATTGGCATTTTCACGTTTAATGTCGCTGTCACTGCTGTCGGAAAATGTAATGTCGTCATATGTTTTCATAAGGCGGGTTTCCATTTCTCTGACACGTGAACGTTCTGCTCTGTAAAGAATATAGCTTTTTGCAGTTCTTACATAGCCGTGGTCTATAAGAACCTTTTCAACAATATCTTGAACCTGTTCTACAGTCGGCATTTCGTTACCTGCAAGATCAAAGGTTTGCTCTACCTCTTCGGCAAGGGCAAGGCAAACACTTTCCTCCTTTGCTCCTGTTGTTGCAATAAATGCTTTGTTTATTGCATTTGCAATTTTTTTATGGTCGAAAGTGTCTATACGGCCATCTCTTTTTTTAATCCTGACTATCATTTTACAATAGCTCCCCCTTTGATACTATAGTATATTGAGTTTATGCTTAACACAATATGTAGTTGAATTACATTGAAGATATACATACATATTGTAAAACCAATAATAAATTAAGTCAATATATAAAAAGTAATAAAATTTTAGAGTAATACTGGTGAAAAAATTACATACATTTGTAATGAGTTAAATATAGGGAGAAATATTTATGTTTATAGAAACATTTTGCTGCTTTAAAAGAAAAGAAGTTATAAATATATGTGATGGTTTAAGGCTTGGGTTTGTGAATGATTTAGAAATTGATTTAAGAAACGGAAAAATATGCAAGATAATTGTGCCGGAGGGCAACAGATATTTTGGTCTTTTTTGCAATGAAAGGGAATTTAGAATACCTTGGGATTGTATAAGAAGAATTGGTGATGATGTTATTTTGGTTGATGTTGTTGTTGAGGAAGTTTTGTTTGTTGGGGAATAAGGGTTAAAAATTTAGTTCATCCTCATTGACCTTAAGCCTTTTGTGGCTTATACTTTATTTTGTAGACTAAAGAAAGTATAGGGGAGGAGATTAAGTTGAAATGCCCTTTTTGCAACAATGATGACACTAAGGTTATAGATTCCAGGGGTCAGGATGAAAACTCTGTTATAAGAAGAAGAAGATCATGCGACGGCTGCGGAAAGCGGTTTACAACATATGAAAGAGTGGACACTATTCCCATGATTGTTATTAAAAGAAACGGAATAAGAGAAACCTTTGATAAGGCAAAGCTTTTAAATGGAATTATGAAAAGCTGCAACAAACGCCCCATAACAGCAAAGCAGATACAAGAAATCGCAGACAGCATTGAAAATGCAGTAATAAGCAGTATGGACAAGGAAGTTTCCAGCAAGGAAGTCGGGGAAATGGTAATGGAAAAGCTTAAAGCAATAGATGAGGTTGCGTATGTGAGGTTTGCTTCTGTGTATCGTGAGTTTAAGGATATAAATACTTTTATGGACGAGCTTAGCAAGCTTCTTCGTGAAAAAAACAAATAACATAAAAGACACATGGAATTTGGGCTTAACCTAAAAATCCTTGTGTCTTTTTATAT